>NZ_JAHBDI010000011.1:0-703974 GCF_019956275.1 Pseudomonas sp. GL-RE-26
CGATCCTCGAAGCGTTCAAGGCCAAGACCATCATCGTCAACAAGCGCTCGATGGCCAGTGGCTACGCCGGTCTGGACAACGAACTGTTCTACCTGGACAAAACCATGATGGTGTTCGGCGACGCTAAGAAGGTCATCGAAGACATGGTCAAAGCCGTCGACTAACCCTCTGCGGCACACAGAACGCCCCGACTCGTCGGGGCGTTTTTGTTTGCGCAAATCGTCGGACAAACTATCCTTTTGTTACCGATCCGGTAACGGTGTTTTGCTTGAAAGGCCCGGAATAGACGCCTCGATTGCGACCTTGGTAGCGGGACAGAAGCCGGCGTAATTCACTAGACTGCACGTCCTGCTACCTGTTGCCCGAGATAACAATCCATGTACCGTGACCGTATTCGCCTGCCTTCGTTGTTGGACAAAGTGATGAGCGCCGCCGACGCTGCCGCTCTGATTGAGGACGGCATGACCGTCGGCATGAGTGGCTTTACTCGCGCCGGCGAAGCCAAGGCCGTCCCTCAGGCGCTGGCCGAGCGTGCCAAGGTCACGCCGCTGAAGATCAGCCTGATGACCGGCGCAAGCCTGGGCAACGACCTCGACAAGCAGTTGACCGAAGCCGGTGTGCTGTCGCGACGCATGCCGTTTCAGGTCGACAGCACCCTGCGCAAGGCGATCAATGCCGGTGAAGTCATGTTCATCGACCAGCATTTGTCGGAAACCGTGGAGCAATTGCGCAACCAGCAATTGAAGCTGCCGGACATCGCCGTGATTGAAGCCGTAGCGATCACCGAGCAAGGGCATATCGTGCCAACCACCTCGGTCGGCAACTCGGCCAGCTTCGCGATTTTCGCCAAGCACGTGATCGTCGAGATCAACATGGCGCACAACCCGAATCTCGAAGGTCTGCACGACATCTATATTCCGACCTACCGCCCGACCCGCACTCCGATTCCGCTGGTCAAGGTCGACGATCGCATTGGCAGCACCGCCATCCCGATTCCACCCGAAAAAATCGTCGCCATCGTGGTCACCAACCAGGCTGACTCGCCCTCCACGGTGCTGGCGCCGGACGCCGAGACCCAAGCCATTGCCGACCACCTGATCGACTTCTTCAAACAGGAAGTGGCAGCCGGACGCATGACCAACAAGCTCGGCCCGCTACAAGCCGGTATCGGCACCATCGCCAACTCGGTGATGTGTGGCCTGATCGACTCGCCGTTCGAAGACCTGACGATGTATTCCGAGGTGCTGCAGGACTCGACCTTCGACCTGATCGATGCGGGCAAGCTGAGTTTTGCTTCGGGCAGTTCGATCACCCTGTCGAGCCGGCGCAATGCCGACGTGTTCGGCAATCTGGAGCGCTACAAGGACAAACTGGTCCTGCGCCCACAGGAGATCTCCAACCACCCTGAAGTCGTGCGTCGCCTTGGCATCATCGGCATCAACACGGCACTGGAGTTCGACATCTACGGCAACGTCAACTCCACTCACGTCTGCGGCACGCGGATGATGAACGGCATCGGCGGCTCGGGCGACTTCGCGCGCAACGCGCACCTGTCCGTGTTCGTGACCAAGTCGATCGCCAAGGGCGGTGCGATCTCCAGCGTGGTGCCGATGGTCAGCCATGTTGACCACACCGAACATGACGTCGACATACTCGTGACTGAAGTGGGCCTGGCAGACTTGCGCGGCCTCGCGCCCCGGGAGCGCGCCCGGATCATCATCGACAAGTGCGTGCACCCGGATTACCGCCAGGCGCTGAATGATTACTTCACCGCCGCGTGCGCCATCGGTGGGCACACCCCGCACATCCTGCGTGACGCCCTGAGCTGGCACATCAACCTGGAAGAAACCGGGCAAATGCTGAAGAAGTAATTGGTACAGATAGCAGCTGGCGCAAACACAGTTTCGTCAGTTTGCTCTTGCCTCTTCGCAATATGAAAAAAACTGTACTACTGTACTGGTCATTTCTTAGGGAAAACTCCTACTCCACCGAGTCAAAACAGCATTTTTGCACCTTAATGGTGCTGATAGGTACAGTTGCCTCAATTTAGACCAGTACACCCCCTATAAACAGTTAACTGAGCTCTCACAATACAGATGAACTGTATCTACAGAGACTAGGCAAACGAGAGGATCATGGGCACCAGTTAAACCACTACCTAATCCCGCCATAAGCGGAAGGATGTCAACCATGGAACGTACACTCAGTTCCGAACTGTTCTTCGAAGACACTGCTGCAAAAACCCAGGCTTCCCTGCCTCTGCGCGTTTTTGCCAACCTGATGCTGTGGCAGCGCCGCATCACCAGCCGCCATCAACTGGCTCGTCTGGATTCGCGTCTGCTGGCTGACGCCGGGATTAGCGAAGCACAACGCTACGAAGAGCTGAGCAAGCCGTTCTGGCGCTAAGTTAGCGTCGCTGGCTCTGACCTTAAGGTCCACCGCCAGCAACCCGAATTGAACAAACAAAGCCCGTCGTGGGAAACCACGACGGGCTTTGTCGTTTTGACCTGTCAAATCCGCTTTTACAGTAGGGAGCTACGAACACCAGTACAGCTTGCAAAAACCTCAAACTGGACGAGTACAATATCGTCGCGGTGTGTCTGTAGCGGATATTCGACCGGTGTCAGCATGGAGCCCTCCACTTATCAGGACAGGGACCGCGCCATGAATTCTTTACAGGATGTTTCCACCCCATCAGTTCGATCAAGACCTTACTTGCACCGGGTTAGAGCTCTGCTATCAGGACTCCTCACTAGTCTGGAAAGGGCAAGAACACGACGCTTACTGGCTCAACTCGATGATCGTCAGCTATCGGATCTTGGCATCAGCCACGCTGAGCGCATCAATGAATTAGATAAACCGTTCTGGCGCTGACGGTCAGTTTGCATGACGGGCTGTTCGAACTGACACACTCAGGCCTAATATCAAGCCAGAACGTGGCGAGCGCCAAGCGCTTGGCGTCTGACTTTGCAGATACTGCGCCATTTTTCAATTGGTTTACCCAAAGGAGTTACCCATGTCCCGTCTCCGTCTGCTCAGCGCTGCAGCCCTGTTTACCGTGGCAGCCAATGCCAGCGCAACCAGCTTCATCGTGACCACTGACGCTGTAGTCAACGCGCTCAAAGCCACATCCGATGCGACCACCGATGTCGTCTCGTCGTCGTTCAAAGATGACAAGATCGTCCTCGCGGCCCGTGACGACGCTGCCAGCTTCGTCGCCAGCGAAGGTTCCATCCGCGGCGTGAAGCTGGAAAGCGCCATCGACCACATCCACCGCCAGGCGCCACAGCTGAACGCAACCGACGCACAACTGGCGCAGGCGATCCTGACGATCTAAGCGACTGTATGGACATGGGGCATGCCTAACGTGCCCCGATGTTTCGGCGCTGGCTCTAGACCGGGCCTTGCGCTAGGCTGGGGACTCACATTCAACTGTCGAGTCTCATGCATTTCCCTTCAAGTTTCTTGATCGTTCCAGTCTTTCTTACTCTTGGTTACTGCGGATCGGCCCACGCTTATGACGCCTTCAACCTGTCCACCCAGGGCATCGTCGCCAGTGGTTACGCCACAAGTTTGGTGACCTCCGCCCCCTTCGACCATAAACTGCTGCTCGCTGCCCATGACGACGCCGCGGCATTCATTGCCAGCGACGGCCAACTGAGAGGCGCACGACTGGAGTCGGCCCTGCGGTATCTGCGCCGAACCCAGGCAAAACTTCATGCCAGCGACCTTGAACTGGCACAGGCAATTCTCGTCCAATAGTTAACCCTGTTTTTCTGGAGTCGTTCCATGCGTAACCCGCTGATTGCTGCCACCTTAGGCCTACTGTTGTTGGCCGATGTGGCCCAGGCACATACTCTGGTTGCCACCAGTAATATGCTGATCCGTGCTACCCAGCGCACACTCGATTTCACCTCCGACACCACCACGTCCATTCGCGATTCGAAAATCGTGCGCGAAGCCCAGGACGACGCCGCCAGTTTCGTTGCCAGCAATGGCGACATTCGTGGCGCTCACTTGGAATCCGCCTTCGATTTGCTGCGCACCCGCGTGCCGGAAGCTCGTGACGCCAGTGACCAGGATCTCGCCGAAGCCATCCTCGCACTGTGAAGCGTCCAGGCGCCTGGCTGCTGGCCTGGGCCCTGTTGCTGCTCGGCAACACGGCCCACGCAGGCCTTCAATTACAGCTCAAGACCGAAGGTCTGACTCCCGCGCAACAGCAAGCCAGCCAGGCGTTGCTCGATGAAGCCATGCAGGCACTGCCGCCACGCTTTATCGAGCAACTCGATCGACGCATCGACGTCGGCTGGACCGATGACATGCCGAGAAATGCCTACGGTCAGGCGTCACTGGTGTCCGAACTCGATCTGAACCGCAACCTGCTGGCCGGTCTCACCGATGGCAGCGCCGCGACCAAGAAGACCCATCGCCCCCACGGCACCGTGCGCCGGGAAATGCTGGCCACGGTGTTGCACGAGTTGACTCACATCTACGATCGCTCACGCCTGTGGCCGGATGCCGAACGCAAGCTGATTCAGCGCTGCACCCAGCGCAACAACAGCTCAGGGCTGGTTGGCATTCCCGACCAATGCCGGGGTCAGTCCGATCGGCGTTTTACCCTCAGTGACGATCCGCGTCTGCTCGACCTCGCCGGCTGGCAGCAATACGTAGGCCGTCGCGGTGAGCGCGAACAGCACAATCGCCAGATTGCTCGCAGCCCGGACATCTACGAGACCAGCAGTCCGAAGGAGTTCGTCGCGGTCAACATGGAGTATTTCCTCCTCGACCCGAGCTACGCCTGCCGCCGTCCCGCGCTGTACAGCTACTACAAGGAACATTTCGGCTGGGCGCCTGCAGCCAAAGACACCTGCAGCAAGACCTTCGCGTTCCTCAATGCCGGCAACGACTTCGCCAAGACACCTTTGGGCCAGGTCGATCCGGAGCGGGTCTATGCCGTTGACTATCTGCTGGCCGAGGCCAACCAGAATCTGTTCAGCCGCTGGGGCCACAGCATGTTGCGCCTGGTGATCTGTGCGCCGGGCCGACCACGCGGACCGGATTGCCGATTGGATCTGGACCAGCATCTGGTGCTGTCGTACCGCGCCTTCGTCGGCGACGTACAGCTGTCGAGCTGGGATGGCCTGGTGGGTAAATACCCGTCACGGCTGTTTATCCTGCCGCTGTCCCAGGTCATCGACGAATACACCAAGACCGAACTGCGCAGCCTGGCCTCTGTGCCCCTGAACCTGTCACGCACTGAGATTGAAGACGTGGTCGGACGTGCCGCCGAGATGCACTGGAGCTACGACGGCAACTACTTCTTCCTGTCGAACAACTGCGCGGTGGAAGAGCTGAAATTACTGCGTGGCGGCACCAATAACCCGCAATTGGTGGGGCTCGACAACATCATGCCCAACGGTTTGCTGGAAGTACTGAAGGGCCGCGGACTGGCGGACACCAGCGTGCTGGACGATCAACGAGAAGCCTTGCGCCTGGGTTATCGTTTCGACTCCTTCCGCGAGCGCTATCAGGCGATGTTCGAAATCCTGAAAAAGCACTTGCCGATCAAGCAGAAAACCGTCGAAGACTGGCTCGACTTGAAAGCCGCGGAACGTCGGCAATGGTTCGAGCAGGCTGACTTGCGCACCAGCGCGGCGTTGTTGCTATTGGAACAGGCCAGCTTCCGTCAGCAGTTGCTGTTGGCCCAGGATGAAGTGAAGCAGCGCTATCTGGGCGCCCGAGAGCTGAAGAATGGCGGCATGGACAAGGCCAACGAAACGCTCAAGGACATTCTCGCCAACAGTGGCTTCCTCAGCCGGCCGGCGGAACTGCTGGGCACCAACGGTTATGGCTTGCCGCAACCAAGCGAGTGGGAGCATCTGGAAGCGGAAACCAGTCAGCGCCAGAAGCAGCTCCTGGCGCTGTCCGGGGACCTGGACAAGGAAGTGAGAGCGCTGCTTGAACCGGGCCGCGCCGCCGAAATGGCCGCCAACGAGGCCAACGTGAAGCAGATTGGTGAACACCTGCGCAAACTGCACAAGGCATCGGGCGGGATAGAGTTGCCTTGATACCGCTCCCACAAGGTTGACAGCGTTTAGTCACGCAGCAAAAAGGGCTTCAGAACGCAGTCCTGAAGCCCTTTTTGCTGTTTAGTCTCTGAATCGGAGCTTTACCTTCAGCTGACGCGGGCCTTACGCACGCCTTCGGCCAATGCCGAGCACAGGCTCAGCACGCCATCCACGGCTTGTTCCGGGGAGGTGGCATTGGCGATGTGATCGATCAACGCCGAGCCCACCACTACACCGTCGGCCAGACGCGCGATGGACGCTGCCTGCTCCGGAGTCCGGATACCGAAACCGATGCTGATCGGCAGGTCGGTATGGCGGCGCAGACGGGCGACCGCTTCCTCGACGTGTTCCAGCGTGGCGGCGCCGGCGCCGGTCACACCGGCCACCGAGACGTAGTAGACGAAGCCGGAGCTGCCGTTAAGTACGGTCGGCAAGCGCACATCGTCGGTGGTTGGCGTGGTCAGGCGAATGAAGTCCAGGCCCGCGGCCTGCGCCGGGTCGCACAGCTCGCCGTTATGCTCAGGCGGCAGGTCGACCACGATCAGACCGTCAACGCCGGCCTCCTTGGCTTCGGCGATGAAGCGCGGTACGCCGTACATGTGAATCGGGTTGAAGTAACCCATCAGCACCAGCGGCGTTTCGTTGTTGTCCTGGCGGAACTCGCGAACCATTTGCAGGGTTTTCGCCAGATTCTGCTTGGCACCCAACGCACGGATGTTGGCGAGCTGGATGGCCGGGCCGTCAGCCATCGGATCGGTGAAGGGCATGCCCAGCTCGATCACATCGGCGCCAGCCGCAGGCAAGCCCTTGAGGATTGCCAGAGAGGTGTCATAGCCCGGGTCGCCGGCGGTCACGAAGGTCACCAGGGCGGCACGGTTTTGTTCCTTGAGTTCGGCAAAACGCGTTTGCAGGCGGCTCATCAGTGTTTCTCCTGCTTCGATTGTTCCATGTGGTGCATCACGGTCTGCATGTCTTTGTCGCCACGGCCGGACAGGTTGACCACCATCAGGTGATCCTTTGGCAGGGTCGGTGCGCGCTTGAATACTTCAGCCAAGGCATGGGCGCTTTCCAGGGCAGGAATGATCCCTTCCAGGCGGCAGCACTGGTGGAATGCAGCGAGGGCTTCGTCGTCGGTCACCGAGGTGTACTGAACACGGCCGATGTCATGCAACCATGCGTGTTCCGGGCCGATGCCCGGGTAGTCCAGGCCAGCGGAGATCGAGTGGGCGTCGATGATCTGGCCATCGTCGTCCTGTAGCAGGAAGGTGCGGTTGCCGTGCAATACACCGGGTACGCCGCCGTTCAGGCTGGCCGCATGCTTGCCGGTCTCGATGCCGTAACCGGCGGCTTCAACGCCGATGATCTCGACACTCTTGTCGTCGAGGAACGGGTGGAACAGGCCCATGGCGTTGGAACCACCACCGATGCACGCCACCAGGCTGTCTGGCAGGCGACCTTCCTGGGCTTGCAACTGCTCGCGGGTTTCCTTGCCGATCACGGCCTGGAAGTCGCGAACCATCGCCGGATAAGGATGTGGACCGGCCACGGTGCCGATCAGATAGAAGGTGCTGTCGACGTTGGTCACCCAGTCACGCAGGGCTTCGTTCATCGCGTCTTTCAGCGTGCCGGTACCGGCTACCACCGGGATCACTTCGGCGCCCAGCAGCTTCATGCGGAACACGTTGGCCTGCTGACGCTCGATGTCAGTGGTGCCCATGTAAATCACGCAATCCAGACCGAAACGCGCAGCGACGGTGGCAGTGGCCACACCGTGCATGCCAGCGCCGGTCTCGGCGATGATGCGCTTCTTGCCCATACGCCGCGCCAGCAGGATCTGGCCGATGCAGTTGTTGATCTTGTGCGCGCCGGTGTGGTTCAGCTCTTCACGCTTGAGGTAGATCTTCGCGCCGCCGCAGAACTCGGTCAGACGCTCGGCGAAGTACAGTGGGCTTGGACGTCCGACATAGTCACGCTGGAAGTAGGCCAGTTCCTCCTTGAATGCAGGATCTTCCTTGGCCAACTCATATTCACGGGCCAGGTCGAGGATCAACGGCATCAGGGTTTCGGCAACGTAGCGGCCGCCGAACGCGCCAAACAGGCCGTTGGCATCAGGGCCGTTGCGCAGATTAGTCTGGGTCATGGGGCGCTCCAGTTGAATGCGTGAAGTGATGCATAAAGAGATAGTGGGCTTCACTCTACCCCTGACGCCCCGGCCTGAAAACCGATAAGATCGCCACAACCTGTCAGGAAAACTCACAGATCCAATGAGCCATGACCTTCCTCCGCTGAACGCGCTTCGCGCCTTCGAAGCCACTGCCCGCCTGAACAGCGTCAGTCAGGCGGCCGAACAGCTGCACGTCACCCACGGCGCGGTCAGCCGGCAGCTCAAGGTGCTTGAAGAACACCTCGGCGTAAGCCTGTTCATCAAGGACGGTCGCGGCCTGAAACTCACAGATGCCGGGTTGCGCCTGCGTGACGCCAGCAGCGAAGCCTTCGAGCGTCTGCGCAGCGTATGCGCCGAACTCACACAAAGCACAGCCGATGCGCCATTCGTGCTCGGTTGCTCGGGAAGCCTGCTGGCGCGCTGGTTTATCCCGCGACTGGGGCGACTCAATGCCGACCTGCCGGACTTGCGCCTGCACCTGTCGGCCGGAGAAGGCGATCTGGATCCGCGAAGACCGGGGCTCGATGCCTTGCTGGTATTTGCCGAGCCACCCTGGCCGGCGGACATGCAGGTTTTTGAACTCGCCAGCGAACGTATCGGCCCGGTCATGAGCCCTAGGTTCGTCGGCTATGAACGGCTCAAGCAAGCGCCGGAAACCGCGCTGCTGAACGAACCCTTGCTGCACACCACCTCACGCCCGCAAGCCTGGCCGAACTGGGCGCAACCACGCGGGCTCGACCCCAGGGCGCTGAAGTACGGTCAGGGATTTGAACATTTGTATTACTTGCTGGAAGCCGCTGTCGCAGGTCTGGGCGTGGCGATTGCCCCCGAACCCTTGGTGACGGAGGACTTGAAGGCCGGCCGCCTGGTTGCGCCTTGGGGCTTCAGTGAAACCCCGGCGCAACTGGCGTTGTGGCTACCCAAGCGCGCCGCGGACGGGCGCGCCCGGCAGCTGGCGCAGTGGCTCAAGAACGAACTGCGTCGAGCGGATTAATCACGCTTGCACAACAGATAAGCGGCCAGCAGGCCCAATGCGCCCACGGCGACACCAGCTGTTGTCCAGGGGTGGTCCTGGGCGTAGTCCCGGGTGGCAATCCCGGTTTCGCGGGTTTTGACCTTGACCTCTTCATAAGCATCGGCAAGCAGATGGCGCGAGTGCTTCAAGGCATTCTCGGCGTTGCTTTTCAGGGTCTTGAGGGTTTTACGCGACTCGTCCGAGGCGTCGTCCTTCAGGCTTTCCAAAGACTTGAGCAGACTCTCGATCTCGGCTTCCATGCTTTGCAATGAGGCTTTGCGTAACGAGGTGTTGGCCATGGTGGCTCTCCTGCATCGGTGATGAGTGGCGTGTGTTGGTTGGGACTTCATGGGTTCGAGAAAGTGCAGAAAATCTGAACTTCACACTCGGAACGGCCAACAGAAGAAATAGGAAAAATCACTGCTAGTCTGTAATTCACACGCCGAGGAGAACGCCATGTCTGACCATCACACCTACAAGAAAGTCGAGCTGATCGGCTCGTCCACCAGCAGTATCGAAGATGCGATCAATAACGCGCTGGCCGAAGCCAGCAAAAGCATCAAGTACATGGAATGGTTTGAAGTGACCGAGACCCGTGGGCACATCAGGGACGGCAAGGCAGCACACTTTCAGGTGACCTTGAAAGTCGGATTCCGGATTGCCAGCAGCTGACTTTGGGCTAGTCTTCTGAACTTGCACGCCGGTCGAATGCCATAGGGAATGGCAAAGCACTCCATGAGTGCGTCCGGCTGACGGCTGGTTACCCCTATGATCCGACCAGGGAATGCAACCGATGAAGAAGTTTATGTTGGCAGTAGCTTTGTTGAGCCTTGCGGGGAGCGCATTGGCGGGCGGCAAACCATGCGAAGAGCTGAAAGCCGAAATTGCAGCGAAACTTGATGCCAAGGGCGTTTCCGGTTATTCGCTGGAGATTGTCGACAAAGGTGCCGCTGCCGGCGGGAAAGTTGTTGGCAAATGCGAAGAGGGCGCCAAAGTGATCGTCTATAAAAAGTAGACAGATACTCGCCCGAATGAAAAAGCCGACGCCGTGGCGCCGGCTTTTTCATGCCTGTCGTTTGAGCATCAGCCCCGCATGACCTGCGCCAGCAGCTCGTAGGAATGCACGCGATCGGCATGTTCGTACAGGTCACAGGTGAAAATCAGCTCGTCGGCCTGGGTCTGTTCGATCAGGACCTCGAGTTTGGCGCGGATTTTCTGCGGGCTGCCGATCATGGCCAATCCAAGGAAATCGTGCACGGCATCTTTCTCATGGGGCAGCCACAGGCCGTCCATGGTCTTCACCGGCGGACGCTGTACCAGGCTTTGGCCACGCATCAGGGCGAGAATCCGCTGGAACACCGAAGTCGCCAGGTAATCGGCCTGCTCGTCAGTATCGGCTGCCACCAATGGCACGCCGAGCATCACGTAGGGCTTGTCCAAAACGGCTGACGGCTTGAAGTGATTGCGGTAGACCCGAATCGCTTCATGCATGTAGCGCGGTGCGAAATGCGAGGCGAAGGCGTAGGGCAGGCCGCGCTCACCGGCCAATTGCGCACTGAACAGGCTCGATCCCAATAACCAAACCGGCACATTAGTCCCGGTTCCCGGCATGGCGATGATGCGTTGGTCCGGGGTACGTGGCCCGAGGTAGCGCACCAGTTCCGCCACATCTTCCGGGAAGTCGTCGGCGCTGCCGGAGCGTTCGCGGCGCAGCGCGCGTGCGGTCATCTGGTCGGAACCAGGGGCACGCCCCAGTCCCAGATCGATCCGGCCCGGATAAAGGCTTTCCAGGGTGCCGAACTGCTCGGCGATCACCAACGGTGCGTGGTTGGGCAACATCACCCCGCCCGAACCGACTCGAATGGTCGACGTACCACCGGCCAGATAACCGAGCAGCACCGAAGTCGCGGAACTGGCGATGCCATCCATGTTGTGGTGCTCAGCCACCCAGAAGCGGTTGTAACCGAACTTCTCGACGTGCTGCGCCAGGTCAAGCGAGTTGCGTAGCGACTGGGCCGCGCTGCCGTTCTCGCGCACTGGCACCAGATCGAGGGTCGAGAACTTGATATCGGACAGTCGTTTCATAAACCTGCTTCTCCAATTGAGGGCGCAGGTTTGTTCTTGCGAACGCAAACCTGCCGAATCCAAAAGCGTGTTCATGCAATGAGGGCATATACCCGAGTTTCAATAGCCGGGTAAAAAATCCCGTGAAAAAAGCAGACTGATCTGACGAGATGAACTTTGCCCCGCCGTCTATCCTCACAACCCTGGCAAGCGAAAACCACGAAGGCGCAGTTCGAATAACTCAGCAACAAGGCCAAAGAGGGCTGTCCGGTGTCCAAAGTGCTGAATGCGAAGATCAGCCTGGAGGCAACGTTGGTCGGCTAGATTTTCGTTGAGAACAAAAGATCGCAGCCTTGCGCAATCTGCCGGGATCATTCGGTAAAAGGTGCTCAAGACTACGATCTTTTTTGTGTCGCGACAGACTTGCCAGCTAAAACTGTGGTCGAATAAATGACAGCAGCGAAAACCCACGATTGTGCGTGCTGCCTCAAAGGAGCTTCAACCATGAAACGTTTTGCCTTGGCGGTTATCTGTTGCGCACTGGCCACTTCGGCCTTGGCGGCACCGAAACCCTGCGAAGAACTCAAGGCCGAGATCGAAGCCAAGATTCAGGCCAGCGGCGTCACTTCCTACACGCTTGAAATCGTCACCAACGACGAGGTACACGACCAGAACATGGTCGTTGGCTCGTGCGAAAACGGCACCAGGAAAATCATCTACCAGAAGAACGACCGCTGACACCTCACATCAAGCAGTAAGACTCCCGATCTTCTGCAACGATCTCCCGCTTGGCGTTGTATAGCCTGGCTTCAGGAATGAAGGCAATCGAGCGGCCTTCAAGCACATAACGTTGGCCGGCTTCGAAATGATCGAAGTTGATGGTCAAGTAACATATGCGTTCAGAAGGGCCGCCCATCATGTTCAAGCCCCCGCCACCAGGTACTTCGAAGTCGAAGCGGACGATCAGTTCATGGCTGCCGGGCATAACCTCAAAATAACGCCCGTCGGCCAAGCGTTGTTTATCCAGACGCTCGGCCATCAGCAATTTGTCGTTAGGGAAGGGCGTGGAAAAATCGACCCAGGCCATCTTTGGATTAGCCGTCGGCATCGGGCTCTGACAGCCAGCGACAACGCTGGCAGCCAGCAACAGCATCAACCTGCGCATGATGAATGTCCCAAGGGGTTATGCATTCAGCATAACGCCGATCAGGAGTGTTGACAGCCCGCAGGCGTGCCTTGGCCAATCACTTTTCGCTGTTGATCGTAGAGTTTCGCCCAAGGCCGAAAGCCGATGTTCCCCGCCTGCAGCTGATAACGCTCGCCCGCGTTGAAGTCGTTGAATTTCACGCTCAGTTGGCAATCGCGCCACAACGGCTCGGCGTCGGGGCCGATGTTGGTGGGCTGGACCGTGAATTGGTAGCGGACCGTCAGCTCATGGCTACCGGGCTGGACCTGGAAATAGCGTTTATCGTCGGTGGCCTTGTCATCGACCTCCAGTGCCTGCAGCTTCGTATCTTCTTGCTTCGAGTCCAGGTCGATCCAGGCTTGCGCAGGATCAGGGCGGGGTAGTCCGAAAAAAGCACAGCCGGCCAGCATCAGCAGGCCTCCTGTCAGTATCAACATGCGCATAGCGAGCTCCAGTCAGGCGGGATAGTCTTGCGGAAAGACTCTCCAAGGAAGAATTATTGTGATCAGGCCGCTTCCTAGCCTTGGGTTACTTGATCGCGTTTTTCGCGTTTTGTTTCCGAGCCTGTTGTTTTTGTTGCTCAACGGCTGCACCAGCGCCAGCTATTACAGCCAACTGGCCAGCGGCCAACTGCAGTTGCTGCGGGCCAGGGAGCCGGTTTCCAGCGTGATTGCCGACCCGGCGCGCGATCAAAAACTGCGTACACACCTGGAGCAATCGCAAAAGGCCCGAACTTTCGCCAGCCAGCAATTGCACCTGCCGGATAACCAGAGTTACCGCTTGTACGCGGACATTGGGCGGCCCTTCGTCGTCTGGAATGTATTCGCCACGCCGGAATTCTCCCTCAAGCCCGTAAACCACTGCTTCCCCATCGCCGGTTGCGTGGCCTATCGCGGTTACTACAGCCAGAGCGCAGCCCGCGGCGCAGCGGCTTTGCAACGCTTGCAGGGCATGGACGTGTCGATAGGCGGCGTCGAGGCCTATTCGACACTCGGCTGGTTCAACGACCCGATCATCAGTTCGATGATGGGCTGGGGGGATGAGCGACTGGCCACGCTGATCTTTCACGAGCTGGCCCATCAGCGCTTCTATGTGAAGGACGACACGGAGTTCAACGAATCCTTCGCCACCTTCGTCGAGCAGGAAGGTACTCGCCAATGGCGCGCCTACCGCCACCTGCCACCGGATAACAATGCGCAGGCGCGTCAGCGCGACCAGTTCACTGAGTTGGTGCTCAAGACCCGCACCCGACTGGAACAGCTTTACACCTTGCCGCTGCCAACTGAACAAATGCGCCAGCGCAAGGTGGCCGAGTTCGAGCGCTTGCGCAGCGAATACCGACAATTGCGCGACAGCCAGTGGGCCGCCGACAAACGCTACGACGCCTGGATCTATGCCCCGATGAACAATGCCCGGCTATTGCCGTTTGGCTTGTACGACCAATGGGTGCCGGCTTTTGCCGCGCTGTTCCATCAGGAGAATGGCGACTGGCTCCAATTTTACGCCTCTGTGGAAAAGCTCGGCGCCTTGCCGACGGACGAGCGCAAGGCCGCGCTGAAGGCCTTGACTGACGGAGCCGATCAACCAAAGAACCAGTAGCAAACCCCAATCGCACCCAGCACACCGGCAAGCTCGGCCAGCAATGCACAACCGACGGCATGGCGTGCACGCTGGATGCCCACGGCGCCGAAGTACACCGCCAGAACATAGAACGTCGTTTCGGTACTGCCCTGGACCGTTGCCGCCACCAGCGCCGGGAAACTGTCCACGCCTGAGGTCTTCATGGTTTCAATCAACATCGCCCGGGCGGCGCTACCGGAGAAGGGTTTGACCATTGCCGTAGGCAGCGCATCGACGAAACGCGTGTCCCAACCGGCCCATTCCACCAGATGGCGAATGCCATCCAGACCAAAGTCCAGCGCCCCGGACGCACGCAGTACGCCTACCGCGCAGAGCATCGCCACCAGGTAGGGCAGCAAGTTCTTGGCGACGTCGAAACCCTCTTTGGCACCTTCAACGAAGGCCTCGTAGACCTTCACTTTGCGCAGCGCGCCGATCACTAAGAACAGCATGATCAGGCCAAACAGCGTCAGGTTGCCGAGGATCGATGACAGGCCGGCCAGCGCAGTCGCCGATAGGGTCGCCAGCAACGCCATGAAAGCACCGAGGGCGAGGGCGCCGGGGATCAGGTAGGCCAGCACCACGGGGTCCCAGATGCGCAGGCGCTGCATGAACGCCACCGACAGGAAGCCGACAATGGTAGAGCAACTAGTCGCCAGCAGGATCGGCAGGAACACCAGTGTCGGGTCCGGCGCACCTTGCTGGGCGCGATACATGAAGATCGTCACCGGCAGCAGGGTCAGCGAGGATGCGTTGAGCACCAGGAACAGGATCTGTGCGTTGCTGGCGACGGTAGCGCTGGGATTGAGCTCTTGCAGCGCTTTCATGGCCTTGAGGCCGATCGGCGTGGCGGCGTTGTCCAGGCCCAGGCCATTGGCGGCGAAGTTCAGGGTGATCAGGCCGATGGCCGGATGACCCGGCGGGACTTCCGGCATCAGGCGCAAGAACAGTGGCCCCAGGGCCTTGGCCAGCCATTCGACGATACCGGCTTTCTCGGCAATGCGCAGAAAACCCAGCCAGAGGGTGAGGGTGCCGAACAGCAGCACCATGACTTCGACCGACAGCTTGGCCATGGCAAAAATGCTTTCCACCATCGCCGCGAATATCCCGGCGTTGCCGCCAATCAGCCACTGGGCCAGCGCCGATACGGCTGCCACGATGAAGAAGCCAAGCCACAGGCCATTGAGCATCAGTCAAATCCCCCCAAAAGATCCGCGAATGATAGCGGGGTGGCCAGAAACGACAAACCCCGGATTTCTCCGGGGTTTGTCTGGTGCGGTAGATGCTCCCACATGGGGTATTGCATCAGCTCTTGGAAATTTCACCCGCCGGCAGTTTTTCCTTGCTGCGCCAGTGCGGCAGGGAGTTCCAGTAGCGCTGGCCCTTGGCGTCGTCGTACATGCCTTCCCAACGAGCGATAACCAGAACAGCCAGGGCGTTGCCGATCACGTTCAGTGCGGTACGGGCCATGTCCATGACGCGGTCGACACCGGCGATGAACGCCAGGCCTTCCAGAGGGATACCGACGCTGCCCAGGGTGGCCAGCAGTACCACGAAGGACACGCCCGGTACGCCGGCGATGCCTTTGGAGGTGACCATCAACGTCAGTACCAGCAGCAGTTGCTGGCTGATCGACAGGTCGATGCCATACAGCTGGGCAATGAAGATCGCCGCGATGCTTTGGTAGAGGGTCGAACCGTCGAGGTTGAACGAGTAACCGGTCGGCACCACGAAGCTGCAAATGGCTTTCGGCGCGCCGTAGGCTTCCATCTTCTCGATCACGCGCGGCAGCACGGTTTCGGAGCTGGCGGTGGAGTAGGCCAGTACCAGTTCATCTTTAAAGATGCGCATCAGCTTGATCACCGAGAAGCCGAACAGGCGAGCGATCAGGCCCAGGATCACGAAAGCGAAGAAGGCGATGGCGAAGTAAACCAGGATCACCAGTTTGGCCAGCGGAATCAGCGACGCGAAGCCGAAGTTGGCCACAGTCACCGCGATCAGTGCGAACACGCCGATCGGAGCGTAGTTCATGATCATGTGAGTGACCTTGAACATGCTTTCCGATACACCCTGGAACATCTTCACCAGCGGCTCGCGCAGGTCCGCCTGCAGGCTCGACAAACCGAGACCGAACAGTACAGAGAAGAAGATGATCGGCAGCATTTCGCCGCGAACCATGGCCGCAAAGATGTTCGACGGGATCAGGTTGAGGATGGTTTCGATGAACGCGTGTTCATGCTGTACCTCGGCCGCCGTGGCCTGGTACTTGGAAATGTCCACAGTGCCCAGGGTGCTCATGTCGATGCCGGCACCCGGATGGAACAGGTTGGCCAACAGCAGACCGACCACGATGGCGATGGTGGTGACGATTTCGAAGTAGATGATGGTCTTGAAGCCGATGCGCCCCAGCTTCTTGGCGTCTCCGACGCCGGCAATGCCGACGATCAAGGAGGAGATGACGATCGGGATCACGATCATCTTGATCAGACGGATAAAGATATCGCCTGCCGGTTGCAGGACGTTGCTGATCCACCAGGCTTTTTCGGCACTGAAATGGTTGAGCAGCGCACCGATTGCAATCCCCAATACCAGACCGATGAGGATCTGCCAGGCGAGGCTAAGCTTTGCCTTCTTCATATCTTTACCCTTACTTGTTGTTTGACTCAGGGAGATGCGCGAACTGGAACGCTTGTGGCGAAAAAGTCCAGTGCATCTTCCCCCCGTATAAGGTGCCCCGGAGCGCGTGTTTGCGGCTCTCTGGCAGGCGAAAAAAGGCGCAACTATTCCGATGCAAGGAAGCGCCGTCTAATGCCGTAAACGCCTACCCTATGCCGAATCGGCATGAGGTTTTTTTAGCGAAACGCGCGTCCCAACCGGTTCGAATACGACATTTCGGCAGGCATAAGTGCCGTGAACCGGCCATCACAGAGCAGATTGAACATTTTTTGAGCAGTGTCCGAGCGTTGATTTTTCAGCAAAATCCCGCAGGACGAAGGGAAAAATCGCGGCCAAAGAATGGTGATTTTTCTCGATATACGGTCGCAGATGAAACACCGGGAAAAGTATTTTCCGACGCAACAAGGATAAGGACGGGATAACAGTGATGAAATCGAGACGAGCGCTCTATTTCAATGTGTTGCTTGATCAAGCCCTTCGCAAGCCCGTCGAGCCTTGTCGGTCCGGCGAACTTGCGCAGTAGCTTTTCCTGACCCGGCCCTTGCGCAGGCACTCCCTGTACCCGTAGGTCACTGCGCCCCTGAAACAGGCAGAACGTCCCGACCCCTTGGTCATGCGCCGGCCTTCCTCAGGTGGCGCAGGTGGAAAGAGGCGCTGTGGCCTCCTTCGTGTACAAATTCTGTTCTATCAACCAGCCCTGCATGGGGGCCTCAGGCATGTAGGGGCAACGCCAGCCCGCATGCCATGGCACTACCGCCCAACAGCAGGGCGGCTGCCAGTGTCTTGAAAAACCCTCTCATATCAGCCTCGACCACGACGGCCAAAGAAGAAGGAGGCAATGAACATCACCAGGAACACGACAAACAGAATCTTGGCGATACCCGTGGCGGTGCCCGCGATACCACCGAAGCCCAGTACAGCGGCGATGATGGCGATGATCAGGAATGTGATTGCCCAGCTCAACATGGTGATTCTCCTTACGCTTCTGTTTAGAGGTGCTGCGTTTTCCCGGCGCATGGGGTGCGGCGGAAGTTTTGCCTAGAACACCCAACGCTCCTGATGATGTATCTCACCCACAGGCCTGGCCTGGTCGACATCCATCATGCGCATCGGGGTGCTATCGGCCTGACCGCTGCTGACAGCACTGAATTGGGTTTGGGTCGGATGCAGAGTCGACAGGCCTGGCGCTTCCGGCTGCCGGCTCTGCTCCCAGCGTAGAAACTGCTGGCCGCCGATCAGGGTGATCAAAAGCGCCAGAACAGCAAACAGTTCTTGCTGGATATGCACAGGCCAGAGGTGCAGGTGGGCGGCACGTTGACGATTCATCCTGGAACTCCTACCTCTGGGGTCGGTATTCGATAGCGGGCGTTTTTTTAATGCCCTGGTTAACCAGACAATTGCAGAGCGCATGCCAGCCTTGATTCGAATTAATTACCTTTAATATCAATATCTTATGAACATAAAAGAAAGCACTACGCGCGCATCCTGCACGATGCTCCTTGTGCCGTCGTGCGTATTGCACGACTGGTTTGAAGGAAGGCGTAAATTTTTTGAATTGAGAGGAGGGTGCGCAGGTCAGAAATTCACGCTGGCCGCTGGCAGAGACCGGGTATCTATCAAAAGACCCGCAAAATCAGGTGGCTAACCGACACATCGGATGAGAGCTACCCTGCCATGACAGGAATGGCTCAGAATCAATCATGCAACTTGCCCGATTTCTCCGAGACTAACTTAAGATCATTCATTAAGGAGCGCAGGAAAATGGAATCCGCCACTGAGCATCAAGGCCGCATTTTGCTGGTGGATGATGAGTCCGCCATCCTGCGTACCTTCCGTTACTGCCTCGAAGACGAAGGCTACAGCGTGGCCACCGCCACCAGTGCCGCGCAGGCAGAAGCCCTGTTGCAGCGGCAGGTCTTCGACCTGTGCTTCCTCGACTTGCGTCTGGGTGAAGACAACGGCCTCGATGTGCTGGCCCAGATGCGTATCCAGGCGCCCTGGATGCGGGTGGTGATCGTCACTGCCCACTCTGCCGTCGACACGGCGGTGGATGCGATTCAGGCCGGCGCCGCCGACTATCTGGTCAAACCGTGCAGCCCCGATCAATTGCGACTGGCAACCGCCAAGCAGCTGGAAGTCCGGCAACTGTCGGCCCGACTGGAAGCCCTGGAAGGCGAGGTGCGCAAGCCCAAGGATGGTCTGGACTCCCACAGCCCGGCCATGAAAGTGGTACTCGAAACCGCCCGCCAGGTTGCCACGACCGATGCCAATATCCTGCTTCTGGGTGAGTCCGGTACCGGCAAGGGCGAACTGTCCCAAGCCATTCACGGCTGGAGCAAACGCGCGAAGAAATCCTGCGTCACGATCAACTGCCCATCGCTGACTGCCGAGCTCATGGAAAGCGAACTCTTCGGCCACAGCCGCGGCGCCTTCACCGGCGCCAGCGAAAGCACCTTGGGCCGAGTCAACCAGGCTGACGGCGGGACGCTGTTTCTCGACGAGATCGGCGACTTTCCCCTGACATTGCAGCCTAAGCTGCTGCGTTTTATTCAGGACAAGGAATATGAGCGCGTCGGTGATCCGGTGACCCGCCGTGCCGATGTGCGCATCCTTGCGGCCACCAACCTCATCCTTGAGGACATGGTGCGCGACGGTCGCTTCCGTGAAGACCTGCTCTATCGCCTGAACGTCATTACCTTGCACCTGCCACCGCTACGCGAACGCCGCGAAGATATTCTTAACCTGGCCGACCGTTTCCTGGCGCGCTTCGTCAAGGAGTACGCCCGTCCCGCGCGCGCCTTCAGCGACGAGGCCCGGGAAGCACTGCTGGGCTATCGCTGGCCGGGCAACATCCGTGAGCTGCGCAACGTGATCGAGCGGGCGAGCATCATCTGTCCGCAGGAGCGGGTCGAGATCAGTCATCTGGGCATGGCCGAAACCCCGGTCAACAATGTACCGCGCATCGGCGCGGCACTGAGCCTGGATGAGCTGGAAAAGGCCCACATCGGCGCGATCCTCGCCACCGCCGACACCCTGGATCAAGCGGCGAAAACCCTGGGCATCGACGCCTCGACGCTGTACCGCAAACGCAAACAGTACAACTTGTGAGCAATAGCCGATGAAACTGGCGCTGAAATTGCGGACCCGGCTTTTCCTGAGCATCTCCGCACTGATCACCGTCGCGTTGCTCGGGCTCTTGCTCGGGCTGGTCAGCGTGATGCAGATGGCCGGCAGCCAGGAAGCACTGATCCGCAGTAACTTCATCACCCTGGACCTGGGGCTCAAGCTGCGTCAGACCCTGGGTGATCAACTGATCATCATGCTCAGCGAGAAGCCTGACTCCGCCGCTTTCGCCGCCTCGAAGCAGCATTACTTCGAACTGCTGGAGGAAGGCATCGCCCAGGAGCCGGCAGAAACCGCAAGCGACTACGGCTTCAGAAAAGCCAAAGCCGACTACGAGAGTTTTATCCAGGCTTATGAAACGTCCCCGGACCCGTCGAATGTGCTTAGTAGCCACGACAACCTGACGGAAAAATTCAACGCGCTACGCAATGGTCTGATCGCCGAGCACAAGCGCGCGCTGGATAACATCAGCGATACCGAGCGCAAGGCCCGGGAACGGGCACTGCTGATTGCCGGGTTACTTGGCCTGGTGGGTCTGGCGGTGCTGATCATCGGCTTCGTGACCGCGCAGGCCATCGCCCGGCGTTTCGGGGAGCCCATCGAGGCGTTGGCCAAGGCGGCGGACAATATCGGCCAGGGCAATTTCGATGTCACCCTGCCAATTTCTTCGGCGGTGGAACTGAACCAGCTGACCCGGCGTTTCGGGATCATGGCCCAGGCGCTGCGTGAACATCAGGCCACCAACGTCGATGAGCTGCTGGCCGGTCAGCAGCGTTTGCAGGCCGTGCTCGACAGCATCGACGACGGACTGCTGATGATCGACCGTCAGGGTCATCTAGAACACCTTAACCCGGTGGCTCAGCGTCAGCTGGGCTGGGAGTCCGATCGCCTGGGTCAGGGGTTGGGCACGGCGCTGGAGCGCCCCGAGCTCGATGAGCAGCTGCAACTGGTGCTGCGCGGCGGCACGCTGGAGCGGGCGCCGGAAGACTTGAGTGTTGAAGTCGATGGCGAGTCGCGACTGCTGACCTACAGCCTGACCCCGGTCAGCCATACCCAGGGTCATATTCTGGGTGCGGTAATGGTGCTGCATGACGTTACGGAACAGCGTGCCTTCGAACGGGTACGCAGCGAATTTGTATTGCGCGCCTCCCATGAATTGCGCACACCGGTCACCGGCATGCACATGGCCTTCGGATTGTTCCGTGAGCGTGCGCACTTTGCCCCGGACTCCCGGGAAGCCGACCTGCTCGATACCGTGAATGAAGAGATGCAGCGGCTGATGCAGTTGATCAATGATCTGCTGAATTTCTCCCGCTACCAGAACGGTTTGCAGAAGCTCACCCTGACACCGTGTTCCATCGAGGCGTTGCTGGAACAGGCTCGGTCCCGCTTTGCCACGGCGGCCGAAGAGAAGGAAATCAATCTGCTGGTGGAAGTGCAGGGACCTTTGCCGCGGTTGCAGGCCGACCAGCCACAACTGGAGCGGGTACTCGACAACTTGCTCGACAACGCCTTGCGTCACACCGGCTCTGGCGGGCGAATACGCTTGCAGGCCCGGCGCCACGGCGACCGGGTCATCATCAGTGTCGAGGACAACGGTGAAGGCATTGCCTACGGTCAGCAGGGGCGGATCTTCGAGCCCTTCGTGCAGGTTGGACGCAAGAAGGGCGGGGCCGGACTCGGCCTGGCCTTGTGCAAGGAAATCGTGCAATTGCATGGCGGGCGGATAGGTGTCTATTCACGGCCGGGGCAGGGTACTCAGTTCTATATGACGCTGACCGTTTAGGTCACCCTCACGCTTCATCATCCAGGCGCCGGCCTCCCCGACGCCGCCCCCGGGTAATCAATTCAGTGAACTGCACTGCGCTCAGCGCGCGGGCGAACAGCCAGCCTTGGCCAAACTTCACGCCTTCACTACACAGGAACGCGGCCTGGGCCTCATGTTCGATGCCCTCGGCAATCACCTTCAGGTGCAGCGACTGGGCCATGTGAATGATGTGCGGGGCCACGCCGCTGCTGGCGGCGTCATGGCCAAGCGCATCAATGAACGCCTTGTCGATTTTCAGGCAATCGACCGGCAGGGTTTGCAAATAGGCGAGGCTGCAATAGCCGGTGCCAAAGTCATCGATCAACACCTGGTGCCCGACATCCCGCAGCGCTTGCAGGTTTTCCCGGGCCACCACCACATCGACCAGCCCGCGCTCGGTGACCTCAAAGGCAATTTGCCGCGCAGCGACGTGGTGCAGGGTCAGCAACCGCGCCATCACCTGGCCAATCCGCGGAACCATCACATCACACGCAGCGAGATTGACCGAGATGTACAGCTGCGGGTTGGCACGTAGCAACTGGCCGAGTTGCTCGAGCAGGCGTTGCAGGACGAAGTCCGTCATCTGGCGAATCTGCCCGGTGTTCTCCGCCATCGGAATGAACAGGTCGGGACTGGTCAGGGTGCCGTCCGGCCTGCGCCAGCGCAGCAGCGCTTCAGCCCCGACACAGTTGCGGCTATCGAGGTCGAAGATCGGTTGATACAGCACCTGCAACTCGCCACGGCGAATCGCGCCGGTCAGTTCGGCGTCCAGCGACTGCCGCTGGCGTACCAGCAGAAACACCAGGAACCCAACGCAGATGCCCAGCGCGAGGCTGGCCGGCAGCAACCACCACCAGACCGCCGGGATATGCATGCCGGTGCGTGGGCTGATCAACACCAATTGATACTCCGGGTTGTCGGTGGGCATCCGGTATATCAGGCGTGTCTGGGTGATCTGCAGCGCATCACGGTTTCTCGGTGGCCAGGCCTCGGCCGGCGGCCAGACCTGAGAAGCGCCGAGCACCGGAATTGCGCGCGCGCCATGGTCCAGGACTACCAGCAGACTGCTGCCCGGCGACAGGTCGACCATATCGGTCAAATGCCCGCGAGAGGTCGCCACCCGGAAATTCCCGCGCCCGAGCATCAGCGCGGCGCGGTTTTCATCGGGTTCGGTGGTGGTGTTGAGCCAATAGCTGTAAGTCGGGCCCTTGATGTCTGGCGATCGACTCAGCGACAGCCCTTCCTGGCGAGGGCGATTGGAGCAGATTCGCGAGGAGTCCATGTAGGCGGCTTCGTAGACGAAGCGATAATTGAACGAAACCTGTTGCAAGGTTGCGATCATTTCAGCATCGCAACCGCGCAACGGTTGCGCTTCAAGATCGTCAAGGCTTTCACGCAGTTGCCCGAAAAGCTGTTCCAGACGGGCGAGGAAGCGTTCACCCTGAGCATTCATTTCTTCGCTTTCGTTTTGCTCGACCTGGTGTATGGCGACGAACAGGCTTCCGGCCATCAATAACGTTGCGCTCAAGACAGCAGACATCAGCCCCAGGAACCAGGGGCGATGGAACCAACTACGGAAGGTCTCTCGAGCAGCGGTCATTGTGAAATATCCGAAGGATTACCAATGAGTTATAGCTGCTGATTGGAAAAAAGCCCTGACCGTCGGGCGGGCGTCATTATTTTGTCTGATTCAACACCAACAGTAGCGCGGCAGTTTGTGCATCCGGAGTGCCATCGAAGCGCGCCGGACGGAAATGCATCTGAAATGCCGCGATCACATGTCGTGTCGCGACATCGAGCTCGCCGGTTTGTGGCGAGGCATAACCCAGGCGAGCCAACTGCGCCTGAAACCAGCTGATGCTCGGCAACTGCTCGGCGAACAGCATTTGCTGGCGCGCCACCGACTGTTCATTCGGCCAGATGCCCAAGCCTTCGGCGGCCAGACGCTTCCAGGGGAACAGTGGCCCCGGATCCAGCTTGCGCAAGGGTGCAATATCGCTATGGCCAATGATGTCGCGAGGCTTTGTGCCGTGACGTTTGCTGATGTCCTTGAGCAACACGATCAACGACTGGACCTGATCTTCAGTGTAGGGATACCACACGCGTCCGGTCGGGGTGTCCTTGAAGCCCGGGTTGACGATTTCGATACCGATGGAACTGGAGTTCAGCCAGGTCCGGCCATTCCACTCGCTCTCCCCGGCGTGCCAGGCCCGCACATTTTCATCCATCAGCTTGTAGATGGTGGCACCCTTGTCGTCGCCGATCAGGTAATGGCTGCTGACTTCACCGTGGGTCAGCAACTGCAACGAACGCTCCAGCGAGGCATTGGTGTAATGCACCACCACAAACTGTACGCGGCTATCGTAATTGGCCGAAGGGTGGCTGGTGTCGAAACGGGGACCGCTGGCACAGCCGGCAAGCACAATCAGCGATACGATCAGAGCAAAATATTTCATGGCGAAAGGCAGTACACGCAAGACAATAATGCAACAGTGTAACGTAATGCCTTGCGGGTGGACGGCAATCCCATCGAATTAAACAAAATGGAACAAATAACCGTCAGCTCGGTTCCACCCGGTTGCGGCCGGCATTTTTTGCGCGATACAGGGCCTGATCGGCTCTTTTAAGCACCTGATCGCTATGTTCACCCGGCCTGAAGGCCGTCATCCCGATAGACACTGTGATGGTCACCGGCTCTCCCTTGAAGTGGAACGGACAGGCCTCAATGGCGGCCCGCAAGCCTTCCAAGAACTTCAACCCTGCCGCCGGCACCGTGGATGGCATCAACAGCACAAACTCCTCACCGCCAAACCGGGCAATGAAATCCGTCCCGCGCAGCCGCTTGCGCAACACGCTGGCGATTATTTTCAGCACTTTGTCACCGGCCAGGTGCCCGTAGTTATCGTTGATACGCTTGAAATGATCGAGGTCGAGCATGGCCAGCAACAGCGTGTTGCCATGTTGCTGCCATTGTGTGACTTCGAGATCCAGCCGCTCGCTCCAAGCCGCGCGGTTGGGCAGCCCGGTCAACGGGTCGACCAATGCCTTCTGCCGTTGCTCTTCAAGGTGCTCGCGGTAACCCTGGGCCTCCTGCTCCATATGGGCGACCCGTTCGGCCAGGCTGTGCAGGCGCGCAGCGACCTCCTGCTCGCGTTCATCGCGCTGCTTCTGGTGCTGGTCCATGGTGCCCAGCAAGCCTTCGAGATGGTTTTCCAGTACGTGCTTGAGATCTTCCAGGTCCGCGGCTTCCTGCATGCTGCTTTGCAGGCCATCGACCTGTTCGCGGATCTGCGTGTCCATCTGCCGCGCGGCCGAACGATTGTCGGCGTGTCCGGCGGTGGCGGCCTGCAAGTTGCTCTGGAAGGACTCGAGGCGCTCGTTCAGCCGTTGCAGATAGACTTCGAACTCGTGCTGGCCGCTGTCGGTAATGGCCAGCATCAAGGTGGCGAAATCGTCGAGGATCGGCAGCAACTCGTACCAGTTCAGACCGTTTTTCAGACGATCGCGCATGGATTCGGCTTGCGGGCGATGGCGCTCGGGCAATGTCAGGTCGTCGAGCAGCCCCAGCAGCGTGTCTTCGATGTGGCTGGCCACCGAGCTATAGGAGGGCTCAGGGGAATCCGGGAGTGCATAGAGGATGTCGTGTTCAGCTGACGCCTGATCGACAGCGGCCACGTCCTCCATGGGCATCGGAGGTAATGACAAGCTATCCGGCGATGTTTGCGCGGTCAGCTCGTCGGGGTTTGTTTCCGACTCGGGAGGCGTCGCGATGGTTTCCGGGGTCGGTTGCTCGGCCGGTCCGGTTTCTGCCGCGGCGGCACTGGCCGGTTGAGGCTCCGTAGGAGGAGGGGCAAAAGCCACGACTGCCGGAGCAGGCGCAGCCACGGTTGGCTTGGTCGGCGCAGACTCGCCTTCAACTCGCTCAGCAGGGGGTCTATCGAAAGTTGCCGCAGGGGCCGCGGCTACAGAGGCCAGGCCAGGAGATGTAGCCGCTGATGCCACCGTCTCCTCCGCCTCACGACCGCCGAACAACCGCTGCAGCAAGCCCGGCCGGCCGTACTCCGTCGGGGTCTCCAGCTGGCTCAGGGCCTTGCCCTGCAAGCCACTCAGCTCGCTGAGCAGCAAGGGTATCTCACGTGCCTGACTGACCCGCGCATCCAGTTGCTTGGCGAAACTCTTGAGTGGCCGGCTCACATCCCGCGGCAGCGGCAATGTTTGCAGTTGCGTGACCAGCGCGGTCAGGGCGGCACTGGTCTGGTTGACCCGGGTTTCCCGACGCTGCTCCGAGTCGAGCACGGCTTTTTCCAGGCGTGGAATCAGCGCGGCCAGACCAGCGTCCATGTCATCGGTGCGCACGACCTCGCGCATTTCCTTCATGCATTGGTCAACGGCGCGGTCAGTACCTTCCGCCGCCAGGGTGCTGCGCACCAGCCCGCGACGCAGCAAGTCGAGCCGCGCGTCCCAGCGACGTTCGAGCTTTTCCTGTTGTTCGATGCTTTTGAGGTATTTCTCTTTCCAGCGCTGTGCTTCGTCGCTCATTCAGGGGTTCCGCGAGGGGCAGGACTCAACGCGGGCAATGCATCGGCCGTGAGCGAACCCGGCAAACGAATCTCTACCGCGACCGGCAGGTGATCGGAAATGGGCTGTGCCAGCACCTCGACCTTTTCCAGGGTCAGGCTCGGGCTCAGCAGGATATGGTCCAGGCAGCGCTGTGGGCGCCAGCTGGGAAACGTCGCTTCCAGTTGCGGCGCGAGCAGGCCGAGATCGCGCAACGGGGAATGTAGCAGCAGGTCACTGGCATGGGTGTTCATGTCGCCCATCAGCACCTGGTGCTTGTAGTCGCCAATCAACTCACGGATGTAGGCCAGTTGCAGGCTGCGGGCCCGGGCGCCCAACGCCAGGTGCATCATGACCACCACCAGCGCTTCCGGACCTTCGCCAAACCGCACCAGAATGGCTCCGCGACCCTTTGGCCCCGGCAGCGGATGATCCTCAATTGCCCATGGGCGCAATCGGCTGAGCACGCCATTGCTGTGCTGGGCCAGGCGACCGAGATTGCGATTGAGTTGTTGATACCAGTAGGGAAAGGCACCGAGTTGGGCCAGGTGTTCGACCTGATTGACGTAGCCTGACCGCAGGCTGCCGCCATCGGCCTCTTGCAAGGCGACCAGATCGAAGTCGCCCAGCAGGTTGCCGATTTTTTGAAGGTTGTCGGCACGCCCGGTGTGCGGCAGCAGGTGCTGCCAGCCCCGGGTCAGGTAATGCCGGTAGCGCTCGGTACTGATACCGACCTGGATATTGAAGCTGAGCAAGCGCAGACGACTGTCTGCGGGCAGGCCCGTGGACTCCAGATGATGTTCGTTGACCCGCGGATCATGCAGGCCAACGATGCGTTCAGTACCCCATCGGCGCATGGCAGTGACTGCCCTTAGTTGGCGGCAGCCTTGTTAGCCGCTCGCTCTTTGTCGATCAGTTTGTCGGCCAGTTGCAGGGCCTGTTCGGCACCGCCGGCAGAACCCACGTCAAAGCGGTACTTACCGTTGACGATCATGGTTGGAACGCCGGAGATTTCATACTTCTTGGCCAGTTCACGAGCCTTGACGATCTGACCCTTGATAGCGAAAGAGTCGAAAGTCGCGAGGAACTTGTCCTTGTCCACGCCTTGGGTAGCGAGGAAGTCGGCCATGTCGTTCTTGTCGGTCAGTTTCTTGTGTTCTTTCTGAATCGCATTGAACACCGCGGCGTGAACGTTGTGCTCGACACCCATGGCTTCAAGGGTCAGGAACATCTGACCGTGAGCGTCCCACGGGCCACCGAACATGGCTGGAATGCGCACGAAGTTCACGTCCGAAGGCAGCTTTTCGACCCACGGATTAATCACTGGCTCGAAAGCGAAGCAATGCGGGCAGCCGTACCAGAACAGCTCTACCACTTCGATCTTGCCAGGCACGGCGACCGGAACCGGGTTGCTCAGTTCGACATAAGGTGCAGCGGGGGCCTCAGCGGCCTGGGCAGTCATGCCGAACAGGCTGGCAGCGGCAAAAACGGCGCTGATGATCAGATTACGCATGCTTCACTCCTGGACAAATTTTTTCGCCTCGCGCGACCTGTTATCAGACAGGTCCTGGCGGGCTTGAGTTCTGTAGTGTAACGGCAGCGGCCAAAAAAAAGGGCGGCCAAAGCCACCCTTTTTATACTCGTTGCAACGGATTAATCGAGCGTTAACGTTGCAGGTGATAAGCACCCCGTTCAACGCCCGATCCGCCAGCCTTAGTGCAGGCCTTGAATGTAGCTGGACACCGCGGCGATGTCTTCGTCGCTCAGCTTCTTGGCAATGGTCTGCATGGGTTTGGTATCGCCGTCGTTGGTACGGCCGCCTTCTTCCCTGCGGAAATCGGTCAGTTGCTTGCCGACGTATTGAGCGTGCTGGCCACCCAGGTGCGGGAAACCGGCAGCCGCGTTACCTGCGCCATTTGGCGAGTGGCAACCGGTGCAGGATGGCAGGCCCTTGGCCAGGTCACCACCACGGAACAGGGCTTCACCGCGAGCGACGATCTTCGGATCGGCAGCACCGACGCTGCCTTTCTGGCTGGCGAAGTAGGCGGCGATGTCCGCCAGGTCCTGATCGCTCAGGTTGGTCAGCAGGCCGGTCATTTCCAGAACGGTGCGCTTGCCCGACTTGATGTCGTGCAATTGCTTGGTCAGGTAGCGTTCGCCCTGACCTGCCAGTTTTGGAAAGTTTGGCGCCATGCTGTTGCCATCCGGGCCGTGGCAGGCGCCACAGACGGCGGCTTTGGCCTGGCCGGCTTTTGCATCACCCGGTTGTACTGCCTCACCTGCAGCATGGGCCATGCCGGAGATGCCCACGGTCAACAGCAGACTCACGATCAATTTCTTCATCAGCTAATCCAACTACGGCTAAGGGTTAAGAGTTATGGACCGGGCTTACTCGCTCATCCAAAGGATGATGGCTTGGTAATCCTCGGCACTGCAGTCCATGCACAAACCACGCGGCGGCATCGCCTTGAAACCCTGGGTCACGTGTTGCACCAGCGTCTCCATACCTTTCGCCAACCTCGGCGTCCAAGCTTCCTGATCGCCTTTTTTCGGCGCCATGGGGAGTTGGCCGGAATGACAGGCACCACAAACACGGTTGTACACAGCTTCCGGATCCTGTGTAGCCTGAGCGCTGTAAAGCGGCATCAATACACCGGCAGCTAGCAGCCATTTCGTCATAAAACGACCTTTTCAGGGTTGAGAGCGAGCTGCGTTCTAGTGCGCAATCAAGGTCTGTCGCTCTCGTGAACTTCATCCTACGCTGGGACAAAGCGCACACAAAATCTGCGGCATTATATACTGGCGTCACTGAAACGGAAGCGACACTGCTTGCCGCACCCATTCCTGGCGCCGCCCACATCGGAAATCCCATGCAACTCAAGAATCCCATCCTCGGTCTGTGCCAACAGTCCACCTTCATGCTCAGCGCCGCCAAAGTCGACCAATGTCCGGATGACGAGGGCTTCGAAGTCGCCTTCGCCGGGCGTTCCAACGCCGGCAAGTCGAGTGCCTTGAACACCCTGACCCACGCCAGCCTGGCGCGCACCTCGAAAACGCCGGGGCGCACGCAACTGTTGAATTTCTTCAAGCTAGACGATGAACGCCGTCTGGTCGACCTGCCGGGCTACGGTTATGCAAAAGTACCGATCCCGCTCAAGCAACACTGGCAACGTCACCTGGAGGCATATCTGGGTGGTCGCGAGAGTTTGAAAGGTCTGATCCTGATGATGGACATCCGCCATCCGATGACCGATTTCGACTTGCTGATGCTCGACTGGGCCGTTGCTGCCGGCATGCCGATGCACATTCTGCTGACCAAAGCAGACAAGCTGACCTATGGCGCAGCCAAGAACACGCTGCTCAAGGTTCAAGCGGAAATCCGCAAGGGCTGGGGCGATCTCGTGACGATTCAGCTGTTCTCGGCCCCAAAACGCATGGGCCTGGAAGATGCTTACACCGTACTGGCTGGCTGGATGGAACTGGCGGACAAGGGTGCCGAAGCAGAAGCTCAGTAAGTGCCGAGAACTGCCTGCGGCGCACGCAGGCAGTTTTCTTTGGGCAAAAAAAACCCCGGGCTTCATATGGGGAGGGAGAAGTTCCGGGGTTCAAGCTCTAGACCGCTAGGGCGGGGTCCAGATATCTGCCAACACTTAACACAACATAGGAGCATCGAAGGGCTTCACCAGCCATTCAGTAACTCTGAGTGGTGGTGTGCAAGATTAGTTCAGATTTTTTTCAAATAGCTTTGAAATAACTCTGATCGCCCTCCGGACTAAGCTGTTTTTTGCGCCCTTCTGCCGCGGCACTCTGCCGCAGCAGAACACGACAATTTTCTGTAGGAGCGAGCCTGCTCGCGATGGAATTTCAGTCGCAATCGATGTGTCTGACACTCCATCGCGAGCAAGCTCGCTCCTACAAGAAGGCTCAGTGAGCCTCATCCCAGTTGTTTCCAACACCCACTTCGACCAGTAACGGCACATCCAGTTTCGCCGCCTCGCTCATGTGCACGCGAATTTCATCGCGAACCAGGTCGACCAGGTCTTCACGTACCTCGAGCACCAGTTCATCGTGCACCTGCAAAATGACTTTGGCGTCGAGGCCCGACGCGGCCAGCCAGTTATCCACCGCGACCATGGCTTTCTTGATGATGTCCGCGGCAGTGCCTTGCATCGGTGCGTTGATCGCCGTGCGTTCGGCGGCGGCGCGCTCTTGCGGCTTGTTGGAGTTGATGTCCGGCAGGTACAGGCGACGGCCGAAGAACGTCTCGACATAACCTTGCTCGGCGGCCTGGGCGCGCGTGCGGTCCATGTACTGGCGAACGCCGGGGTACCGGGCAAAGTAGGTATCGATGTAGGCCTTGGCGGTCTTGGTGTCGACGCCGATGTCCTTGCCGAGCTTCTGCGCGCCCATGCCGTAGATCAGACCGAAGTTGATCGCCTTGGCGCTGCGGCGCTGGTTGGAGGTCACGTCGGCCAGTTCGACCTTGAACACCTCGGCGGCGGTCGCAGTGTGTACGTCCAGATTGTGGCGGAAGGCGTTCATCAGCCCTTCATCCCGTGACAGGTGCGCCATGATCCGCAGTTCGATCTGCGAATAGTCCGCCGCCAGCAGCTTGTAGCCGGTCGGGGCCACGAACGCCTGGCGGATGCGACGCCCTTCGGCGGTACGCACCGGGATGTTCTGCAGGTTCGGATCGCTGGAGGACAGCCGCCCGGTGGACGCCACCGCCTGGTGATACGAGGTATGGATCCGCCCGGTACGCGGGTTGATCTGCTCCGGAAGACGATCGGTGTAAGTACTTTTCAGCTTGCTCATAGAGCGGTATTCCATGAGCACTTTCGGCAATCGATAGTCGTCTTCTGCCAGTTTGGCCAGCACTTCTTCGGCAGTGGATGGCTGGCCCTTGGCGGTTTTCTTCAACACCGGCAGGCCGAGCTTCTCGTAAAGGATCACGCCAAGTTGCTTGGGCGAACCGAGGTTGAATTCCTCACCGGCAATCTCGAAGGCTTCACGCTCCAGCGCCACCATCTTGTCGCCCAGTTCAATACTTTGCACGCCCAGCAAGGCGGCGTCGACGAATGCGCCCTGGCGTTCGATACGCGCCAATACCGGTACCAACGGGATCTCGATGTCGGTCAGCACGCTGGCCAGGCTTGGAATGGCCGAGAGCTTTTCGAACAGGGTCTGGTGCAGGCGCAGGGTGATATCCGCATCTTCGGCGGCGTAAGGCCCGGCCTGCTCCAAGGCGATCTGATCGAACGTCAGCTGCTTCACGCCTTTGCCGGCGATGTCCTGGAAACTCACCGTGGTGTGGTCCAGATACTTCTGCGCCAGGCTGTCCATGTCATGGCGGGTGGCCGTGGAGTTCAGTACGTAGGACTCAAGCATGGTGTCGAAGGCGATGCCACGCACGGTAATGCCGTTGTCCTGATCGCCGCCGATGGCGCAATTGGCCAGGATGTTCATGTCGAACTTGGCGTGCTGGCCGACCTTGAGCTTGGCCGGGTCTTCCAGAATCGGCTTGAGCGCGCGCAGGACCGTGTCACGATCCAGCTGCTGCGGCACACCAATGTAGGAATGGGTCAACGGGATGTAGGCCGCTTCGTTAGCCTGAACGGCGAACGACAGGCCCACCAGTTGCGCCTGCTGCGCATCGATGCCGGTTGTTTCGGTGTCGAAGGCAAACAGCTTGGCGTTGTTCAGTTTTTCCAGCCAGGCATCGAACCGCGCCTGATCGAGGATGGTTTCATAGGCGGCTTCAGCAGCGGCGGCCGGTGCTTCGGCCTCTGGTTCGCTGAACAGATCGGCGGCCGGTGCAGGCTCGGCGGCAGCGCTCAGTTCCAGGCGTTTGGCGTCGCGATCAAGGTCGTTCAGCCAGCTCTTGAACTCCAGCAGGGTGTACAGCTCGTAGAGTTTGGCCGGATCTTCCGCGCCCATTTGCAAGTCGTCGAGCCCAACGTCCAGCGGTACATCGACCTTGATGGTCGCCAGTTGATAGGAGAGGAAGGCCATTTCCTTGTGCTCTTCGAGCTTGGCCGGCAGGGTCTTGGCGCCGCGAATCGGCAGGGTCGGCACGATGTCGAGCTGCGCATAGAGTTCGGTCAGACCGCCGTTCACACCGACCAGCAGGCCGGAAGCCGTCTTCGGGCCGATGCCTGGAACACCCGGAATGTTGTCGGAAGAATCGCCCATGAGCGCCAGATAATCGATGATCTGCTCCGGAGCGACGCCGAATTTCTCCTTCACGCCCTCCACGTCCATGCTGCTACCGGTCATGGTGTTGACCAAGGTAATGTGACCGTCGACCAGTTGCGCCATGTCCTTGTCACCGGTGGAAATAATCACCGGACGATCCGCAGCCGCGCTGCTGCGGGCCAGGGTGCCGATCACGTCATCGGCCTCGACGCCCTCGACGCACAGCAGCGGAAAGCCCAGGGCGATCACGCTCTGGTGCAGCGGCTCGATCTGCACGCGCATGTCGTCGGGCATGCTCGGACGGTTGGCCTTGTATTCGGCGTACATGTCATCGCGAAAAGTCCCACCCTTGGCGTCGAACACCACGGCGAACGGACTATCCGGATATTGCTTGCGCAGGCTCTTGAGCATGTTCAAGACGCCCTTGACCGCGCCGGTCGGCAGGCCTTTGGACGTGGTCAGCGGCGGCAGCGCGTGAAAGGCGCGGTACAGGTAAGAAGAACCGTCCACCAGGACGAGGGGGGCTTGGCTCATGAGCAGGATCAACCTTTTCGGCGGGTCCGGCGCTAGAATAGCGGGACCGTTGACGACAAAGGGACAAGGTTATCATGCGCACACTAAATCGCCTGTTGCTGGCTGGCTTGTTTGCTATCACACCTTTGGCCGTCATGGCGGCGGATGACGCCCCTTCGGCAGACCCGGATGTCACGATCCGCACGGAAGGGGACAAGCTCATTCAGGAATACCGCCAAAACGGCTTCCTGTATGCGATCAAAGTCACGCCCAAAGGCGGCAAGCCGTATTTTCTCGTGCGCGCCGATGGGTCGGACGGTAACTTCATTCGCTCGGATTACCCGGATATGCTGATTCCGGCGTGGGAAATTTTTAAGTGGTAAGTCGTCCTTAACTTTAATCGGCGCTGGCTCAACAGCGGCGCCCGTACTGGCAGTTTAAACATGTCTGTGTTCACCCCCCTGGCTCGGCCCGAGCTGGAAGCTTTTCTCGCCCCTTATGGCCTCGGCCGCCTGCTTGATTTCCAGGGGATTGCCGCCGGTAGCGAAAACACCAATTTCTTTATCAGCCTGGAGCAGGGCGAATTTGTCCTGACCCTGATCGAGCGCGGCCCGGTTCAGGAAATGCCGTTCTTCATCGAACTGCTCGACGTGCTGCACGGCGCGAACTTGCCGGTGCCTTACGCCTTGCGCACCACCGACGGCGTGGCCCTGCGCGAACTGGCGGGTAAACCTGCGCTGCTGCAACCGCGTCTGGCCGGCAAGCACATCAAGCAAGCCAACGCGCAACATTGTGCGCAGGTCGGTGAGTTGCTCGGCCATCTGCACCTGGCGACCCAGGCCAACATGATCAAGCGCAAAACCGATCGTGGCCTGGACTGGATGCTGGAAGAGGGCACGCAGTTTTTGTCGCACCTCGGTGCCGAACAGAAAGACCTGCTGCAGCGGGCGCTGGAAGAAATCACCCGGCAGAAAGGAAAAATCCTGGCACTGCCACGGGCGAACATTCACGCCGACCTGTTCCGCGACAACGCGATGTTCGAAGGCACGCACCTGACCGGGCTGATCGACTTCTACAACGCCTGCTCCGGGCCGATGCTCTACGACGTGGCGATTGCCTTGAACGACTGGTGCTCGAACGACGATGGCGTGATCGATGGACCGCGAGCGCGGGCCTTGCTGGGCGCTTACGCGGCCTTGCGACCGTTCACCGCGGCCGAAGCCGAGTTGTGGTCGACCATGCTGCGGGTGGCTTGCGTACGGTTCTGGTTGTCACGCCTGATCGCGGCGGAGTCGTTCGCCGGGCAGGATGTGCTGATTCACGATCCGATGGAGTTCCAGTTGCGCCTGGCGCAGCGGCAGACGGTCAATACGCCATTGCCTTTCGCCCTTTAAAGGCTTTGACCTGTGGGAGCGAGCTTGCTCGCTCCCACAGGGTCTGGTGTCGGTTACAACGACTCCAGGCACCCCGCCAGATCATTCCCCAGCTTCTCCAACACCTGCTCATAGCCCTGAGCAGTCGCCGGCGTGTACCCGCCCAGCGCATCCAGTTCAGCCAGCTTCACCGGCAAGCCCGCCACCAGGGTTTCCGCCAGGCGCGGCCGTAGCGGCGGTTCGCTGAACACGCAAGTCTTGCCGACTTCCTGCAACCGCGCGCGCATTGCCGCGACATGCTGGGCACCGGGCTGCACTTCGGCCGCGACGCTGAACACACCCACGTGCTTGAGGCCGTAGGCGTCTTCGAAGTAGTCGAAGGCTTCGTGGAACACGAAGTAGGGCTTGCCCTGAACATCGGCCAGGCGTTTCTTCAGGCGCGCATCCAACGCATCGAGACGCTCGTCAAAGGCTTTCAGATTGCTCTGATAGCGCGCGGCATTGTCAGGATCGGCGGCACTCAGGTCAGCGGCCATTTTCGTGGCGATGACCCGGGCGTTGACCGGCGACAGCCACAGGTGCGCATCGAGGCTGCCCGGACGGTGATCGTGGTCATGTTCGTCGGCTTCTTCGGCGTGGGAGTGGCTATCTTCGGCAAAGCGGCGCAGTTTCATGCCCGGCAAATCCTGCACGGCGACGTTGGGCAACGTACGACCATTGAGCACCCGTGGCAGGAAGCCTTCCATGTCCGGGCCGATCCAGTACAGAAGGTCCACCGATTGCACCTTGCGTACGTCGGAAGGGCGCAACGCATAGTTATGCGGTGAGGCCCCCGGCGGCAGCAAAACCTCGGGGATCGCCACGCCGTCCTGCACCGCCGCGGCGATCAACTGCAGAGGCTTGATGCTGGTAAGGACCTTGACCTCGGCCTGCGCTGAACCGATCAGCAGAAAACTTGCGATAAATGCGACAAAAACAAAAAAAAGTCGGGACACGATGACCACTCGAAGAGGCGAGAACGGGTAACATAATAACGTCTCTCACAAAACTCGTCGCCGCTCATGCTAAAAACACCGATCGCCAGCCGTCCCCACGACCACTCACATTGCGTTCACAGCGCTTTGTCCGAGGCCGATGTCCTGTGCGCACGTCAAGGCCTGCGCCTGACCGCGTTGCGTCGGCGAGTACTGGAACTGGTGTGGCAAAGCCACAAGCCCTTGGGTGCCTACGACATTCTCGCGGTCCTCAGCGAGCAGGACGGTCGCCGTGCCGCGCCGCCGACAGTGTACCGCGCGCTGGATTTCCTGCTGGAAAACGGCCTGGTCCATCGGATTTCTTCGCTCAACGCCTTCATCGGCTGCAATCACCCGGAACATGCTCACCAGGGTCAGTTCCTGATCTGCCGTATGTGCCACGCCGCGATCGAACTTGAGCAAAGATCCATCAGCGACGCGATCATCGCCAGCGCCAGGGATGTCGGGTTTGTGGTCGAAGGCCAGACTGTCGAAGTGGTCGGTCTCTGCTCGGGTTGTCAGGGGGCTTGATGAGCAACGCGCTGATCCGTCTTGAGCAGGTTGCCGTCACGTTCGCCGGGCAATCGGTGCTGGACAACATCGAGCTGAGCGTCGAGCCGGGGCAGATCGTTACCCTGATCGGCCCCAACGGCGCCGGCAAAACCACCCTGGTGCGTGCCGTGCTCGGCCTGTTGAAACCAGACCGCGGCAGCGTCTGGCGCAAGCCGAAACTGCGGGTCGGTTACATGCCGCAAAAACTTCATGTCGATCCAACCCTCCCGCTGTCGGTCCTGCGTTTCTTGCGCCTGGTGCCGGGCGTGGACCGTGCGATGGCCTTGGCGGCACTCAAGGAAGTCGGTGCCGAACAGGTGATCGACAGCCCGGTGCAAAGCGTTTCCGGTGGCGAAATGCAACGTGTGTTGCTGGCCCGAGCCTTGTTGCGCGAACCGGAACTGCTGGTACTCGACGAACCGGTACAGGGTGTCGACGTGGCCGGCCAGGCTGAGCTGTACAGCCTGATCACCCGCCTGCGTGACCGTCACGGTTGCGGCGTGCTGATGGTCTCCCACGATTTGCACCTGGTGATGAGCACCACCGATCAGGTGGTTTGCCTCAATCGTCACGTCTGCTGTTCCGGCCATCCCGAGCAGGTCAGCGGCGATCCGGCATTCGTCGAGCTGTTCGGAAAAAACGCACAAAGCCTGGCGATTTATCACCACCATCACGACCACGCCCACGACTTGCATGGTTCGGTGGTCAAGGCGCCCGCGTCGGGTCAACCCCATGTTCACGGAGATAGCTGCAAGCATGGCTGATTTTCTGCTCTACGCCCTGCTTGCAGGCCTGGCCCTGGCCGTCGTCGCAGGCCCGCTGGGGTCTTTCGTGGTCTGGCGGCGCATGGCCTATTTCGGCGACACCCTGTCCCACGCGGCATTGCTCGGCGTGGCCCTGGGCTTCCTGCTGGATGTCAGCCCGACCGTTGCCGTCACCGTTGGCTGCTTGCTGTTGGCGGTGATGCTGGTGACCTTGCAACAACGCCAGCCACTGGCATCCGACACGCTTTTGGGAATTCTCGCACCCAGCACGCTCTCTCTGGGCCTGGTGGTACTAAGCTTCATGCACGAAGTGCGGATCGACCTTATGGCTTATCTGTTCGGCGACCTGCTGGCGATCAGCCCGACCGATCTGGCCTGGATCCTCGGCGGTAGCGCTGCGGTACTGCTCTTGCTGGTTGCGTTGTGGCGCCCACTGCTGGCGATCACGGTGCATGAAGAACTGGCCAGGGTCGAAGGCCTGCCGGTGGCGGGATTGCGCCTGGCCCTGATGCTGTTGATCGCCGTAGTGATTGCCGTGGCGATGAAAATTGTCGGGGTATTGCTGATCACTTCGTTGCTGATCATCCCGGCGGCTGCGGCACAACGTCACGCCCGCTCGCCAGAACAGATGGCACTGGGCGCGAGCCTGCTGGGCATACTCGCCGTGTGTGGCGGGCTGGCGCTGTCATGGTTCAAGGACACCCCGGCCGGCCCGTCGATTGTGGTGACGGCCGCCGCGCTATTTCTGCTGAGTTTTGTTCTGCCCCGTCGAGGGGTGTAGACTTGCTCGTTTTTTGCGCAAATAGAGAGTCGCAGGAATGAAGTCGTTCGCCTCCCGTTATCTGCTCCTTGTCGCATTTTCTTTGCTGCTGGGCGCCTGCCAAAGCACGCCATCGGAAGCCACCAAGGCCGCCGATGCACGGGCCACGGCCATCGTGCAGCTGGAACAAAACATCGCCAGCGATGAACTGGCCACCGCCGAGGACCAATTGGCAGCCTTGCAGGCCGAATCGCCCAACGATGCGTCCCTTGAGCAATATCAGCGGCAGTTGGCCGAAGCCTATCTGCGTCGCAGCCAGATCGTGCTGCAAAAGGGTGATGTGGATGCCGCCGCGACCGCCTTGAGCCGTGCCCGCGCGCTGATGCCCAAGGCTCCGGCACTGACCGGCGGAGTCAACGGCTCGATTGCCCAGGCACGCAAGGCCGAGCTGGAAAAAGCCGAAGCCGCCCTCAAGGCTGCCGAAGCCAGGCCAAAAGCCAAGGTTATCGACCTGACGGCTGAAAGCACCACGGTCGTGCTGAATATCAACGATATGGGCAAACTGCGTCGCCAACTGGATGCCATCGCCGCCGATGTGGTGAACTTTCAGTGCGACGTGAGCATTCAGGCTCCGCGTACCAACGATTACCCTTGGCTGGCTAACTTGCTGACCAAACGAGTGAAGAAGCTCGATCCCGAGTTTGATCTGAAGCTGGAGCGGCAGATTTTGCGCAGTGTTCCGGCGCAGATGGTTCTTAGCCCTCGGAAACCCTGAAAAGCTTCGCGGGCTTGCCCGCGAAGGCGTCCTATCTGGCAAAAAAACTCTCAGGCCGGAATCACCTTGGCCTTCGCCTCCCTGTCCCAAAACCGATGCTGCCCACCAGGTCGAAATTGCCTTCGGCTTTGGGCGAGCTTCTTCAGCCGTTCCTTTTTCCTGACCTTTGATCGCGTTATTGCCAAATGACAGGACAAATGCGAAATAAATGCTAAGAACCTCTATACGGACAGGCTAAAATGCGCGCCCGGCTAACCGCTGATCCTTTTCTAACGCGCCCCACAAGGTTCGCTACGTGATCGAGTTTCAAAACGTCCATAAAACCTACCGCGTCGCCGGTAAGGAAATCCCCGCCCTGCATCCGACCAGTCTGACGATTGAGAACGGGCAGGTTTACGGCTTGATCGGTCATTCCGGCGCAGGAAAAAGTACCCTGCTGCGTCTGATCAATCGCCTGGAAAATTCCAGCGGCGGCAAGATCATTGTCGACGGTGAAGAAGTCACCGCTCTCGACGCCAACGGCCTGCGCCGCTTCCGTCAGCAGGTCGGGATGATTTTCCAGCACTTCAACCTGCTGGCCTCCAAGACTGTCGCTGACAACGTGGCGCTGCCGCTGACCCTGGCCGGCGAACTGTCGCGCAGCGAGATCGATTCTCGCGTGGCCGAGTTGCTGGCGCGGGTCGGTTTGTCCGACCACGCCAAGAAATACCCGGCGCAATTGTCTGGCGGACAGAAGCAGCGTGTCGGCATTGCCCGTGCGCTGGCGACCAAGCCGAAAATCCTGCTGTGCGATGAAGCCACCAGCGCCCTCGACCCGCAAACCACCGCATCGGTCTTGCAATTGCTGGCCGAGATCAACCGCGAGCTGAAACTGACCATCGTCTTGATCACCCACGAGATGGACGTGATCCGCCGGGTCTGCGACCAGGTAGCCGTGATGGACGCCGGCGTGATCGTCGAGCAAGGCTCGGTGGCCGAAGTGTTCCTGCATCCGAAGCACCCGACCACCAAGCGCTTCGTGCAGGAAGACGAGCAGATCGACGAAAGCGAACAGCGTGACGACTTCGCTCACGTCCCGGGGCGCATCCTGCGTCTGACCTTCCAGGGCGAAGCGACCTACGCGCCTCTGCTGGGCACTGTCGCCCGGGAAACCGGCGTGGACTACAGCATCCTGGCCGGTCGTATCGACCGCATCAAAGACATCCCTTACGGGCAACTGACCCTGGCCGTGACCGGCGGTGACATGGAAGCGGCCTTTGCCCGCTTCACCGCAGCCGACGTCCACATGGAGGTGCTGCGCTAATGGAAGCCCTGACAAGTTTCTTCGCCAATATCGACTGGTTCGAAATCTGGCTGGCCACCGGCGACACCCTGCTGATGCTCGGCGGTTCGCTGTTGTTCACCGTGCTGCTCGGCTTGCCGCTGGGCGTGCTGCTGTTCCTGTGCAGCCCGCGCCAGTTGCTGGAAGCCAAAGGCGTCTACGCGATGTTGTCGCTGATGGTGAACATCCTGCGTTCGCTGCCGTTCATCATCCTGTTGATCGTGATGATTCCGTTCACCGTGTTGATCACCGGTACGTCCCTGGGTGTCGCCGGTGCGATCCCGCCGCTAGTGGTGGGTGCCACGCCGTTCTTCGCCCGCCTGGTGGAAACCGCCCTGCGTGAAGTGGATCGCGGCATCATCGAAGCGACCCAGGCCATGGGCGCGACCACGCGACAGATCATCACCAATGCCTTGCTGCCGGAGGCTCGCCCGGGCATCTTCGCGGCGATTACGGTGACAGCCATTACACTGGTGTCCTACACGGCGATGGCCGGTGTCGTGGGTGCCGGTGGTCTGGGTGACCTGGCGATCCGCTTCGGCTACCAGCGTTTCCAGACCGATGTGATGGTGGTGACCGTGGTGTTGCTGCTGGTACTGGTCCAGGTACTGCAAACCGTTGGCGACAAATTGGTTGTGCATTTCTCCCGTAAATAAAGACATGAGCCGGCCATTCGCTGGCAGGCGCCGGTAACCGGCGCCGCACAAGGAGTTAGCTGAATGAAAAAACTACTCGTGGCCTTCGCGGCCGTTGCCGCGTTCTCTGCTCACGCTGAAACCCTGACCGTTGCGGCCACTCCAGTGCCACACGCCGAGATCCTCGAATTCGTGAAGCCGACCCTGGCCAAAGAAGGCGTGGACCTGAAGGTCAAGGTATTCACCGACTACATCCAGCCGAACGTGCAGGTCGCGGAAAAACGCCTGGATGCCAACTTCTTCCAGCACCAGCCGTACCTGGATGAGTTCAACAAGGCCAAGGGCACCCACCTGGTTTCCGTAACCGGCGTGCACCTGGAGCCCCTGGGCGCTTACTCCAGCAAGTACAAGACCATTGCCGAACTGCCTGGCGGTGCCAACGTGGTGATCCCGAACGACGCCACCAACGGCGGCCGTGCGCTGCTGCTGATGGCCAAGGCCGGCCTGATCAAGTTGAAGGATTCGAACAACATCCTGTCGACCGTCAAGGACATCACCGAGAACACCAAGGACCTGAAAATCCGCGAACTGGAAGCCGCGACCATCCCGCGCGTGCTGACCCAGGTCGACCTGGCGCTGATCAACACCAACTACGCGCTGGAAGCCAAGCTTGATCCGGCCAAGGACGCGCTGTTCATCGAAGGCAGCGACTCGCCTTACGTGAACATTCTGGTGGCTCGCCCGGACGACAAGGACAGCGAAGCGATGAAGAAACTGGTCGCTGCCCTGCACAGCCCGGAAGTGAAGGCCTTCATTCTCGAGAAGTACAAAGGCGCGGTGGTGCCGGCGTTCTGATCGAACTGCTGCAACGAAAAAAGGGCGCATCGAATGCGCCCTTTTTTTGTGCCTGAAACACAGCCCCCACAGGGTTTGGTGGTGCTTTCAGTTGCGCTTGAGCATCACCGGCAACTGCGCCACCAGCTTCGCATTGTTCAACGGCGCCCGAATGAACCCGCGCTGGGTGCCGTCCGGCCCGATCACCGCAAGGTTACCGCTGTGGTCAACGGTGTAGTTCGGCTTGCTGGTGTCCGCCGGAATGAATGGAATGCTCACCGCGTTGGCGATCGTTTGCAGCTCATCGGTCGACGCCGGGGTCAGGCCAACAAACTGCGGATCGAAATAGCCCAGATACTGCTTGAGCTGCTTGGGCGTATCGCGATTGGGGTCGATACTGACCAGCACGATTTGCAATTTATCCACAGCCTCGGGTGGCAACTCGCTCTTGATCTGCCGCAACTGGGCGAGGGTGGTCGGGCAGATGTCCGGGCAGAAGGTGTAGCCGAAGAACAGCAAGCTCCACTTGCCTTTCAATTCATTGATCGCGACCGGCTGGCCATCCTGGTTGGTCATCATCACGTCCGGCAGATTCCGGCTCTGCGGCAACAAGATGATGCCAGCGTCGATCAGCGCCGTCGGATCGCCCTGGTTTTTCCCGGACAGCACCTTGTTGACGGTCAGGCCCAGGATCAGGGCGACCAGGGCGACGAGTATGAAGACGGTTTTCTGGGTTCGAGTCATAGGTTCAACAGTAGGTAGTGGTCTACGAGCAGGGCGATAAACAGCAGGAACAAGTAGTAAATAGAGTACTTGAACGTGTTGATCGCCGCGTGCGGCCGAGTGCCACGGTACAGCACCACGGCCCATTGCAGAAACCGCGCACCCAGTCCGAGCGCGCAGACCAGGTAGAGCGTGCCGCTCATGTGGATCACATAAGGCATCAGGCTGACGGCAAGCAATGCGAAGGTATAAAGCAGGATGTGAATCTTGGTGTAGTGTTCGCCATGGGTGACCGGCAGCATCGGTATGTCGGCCTTGGCGTATTCCTCCTTGCGATGGATCGCCAGCGCCCAGAAGTGCGGCGGGGTCCAGGCGAATATGATCAGCACCAGCAGCAGTGGCTCGGCGCTGACATGACCGGTGGCGGCAGTCCAGCCGAGCAACGGCGGTGCGGCACCGGCCAGACCACCGATGACGATGTTCTGCGGGGTCGCGCGCTTGAGGAATCCGGTGTAGACCACCGCGTAGCCGAGCAACGAGGCAAGGGTCAGCCACGCGGTCAGCGGGTTGGTGAACGCCAGCAGCATGGCTTGTCCGAGGACCGCCAATACCAGTGCGAACGTCAGCGCGGCGGTTGGCGAAACCCGGCCTTCGGCGAGCGGCCGTTTGTGGGTGCGCGCCATCACCGCGTCGATACGCCGGTCCACCACATGATTGACCGCCGCCGCACCGCCGGCACACAGGGCGATGCCCAGGTTGCCGAAAATCAGCACCGTCCACGGCACCCCGGCGCGGGTCGCGAGGAACATCCCCACCAGTGAAGTGATGAGCATCAGCACCACGACCTTGGGTTTGGTCAGCTCCAGGTAGTCACGCCAGATCGCCTGACTGGGACGTTCGCCGATCAGAATCGCCATGGCATCTCTCCTTTTATTGTTATGGGCCCGGCTGAATGTTTACGCGGGCTGAAGTGCCAGCGCGCTTGCTTGACCCGGACCAGGCTGGTTCGGGCGTGGTAATTGACCAGTACCATGGTCAGCAACAGCGCCGCGCCGCCCGCGTTATGCGCGACGGCCACCGGCAACGGCAGATGAAACAGCACGTTGCTGATGCCCAGGGTGATTTGTGCGCCGAGGGCGATCAGCACCAGGCCTGCCAGGCGCGTCATGCCAACTGCCTTCAGTTGCCACGCCAGACCGAGCAATACCAGGGTGACCAGCAACGCGCCGATGCGATGGGTCAGGTGAATGGCCGTACGGGCGTCGCTGTCCAGTTGCCCGCCGAGGTAGTTCGGACCGATGTGCTGGGTCAGGTGAAAACCATTGGCGAAGTCCGCCGCTGGCAACCACTGGCCGTGGCAGGTCGGGAAGTCGATACAGGCCACCGCGGCATAGTTGGAACTGACCCAGCCGCCGAGAGCGATTTGCCCGATCACCAGCAACAGCCCCGCCGTCGCCCAGTGCTGCAAACGTCGTGGCACGGTCAGCGCCGGCAGTACGCCGGACAGGCGCAAGGTCAGCAGAAACAATAGGCTCAAGGTCGCGAAGCCGCCCAGCAAATGCCCGGTAACCACCTGCGGCCAGAGCTTGAGCGTTACCGTCCACATGCCGAACGCGGCCTGGCCAAATACCACCGCCAACAGAAACAACGGCAGCTTCACCGGCTGTCCGGGATGGCGGCGATGCATCCACGAACGACCGGCCAACACCGCGATCAACAGCCCCAGCGTGCCGGCGAAGTAGCGGTGGACCATCTCGTTCCAGCCCTTGTGGGCCTCGACCGGAGCGTCCGGGAAATGCAATTCGGCATGGGCCAGCTGGGCTTCGCTTTTCGGCACGCTGATGAAGCCGTAGCAACCAGGCCAGTCCGGGCAGCCGAGGCCGGCGTGGGTGAGGCGGGTGTAGGCGCCGAGCAACACCACAATCAGTGCCAGCAAGGTGGCAAACAACGCGAGGCGAAATCCAGGTTTGGCCATGACGATGCCCTTATCCGATGTTCGACAGTTTCAACAGGTGGCGCAGATCGTTGAGCAGGTCCTTGCCCTTCACCGACGGGTCGTAGCGCAGCACAAGATTGCCGTGGGGGTCGATGATCCACAGGTGCGGCGCGTCATTGCTCTGGGCGCCTTTTGTGTAGGCAGGCAAGTCCAGTGAATAGCGTTGCAACTGCGGGTACTCGCGTTGAAGTTTAGTCTCGTAATCGCTGTTCAGCGTCTGCGCGGCGGCCAATGCATGGCTGGCGCGGGATGCATCGCGGCCCAGGCCGATCTGGATTTGCCGCGCCAGATACACCAGTTGCTGACAATCCACCGCGCAATCCTTAGGCGCGGTCACCAGTAACTGCCAGCGATCTTCCTGGGCCTGCACGCCGATGTCCGCGCGGGTCTGACCGTTGCCGATCAGTTCGCCGTGATAACTGCGGCCCTCGGGCACCCAGAAATTCAGCTTGTACATGCCGGTGGCGAGGATCATCGGACCGATCACCCCGAGCAGGATCAGCAGCAGTTGCATACGGCCCTTGCGCCGGTTCACCGACGGTTTCGCCTCAGACATGCTGGGTGGATTCATGGCCGCTCCCATGGTGTTTCTCCTTTGCGTTGTGCCAGCCGAGATAGAGATAAAGACCGAACAGGGCGATCGCCATGGCGAACCACTGCACGGCATAAGCGATGTGTTTTTCAGGACCCATGGCGACTACCGGCCAGTCGGCCTGATAGGTGGCGGGGCCGGTTTCGGCGCGCAGTTCGTAGGCAAAGCCTTCGCGGCTCAGTGCTGTCCAGAGTTTGTCTGGCTCAACGGCCGTAATCAGCTTCGGCCATGTCAACGTTGTGGGGTCTGCGTGCAATTGGAACGTCGCCCCGGGGGAGACGTAGACCCATGCGTCGAGGCTGACTGCTTCGCCAGGTGTCTTGAATTGCGGTGGTGTGCGGCGCTCCGGCCAAGGCAACCAGCCGCGATTGACCAACAGCCAAAGCCCGCTGGCCTGATCGTGAAATGGCTGCAACAGCTCGACGCCGACCCTGCCGTTGCGTTGACTGTTATCCAGCAGCAGGCTGTGTTCGGCATCGAACCGGCCGTACAGGTGAACCCGACGGAAGGCCGGGTCTGTCGTGTGTTGCAGTTCGGTGCTGGCCATCGGCTCAGCGGCCCGGCGCTCGGCGTAGTTTTGCAGCAGCGCGCTTTTCTCCGCGCCCCGGCTCAATTGCCAGAACCCCAGGGACACCAGCAGCGGCAGCAACAGCGCCACCACCAGCGTTGGCACGATACCCGGCCGAAAGCGTTTCATGGCATCGCCAGAAAGTCGGTCATCGCGATAGCTATACTCAAGTGCATCGCTTATCCCCCCGGAGTCTCACCATGCTCAAAGCAGCCATCGTCCTGATGCTGATTGCCACGGTTGTCAGCCTGTTCAGCGGCCTGTTTTTTCTGGTCAAGGACGACAGCCGCTCAAACCGCCTCGTCATTGCCTTGAGTGTGCGTGTCACTCTGGCCGCCATTACCCTGGGTCTGATCACCTGGGGTTTTTTCAGCGGCCAGCTGGTTTCACATGCCCCCTGGTAACTAAAAGTTCACAGCCTCAGAGCACATAGACGAAAACAAACAGCCCGATCCACACCACATCCACGAAGTGCCAGTACCAGCTCGCCGCTTCGAAACCGAACTGGTGCTCGTTGTCGAAGTGCCCGCGCATGATCCGCACCAGCATCACGAACAGGATGATGGTGCCGATGGTGACGTGGGCGCCGTGGAACCCGGTGAGCATGAAGAAGGTCGCGCCGTAGATACCCGAACCCAGGGTCAGGCCCAGTTCATGGTAGGCGTGCATGTACTCTTCGGCCTGGAAGGTGAGGAACGCACAACCGAGCAATACGGTGAGCGCCAGCCAGAGTTTCAGTGCGCCGCGATGGCCCTTTTTCAAGGCATGGTGGGCGATGGTCACGGTCACGCTGGAACTCACCAGCAACACGGTGTTGAGCAGCGGCAGGCCCCAGGGGCTGATGACTTCCTTGGGCGGTGGAAACAGTTTCGAGTCGGGGTTGCTCAGCAGCGGCCAGGTGAACTGGAAGTTCGGCCACAGCATGTGCGCGATGCCTTTGGCGCCTTCACCGCCGAGCGCCGGCCCGGAGATGTGACGGACATAGAACAGCGCGCCAAAAAAGGCGATGAAGAACATCACCTCCGAGAAAATGAACCAGCTCATGCCCCAGCGGAACGAACGATCCATCTGTGCACTGTACAAGCCGCCGCGACTTTCCTTGATCACCGTACCGAACCAGCCGAACAGCATGTAGGCCACCAACAGCCCGCCGACGAAAAAGATCAGCGGCCCATGGGACTCCGGACGCGCCGCTTTCAGATCGTTGAACCAGGTAGCCAGGCCGTACACGGTGGTGACCATGCCGAGCGTGGCGATGATCGGCCATTTGCTCTGGGCGGGAACGTAATAATGTTCATGAGTTGCCATTTATTGTTCTCCTTATCGGGCACGCTCAGCCGCCAGTGTTTACAGCTACCGGTGGATGTCGGGCGGTGATATCGAACAGCGTATAAGACAGCGTCAGGTGCTTCACATCCTTGGGCATGTCACGGTCAACGATGAAACGTACCGGCATCTCGATCCGTTGACCGGGCTGCAGCACTTGCTGGGTAAAGCAGAAGCATTCGGTCTTGTGGAAGTACGCCGCCGCGGTGCTCGGCGCAATGCTCGGCACGGCCTGGGCACTCATCGGCTTATCGGTGGGGTTGTGAGCGATGAAGATCATTTCGTTCACCGCCCCCGGATGGGCCACCAGTTCCTCGCCCTTGGGATAGAAGTCCCAGGGCATGTCAGCGGTGTTGGTCGACAGAAACTGCACGCGCACCTGCCGCGAGGTGTCGACCGTCTGCTCACCCTCGTACTGCCCGCCAGTCTTGCCATTAATGCCGAAGGCCTTGCACATCACGTCGTAGATCGGCACCAGGGCAAAGCCGAAGACAAACATTGCCACCACCACGGTCAGCAGGCGCGTGACCAGTTTCTTCATTGAAATCGAGTCAGCCATGATTCCAATCCTCAACAAGCCCTGCCAGACATGAACACGGACCTGTGGCGAGGGGGCGTGCCCCCGTTCGGCTGCGAAGCAGCCCCAATATCTGCAATCTGGTTACACCAGGTAGACCGCATGGGCTGGTTTTGCGACTGCTGCGCAGCCGAACGGGGGCAAGCCCCCTCGCCACAAAGGTTTGACTTGTGCTCACAGAAGTGATGTTCATTTCACTTCCGGCGGCGTGGTGAAGGTGTGATACGGCGCCGGCGACGGAATGCTCCACTCCAGACCTTCAGCCCCGTCCCACGGTTTGGCTGGTGCTGGCGGGCCGCCGCGAATGGTCTTGATCACGATGAACAGGAAGAAGATCTGCGTGGCGCCGAACATGAATGCGCCGATCGACGACACCATGTTGAAGTCAGCGAACTGCAGGTTGTAGTCCGGAATCCGTCGCGGCATGCCCGCCAGTCCCACGAAGTGCATAGGGAAGAAGGCCAGGTTCATGCCGATGAACGACAGCCAGAAATGCAGCTTGCCGAGGGTTTCGTCGTACATGTGGCCGGTCCATTTCGGCATCCAGTAGTAGGCCGAGGCGAAGATCCCGAAGATCGCCCCCGGCACCAGCACATAGTGGAAGTGCGCGACCACGAAGTAGGTGTCCTGGTACTGGAAGTCTGCCGGGGCGATGGCCAGCATCAACCCGGAGAAACCGCCGATGGAGAACAGGATCACGAACGCCACGGCAAACAGCATCGGCGTCTCGAACGTCAGCGAGCCCTGCCACATGGTGCTGGCCCAGTTGAACACCTTCACACCGGTAGGCACCGCGATCAGCAGCGTGGCGTACATGAAGAACAGCTCGCCCACCAACGGAATGCCGACCACGAACATGTGGTGCGCCCAGACGATGAACGACAGGAACGCGATACTCGCCGTGGCGTAGACCATCGAGGTGTAGCCGAACAACGGCTTGCGCGAAAAGGCCGGAATGATCGAGCTGACGGCGCCGAACGCCGGCAGGATCATGATGTACACCTCGGGGTGACCGAAGAACCAGAACACATGCTGGAACAGCACCGGGTCTCCGCCACCGGCGGCACTGAAGAAACTGGTGCCGAAGTGGATGTCCATCAGCATCATCGTCACGCAACCGGCCAGTACCGGCATCACCGCGATCAGCAGGAACGCGGTGATCAGCCAAGTCCAGACGAACAACGGCATTTTCATCAGCGTCATGCCGGGGGCGCGCAGGTTGAGGATGGTGGCGATCACGTTGATCGCGCCCATGATCGAACTGATCCCCATCAAGTGGATGGCGAAGATGAAGAAGGTCACGCTTTCCGGGGCGTAGGTGGTCGACAGCGGTGCGTAGAACGTCCAGCCGAAGTTCGGCCCGCCACCGGGGGTGAACAGGGTCGACACCAGCAGCAGGAACGCCGCCGGCAACAGCCAGAAGCTGAAGTTGTTCATGCGCGGCAGGGCCATGTCCGGCGCGCCGATCATCAGTGGGATCATCCAGTTGGCGAGGCCGACGAAGGCCGGCATCACCGCACCGAATACCATCACCAGACCGTGCATGGTGGTCATCTGGTTGAAGAATTCCGGCTGGACGATCTGCAGCCCCGGCTGAAACAGCTCGGCGCGAATCACCATCGCGAACGAACCGCCAAGCAGGAACATGCAGAACGCAAACCACAGGTACAGCGTACCGATGTCCTTGTGGTTGGTGGTCAGCACCCAGCGCATCAGGCCTTTGGCGGGGCCGTGGGCGTGGTCGGTGGCGGTATGAACATGTTCATCGATTACAGCAGTCATGTCCTGTCTCCTGCAAACAGATGGGCTGGGCAGGCCAGGGTGTGTAGCCCCGACCGGTTCCTTACGTGCGCAATAGACCGGGTCATTTGCTTTCCGCCTGTTTCAGCTCCAGCACTTCTTTAGGCGTGACCATGTCGCCCTTGTTGTTGCCCCAGGCGTTACGCTCATAGGTCACGACCGCTGCGATATCGACTTCCGAGAGTTGTTTGCCGAACGCGGCCATGGCGGTGCCAGGCTTGCCGTGGAAGACAATGCTCAGGTGAGCCTCTTTGGGCCCGGTGGCGATCTTCGAGCCCTTGAGCGCCGGGAACATCGGCGGCAGGCCCTGGCCTTCGGCCTGGTGACAGGCCACGCAGGTGGTGTGATAGATCTTGTCGCCGCGATCCTTGAGCTCGTCGAGGGTCCATTCCTTGCTGGTCAGCTCTTTGAGCTGCGCGGCCTCGGTCTTGCGATCGGCCAGCCATTTTTCGTAATCGGCCTTTTCCTTGACCTCGACCACGGTCGGCATGAAGCCGTGATCCTTGCCGCACAACTCGGCACACTGGCCACGGTAGATGCCGGGCTTGTCGACGCGGGTCCAGGCTTCATTGACGAACCCGGGAATCGCATCGCGCTTGACCGCGAAAGCCGGCACCCACCAGGAGTGGATCACGTCGGCGGAGGTCACCAGGAAGCGCACTTTGGCACCGACCGGCAGCACCAATGGCTTGTCGACTTCGAGCAGGTAGTGCTCGCCCTTGGTTTCCTTGTTGTGGATCTGATCCTGTGGGGTGGTCAGGTTGCTGAAGAACTCGACGTCCTGGCCCAGGTATTTGTAGTGCCACTTCCACTGGTAGCCGGTGATCTGGATATCGATTTCCGGCTCGCTGGCGTCGTACATCTTGATCAGGGTCGCGGTAGCGGGAACCGCCATGGCCACCAGGATCAGGAAGGGCACGATGGTCCAGAGGATTTCGACGGTGGTACTTTCATGAAATTTGGCGGCCACCTGCCCGGTCGAGCGGCGGTGGAGAATCATCGACCAGAACATGGCACCAAATACGATGATGCCGATCACCACACAGATCCAGAAAATGATCATGTGCAGGTCGAATACTGCGTGACTGATTTCAGTCGCTCCAGGCGCCATATTCACAGTCCAGGCCGCTTGCGCCTGACTGAAAATCGACCACAACAGGAGGCCCATCCAGACATGTGGATGTCGCATCATTGCGGGTTCCCCTTATCGTTCTTGTTATCCCGCCGGCTTTCACCTGCGGCAAGGGAGCGGCTGCATCAGACTACGAACTTGAGCACCGGGCCTTGCTGCATATGCAGTCGGGCGTCATCAGCTAACTCCATTCCAACCCGAGTATAGACAGCGACTCTCACCTCGCAATGCGAAGGCGTAAATGATCTGAAACAGCATTAACTTGCGTTGCAGGGCACGAATGGAGAAGGATGCAGACGAGTGGTGGCAAACCGATATAACGGGGCCGTCTCAAGGATGAAATAATTATGACAAATGCGTCTTAGCATTTTTCGTAAGCCAGCTAAGTTATGTCTTCCCTATTTCATTGCCTTGTTTCCTGGAGTTTTCATGAACACCGCCGCATTGCGCGAGCAGATCCAAAAAGCCCAACAACACGAAGCCGAGACTGGCCTGCTGACGCGTCAGCTGGAAAGTAAATTGCCTCATCTGCACCCGGCAATCCAATTGCCGGAGGCCGATACCAACGGTGTACTGACGCGATTCGTCGCCGCTTACATCGAAGAAGTGCCCGATCTGCTGGATGCAGCCAATGATGTCGCCAGGGAAGCGGGCATTGAGTCACAGATCAAACCGGTGCTGACAATCGCCGAACAGTACTTCCTCCAGCCGCCAGCCATCATGGCTGGCCATGTCGGGCTCGACAGCCTGCTGGATGAAGCCTATCTGGCACACCGGTTTGTCGAAGAGGTCAACGACCTGTACATCAAGCATTTCGGCCAGCCACTGATCCCCTTGGACATGACTGTCGCCAACCTGATTGCTCACCAATTGATCGGTGAGTCGTTCGCCAACCAACTGGACGAAGTGGTGCATCACGCCATCGACGAGATGCTCAATGACGAAAGCTTCGCACTGGAGTCGGTAGAAGCCTACCGCGAGAAGCTCAACAGCCCGGACACCGGCGCCGCGTGGAAACGCTGGCCGTGCATGTCCCGTCGTTTGGGCGTAGGCCTGGAACTGGATCAGCCAGCGGCTTGATCCACCGGTAATCACAATCCCCTGTAGGAGCGAGATTGCTCACGATGAGGCCATGTCATTCAACATCAAAGTTGACTGATCCGCCGCCATCGCGAGCAAGCTCGCTCCCACATTGGACCTCAACCAGCCGCACCTATACCTGTGTTCGTCCGCACCCGCCCTTCAAGCCTGCGCTTCAACCCCCGCGATTCAATCAACAGCTTCGAGCCCTTGGCCGCATTCGCCCGGCCCCACTCCTCCAGTAGCTCCAGACACGAGTGATCGATGTAGCTCAGGTTATTGAGCGGCACATGCACCGTCGCGCCGGGTGGAATACTGCCCAGCACCTGGGTCAGCGCCGGCACTTTGAGGAAGGTCGCCGCGCCCACCAGGCGCAATTCCATTTCCCCTTCCTGGGGCAGGTCGATCAGGCTGATTTTCAACCGCGAAGCTCTCAGCGCCAGTTTCACCAGCGTCAGGCCGAAGCCAATCAACACGCCGGTCAGCAGGTCCGTGAAAACAATGGCGAGCGCGGTTGCCGCATAGGTGAACATCGGCGCCCGACCATACCGGCCCAAACCACGGAAGACCTTGAGATCCACCAGCTTGAAACCGGTGTAAACCAGCACGCCCGCCAGGCTCGCCACCGGAATGCTTTGCAGCACGCGGGACAACAACAGTACAAACGCCAACAACCACAGGCCGTGGAAAATGGTCGAAAACCGCGTGGTTGCGCCGGCCTGAACATTCGCCGAACTGCGTACGATAACGCCGGTCATCGGCAACGCCCCAAACAGGCCACACAACATGTTGCCGATACCTTGCGCCGACAGTTCCCGGTCGAAGTCCGAGCGCTGACCACTGTGCATGCGATCAACCGCGGCGGCTGAGAGCAAGGTTTCGGCGCTCGCGATGAAGGCCACGGCAAACGCCGCGATCAGCAAGTTCGGATCAGCCAGGTTGAGCAGATCCGCTGGCTTCAGCCAGTCGATGGCCTCCGCCAGGTTGGCCGGAACCTCAACCCGTTTGACCTGCAACGCCAGCACAAGGCTGGCAAGCGTGGCCAGACCGACGCCGAGTAGCGCGCCAGGAATGAAGCGCAGGGATTGCGGACGGAGTTTCTCCCACAGCCACATGACGGCGATCGTCGACAAACCGAGCAAACCGGCTTGCCAGCCAAACGTGGGCAACGCCTGAGCCAGCGCCGCCGGGAAGGCCGCCAGGTTATCCAGGCCCGAGGGTTTGGGCACGGCATCCAGCATCACATGCACCTGAGACAGGATGATCAGCACGCCAATCCCGGCCAGCATGCCGTACACCACCGCCGGTGCCGTCACCCGAAACCAGCAACCCAGCTTCAAACGGCCAGCCACCAGTTGCAGCAATCCCGCCAGCAACAAAATTGGCCCAAGCATGGCAATACCGTGCTGGCGGACCAACTCGAACACCAGAACGGCCAGGCCCGCCGCCGGGCCGCTGACTTGCAGTGGCGAACCGGCCAACCAGCCGACCACCAGACCACCGATGATGCCGGTGATCAGACCCTTGGCCGGCGGCAGCCCCGAGGCAATCGCGATGCCCATGCACAGGGGCAGGGCGACCAGAAACACAACCACCGAAGCCAGCAGCTCCCGTGGCAGAACAGCTTTGAGTCGAACAGCACGCATGGTGAATCTCCCGAAGTTTTCTTCAGTCATGGCAAAGCCAGGCTGCCTGAACGGCAGCCTCGGCTGAACCACACAACGATTTAGGAGGATTTAGAAGCGCGCTTTGGGCGTCGCCACGGGAATTGGCAGGCTGCCATTGAGCGGCAGGAAACAGCCTTGATCGGCGTCGTACGCTTTTATTTCGCTGGTTTCGATGTTGTAGACCCAGCCGTGAATAAACAGCTGACCGTTGGCCATGCGCGAGGCCACCGACGGATGGGTGCGCAGATGCTGCAATTGGGCAATCACATTTTCTTCGGTGAGGATGTGCATGCTTTCACTTTCGCTAGAGCAGTTGCAGTTCTCCTGCACCATGGTTTTGGCCACTTCGGCATGACGCAGCCAGGCTTTGACCGTGGGCATTTTTTCCAGACTGTCCGGGTTGAGCACCGCGCGCATGGCACCGCAGTCGGAATGCCCGCAAATGATGATGTGATGCACCCCCAAAGCCAGTACGGCGTACTCGATGGCCGTAGAAACACCGCCGTTCATTTGCCCGTAGGGCGGCACGACGTTGCCCACGTTACGAGTCACGAACAGGTCGCCTGGGGAGCTCTGTGTAATTAACTCGGGAACGATGCGCGAGTCGGCGCAGGCGATGAACATCGCTCGTGGCCGCTGGGCCGTGGCGAGTTTCTTGAAGAGCTCTTCCTGCTGAGGAAAGATCTCATGATGAAAATGCAAAAAGCCGTCAACGATATGCTGCAACGCTGCATCGGCGGTTTCGGCCTCGGGTTGGGCTGAAGCCGACGCAGCCAACGGCTGTTTATCCTTGTCACTCATCAATTCATCCTCATTGGCGGGCTCAGGGAGTCATCCCGTGCGGTCCGGTGTGAAGCCAGTGGCTGGTTAAAAAACATCCAGGTCAAGCATCTCGACCCATCAGTCACTCGATGAACAAGGTAGCGGCCGAATCTTAATTGAAACTGAATAAAACGCTCTAGAATGCGTGTTACAGGTCACAAAAAACGTGACCAGCCTAAGGCGTGAGCGCGGTCTTCAGTACTCAACCATAGGCCAATTGCCCTCAAATCAACGACATTTGGCGACCGGGCGGACAAAAGGCATTGCAGTCCAGGTCAAAGCCTTCCCGGTGATTGAGCCCCAGGCGCTTGATGGTTTTGGCAAAGCGCTGTGCCAGCAGGTCGGCGAAAGGGCCTTCACCGCGCATTCGAGCGCCAAAGCGGCTGTCGTAGAGCTCACCGCCACGGCTCTGGCGAATCAGGCTCAGCACATGCGCCGCCCGTTGCGGATAGTGGGCGCCCAGCCATTCTTCGAACAGTGGCGCCACTTCCAGCGGCAGACGCAACATCATGTAAGCAGCACTTTTCGCCCCGGCCGCATGAGCCTCGGTGAGCAGGCTTTCGAGCTCACTGTCGTTGATCATCGGAATCATCGGTGAACACAGCACGCCCACCGGAATGCCCGCCTCGCGCATGACCCTGATCGCCCGCAACCGGGCCTTGGGCGCCGCAGCGCGGGGTTCAAGGATGCGTTTGAGTTCGTCGTCCAGGGTGGTCAGGCTGATCATTACTGCCACCAGTCTTTGGCTGGCAAGCTCGGTCAGCAGGTCCAGGTCGCGAAGAATCAGTGAGCCCTTGGTGACGATAGTCACGGGGTGTCGGTAACGCAGGAGTACTTCGAGGGTTTGCCGGGTGATCCTGTATTCACGCTCGATCGGCTGATAGGGGTCGGTGTTGGAGCCGAGGTTGATCGGCGCACATTGATACCCACGTTTGGACAACTGCTCCTCCAGCACATCCACGGCGTTGGTCTTGGCGATCAGTTTTGTCTCGAAATCCAGCCCCGGTGACATGTCCCAATAGGCGTGACTGGCGCGCGCATAGCAGTAAATGCAACCATGCTCGCAACCGCGATAGGGATTGATCGATCGGTCGAAGGGCAAGTCCGGTGACGTGTTGCGGGTAATGATGGTTTTCGCCGTTTCAATGCTCACCTCGGTGCCCTGGGTGAGTGGTACTTCCTGGTACCAGCCGTCGTCCTCAACCACCGAATGGCTGGGGGCAAAGCGATTGTGCGGGTTGGTTGCGGTGCCGCGACCACGGGGAGGCAGAGAGCTAACCATCGGCGGACTCCTTGATCTGTATATCCATACAGTATCCGAAGTGCTGCGAATCGACCAGTACCGCTCAGCCATTCATCTGGCGACAGGGTGCCGTGAGCTGACCTGTTCAACAATGATGAGAAAACTGAGGAAACATATAGTCAGTGGTTAGATCCAATACCCACCCGTATATTCAGTCCGACAAGCAACACCCTCAACAGCCATCAAATAAAGGGATTTATTAATGTCTTTCTTTAATCAGCGCGGTATCTTTCTGCAACTTATGCAACCGAGTCCTTCGGAGCCCAACACACTGGTTTCGCTACAACTGGCTCGAAAAGAGTTAAGTTGGGACGCGGAAAACAATGTTCAAATTGAAAGCCTGGTCGACTCGGAGTTTTACACTGCTGTTTCCACAGACCGTGGTAACTCGTTCAGCATCAGGGCCGTTGGCAAGGATGTCGATGGAGACGGAAACATCGGTGCCGACGACAAAGCCAAGTTACAGGCGCTGGCAAAGGCTTATGCCAGTATCGTCAATCCCTGAGCCCTGACTTTCCAATCACTGGAAAGCACAACTGCCGAATGCATGCGGGCTCCCGCATGCATTCCAGACAGCCACGAGGATAAAAAATGTCCCAGCCCATAAAAACCGGTGCTTATCTACAAAAAATAAAAACGCCAGAAGATGTGCAGGTAGTTATCAAGCTAATAAGGGCAGACGAGTATCCAAACAAAACAATGGAGCAGTTCGCTGATGTTCTCGCAAGCGCTCCCTCCGTGACACTCGCTATAAAAAACGATAGCAAGACTTCAAAGTTCGACTTTGATCCATGGTCCGATATCAATGTCACTCCAGACAATAGCATCGACGAAAAGGACATTGCCGCCCTTACACAGCTTGCACTCGCTTTTTATCATCAACAAGTAATTGCTCCAGAGGGCATAGCGTACCTTTATTGTCTTCCCGCTGAGCTTCGAATAGATGTTGAGGTATTTGACATTGATGAAGAGGATCATCAACTGTATAGCCTCGGTGTGTACGAGACCAAATCTGCGGATTCCGGCTCGCCTTTTGAAGGTCGTGAGCGCAACCCTGAAACTGGACAGGTGTTTGACTATGGGGCCGAACTGAACGGCTTGCTCAAGGCATTCATCAAACTGAAACTATAACCTGAGCGCAGGCTTCACGATTCTTTGACAGTCAGCTCACAGGCCTTTGACCGTACATGGCTAATCCTTGCCACCATCTTCCCGTCCCTTTCTGAACGGTCGCCAAGCATGTCTTTTCCACGTTTTTTATCTGCAATATGCCTGTCGCTGGTTGCACTCGTTAACCTGACTCCGGCACTTGCTGACGACAGTGTGATGCAACGTCCGGCAGACTGGGCTCAACCGGTCGAGAAGCAATACAACCTCTTCCAGATGTCGCCGACGCTCTATCGCAGCGCCTTGCCGGACAAGGACGCGGTTCCGCTGCTGGAGAAACTCAAGGTGGGCACGGTGATCAACTTCCTGCCCGAAGCAGACTCCAGTTGGTTGTCCACGCCAGGCATCACGCAAGTACAGCTGCCTTATCGCACCAACCATGTGGATGACGCCGATGTGCTCAAGGCCTTGCGTGCCATCAAGTCTGCCGAAGCCAAAGGCCCGGTGCTGATGCACTGCAAACACGGTTCCGACCGTACCGGTCTGATGGCGGCCATGTATCGGGTTGTCATCCAGGGCTGGAGCAAGGAAGAGGCCCTGAACGAAATGACCCAGGGCGGCTTTGGTGACAGCACCCACTTCAAGGACGGCATCCGCTACATGATGCAGGCCGACGTCGACAAACTGCGCACGGCCCTGGCCAATGGCGATTGCAGCACCAGCCCGTTCGCCGCGTGCTCGATGAAGAGCTGGTTCAAGTCCGCTCATATCGAATAAGAAAAGCCCCCGTTGCATGGCGTAACGGGGGCTTTTTTTCACTCAGTGCTGTTCGTCCGGCTTTTTCTTCAGTTTTGGGTTCGGGAAGAACTGAACCGCCTGAACCTTGGTGTCGGCTGGTTTGAGTGCGCTGGTATTAACCCGCGTACCCAACTCCTTGGGCACCGACAGCCCTTGCTCATTGAGTGTGTCGGAGTAACCGCAGGCCACGCACTCTCGGTGCGGGACCTGATCTTCGTTCCACATCATCAATTTGTCCGGCTCGCTGCATGCCGGGCAGACCGCCCCGGCGATAAAGCGTTTTTTCGTAATCACAGGTCCCTCACTCATGCTGCCGCGTCCTCACTCAGGCCGCTGTGGCGCAAGAGTGCGTCAATTGATGGCTCACGACCACGGAAGTCGACGAACAGCACCATTGGCTCCTGGGAGCCGCCACGAGCCAGGATTGCTTCGCGGAACGCACGACCGGTGTCGGCGTTGAGCACGCCTTCTTCTTCGAACTTCGAAAACGCATCGGCGGACAGCACTTCAGCCCATTTGTAGCTGTAGTAACCCGCGGCGTAACCGCCAGCGAAGATGTGCGCAAAGCTGTTGGGGAAACGGTTGTAGGCCGGTGGACGCATCACCGAAACCTCGTCGCGCACGCCTTCGAGCACTTGCAGCACGCTGCGGCCGTCGCCGTGGGTGGCGTGCAGTTCGAAGTCGAACAGCGAGAACTCCAGTTGGCGGACCATCATCAGGCCGGACTGGAAATTTTTCGCCGCGAGCATTTTTCCGAGCAAGTCCTGAGGCAGCGGTTCACCGGATTCATAGTGACCGGAAATCAGCGCCAGACCTTCCGGCTCCCAGCACCAGTTTTCCATGAACTGACTTGGCAGTTCGACGGCATCCCAGGCCACGCCGTTGATGCCGGACACGCCAGCATGCTCGACGCGGGTCAGCAGGTGATGCAGGCCGTGACCGAACTCGTGGAACAGGGTGGTGACTTCGTCGTGGGTCAGCAGCGCAGGCTTGCCGCTGTCGGCCGGGGTGAAGTTGCACACCAGGTTCGCCACCGGGCTTTGCAATACACCGCCGGCGGTGCGACGACGGTCGCGGGCGCCATCCATCCAGGCACCGCCGCGCTTGTTGGCGCGGGCGTAAAGGTCAAAGAAGAAGCGGCCGACATGCTGGCCGTTTTCCTTGATTTCAAACAGGCGGACATCCGGGTGCCAGGTGTCGAAGCCTTTGAGTTCGGCAATCTCGATGCCGTACAGACGCTGGACGATGGCGAACAGGCCGCCGAGCACCTTGTCGATCGGGAAGTAGGCGCGCAGGGCTTCCTGGGCCACGCTGTAACGCTGTTCACGGAGTTTTTCGCCGTAGAAACCGCTGTCCCAGCTTTGCAGGTCCTGGCAGCCTTGTTCAGCGGCATAAGCCTTGAGCTGTTCCAGATCCTGAGTAGCGAACGGCTTGCTGCGCTTGGCCAGATCGCGCAGGAAGCTCAGCACCTGATCGCTGGACTCGGCCATTTTGGTCGCCAGGCTCAGTTCGGAGAAACTGCTGAAACCCAAGAGTTTTGCCAGTTCCTGACGCAGGCCGAGGATTTCTTCCATGATCGGGCCATTGTCGTTCTGGCCGGCATTCGGCCCCTGGTCCGACGCACGGGTGCAGTAGGCCGCGTAGACTTCTTCACGCAGTGCGCGGTCCTGGGCGTAGGTCATCACCGCGTAATAGCTCGGGAATTCCAGGGTGATCAGCCAGCCGTCCAGATCCTTGGCCTGAGCCGCAGCGGCCATTTGCGCCTTGGCCGAGTCGGTCAGGCCGACGAGGGCGGCTTCATCGGTGATGTGCTTGGTCCACGCTTGAGTGGCATCGAGCAACTGGTTGGAGAAACGGCTGCCCAATTCGGACAGCTTGCTCTGCACTTCGGCGTAACGTTTCTGTTCGGCTTCCGGCAGGTCGATACCCGACAGACGGAAGTCACGCAGGGAGTGTTCCAGGATAGTTTTCTGCGCCACGTCGAAACCGGCGGCCTCCGGACTGTTGGCCAGGGCTTCGAAAGCCTGGAACAGTTCGCGGTTCTGACCCATTTCGGTGGAATAGGCGCTCAAGGCCGGCAGGCATGACTCGTAGGCTTCACGCAGCTCGGCGCTGTTGCACACGGCATTGAGGTGGCTGACCGGGCTCCAGGCGGCGCCCAGGCGGTCGTTGAGTTCGTCCATCGCCAGCACCAGGCCAGCCCACGTTGGCTGTTTGACCTGGGTCTTGAGGATCTCGACGATGGCGGCACGGTTGTCAGCCAGGATCTGTTCAATGGCAGGTTGCACGTGCTCGGCGCGGATGGCGGAGAACGGCGGCAGGTCATAGGACTGCAAAAGAGGGTTGTTCACGCTCACGGTTGATACCTTGGCTGGAGAAACATGCAGCCATCTTAATTACAATCGACGTTCACCGCAGCTATCAGCAACAGAGAGAAACCCTATCGTGAACCTTCGCAAGTATCAGAACCACACGCCGCTGCTGGGTAAAGGCGCTTTTGTCGACGGCTCGGCGGTGGTGATCGGCGACGTTGAAATTGGCGAAGACAGCTCGGTCTGGCCGCTGACCGTGATCCGTGGCGACATGCACCGCATCCGCATCGGCGCGCGCACCAGCGTGCAGGATGGCTGCGTGTTGCACATCACCCACGCCGGGCCGTTCAACCCGGATGGCTTTCCGCTGCTGATCGGCGATGACGTGACCATCGCCCACAAGGTCATGCTGCATGGTTGTTCGGTAGGCAGTCGGGTATTGATCGGCATGGGCAGCATCGTCATGGACGGCGCGGTCGTCGACAATGATGTGATCATCGGCGCCGGCAGCCTGGTGCCGCCGGGCAAGCATCTGCAAAGCGGCTTCCTGTATGTTGGCAGCCCGGTAAAGCAGATCCGCCCGCTGACTGACAAGGAACGGGCCTTTTTCACCTACAGCGCGGCGAACTACGTGAAGCTCAAGGACCTGCATCTGGCCGAAGGCTACGACCAGCTTTGACCCGGCCCCCTTATTCAGGATTCGACATGCATTACCAAACCGTTTTGTTTGACCTCGATGGCACCCTCACCGATCCGCGCGAGGGCATCACCCGTTCGATCCAGTTCGCCCTGAGCAAACTGGGTATCGATGAGCCGGACCTGGCCAAGCTCGAACACTTCATCGGCCCACCGCTGTTGCAGGCGTTCATGCAGTTCTACGACTTCGATGAAGCCCGGGCCTGGGAGGCAGTGAATTTCTACCGCGAGCGCTTCAAGGTCACCGGTCTCTACGAAAACCGCGTGTTCGATGGTGTCACGCCGCTGCTGGAAACCCTGGTCGGACAAGGCAGGCAACTGTACATCGCCACTTCGAAACCGTGGGTGTTCGCCCGGGAAATCGCCCGGCATTTCGACTTTGCCAAACACTTCAAGGTGATTTACGGCAGCGAACTGGACGGCACCCGGACCAACAAGATCGAACTGATCGCTCACCTGATGGCCGAAGAAAACCTGGACCCTGCCAACACCTTGATGATCGGCGACCGCAAGCACGACCTGATCGGTGCGCGCAGCAATGGCTTGGACGCGGCGGCGGTGGGTTACGGGTTCGGCAGTCATGAAGAGTTGAGCGCCGAAGCGCCGGCGTATCACTTTGAAACGCTGGCTGAACTGCATCAGGCGTTTTTGCAGCGCTGATGCGGCCTCCACAAATCAACTGTGGGAGCTGGCTTGCTCAAGGTCTTGGCGGTGGGGCGAGTTTCTGCCCTTGCTCAACCGCCCAGCTCACCACCTGCGCGGTCAACTGATCGCTCGCCTGACCGAACCCGACCACCACCGCCGGAACCTGCACATCGCTGAGTGGCTGGCGCACTTCAAAGCGGCGGCTGGCGAGGATGCGCTGGTCGTAGCTGCGCACCAGCAATGCATCCAGACGCACGACCGCGCTGGCATTCGTACCTTGGTATTCAGTCTGGAACGCTTGCAGGCTGCCGCCCAATTCAAGATCGGTCTGGAAAATGCTGTCATCGGTGCTCAACAACGGCACCCGTCCGTCATGCTGGAAACCTTCCAGCAGGCGATTGCGCACCAGCACCGGCGTCGGGTCGCTCCAGCGTGACCCCTTGTAGTGGCTGATCACATCGCCCTGGGGAATCACTGCAATGTTCGGACTGTTCAACGCTTCGCTGGACTGAAATTTGCTCAGTCGCAACGACCAGCGTTGCGGAGTTCCATGGCTGGCCGATGCGCTCTGGGCCGAAGGCAATCGATAGACCTCGAAGGGCTCTGGCTTGGGCAGGATCGAGCACGAGCTAATCAGCGTGAAGCCAGCGAGGAGAGCAATCCGAATCGGCTTCATGGCGTGAATTCCTTGGTCTTTTCACTGCCCAGCAGGTAACCGCTGGGGTTGGCCTCCAGACGTTTGGTAATGACGCGCAACGAGGACAGGGTTTCGCGCATCTCGCGCACGGCCGGGCCCAGGCCATTGAGGCCTTGCATGCCGCTGTTGAGCGAATCCTGATTGGCTGTGATCAGTTTGTTGAGGGTGGCACTGCTCTCCTGAAACGACTTCATCGCCTGCTCGGCGCTGCCCAGCGCCTCCTTGCCATGATCATTGAGCAGCCCGTTGGCATTGCGCATCAGCGCCGTGGTCTGCTCCAGCATGGTGTTGGCCTGCTTGCCGACCGATGCCAGTTGCTGCATGGCCTGACGGATATCGCCGCGCTGCTCGGCAATGGTCCCGGTGGTTTGCTCCAGGTGCTCCAGGGTATTGCTGATGCGCTCGATGTTTTCCGTGGAAAACATCAGGTTGACGTTATGCATCAGCGTGTTCACGCCGGACATCAAATCGTTACTGTCATTGAGCAGGCGGGCGATGGGCGAGGGCAAGGCGACAATGGTCGGCAGGTTGCCGTCCTTGCCCTTGAGCGTCGGGCTCTGAGGCGTGCCGCCACTGAGCTGGATGATCGAGGTCCCGGTGACCCCGGTCAGGGCCAGCTTGGCATTGGTGTCTTCCTTGACCGGGGTATCGCCGGCCAGACGAATTCGCGCCAGCACCCGACGCGGGTCTTTCGGGTCCAGACGCAGCGAGATCACGTCGCCAACCTTGATCCCGCTGTACTGCACCGAACTGCCCTTGGACAAACCGCTGACCGCCTCGTTGAACACGACTTCGTAGTCCTTGAACTCGGTGTCGACACTGGACTTGGCAAGCCACAGGCCGAACAGCAGCGCGGCCGTCACCACAATCACGGTGAACAGGCCGATCAATACATGATGGGCTCGGGTTTCCATGTCAGACCTCTTTGAGCTGTTGGGCGGCCGTCAATGCCGCGCGGCCGCGAGGGCCATGGAAGTATTCGTGAATCCACGCGTCGTTGGTTTCCGACACCTTGTCGATGGCGTCTGCCACCAGCACTTTTTTCTGCGCCAGCACCGCCACCCGGTCGGTAATGGTGTAGAGCGTGTCGAGGTCGTGGGTCACCAGGAAAACGCTCAGGCCCAAGGCATCGCGCAGGGTCAGGATCAATTGGTCGAACGCGGCGGCGCCAATCGGATCGAGACCGGCGGTGGGCTCGTCGAGAAACAGGATATCCGGGTCCAGAGCCAATGCCCGGGCCAGCGCAGCACGCTTGATCATGCCGCCGGACAGCGATGAGGGGTACTTCTCCGCCGCCGACAGCGGCAACCCGGCCAGGGCCATTTTCACCGCTGCCAGGTGCTCGGCATCGTTGCGGCTCAAGCCGGCGTGTTCGATCAGCGGCAGGGCGACATTCTCGGTCACCGTCAGCGAAGAGAACAGCGCGCCTTTCTGGAACAGCACGCCAAAACGTCGCTCCACCAGCGAGCGCTCGTGTTCGGACAAAGTAGGAAGGTTCTTGCCGAAGACTTTCACCACGCCTTCGCTGGGCTCGCGCAACCCGACAATGCTGCGCAGCAGCACCGATTTACCGCTGCCGGAGCCGCCGACCACGGCCAGGATTTCGCCTTTGTACAAATCCAGGTCGAGGTTCTCGTGCACGCTCTGGCGACCAAAGCGATTACACAAACCACGTACTTCAATCACCGCCTCGGAGGGCGCTCGGGGGATACGACTCACCAGCCCATCTCCATGAAAAACATCGCGGCTATCGCATCCATCACGATCACCACGAAAATCGACTGCACCACGCTCGACGTGGTGTGTGCGCCCACCGACTCAGCGCTGCCACTGACCTTGAAGCCTTCGAGGCAACCAATCGCCGCGATCAGGAAGGCGAAGACCGGTGCTTTGACGATCCCCACCAGAAAGTGCTGAACGCCGATGTCCGATTGCAGCAGTGATATGAACATTGCCGGCGAGATATCCAGCGCCACTGCGCAAACCACGGCACCGCCGATAATCCCCGACAGCATCGCCAGAAAGGTCAGCATCGGCAGGGCGATCAGCAACGCCAGGACCCGCGGCACCACCAGCAACTCCACGGGATCGAGGCCCAAGGTGCGGATGGCGTCGATTTCCTCGTTGGCCTTCATCGAACCGATTTGCGCCGTGAACGCACTGGCGGTGCGCCCGGCCATCAGGATCGCGGTCAGCAACACACCGAACTCGCGCAGAAAGGCAAATCCCACCAGGTCCACGGTGAAGACAGTGGCGCCGAAAGTGGCCAGCACCGTCGACCCGAGAAACGCCACCACGGCGCCCACCAGAAAGGTCAGCAGGGCAACAATTGGGGCGGCATCGAGGCCGGTCTGTTCGATATGGGCGATCATCGGCGTGACGCGCCAGCGTTTGGGCCGGAACAGGCCGCGGGCGATGGTTTCGATGATCAGGCCAACGAAACCCAGCAGTTGCAGGGTGTCCTGCCAGACGATGTCCACCGCGCGACCAATACGGGTCAGCAACTGAATGGTAACGCTGACTTCCGGCTCCTTGATCGGTACGCAGAAATCGGTCAACGAGCAGTAGACGGTTTGCAGCAACGCGCGATCAGCAGCGGAGAGTGTGCAATCAGGATGTTCGGCGGAGCGGCCGAGGCGCTCGGAGCCGAGCAGCTCTACCAACAGCGAGGCGCCCGCGGTGTCGAGGGCGCCCAGTCCATTGAGGTCAACGGGGGTGTTGGCGTCGTACTGGCCGTGGAGTTTTTCGCTCAACAGCTTGAGGTCAGCGTAATGGGCAAGCGTCCAGTCGCCCGTCACTCGCAACCGCGCAGGGGTAATCGACGTGTCTAATCGGGCGTTGCCGGCCATTGTGCTGCTGATCATAGGCTCCGTGCTTGTTCAGTGATTACGCAGCTCTACGTAATAGCACGAACCGCACTACTTTTCTTTGATCGCTGTGCTGTCCGTGACTTTGAAGCGCAGCACGCCGATGACCTGGCCATCTTCGGTCAGCACCCGAACCTGCCATTTGCCGACCGGGTTGCCCGGGAAATTCTCCTTGTGGGTCCAGGCCCGGTAACCTTCCTTGCGCCCGCCGCGAATATCCAGAGGGATGCGGTCGACCTCTTTACCGTTGAACTGCCAGACGTGATAAATCCGCTCGTCCAGGCCACGCGGGGCGTTGATCGCGGTGTACGCGTAGAGCCCGCCATTGCGGATCTGCTCAGCACTGACTTCGTCGAGGCTGGCGCCAGGCGTGCGGTCCTGCATTTGCGTGCTGATGGCCACGTCGGTCATCCACAGCGTCGCCGGCGGCACCCACGAGCGCAGCTCCCAACCGACGACGCCAATGCCCAGGGTGATACTCAAAATCGCCAACGCACTGCGTACGGTACGAATCGGGAAGATCGACGCCAGGCTCGGGAACGACAACAGCACCGAGATACCCAGTGCCCATTTGAAACTTTGCGCGGTGGTCAGGTGCATGATCACCGGCAACGCGGTGAGCAGCGCGGCGAACAGGGTCAGGGTATGCAGGGCCAGAAACGCCCAGCGCCGGGGAGCCAACCATTTGTAGTAGAGCGGGTCGATGATCGAAATCAGCGCCGCGACGCCCAGCAGCCCGGTGAAAACCAACTGGCCGCTGTTCCACGTCGTGGTGATGAAAAAGAACGGCAGGACAAAGAACAGGCTTTCCTGATGGATCATCTGCGTTGCGTAACGCAGCAAGGGTTCCGGGATTTCTCGCTTGAAGATGCGCGTGAACAGCTTGGTCAGGCTGTTTTCCAGCATCAGCCAGATCCAGCTGATCAGCATGATGGTGGTGATCCAGCTCGCCAGGCCTTGCTGGCGATCGACCAGAATGAAACTGCCCACCCCGGAGATGAAACCACAGAGCGCAATGACCCCAGGGTAGCGCTTCATCAATTCGAGGATGCGCTGTACGAAAAGGGTCAGGTTTTGCATTCGGCGGTTTCACAGTCGTCGTAGGAAAAAACCTCGACAGGGTACCGCTGGCGCGGCCTTGTGGCGAGGGGGCTTGCCCCCGTTGGGTCGCGTAGCGGCCCCGAAATCAGCAAACATAATCTTTCAGGTACATCGCAATAGTCCGATTCACGACTGCCTCGCAGCCGAACGGGGGCAAGCCCCCTCACCACAGTGAGTAACTTGCCAGAAGAAAATGTTACTTCCTGTGATGCAAACGCCAGCCCACCAGCATCAACACGATCAAGCCCGCCCCACCGACCACCAGCCACATCAACTGGTCATAACTGAATAACGGCTTCTCGATCCGCAAATACCCCGGTTGCAGGAGCAATTCACGCACGGCCTTGTTCGCCTCTTCCAGGGTCACCCCTTGCAACTCCCGGGTCGGGTTGGAGAAGCGACCGTCCTCGTAGTCGCCAATGGCGCTCCAGTAGTAGTCGGCCAACGCACTATTGCCTTGTACGGCCCAGGCCTGGCGGGCAATTGCAGCCTGCTTGAGGCGGTTGAAGGTGTCGGCATTGAGGCCGTCCTTGAGCAGCCCGGCCTTCAGATCCTCGAGTACTTGTTCGGCATCGGCCACGTCGTCGCGTTCAAGGTCGGCATTGAGGCTCATGAAACCCACGCCGCCGAACACCTCGCGTTCCGCCCACGGACCGTAGGACAAACCGTGAACCAGGCGTAACTGGCGATAGAGCGCCCAATCCAGATAGTCCTTGAGCAAATCGAAGGTTTCATCGTGCCCATCCTCCAGTACCGGCTCCGGCACCAGCCAGTGCAACTTGGCGCCGTTGCCGACCAGTCCGTGGGTCAAGGTGCGCTCATGGGCGGCGCTGGCCTGGATTTGCGGCAGCGGCGGATGCTCGCCAGGCGTAATCGCTTCCAGCACGCCATACGCCCGCTCCAGATAGGCCGGCAGCAACTTGTCGAGGTCACCTACCACGATCAGGGTCATGTTGTTCGGCGCATACCAATCCTTGCGCACCTGCTCCAGTTGTTCACGGGTCAGGCCACCGACTTGCGCGCGCTCCGGGCATTTGAGGCCCAGCTCCACGGCCAGCTGGTTGCTGGCCGTGTGGCCGAGGTCCTGACGATCGAGCCAGCGTTGCAGGTGCGAGTAGTGGCCGCCGTCTTCACGCTCGACCACTAGCTTGGCCGCGTTGATGGCGTTGTCGTCGAATCGGGTCTGGGTCAGCAGCGCCAGCAACAGGTCGAGCACCTTGCGCTGGTTTTTCGCCGGAGCTTCGATGACGAAGGTCGTATCGGCATTGCTGGTGAACGCGTTCCACTCACCACCCAGGGCCTGCATGCGTTCCTCCAGGCCACCTTCGCCACTGGCGTCGATACCGCTGAACAACAGGTGTTCCAGCAGATGCGGCAGCTCCTTTTCTTCGCACTTGAAATCGTCCAGGCCAACGCCGACCACCAGCCGGATCGCCACATGCCCGCGGTCGGTGCCGGGTTTGAGCAGCAATTGCAAACCGTTGCGCAGGGTGTAGCCCTCGACCTGGAAGCGATCCAGGGCGAATGACGGGAATGAACCAAGCAACAGACAGGCGAACAACAGACAACGCATAACAAGCTTCCGTACGACTAGCGCAAGTTCAACAGACTTCAGGCAACTGTGGACGTTCAGGGTGAATGAGTGATGTCGCTCAAATCGTCGACCACCAGCGCACCGGTGTCCGATGTTTCCAGCACCACGTAGGCACTGCTGCAAAACAGCGAATTCAGACGCTTCATGTCGGCGATCAGCTCCAGGTGCAACGAACTGGTTTCGATACTTTGCACGATTTTACGTTGCAAGCGGCTGACATGAGCGTGGGCCAGGCGCCGTTCCTGTGCGCGGAAACGACGTTTTTCACGCACCAGCTGGCGGGCACTTTCCGGGTCGCCACTGAGAAACACCGACATCCCGAGCCGCAGGTTGGAGATCAACTGAGTTTGCAGCCCGGTCAATTCGTCCAGCCCGACTTCGGAAAACGACCGGCGCTGCGAGGTTTTCTGCTGCTGGACCTTGCGCAGCATGCGTTCGATCAAGTCGCTGGCCAGTTTCAGGTTGATCGCCAGTTCGATGATTTCCGCCCAGCGCCGGCTGTCCTGATCGCTGAGATCTTCCCGGGGCATTTGCGCCAGGTACAACTTGATCGCGCTGTAGAGCGCTTCGACATCGTCGGTCAGACGCCTCATTTCCTGGGTGACGGCGGTCTGTTTGCCGCGCAAAACGTCGAGCATGGCTTCGAGCATGTTGTCGATCAGGTCGCCCATGCGCAGGGTTTCCCGGGCCGCGTTGGCCAGCGCCAGACCGGGGGTGACCAACGCCGTGGGGTCAAGGTGCCGGGGCTTGGCCGTACCGTTGGCCAGCGGGTGCTCCGGCAGCACCCAGGCACAAAACCTGGCCATCGGCCCAACGCTGGGCAGCAGGATCAGGCAACGCGCGGTGTTGTAGAGCAGGTGAAAGCCGATGACCATTTCTTGAGGGCTGAAATCCAGGCCATCGAGCCAGTGCACCAGCGGATCGAGCACCGGAATGATCAATAAAAGACCAATCATTTTGTACAGCAGGCTGCCCAGCGCCACTTGGCGCCCGGCGGCGTTCTGCATGCTGGTGCTGAGGAAGGCGAGTACGCCGCTGCCGATATTGGCGCCGATCACCAGCCCGATGGCCACCGGCAGGCTGATCACATTGGCGCCCGCCAGGGTCGCGGTGAGCAAAACAGCGGCCAGGCTGGAATAGGAAATCATCGCGAACAGCGCGCCGACCAAGGCGTCGAGCAGGATGTCGCCAGTGAGCGAGGCGAAAATCACCTTCACCCCTTTGGCATGGGTAATCGGGTGCGCGGCTTCGACAATCAGTTGCAACGCCAGAATGATCAACCCCAAACCAATGGCGACACGACCCATCTGCCCGAGTCTGGTCTGCTTGCGCGACAGAAAGAAAATCACCCCGGCAAAAATCAGCAGGGGCGACAACCACGACAGATCGAACGTCAGCACCCGCGCCATCAGGGCCGTACCGACATCGGCACCGAGCATGGTGACCAACGCTGGCGTAAGCGCCATCAGGCCCTGGCCAACAAAGGAAGTGACCAGCATAGCGGTGGCGTTGCTGCTCTGGACCATCGCCGTCACGGCGATCCCGGAGAGGAAAGCCAGCCAGCGGTTGGACATGTTATGGCTGATGACATGGCGCAAGTTGGTGCCGTAGACCCGCAGGATGCCGGTTCGGACGATGTGCGTGCCCCAGATCAGCAGGGCCACGGCAGAAAGCAAATTGAGCAGGGTGAGCATAATGACCCCCTGTGGTGTAGCGCCCCAAAGGAGCAAGTTGACGGTACCGCGCGACGTTCTACGTTCTGTACTTAAGCTGTAGTTGGCTAACGGTCTGCGCGCCAGCATCGCATAGCCAAAGAAGGGATTGAAACAAAACCGTCATGAAAACAGATTCATGTAACCAGCCAGAAACAAAGTGGGAGCGAGCCTGCTCGCGATGAGGCCATCAGGTTCAACATGGGTGTTGACTGACAGACCGCTATCGCGAGCAAGCTCGCTCCCACAGGTTTTGCGTATTTACCGCTACCGGGTTACTGGCCCGGAATGTCCTTGCGCAGCTTTACCGGATCCTGCTGTTTCTTCTTTTTCGCGATGGCAGTGCGCATCCTGATGTTGATCGCTTCCACCGCCAGCGAGAACGCCATGGCGAAGTAGACGTAGCCTTTTGGCACGTGCACGTCCAGGGATTCGGCAATCAGCACCGTACCGACAATCAACAGGAACGACAGCGCCAGCATCTTCAGCGATGGGTGCTTGTCGATGAACTCACTGATGGTGCCAGATGCCCACATCATCACCAGTACCGCCACGATGATCGCCGCGACCATGACCGGTACGTGGGACACCATGCCGACTGCCGTGATCACCGAATCCAGGGAGAACACGATGTCGATGATCGCGATCTGGACGATGGTGTAGAGGAAGTTGCCGCCCTTGCCTGAAGGTTCGTCGTTGCTTTCATCTTCACCTTCCAGCGCGTGGTACATCTCTTGCGAGCTTTTCCACAGCAGGAACAGACCACCGAAGAACAGGATCAGGTCGCGTCCGGAAATACCCTGGCCGAATACCACGAACAGGTCCGCCGTCAGGCGCATGACCCAGGTGATCGACAGCAGAAGCAGGATTCGCGTGACCATGGCCAGCGCCAGACCGAAAATCCGGGTGCGCGCCTGCATGTGTTTAGGCATGCGGCTGACCAGGATCGAAATCATGATGATGTTATCGATGCCCAGGACGATTTCCAGGGCGGTCAGGGTGAAGAAGGCAACCCAGATTTCAGGGTTGGTCAGCCATTCCATGTGTATTCCTTTGAGCGATTGTTAAACCACAACGGGCCCGGGCTTCAAACAGCGAAGCCTGGACCCGAAGTGGTGAGTCTTGGGCTTATAGAGTGCTGAACACCGGGAAAGTCCCCAACAGCAGTGCAGCAATCAGTATGCAGATACAAACCAGCACTGCCCACTTCAGGGTGAAGCGCTGGTGGTCACCGAAATCGATGCCGGCCAGGGCCACCAACAGGTAGGTCGATGGAACCAGCGGGCTCAACAGGTGGACGGGCTGACCGACGATCGAGGCACGTGCCATTTCCACCGCGGTTATACCGTAATGGCTGGCAGCTTCGGCAAGAACCGGTAACACGCCGTAATAAAATGCATCGTTCGACATGAAGAAAGTGAACGGCATGCTTACCAGTGCCGTGATCACCGCCAGGTACGGGCCGAGGAAGTCCGGAATCACCGCCAGCAGGCTTTTCGACATGGCGTCGACCATCCCGGTGCCGGTCAGGATACCGGTGAAGATACCGGCCGCAAAGATCAACCCGACTACCGCCAGCACGCTACCGGCGTGGGCCGCGACGCGATCCTTCTGCTGTTGCAGGCAAGGATAGTTGACGATCATGGCAATACTGAACGCCACCATGAACAGCACCGGCAATGGCAGCAGGCCGGCGATCAGGGCGCCCATCAGAGCCAGGGTCAGGGCGCCGTTGAACCAGATCAGGTTCGGACGACGGGCATCCGGGAACTGCGAAACGCTGATTTCGCTGTGGTCGATTTCATCGCCCACCAGGTGCAGTTCACCCAGGCGAGCACGTTCACGCTTGCCGTAGAAGTAGGCGATGACCAGGATCGCCACCACACCGGCCAGCATCGCAGGAATCATCGGTACGAAGATGTCGGACGGGTCCACATGCAACGCACTGGCAGCGCGAGCGGTCGGGCCGCCCCATGGGGTCATGTTCATCACGCCACCGGCGAGGATGATCAGACCGGCCATGATCCGCGGGCTCATGCCGATACGGCTGTAGAGCGGCAGCATCGCGGCCACGCAGATCATGTAAGTGGTCGCGCCGTCACCATCGAAGGAGACAACGAGCGCCAGAACGGCGGTGCCGACCGAAACTTTCAACGGGTCGCCCTTGACCAGTTTGAGGATCTTGCGCACGGCCGGGTCGAACAGGCCGGAGTCGATCATCAGGGCGAAGTACAAGATAGCGAACATCAGCATCACGCCGGTCGGCGCAAGCTTGGTGATGCCTTCGAGCATCATCGGGCCGATCTTCGGCGAAAAACCGCCGAACAGGGCAAAGATGATTGGAATTATGATCAGGGCGATCAGCGCGGACAGGCGCTTGGTCATGATCAGGAACATGAACGTGATGACCATGGCGAAGCCAAGGAAAGTCAGCATGGGAATACTCCAGGCGTAGCGCGGCTAGGGAATGGGCGGATCGGGCGGGATCAGCGCAGAACGGGAAGCACGAGACGTACGGGCGGAGTTGCAGCGAAGCGGCGGATAGAAGAGGACATCAGAATCACCATTGTTGTTGTTAAATGGGCTGTGCGAGCGATAAAACGCTGGCATTGGCCAACCGGTCTTTTGCCGGTAGTGGCGGCGATCCTAATCGGGGAAGCTTTCAGCCAGCTTTCGCCGATGAAAGCGTTGACCGGAAGTACAACCGGTCGTCGGATTGGGTTTCAAGTCCCTGAACACAGGGCGGGAGGTCGAAGCATGGTCAAACTTCACACCGGCGGCTGCCACTGCGGGCAACTGCGCTATCAATTCAGCGGGCCGCTGCACGATATCGCCCACTGCCATTGTTCGATTTGCCGACGGGTCAGCGGCGGCATCGTGACCACCTGGATCACCGTGCCGGCATCGGCCTTTCAATGGCTGGCCGGGACGCCGTCGCGGTACGATTCTTCATCCACCTGCGCACGATATTTCTGCGGCCACTGTGGGGCGCAACTGGCGCTGGTGACGCACCTGAGCCCGGAAAGCATCGACTTGACCATCGCCACCCTCGACCATCCCGAGCAAGCACCGGCCGAGCGGCACATCTGGACCGACAGCCGCTTGCCGTGGCTGCACCTGGACGAACATTTGCCTAGCGAGGCCGAAGAAACACTCTGATCAAAAAACAGACAGGTCCAACGGCCGAATAGCGCCCATCCAGATCGCATGCTCGGTGTGGTCAAGCAAATCGTCGCCGGTGTCCGGGTGCAGAAACACCACCAGACCCTTGCGGTTGAGCGCCAGCCACGGCAGCACGTCGCCCAACACCTGTGGCTCGAACGCCAACTGGCAGCTCCAGTCCGGGTGCGGACCGACCGGCCGCTCGTGCACGCGACCCATTTTCAGTGGAAACAAACGCGCTGCCTGCTCACACAAGGCCCGCGCCTGCCCGATCGTGCTGGCATCGAAATAAACGTGGGCGTGGTAACCCGTGATCTGCTGCATCTGAACCCCTCTGAAAACTGTTCGAACCCTCGCCGGTTCCTGCGGGTCAAACATCATATAGGCGCTGGAAAACAGGAAGCCCAGCCATGAAAAATGCCGAAACCCCCGTCGTGAAAGTGGTGCTTTATGGTGCCATGAGTAGCCTGGGCAGTGCGCTGATGGCTGAAATGCTGCGACGCCAGCATGAAGTGATCGCAATTCTCGATGACCTCAATGCGCTGGCACCCCGCCCGGGGCTGCGCACCAAGACTGGCGACCTGTTCGATGCGCAACGGGTCAAGCAGAGTGTGGCCGGCAGTTCCGTGGTCATCTGCTTACTGGACGCTCCAGGCTTACCCTTCAACAGCGAACACGTAGAAAAAAACATCGTGCCGGGCCCGGTCGAGCAGGTACTGGCAGTGGATGCGCTAATCGATGGCATGCAGGCAGCAAACATCGCCCGATTGTTTCTGGTGGGTGATTTCGACGTGCTGGACGAACCGGAATCCGAGGACAGCTTGCAACGTCACGCCGCCGAGGAAATCCGCGAGGCACTGCAGAGCAGTCCATTGAAGTGGACGCTGGTTAACGAGCCGCGCGGGGTACCTGGGCTGACCATCGAACATTTCGCCAAACCCGGCGGCAACCTCGAGCCGGGGTTGTCCGAACCGCTCGGACGCCTGGCCCGCACCGCCGTGGGCATTGCCGATGAATTGCACTTGAACCTGCACATCCGAGAGCACGTCAACTTCATCGCCACCGACAGCTAAACCGCAATGGACGGCAGCGTCAGGCCGTTGAGCGATTGCGCACTACTGGCCTGTTCGGCCATCAACCAATCCACAAACTGCTGGATCAATGCTCTACGTCTTTTGCGCTGGGGCAACACCACGTAGTAACCCAGCCTCGACATCACCGTTTCACCGATCGGTCGACACAACAGCCCTTGCGCCAGCAAGTTATCCACAAGGTGGCGCCAGCCGATGGCCACGCCCTGGCCGCCAATCGCGGCCTGAATCAACAAAGTGTAATTGTCGAAGCGCAACTGCCCGGGCGCCGGGGGAGAAGTGATGCCCAGCTCGCGGAACACACCACTCCAGTCGAACCAATTACTGCTGTGCTCCCCACGCAGGTGCAGCAACGGAAACTCCAGCAATGCCTGGGCCGGCAAGGGCAGAGTGCGTTCGCTCAACAACTGCGGGCTGCACACCGGAAACACTTCCTCGCTGAACAGCCAGTGGCTTTCACCCTGCTTGAAGCGGCCATCGCCGAACAGCACCGCCACATCGATATCGGTACGTAGCATGTTATGGCTGCGTTCACTGGTGACCAGGCTGACATCCACCTGCGGATTGGCCGCGTGAAAGCGGTGCAAACGCGGCATCAGCCAATAGGCGGCGAAGGCAAAATCCGTGGCCACCTGCAGCACTTCATGCTGTTGCTGTGCGCTGATTGCGCTCAATCCTGCGTCGATATTCTGCAAACCGAGCTGAACCTGCTCAAAAAGTATCTGCCCGGCCTCGGTCAACTCGATACCGCGATAAATACGGTCGAACAGGCGTGTCGCCAGTTGCTCTTCCAGGCGCTTTATCTGCTGGCTGATGGCCGGTTGCGTGGTGCCCAACTCAACCGCCGCGGCGGTAAAACTGCGCTGACGGGCCGCCGCTTCGAAGGCACGAAGCAGATCCAGTGACAGGTCACCAAGGGCGTCATACATAAGCTGTGCTTATCCTAGTCATTGCCGCGCGCGGGCTTTACCGCAAGGTGCGAGGGTTTCATTCTCGAAGCCAGCACTCTCGCATAAACATCCACTATGGAATGCCGCGATCACATGAAGCGCAAGAACATTCTTTTCATCATGGCCGATCAAATGGCCGCGCCAATGTTGCCGTTCTACGGCCCTTCGCCCATCAAACTGCCTCATCTCAGCCGCCTCGCCGCACAAGGCGTGGTGTTCGACTCGGCTTATTGCAACAGCCCCCTGTGCGCGCCGTCGCGTTTCACCCTGGTCAGTGGCCAGTTGCCGAGCAAGATCGGCGCCTACGACAACGCAGCCGATTTCCCCGCCGACGTACCGACCTACGCCCACTACCTGCGCCGCCTCGGATACCGCACTGCCCTGTCGGGCAAGATGCATTTCTGTGGGCCAGACCAGCTGCATGGCTACGAAGAACGCCTGACCAGCGACATCTACCCGGCCGACTACGGCTGGGCTGTGAACTGGGATGAACCGGACGTGCGCCCGACCTGGTATCACAACATGTCGTCGGTGCTGCAAGCCGGCCCGTGCGTGCGCACCAATCAACTGGATTTCGACGAAGAGGTGGTGTTCAAGGCCCAGCAGTACCTGTTCGACCATATCCGCGAGGATGGCGACCAGCCGTTCTGCCTGACCGTTTCCATGACTCACCCACACGACCCGTACACAATTCCCAAGGCTTTCTGGGATTTGTACGACGATGCCGATATCCCGCTGCCTGCAACCCCGGACCCGCAGAACCTCGATCCGCACTCGCAACGTCTGCTCAAGGTCTACGACTTGTGGGACAAGCCACTGCCTGTGGATAAGATCCGCGATGCCCGCCGCGCCTATTTCGGCGCGTGCAGCTATATCGATAGCAACGTCGGCAAACTCCTGCAAACCCTAGAGGATACCGGGCTGATCGATGACACCATCATCGTGTTTTCCGGTGACCACGGTGACATGCTCGGCGAGCGCGGCCTCTGGTACAAAATGCACTGGTATGAAATGGCCGCACGGGTGCCACTGCTGATCAGCGCACCGGGGCAATTCGGCGCCGGCCGGGTCAGCGCCAGTGTTTCCACGGCGGACCTGTTACCAACGTTTGTTGAATTGGCCGGCGGCTCGCTGGAGCCCGGCTTGCCGCTGGACGGCCGCTCGCTGGTCCCTCACCTGCAAGGGCAGGGCGGTCACGACGAGGTATTCGGCGAATACATGGCCGAAGGCACCGTCAGCCCGTTGATGATGATCCGCCGCGGTGCCTACAAATTCATCTACAGCGAAGACGACCCTTGCCTGCTCTTCGACGTAAAGAATGACCCTCGTGAACTGGAAGAACTCAGCCAATCGCCGCAACATCGCCAGCTGTTCGACGATTTTCTCACCGAAGCTCGGGCCAAATGGAACATTCCGGCAATTCATCAGCAGGTGCTCGCCAGCCAGCGGCGCCGGCGTTTCGTAGCCGAGGCGCTGACCCTCGGCAAGCTGAAGAGCTGGGATCACCAGCCGCTGGTGGACGCCAGTCAGCAGTACATGCGCAACCACATCGACCTCGACGATCTGGAGCGTAAAGCACGTTATCCACAACCCTGCCAAAACCAATAATGTTAAGGGGAAGTCCATGCAAAGGTTATCCACAGTACTGACGGTCGGGCTCCTGGCTCTGGGTAGTGCATCGGCGTTTGCCGATCAGAGTTGCGAGACCGTGAAAATGGCCGATCCGGGCTGGAGCGACATTGCCGCGACCAATGCCATCACCGGGTTTCTGCTGGACGGCATGGGCTACAAGGCCAAGGTCGACACCCTCGCGGTGCCGATCACCTTTGGCGGGCTCAAGGATGGCCAGGTCGATGTGTTCCTGGGTAACTGGATGCCGGCGCAGCAGGGCTTCTATGACAAGTTCGTCGCCAACGGCGATGTCACACAGCTGGCGAAGAATCTCGACGGCACCGAATTCACCCTCGCCGTTCCGGACTACGTGTGGGACGCGGGTGTGCATAACTTTGCCGACCTGAACAAATACGCCGACAAGTTCGACCACAAGATCTACGGCATCGGCTCCGGCGCGCCGGCAAACATCTCGCTGCAAGAGATCATCAAGAAAAACGATTTCGACATGGGCCAGTGGAAACTGGTCGAGTCCAGCGAGCAGGCCATGCTGGCGGAAGTGTCCCGCGCGGTGAAAAAACAGAAATTCGTGACCTTCCTCGGCTGGACCCCGCACCCGATGAACGTGCAGCTGAGAATGCACTATCTGAAGGGCGGCGAGAAATACTTCGGTGACACCGGCAGTGTGCATACCCTGACCCGCAAAGGTTATGCACAGGCCTGCCCGAACGTCGGCAAACTGCTGACCAACCTGAGCTTCACCCAGGACATGGAGAACAGCATCATGGCCGAGGTGGTGAACAGGAAAGTCAGCAATGCCGATGCGGCCAAGGCTTGGATCAAGTCCAACCCGGCGGTGCTGGATAAATGGCTCGATGGGGTGAAGACCGTGGATGGCAAGGATGCTTTGCCGGCGGTCAAAGCCAAACTCTGATGATTACCTGTGGCGAGGGAGCTTGCTCCCGCTCGGCTGCGCAGCAGACGCAATCCGGTTACCTCGATGAGTCAGACACATCATGATTACCCTTTTGGGACCGCTACGCGGTCCAGCGGGAGCAAGCTCCCTCGCCACAATGATTGCCTGGGCCTGATACTCTTCCGTAAAACTCCACCCGAGAGGCCCCATGGCCCTGCCAAGCCGCCATTCACTCTTCCCATTCCTCACCTGGCTACCCCGGCAAACCCGCGCCAGTGTCGGTCGTGACCTGATCGTTGGCCTCAGCGGCGCAATTCTCGCGTTGCCGCAATCCATTGCCTACGCACTGATTGCCGGCCTGCCGCCGGAATACGGCCTGTACGCCGCAATCATTCCGGTGCTAATTGCCTGCCTGTGGGGTTCGTCATGGCATCTGATCTGCGGTCCTACGGCGGCCATCTCCATTGTCTTGTACGCCAGCGTCAGTCCTCTGGCCGTTCCAGCGTCGCAGGACTACGTCATGTTGATCCTGTTGCTGACGTTTCTGGCCGGCCTCTTTCAGTGGCTGCTGGGGTTGCTGCGCTTTGGCGCACTGGTGAATTTCGTCTCTCACTCGGTGGTACTCGGCTTCACCCTGGGTGCCGCCGTGGTCATTGCCATCGGTCAATTGCCTAACCTGCTGGGGCTGGACTTGCCCAGCCAGGCCACCGCGCTGGATAATTTCATTACCTTGTTGCGCCATCTCGGCAACATCGACAAACCTTCGCTGGCACTGGGGCTGGCGACGGTGGTGGTGGGCGTGATCCTCAAGCTGCTGCTGCCACGCTGGCCGACGCTCTTGATCACCCTGGTTCTCGGCGGCTTGCTGGTTTGGCTCTGGCCATCCATGTTCGGCCATGTGCAACTGGTCAGCGCCTTTACCGGCAAGCTACCTCCTTTCAGTCCGTTGCCGCTGGACCTCGATCTGATCCTGCGCCTGCTGCCCAGCGCGGTGGCGGTCGGAATGCTCGGTCTGGTGACCAGCCTGTCGATTGCCCGCTCGATCTCCGCACGTTCGCAGCAAATACTCGACGCGAATCAGGAAGTTCGTGCCCAAGGCCTGTCGAACATCGTCGGTGCGTTTTTTTCCGGATCGCTGTCAGCCGGTTCCTTCACTCGCTCAGGCCTGAGCTATGAAGCGGGTGCCTGTTCGCCCCTGGCCGGGATTTTTTCGGCATTGTGGGTGGCGCTGTTTGCGATCTTCGGCGCGAGCCTGATCGCGCACATCCCGATTCCGGCCATGGCGGGCAGCATTCTGTTGATCGCCTGGGGGCTGGTGGACCATCGCGGCATTCGCGCGTTGTTGCGGGTCAGCCGCGCTGAGTTCGTGGTAATGGCGCTGACCTGCGTCGCCACCTTGCTGCTGGAACTGCAAACGGCGATCTACGCCGGCGTGTTGGCCTCGCTTTTTTTCTACCTCAAGCGCACATCGCAACCACGGGTGCAGCATGTGCGAGATGGCGAGGAAGACATTCTGCGGGTCGGCGGCTCGATCTTTTTCGGCGCCAGCCATTACCTGCAAGTGCGCCTGCAACGCATGAACGGCGCGCGCGTGGTGATCGAGGCGCAGCAGATCAACTTCATCGACTATTCCGGGGTGGAAATGCTGCACCAGGAAGCGCGGCGCCTGCTTCGCCAGGACCGCAGCCTGACCTTGCGTCGGGCCCGACCGCAGGTGGTGGAAGAACTGAGAAAGCTGGAAGGGGCGCAGAAGTGCCCGATCCGGTTTGAGGATTAAAGACTTTAAAGGGCCAACTGTCGGCGAAGTTCAGCCAACACCGGCGCCGTCTCCGGACGCACGCCGCGCCACAGGAAAAACGCTTCCGCCGCTTGCTCGGCCAGCATCCCCAAGCCATCCATCGCCACCGCCGCCCCATGTTCGCTGGCCCAGCGGCAGAACGAGGTCGGCTCCTTGCCGTACATCATGTCGTAGCACACCGTTTTGCCCGGTTCGATCAGGCTGGCAGCAATCGGCGGTACATCACCGGTCAGGCTCGCGGAGGTCGCGTTGATGATCAGGTCCACCGACTCCTGCAACCAGTCGTAGCCACTGGCCGAGACCGGCCCCAGATCGCAGAACAGTTCCGCCAGCAACTCGGCCTTTTCCACCGTGCGGTTGGCGATGATCACCGATGCCGGTTGCTCGGCCAGCAACGGCTCCAAAGCACCGCGCACCGCGCCGCCGGCACCGAGCAGCAGGATGCGTTTGCCCTTGAGGCTGAACCCGGCATTGACCGTCAGGTCGCGCACCAGTCCGGCGCCGTCGGTATTGTCGCCCAGCAGACTGCCATCGGCCAGTTTGCTCAGGGTGTTCACCGCTCCGGCCCTTTGCGCCCGCGCCGTCAGGCTGTTTGCCAGCCGATAGGCTTCTTCCTTGAACGGCACCGTCACATTGGCGCCCCGTCCTTCGAGGAAAAACGTCCGGGCACAGGTGGAAAAGTCGTCCAGTGGCGCCAGTAGCGTGTTGTAGTCCAGCTTTTGCGCGGTCTGCTCGGCGAACAGGCGATGGATCAACGGCGACTTGCTGTGGCCAATCGGGTTACCGAAAACGACATAACGGTCCATCAGTATTCCTCGTTCAGGCTTCGGCCAACCAATCGCGGTCTTGCAGGAAGTACTCGGTCAGGCGCGCTTCTTCGCTGCCGGGCTCGGCCTTCCAGTCGTAGCCCCAGCGCACTTGCGGTGGCAGCGACATCAGGATCGACTCGGTACGCCCACCCGATTGCAGGCCGAACAGCGTGCCGCGGTCGTAGACCAGGTTGAACTCGACATAGCGCCCACGGCGGAACTCCTGGAATTCCCGCTGTTTTTCGGTGAACGCATCGTTCTTGCGGCGCTGCACGATCGGCAGATAGGCGTCGATGTACGCGTCACCGATGGCGCGCATGAAGGCGAAGGTGGTATCGAAGTCCCACTCGTTCAGGTCGTCGAAAAACAACCCGCCGATGCCGCGCGGCTCGTGACGATGCTTGATGTGGAAGTAGCTGTCGCACCAGGCCTTGTAACGCGGGTAGACGTCCGGGCCGAACGGCGCACAGGCCTGCTCGGCGACGCGGTGCCAGTGGATGCAGTCTTCTTCGTTGCCGTAATACGGGGTCAGGTCGAAGCCGCCACCAAACCACCAGACCGGTTCTTCACCTTCTTTTTCAGCGATGAAAAAGCGCACGTTGGCGTGGGAAGTCGGCACGTGCGGGTTGTGCGGGTGAATCACCAACGACACGCCGAGGGCTTCGAAGCCACGGCCGGCCAGTTCCGGTCGATGAGCGCTGGCAGACGGTGGAAGACCGCTGCCGAAGACATGGGAAAAATTGACGCCACCCTTTTCAATCACCGCGCCGTTTTCTATCACACGGGTGCGACCGCCACCGCCCGCCGGCCTGGTCCAGGCATCTTCGACGAATTGCGTGCCACCGTCTTCGGCTTCCAGGACGGCGCAAATACGGTCTTGCAGGTCGAGCAGGTAGGCTTTTACGGCCTCGGTGCGGGTCGTCATGTCATCACCTTGAATCGGGCAAAACAACGCGGCGCTCCATTGGAGCTCAGCCTGCGCAAATGGGCGCGTAGCATACCATCGCAAGTCACCTCGCCGCAGTTGACGAAGATCAAGCTTAGGAGTCCGATAGGGAGCTTGGTAAAACGACCTATGGAGAGTTCTGATGGCAAAGCGTATCCAGTTCCGCGCCCATGGCGGCCCCGAAGTGCTCGAATATGTGGATTACCAGCCTGCCGAGCCAGGTCCGAAGGAAGTACGCGTGACCAACAAGGCCATCGGCCTGAACTTCATCGACACCTATTACCGCAGCGGCCTGTACCCGCCACCGTCCCTGCCGTCGGGTGTCGGCTCAGAAGGTGCAGGCGTGGTCGAGGCGGTGGGCAGCGACGTGACCCGCTTCAAGATCGGCGATCGCGTCGCCTATGGCAGCGGCCCTCTGGGCGCCTACAGCGAAGTTCACGTCTTGCCCGAGGCCAATCTGGTGAAACTGCCGGACGCCATCAGCTTCGAACAGGCCGCCGGCGTGATGCTCAAGGGCCTGACCGTGCAGTACCTGCTGCGTCAGACTTATGAACTCAAAGGTGGCGAAACCATCCTGTTCCATGCGGCGGCCGGTGGGGTCGGTTCCCTGGCCTGCCAATGGGCCAGGGCCTTGGGCGTGAAGCTGATCGGCACCGTCAGCTCGGCGGAGAAAGCCGCGCTGGCCAAGGCCAACGGCGCCTGGGCGACCATCGACTACAGCCATGAAAATGTCGCTCAGCGCGTGCTGGAATTGACCGACGGCAAAAAAGTCCCGGTGGTGTACGACGGTGTTGGCAAGGACACCTGGCTGACTTCACTCGACAGCGTCGCGCCGCGCGGGCTGGTGGTGAGTTTCGGCAATGCGTCCGGCGCGGTCGACGGCGTGAACCTGGGGATCCTGGCGGGGAAAGGCTCGCTGTACGTGACCCGGCCAACCCTGGGCACTTATGCGAACAACGCCGAGAACCTGCAACGCATGGCCGACGAGTTGTTCGAGATGATCATCAGCGGCAAGCTGACCGTGGACATCAGCCAGCGTTATCCACTGGCTGACGCGGCGAAGGCGCAGACCGAGTTGTCGGCGCGGCGCACGACCGGTTCGGTTGTTTTGTTGCCATAACCCTCTGTGGCGAGGGAGCTTGCTCCCGTTGGGCTGTGCAGCAGCCCTGCATTCGGCAACTGTGTAGTTTCAGTTACAACGCGCCTGCAGTTTTTGCGGGCGCTGCGCACCCGAACGGGAGCAAGCTCCCTCGCCACATGTTCATCCAGCTTTAGTCCGGGCGCACAACCCTCCCGGTGGCCAGATCGCGAATCACGCTCGGGTTCTTGCGCCCGCCCAGATTGCCACCCAGCACCAGATCCACCTGGCCACGGAAATACTGTTCGACGCGAATCCGCGTACGTGCCGCCGGGCGCCCCTGCGGGTTGGCCGACGTCGACACCAGTGGCCCGACCAGCGCGCACAAGTCCCGCACCAGTGGGTGATCGCTGACCCGCAACGCCACGGTTTCATGCACGCCGGTAATCCACTCTGGCAGCAGGTTCTGGTGCGGCACCAGCCAGGTGTTCGGACCCGGCCAGGTGCTGGCCATGCGGTCCATCCACAACTCGGGAAAGTCTTCGAAGAGGAAATCGAACTGACGGATGTTGTCGGCGACCAGAATCAGCCCCTTGTCCATAGACCGGCCCTTGATCAGCAGCAGACGTTCCACCGCTTCCTCGTCCCACGGGTCGCAACCCAGGCCCCAGACCGCTTCGGTTGGGTAGGCAATCACCGCCCCGGCGCGAATTGCTTGCGCGGCTTGTTGCACACGCCAACTGTTGACCATGAAAAACACTCCAGACTAAGGCTCTGCGCAGTTTACCGATCTTGTTTATAAAACCTAGCTCACCCGCGCAAACCAGCGCCCGCTTTCGCACACGGCGCGGCCATCCATTTCCAGTTCTGTCAACGCCACCAGCACTTTCGGCAGAGCCCAGCCGCTTGCATCGGCCAGCGCTTCACTGGTGTGAGGCGCGGCATGCAACAACTTCAACAGAGGGTGAGTCGTTGCAGGGGTGCAGGTTTCTGTAGATAACGACAGTCGTTGCCAACCGCGCAAAGCTTCGAGGATATGTTCGATGGTTTCCACCAGCACCGCACCGTCACGGATCAATTGATGGCAACCGCGGGCGCCGGGGTGATGGATCGACCCGGGCATCGCAAACACCTCGCGCCCCTGTTCCGCCGCCAGCCTCGCGGTGATCAGTGAACCGCTGGCGACACTGGCTTCGACCACCAGCACCCCGAGAGACAAACCACTGATGATCCGATTGCGCCGGGGGAAGTTGCCGGCGCTGGGGCCTGCATCCAGTGGAAACTCCGAAAGCACTGCGCTACCTGATGCGATCATGGCGTCCGCCAGGCGTCTATTTCGCTGTGGATAAAACTTTTCGAGCCCCGTACCGAGCACACCGACCGTTTGCCCGCCGACGTCGAGCGCGGCCTGGTGCGCGGCGGCGTCAATGCCCAGGGCCAGGCCGCTGGTAATGACAAAACCGGCACCGGCCAGGCTGCGGGAAAACGCGGCAGCGGTATCCATTCCCGGCCGGGAAGCGCGACGGCTGCCGACCATCGCCAGTTGTGGTTTTTCCAGAATGCCCGGATCGCCCGCGACAAATAACAGCGGCGGTGCATCGCTGATTTGTGCCAGCAGTGCCGGGTAGTCCGGTTGGTCCCACATCAGTAAATGCTGGGCCGGATGCTCCAGCCAGGCCAATGCATGACTGGCGCCATCACGGATCTCAGTGCTACGCCTGGCCTCTGAACAGGCCAGTGGCAAACCCAGCGCGCGCCAGGCACTGGGTGGCGCACTGAGGGCTTTGGATGCCGAGCCGAAGGCTTCGAGCAACTTCTTGAAACGCGCCGGACCGAGTTCCGGCAAACGGTGCAGACGTAAACGAGCTTCCAGTTCCGCAGGGGAAACCGGTGTAACGGCAGACAGCGACATGGATCATCCTTGATCGTTATGAGCACCCATACAAACGGGAATAAGCTGTGGATAACTCTGTTGGTAACTTGTGAAGCACTCTTACGGATTTCGCACCTTGTCCATCACCGACAGCGAGCGCGAAGCGCTGAGCACCAGCCCATAGCTGAGTTTGTCGTAGGTACGGAAAACCATCAGCAGACCGGCGCGCTCATCGGGAATTTTCAACGGCTGACCGGTGATCCGGTCCCGCACCGTTTCGCCTGTCTTCATCACCGCCAGCAGATTGCCTTCGGCCAGGCCGTCGCGCTGCCCCTTGTTCAGCGTAACCACGTCCAACTCGCCGATCTGCGTGACCCCACGCGGCACATCGATGATCAAACCATTGATTTCGTGGCTCGGTGCGCTGGGCGTGAAGGTCGAGTTGATCGCGTGCTCTTCACCGCTGAACAAGCGATCGCCGAGGCGGACCTCCTGGGTCGTGCGTTGCAATTCCAGGGTGGCGACGTCACCTTCAATGGCCACGACCTCACCGCCGCCGATGTCGTCGGCGTTGATCCCCAGTATTTCCTTGCTCTGCGGATCGGTGTAGACCTTGCCTTGGCGGAAGATGCCGTACGCCGGTTGCGCCGGATCGAAATGGCCGCGGGCAAAGATGCGGTCACCCGCGCCGCTGAGCACCCGTTCGGCATCACCGGCGACGACGTAGGGCGCCTTGTCGAAATCCTCGGCCTTGTCGACGATGCGGTTGCTCAGCAGAAAGCTGTTGATCGATTTCAGCGCAATGCTGGGGATAGCCTCGGTTACCGGGCTGCTGCGCACCTGAGGCGACAGCTTTATGGTGGGAATATCTTCCCGAAGTGGCACTTGCCCGTACGCCAGACCGGCCGAGGCCAGGAGCAGCAGGGCGAGTAGTGATTTCCTCATGCGGTGAATCCCTTTATTATGTACGTTCGCGTGAAACGCCAGAGCCCTCAGTGGCTCGCTCCCGGCTTGCTTGTCAAAACTTGCTTGTCAACAGAAGGGAGCTACGTTTTACAACGGTAGCCTGCATCTTCGGACCGCCAGACCATCGACCCGACCTTACTTCACACGTGCACTAATCAAGCTTATGGCCATTTTAAACATCCTCGAATTCCCTGATCCGCGTCTGCGCACTATTGCCAAACCAGTGGCCGTAGTGGACGACGAAGTGCGTCAGTTGGTCGACGACATGTTTGAAACAATGTATGAAGCGCCTGGCATCGGCCTCGCCGCTACCCAGGTCAACGTGCACAAACGTATCGTCGTGATGGACCTCTCCGAAGACCGCACCGAACCGCGAGTGTTCATCAACCCCGAGTTCGAACCGCTGACCGACGAGATGGGCCAGTATCAGGAAGGCTGCCTGTCTGTGCCGGGTTTCTACGAAAACGTCGATCGCCCGCAACGGGTCAAGGTCAAGGCCCTGGACCGAGACGGCCAACCTTACGAACTGATCGCCGAAGATTTGCTCGCCGTGTGCATCCAGCACGAATGCGACCACCTCAACGGCAAATTGTTCGTCGATTACCTGTCGACGCTCAAACGCGACCGCATCAAGAAGAAGCTGGAAAAACAGCATCGCCAAAACGCTTGATGCCCTCCTTCAAAGGCTTGCCACGGCAAGCCTTTTTCTTTTCAAGATGCTTTGCAATAGAGAACACCCATGACTGAGCCACTGCGCATCGTCTTTGCCGGCACCCCCGAATTCGCCGCCGAACACCTCAAGGCCCTGCTCGACAGCCCTTACGAGATCGTCGCGGTCTACACCCAACCGGATCGTCCGGCCGGTCGCGGGCAAAAACTGATGCCGAGCCCGGTCAAGCAGCTTGCTCTAGAGAACAGTATCCCGGTGTTGCAACCGCCGACCCTGCGCAACGAAGATGCTCAGGCTGAACTGGCTGCACTGAAGCCGGACTTGATGGTAGTGGTCGCCTACGGCCTGATCCTGCCGCAAGTGGTGCTGGATATTCCGCGCCTGGGTTGCATCAACAGTCACGCCTCGCTGCTGCCGCGCTGGCGTGGCGCGGCGCCGATCCAGCGCGCCGTGGAAGCGGGGGACGCCGAAAGCGGCGTGACCGTGATGCGCATGGAGGCCGGCCTCGACACCGGGCCGATGCTGCTCAAGGTCACCACGCCGATCAGCGCCGAAGACACCGGCGGCAGCCTGCACGATCGTCTGGCCGAAATGGGCCCGCCGGCCGTGGTCAAGGCGATTGCCGGCCTCGCCGCCGCAACGTTGAAGGGCGAAGTGCAGGACGACAGCCTCGCTACCTATGCGCACAAATTGAACAAGGACGAAGCACGCATCGACTGGAGTCGCCCGGCGATTGAGCTGGAGCGTCTGGTGCGTGCCTTCAACCCGTGGCCGATCACCCACAGCACCTTGAACGGTGAAGCCCTGAAAGTGCTGGCCGCGAACCTTGCCGAAGGCAAAGGTGCCCCGGGTGAAGTCCTCAGCGCCAGCAAGGAAGGCCTGATCGTCGCGTGCGGCGAGCAGGCCTTGTGCCTGACCCGTCTGCAATTGCCCGGCGGCAAGGCGCTGAACTTCAGCGACCTGTTCAACAGCCGTCGTGAGAAATTCGCCATCGGCACTGTCCTCGGTCAAGCGGCGGACGCTCAATGAACCCGCGTCTGGCCGCCGCCAAGGCACTCGCTGCCGTCCTGAGCGGAAAAGCCTCGCTCAACAGCTCACTGCCGACTCAACTGGACAAGGTCGAAGACCGTGATCGCGGTTTCACTCAGGACCTGGCGTTCGGCACCGCGCGCTGGCAGCCACGCTTGTCGGCACTGGCGGCCAAGCTGCTGCAGAAACCGTTCAAGGCCGCCGACGCCGATGTCGAGGCGCTGTTGCTGGTCGGGCTTTATCAGTTGCTCTACACCCGCGTCCCGGCCCATGCCGCCATTGGTGAAACCGTAGGTTGCGCCGACAAGTTGAAAAAGCCTTGGGCCAAGGCGTTGCTCAACGCAGTGCTGCGTAATGCTCAGCGCGAAAGCGAAACGATTTTCGCCGAGCTGGAACGTGATCCGGTGGTGCGCACCGCTCACCCGCGCTGGCTGCAAAAATCCCTGAAGGCATTCTGGCCGGAGCAATGGGAAGCCATTTGCGCGGCGAATAATGCGCATCCGCCAATGATCCTGCGAGTCAACCGTCGCCATCACAGCCGTGATGCCTACCTCGGTTTGCTGACTGAGGCGGGTATTGCCGCCACGCCGTGCGTGTACAGCCGCGACGGCATCGTGCTCGACGCCGCCGCCGATGTGCGCAGCCTGCCGGGTTTCGCCGAGGGTTGGATCAGCGTGCAGGACGAAGCCGCGCAACTGGCTGCCGATCTGCTCGACCTCGCGCCGGGCCAACGGGTGCTCGACGCCTGCTGCGCCCCCGGTGGCAAGACCTGCCACATCCTCGAAGCCGAGCCAAAACTGGCCGGCGTCGTGGCGGTAGACCTGGAAGCCAAGCGGCTGGTGCGGGTGCGGGAAAACCTCGAACGCCTGAAACTGAGCGCCGAACTGATTGCCGCCGACGGCCGCGACACTCAGGCGTGGTGGGACGGCAAGCCGTTCCAGCGCATCCTGCTGGACGCGCCATGCTCGGCCACCGGTGTGATTCGTCGTCACCCCGATATCAAGCTGACCCGCCAGCCCGACGACATCGCCGCGCTGGCGCTGCTGCAGGGCGAGTTGCTCGACGCCATGTGGAACACATTGGAGGTCGGCGGCATCCTGCTGTACGCCACCTGTTCCACGCTGCCGACCGAGAACACCGAGGTCATCGAAGCCTTCCTCGCCCGCACGCCGGGTGCTCGTGAACTGGACCTCGCCACGGCGGCCGGCATCAAGCAGCCCCATGGTCGCCAGTTGCTGGCCCAGGAAGGTGGCCACGACGGGTTCTACTACGCCAAGCTGATCAAGATCGCCGCCGCTCGCGGTTAAACGGATTCAATGGAGTGACTGGATGAAAATCATCATCCTCGGAGCAGGGCAGGTCGGCGGTTCGCTGGCGGAACACCTGGCCAGCGAAGCCAACGACATCACCGTGGTCGACACCGATGGCGAACGCCTGCGCGATCTCGGCGACCGCCTGGACATCCGCACCGTACAAGGTCGCGGCTCATTCCCGACCGTGTTGCGCCAGGCCGGAGCGGATGACGCCGACATGCTGGTCGCCGTGACCAACAGCGACGAAACCAACATGGTCGCCTGCCAGGTCGCCCACACCCTGTTCCACACTCCAACCAAGATCGCCCGGGTGCGCGAAGCCGCGTACCTGACCCGCGAAGAGCAATTGTTCCAGAACGAAGCGATTCCGGTGGACGTGCTGATCAGCCCCGAACAAGTGGTTACCAACTACATCAAGCGCCTGATCCAGCATCCCGGCGCCTTGCAGGTAATCGACTTCGCCGAAGGCAAGGCGCAACTGGTGGCAGTGCGGGCTTACTACGGCGGGCCGCTGGTGGGCCAGCAACTGCGGCAATTGCGTGAACACATGCCGAACGTGGAAACCCGCGTCGCGGCGATTTTCCGTCGTGACCGGCCGATCCTGCCCCAGGGCGACACGGTGATCGAGGCCGACGACGAAGTATTTTTCATCGCCGCCAAGGCGAACATTCGCGCGGTGATGAGCGAAATGCGCCGTCTCGATGAGACCTACAAACGCATCGTCATCGCCGGTGGCGGGCAGATCGGCGAGCGCCTGGCCGAGGCCATCGAAAGCCGTTATCAGGTAAAGATCATCGAGATGAATCCGGCACGCTGCCGTCATCTCTCGGACCACCTCGACAGCACCGTGGTGTTGCAAGGCAGCGCCTCGGACCGCGACCTGCTGATGGAAGAGAACATTGCCGACGCCGACCTTTTCCTGGCCCTGACCAACGACGACGAAGCCAACATCATGTCGTCGCTGCTGGCCAAGCGCCTGGGCGCGAAGAAGGTGATGACGATCATCAACAACCCGGCCTATGTCGATCTGATCCAGGGCGGCGACATCGACATCGCCATCAGCCCGCAACTGGCGACCATCGGCACCTTGCTGGCCCACGTGCGCCGAGGCGACATCGTCAGTGTGCACTCACTGCGCCGGGGTGCGGCAGAAGCCATCGAGGCGATTGCCCATGGCGATGCGAAATCGAGCAAGGTGATCGGCAAGGCCATCGAAAACATCGGCCTGCCGCCGGGCACTACCATTGGTGCGATTATCCGCGACGAAGAAGTGATCATCGCCCACGATGACACCGTAATCGAAGCGGGCGACCATGTGATTCTGTTCCTTGTGGATAAAAAACATATTCGCGATGTGGAGAAGCTGTTCCATGTGGGGTTGAGCTTCTTCTGAGGTTTTGCAGCGACTGCACTGGCCCCATCGCGAGCAGGCTCGCTCCTACATTTGGAATGCATTCCCCTGTAGGAGTGAGCCTGCTCGCGATAGCAATTTCACTGGAATCCATCAACCCCTGATTCACCTCTATCAAGGAATCCACTGATGATCGAATCCCTGGAAAAAATGCTCGCCAAGGGTGTGGATAACTCATTGCTGCGCTTCGGCCTGGGCAAGGGCTATCTGGATCTGGGGGAAAACGCCAAGGCTGCGGAGCATTTCCAACGCTGCGTCGAATTCGATCCGAAGTATTCAGCGGCGTGGAAACTACTGGGCAAGGCCCATTTGGCGCTGGCGGACTTTACGGCCGCACGGCAGGCCTGGGAGCAAGGCCTGGAAGCTGCTCGCGGCCATGGCGACAAGCAGGCCGAGAAGGAAATGACGGTGTTCCTGAAGAAGCTTGAGCGTCAGGCTCACTGATCAGAGATAACGCAAACCGATACCCTCGGCATCCACCAGCACCACTTCCATGCGTACCCGCGGCGCGCCTGTGGGTAATTCCTGCACCTGACCGTATACCACCGCCCCCCGGGGCAGCGCCGACAGTTGCGGATGCTTGACGTAAACACCAGTGGTAGACAGGTTGCGCGTCTGCCCCAGGCAATCGCCAAAGCTTTCGTGACTGATCTTGATGCGCAATGACTTGCGGTGTTCGGACATCTTCTGCGCCCTTGAATGAACGGTTGTGGATAACCCCAAGTCCAGGGTTATCCACAGATCATGCCAATTGAATCAATACCAACGCTCTTCACCCGGTGGACGCTTCTTGAAGCGCTTCATGCTCCACATGTACTGGCTCGGATACGCCCGCACATAGCGCTCGACCACTTTACTCATGGCCGCACAGGACTCCGCCGTATCGGTGCTGTACATGGCCTCTGGCGCGGCTTCAAGGATCACTTTGTAGCCTGAACCATCCGGCAGGCGCAGGGCGTGCAGGAACACGCCGACTGCTTTGCCGCCGGCCAGCATGTTGGGCACGAACTTGCTGGTCAGTGCCTGGGTGGCGAAGAACGGCACGAAGATCCCGGCGGATTCGGACGGTTCCGGGTCAGCGGGAATGCCCACTGCACCACCTTTGCGCACTTCCTTGATGACGCTGAGGATGCCTTCCTTGGTGGAAGCGGCGACCTTGTTACCCAACTGCACCCGCTGCTTTTGCAGCAATTCATCCACCGCCTTCAACTTCGGCGGACGATAGAAAATGATCGGTTTGCACTGACTGCAATAGAAGTGGTTCAGCACCTCCCAGTTGCCCAGGTGGCTGGTGATGCCGACCACGCCTTTGCCGGAGGCAAGGGCGTCCTTCAATATGTCGAGGCCTTCGACCTCGCGCACCAGGTCGATGGAGCGCTGGGCCGGCCAGATCCAGGCGCAGGCGCTTTCGGTCAGTGACTTGCCGATGTCCTTAAGGCTCTGTCCGACTAAACGTTCGCGCTCGACGGGGTCCATGTCCGGAAAGCACTTGGACAGATTGATCCGCACCACGTCGCGGGAACGGTTCGGGGTTTTCCACATGACCCAGCCAATCGCCGAGCCCACGGCCTGCACGGCCCGCCACGGAAGCAGGGCAAACAGCCGCAGAGCGCCTACCAGCAAGGCGCCTTTCAACTTATCCACAGGTCACTCCTGATTTTGTGCTGTGCGCGAGGCGGCCATTCTAACCGCCGTTCGCCAACTGCGCGTAGCGGTCGCAGTCCCGGGTGTGGTCCATGACCATGCCCGAGGCCTGCATCAGCGCGTAGCAAATGGTCGGCCCGACGAACGTGAAACCGGCTTTTTTCAAGCCTTTGCTCATTTCCACGGCGGTCGGCGTCACGGCCGGGACTTCGCTGCGATCCTTGAAATGATTGATCACAGGCGTGCCACCGACGAACGACCAGAGAAACGCCACCGGGTCCTCCAGCGCCAGCCAGGCCTGGGCATTGCGCCGGGCCGCATTGAGCTTGAGGCGGTTGCGGATGATGCCGGGATCGAGCATCAACTCGTCGATTTCAGCATCGCTCATCTGCGCCACGCGCTGGACATCAAAACCGAACATCACCTGGCGATAATGCTCGCGTTTGCGCAGCACTGTGATCCAGGAAAGCCCGGCCTGGAACCCTTCGAGCAAAAGCAACTCGAACAAACCCTGCGCATCGCGTAGCGGCGTGCCCCACTCCTGATCGTGATATGCCATGTACAGCGGATCTTCGGAACACCAAAAGCAGCGTGGCATAAGGCTCCAGGGGGCGTGCGCAGCAATGAATCGGGTATACTCCCGCTCTTTAAATCGCAGCCCAAGAAACAGGTGAATTTCGTGAGCCAGCCTACGCCAGCCGTGCGTACCTTCCAAGACTTGATCCTCGCCCTCCAGCAATACTGGGCCGAGCAAGGTTGTGTGGTACTTCAGCCCTACGATATGGAAGTAGGCGCCGGCACTTTCCACACCGCAACGTTCCTGCGCGCCATCGGCCCGGAAACCTGGAACGCTGCCTACGTGCAGCCAAGCCGCCGTCCGACTGACGGCCGCTACGGCGAAAACCCGAACCGTCTGCAGCACTACTACCAGTTCCAGGTGGTCCTGAAGCCGAACCCGGACAACTTCCAGGAACTGTACCTGGGCTCCCTCAAGCATGTCGGCCTGGACCCGCTGGTCCACGACATCCGCTTCGTCGAAGACAACTGGGAATCGCCGACCCTCGGCGCCTGGGGTCTGGGCTGGGAAGTCTGGCTCAACGGCATGGAAGTGACCCAGTTCACCTACTTCCAGCAAGCGGGCGGCATCGAGTGCTACCCGGTGACCGGCGAGATCACCTACGGTCTCGAGCGTCTGGCCATGTACCTGCAAGGCGTGGACTCGGTCTACGACCTGGTCTGGGCTGACGGTCCGTTCGGCAAAGTGACCTACGGCGACGTGTTCCACCAGAACGAAGTGGAGCAGTCCACTTACAACTTCGAACACGCCAACGTCGACAAGCTGTTCGAACTGTTCGATTTCTACGAAAGCGAAGCCAAGCGCCTGATCGAACTCGACCAGCCGCTGCCGTTGCCGAGCTACGAAATGGTGTTGAAGGCTTCCCACACCTTCAACCTGCTGGATGCGCGCCGGGCAATCTCGGTGACCGCGCGTCAGCAATACATCCTGCGTGTACGCACCCTGGCGCGTTCCGTTGCGCAAGCCTACCTGCTGGCTCGCGCCAAGCTGGGCTTCCCGATGGCGACCCCGGACCTGCGTGATGAAGTACTGGCCAAGCTGGAGGCTGCACAATGAGTGCTCTGGATTTTCTGGTTGAACTGGGCACTGAAGAACTGCCACCCAAAGCCCTGAACACCCTGGCCGAGGCGTTCCTCGCCGGTATCGACAAGGGCCTGCAAGCTGCCGGCCTGAACTACGAGAGCAAAACCGTCTACGCCGCGCCGCGCCGCCTGGCCGTGCTGATCACCGCACTGGCCACCCAGCAGCCGGATCGCAGCATCAACCTCGACGGCCCGCCACGCCAGGCCGCGTTCGATGCCGAAGGCAACCCGACCCAAGCGGCACTGGGCTTTGCCAAGAAGTGCGGCGTCGACCTGAGCGAAATCGATCAGAGCGGCCCGAAACTGCGCTACAGCCAGAGCATCGCCGGCAAGGCGACCGCGAGTCTGCTGCCGACCATCGTCGAAGATTCCCTGAACGACCTGCCGATCCCGAAACGCATGCGTTGGGGTGCGCGCAAGGAAGAGTTCGTTCGTCCGACCCAGTGGCTGGTGATGCTGCTCGGTGACCAGGTCATCGACTGCACCATCCTCGCCCAGAAGGCCGGCCGCGACTCCCGTGGCCACCGCTTCCATCACCCGGAAAACGTGCGCATCGGTTCGCCGTCCAGCTACCTGGCCGACCTGCGTGCCGCCTATGTGCTGGCCGACGCCAACGAGCGTCGCGAGATCATCAGCAAGCGCACCGAAGAGCTGGCCACCCGCCAGGAAGGCACGGCAATCGTTCCGCCAGCCCTGCTCGATGAAGTGACCGCGCTGGTCGAATGGCCGGTGCCGCTGGTGTGCTCGTTCGAGGAGCGCTTCCTCGACGTGCCGCAGGAAGCCCTGATCACCACCATGCAGGACAATCAGAAGTATTTCTGCCTGCTGGATGCCGACGGCAAGTTGCTGCCACGTTTCATTACCGTGGCCAACATCGAGAGCAAAGATCCACAGCAGATCATCGCCGGTAACGAGAAAGTGGTTCGCCCACGCCTGACCGACGCCGAGTTCTTCTTCAAGCAAGACAAGAAGCAGAAGCTCGAAGACTTCAACCTGCGCCTGCAGAACGTGGTGTTCCAGGAGAAACTCGGCAGCGTCTACGACAAGGCCGAACGCGTTTCCAAGCTCGCCGCGTTCATCGCTCAGCGCATCGGCGGCAACACTGCGTGGGCAGCCCGTGCGGGCCTGCTGTCGAAGTGCGACCTGTCGACCGAGATGGTCGGCGAGTTCCCGGAGATGCAAGGTGTCGCCGGTTACTACTACGCCCTCAACGACGGCGAGCCGGAAGATGTCGCACTGGCGCTGAACGAGCAGTACATGCCGCGCGGTGCCGGCGCTGAGTTGCCGAGCACTCTGACCGGTGCGGCCGTGGCCATCGCCGACAAGCTCGACACCCTCGTGGGTATCTTCGGTATCGGCATGCTGCCGACCGGCAGCAAAGACCCGTACGCCCTGCGCCGTGCCGCACTGGGTGTGTTGCGTATCCTGATCGAGAAGCAACTGGATCTGGACCTGAACGACGCGGTGGCCTTCGCTGTGAATGCATTCGGGACCAAGGTCAAGGCTGCCGGCCTGAACGAATCGGTGCTGGAGTTCATCTTCGACCGCCTGCGTGCCCGTTACGAAGACGAAGGCGTCGATGTTGCGACCTACCTGTCGGTACGTGCCCTGAAGCCAGGCTCGGCCCTGGACTTCGACCAGCGCGTGCAAGCGGTACAGGCTTTCCGCAAACTGCCGGAAGCTGCCGCCCTGGCCGCCGTGAACAAGCGCGTGTCGAACTTGCTGAGCAAGGTCGAAGGCTCCGTTCCGACAGTCGTGGAAGCCAAGTACTTCGACAACGCCAACGAGTTCTCCCTGTACTCGGCGATCCAGCAGGCTGACCAGGCTGTACAGCCAATGGCCGCCTCGCGTCAGTACAGCGAATCCCTGGCACGCCTGGCTGCACTGCGCGAGCCGGTGGATGCGTTCTTCGAAGCCGTGATGGTCAACGCGGAGGACGCAAAAGTCCGCGCCAACCGTTATGCGTTGCTGGCGCGCCTGCGTGGTTTGTTCCTCGGCGTCGCCGACATTTCGCTGCTGGGTTGAGGGACTGCTGTTGAAACTGCTGATTCTCGATCGGGACGGAGTGATCAATTACGACTCCGACGCTTACATCAAGTCGGTGGAGGAGTGGGTTCCGCTCCCCGGTTCGATCGAAGCCATCGCGCAGTTGAGCAAGGCCGGCTGGACGGTAGCGGTCGCTACCAACCAGTCGGGCATCGCTCGCGGCTATTACGACCTCGCCACCCTGGATGCCATGCACGAGCGCTTGCGCGCGCTGGTGGCGGAGCAGGGCGGTGAAGTCGGGCTGATCGTCTACTGCCCCCACGGGCCGGACGAAGGCTGCGATTGCCGCAAGCCGAAACCCGGGATGTTGAAAACCATCGCCGCTCATTACAACGTGTCGCCGACCAATCTCTGGTTCGTCGGCGACAGCCTTGGTGACCTGGAAGCCGCCAAAGCCGTCGATTCACAGCCAGTTTTAGTAAAGACCGGGAAAGGCGAAAAGACTTTGGGCAAGACCCTACCGGTAGGCACATTGATTTTTGACGATCTGGCGGCGATTGCCGCAGAACTTATCCACAATTAGAGTGCTTCTGAAATTCCTGATAAAGGATCCATCAGGAGTGCGCTTTATACAGGCGGGCAATGCCCGCAACGGTAAACGTCACCATGTCGATATTGCAGGCCATCAGAACCTTCCTCTTTTACCTGCTGCTGGGCACCAGTTCCTTGCTGTGGTGCAGCCTGAGTTTTTTTATCGCGCCGTTTTTGCCTTTCAAGGCGCGTTATCGCTTCATCAACGTGTATTGGTGCCGCTGCGCCCTATGGCTGAGCAAAGTGTTTCTGGGTATCCGTTACGAAGTGAAAGGTGCCGAGAACGTGCCTGAACAGCCTTGCGTCATTCAGTCGAACCACCAGAGCACGTGGGAGACGTTCTTTCTCTCTGCTTACTTTTCACCGCTGAGCCAGGTGCTCAAACGTGAATTGCTCTATGTGCCGTTCTTCGGTTGGGCCATGGCCATGCTGCGACCGATCGCCATCGATCGCGACAACCCGAAAGCCGCACTCAAGCATGTTGCGAAGAAGGGCGATGAATTGCTCAAGGACAATGTCTGGGTGCTGATCTTCCCTGAAGGCACGCGCGTTCCTTTCGGCACCGTCGGAAAGTTCTCGCGCGGTGGCAGCGCCTTGGCGGTCAATGCCGAATTGCCGGTGCTGCCGATTGCGCACAACGCAGGCAAGTTCTGGCCGAAAACCGGTTGGGTGAAGAAGCAGGGCGTCATCACTGTGATCATTGGCAAGCCGATGTATGCCGCAGGCACCGGACCGCGAGCCATTGCTGAATTGAACGACCGGGTCCAGGCGTGGAACGAGCAGATGCAACGGGAAATGGGCTCGCTGCCACCGGCTCCGCAAGCGCCGGTTTCAAACGATCAGGTGGCTATCTGAGATTCTGTGGATAACCTGTGTACCGTTTCATCGAAAAACGTCGTTTATTGCACGTAACTTTATGATTTTTTTACATATTTCTTAGAATGATAAAAACCATAAAAACGTGCATAAGTTTTTTTTGGACGTAAAAAAACCGGCTGATATAGCCGGTTTTTTTATGCCCGGAACAATTGCTGACTTCCGATATGACGGAGCGACCTGAATCACTCGCGTTCATTCGGCAAGCAGCGGAAATTGCAGCCTGAATCTCGTACCCCGACCCACCTCGCTCTGACACTCGATTCGCCCGCCGTGCCGATCAACCACGGCTTTGACCATCGACAATCCCAACCCCACGCCATCGATACCCTGGGCGGAAGAAAAGCGTCGGTATTGGCTAAACAATTCGGGTAATTCCTCAGTGGCGATGCCTTTGCCCTGATCGATGAGATCACAGATCAGCCAGCCGTCGCGTTGACTGACGCGCAAACGGATACGAGTACCTGAAACACTGTATTTGATGGCATTTTCCAGCAGATTGAACAACGCCCGGGTCAGCAGCGCCTGATCCGCAAGAACCAGACTTTCCTGGGCTTCCTCTTCCACTTGATGAACCAGTTCGATCTGTTTCAGCTGCGCGATGGGCAGCGCCTGGTCGAACACATCCAGCACCAGCATCGCAAACAGGCTCGGCTGAAACTGATAAGCCTCGGACTCGGCCCTCGCCAGTTGTACAAAACCGTCAGTCAGTTCCAGGGCCCGGCGTACCTGTAGCTCGATTTGATCAAAGAGTTGCGCATCACCGCCCACTTGATGACGGTGGACGTCGAGCAACGCGAGGATGGCCGAGTGAGGTGCCCGCAGGTCGTGGGACAGGAACCGCAACAGGATCGCGCGCTGTTCCTCCGCCTCGCGCTCAACACTCAAATCAGTCAGGTTCCATAGCCAGCCGACCGGAATATCACCGTCTACCGGCAACAACCCGCCACGCTCCAGACGCAGGCTGCGTTCCCTTAGGTCGCGAAACTCCAGCAGCGGCAGTGTCGATAAAGACGAGCCCGGCCCACGACTCATATCCGGATAACCGAGCTGTTTAAGTCGCCCGAGCACATCATCGCCGACCAGATCCCCGCCAAACAGGTCGCGAGCCTTGCGGTTGCCGAGCAGAATCTGCCCTTGGGGATCGCTGATCAAGGTGGCCACCGGCAAGTACTCCAGACCATCGGCGATGAATCGGTGGGTATCGCGGGTCAGGCTCATGGCTTGTTCCAGCGCCATGATCTGCTTCTGCAAACGGTCGCCACCGGGATACTGGGCACGACGGCGCTCCGGAAACACTTTCGGCTCGCTGTCCAACCGCGCCAATTCCCAACCGAAATAGGTCAGCACCACACTGAGGCGCCGCCAGTTCCAGATCAGATAACCAAACAGCATCCCCAGCACCGCAGGCGTCGGTGACCACCACCAGCGCTTGAACTCCGCAAGGCCGGCGCTGGTCAGCAACGCACAAGCCATCCCCGTGAGCGTCAACCAGAGCGCCAGGCGCGGGCGCCACAGCAACAACCCGAGCACGCACGTCACCAGAACAAGGGAAAGCCCTGCGCTCAGACCTGGGGACGCATCGCCCAGGTTGATTTGCACGCGATAAGACAGCAACGTCGTCAGCGGTAACAGCACAAGACTTATCCACAACCACTCGCGCACCAATTGCCGAAACAATCGCTGTACCTGGCTTGGCTCTCGGATTTCACGGCGGCGTTGGTCAAACATGGCCAACAGGGCAGGACGGGGTAAACGGTTTCATGATTACTACGCCTGAAGTTTCGACTCAAAGAATCATAGCGGACGCCGCGACCAACGGCGGGCCACTTGCTTTCCCTGTTTCGATTGAGCCGCTATGGTCGATAAAGAGCTGCCCAAGCGACAAGGAATCACCCTGTATGCGCGTAGCGATTCTGGACGATGAGCCCGCCGAACTGCGCCGGGTCGAGCAAACCCTGCAACAAATGGCCGAAGCCGGAGAGCAGCCGTGGTCGCTGTACAGCTTCGAACGAGGCGAAGACCTGCTGCGCCAACTGCGTAGGGAGACTTTCGATCTGCTGATACTCGACTGGCAACTGCCCGACCTCACGGGTTTATCATTGCTGCTCTGGACCCGCGAGCACATGGAAGCGCCGCCTGCGGCAATCATGCTCACCAGTCGGGACGGCGAAAGCGATATCGTTCAGGCCCTGAATGCCGGCGCCGATGACTACGTCAGCAAACCCTTCCGCCCCAATGAACTGAAAGCCCGTGTTGGCGCGGTCCTGCGCCGACATGGCCAGCAGCGCGCGGCGGCCGAAGGGTTGAGCTTCAATGATCTGGTTTTCGACGACGCCGAACTGACCATCACCCGCGACGGCAAACCGATTGTCATGACCGAACGCGAATACCGCCTGGCGCATTGCCTGTTCAGCAACCTCGGCCGACCGCTGTCACGGGATTACCTGTACGAACGACTGTGGCCCCATGAAAAAATGTCGTCGTCCCGGCCGCTGGACACCCACATCTATCGCCTGCGCAACAAGCTTGGCCTGACGGCGGATCGCGGTTGGCAGTTGCTGACGATTTACGGGTATGGGTATCGGTTGGAGAGTGTGGCGCCAGCGAGCGAGTGAAACGCAGGATCGAGTAGGAGGCGGGGTTGCCCCCGCCGTCCTCTCACACCACCGTACGTACGGTTCCGTATACGGCGGTTCCTGCCTACTGACAAACAACGTCAGCGAGCTTGGTTCCGTTGATGTGTCGCCTGCGGTATCTAAGCGCCCAGACCGGCCCTCGGAGCTTCCGGCTCCTACCTCCTAATGGTCTTGACCTCCGCTACGCGGAGTTTCTGCTTTACGCTCCAACAGAGATCACACCCGACTATCCACTCATGGCAGGTTCAGCCCTTCATTACTCCGGTTTCGAGCAACTACTACGGCCTCTGCTGACTTCTGTCGCCCATCCCGTCATCTCGCGACGCCGGTAGCACATGGCAGGCTAAACAGATCTCCCAGGGTAATTCGCGCGACCTTCCTGCTTATGCCTGTCGGATCTACGTCGCAGCGTTCCGTGCAAGTATCGGGCTTTGAAGATATTGGCCTTCTTACCCCGCTGCGCCGCCTCTATCCGCTTCCTGTTCGTCAGGCCAGCATTTTGCCTCGGGCTTCCTTCAGATTCGCAGTCACCCGCGACACCCTTGCCTCTGGCTAACACTTCCCCTTGCCGGGTGTGTAGAGGACTTTCACCTCCAAGTCACCAGCGTGGCCACCACAGCCAAGCTGGTTGCGCTTACGCGCAACGCGCCATGCCTGGCGCACCAATAAAAAAGGCCAACGCAATGCGTTGGCCTTTTCGTTGGCATCGACCGGGATCAGAAGTCCAGGTTGGACACCGCCAGGGCGTTGCTTTCGATGAAGTCACGACGTGGTTCGACCGCATCACCCATCAGGGTGTTGAAGATCTGGTCCGCGCCAATGGCGTCTTCGATGGTCACTTTGAGCATCCGGCGCTGGCTTGGGTCCATGGTGGTTTCCCACAGCTGATCCGGGTTCATTTCGCCCAGACCTTTGTATCGCTGGATGGTGTGACGCTTGGTGCTTTCAGCCATCAGCCATTCAAGGGCTTCCTTGAACTCGGTCACCGGCTTCTTGCGCTCGCCACGCTGGATGTACGCGCCGTCGTCCAGCAGCGTGCTCAGCTGAGCGCCTAGCGAAACGACAGTCTTGTAATCGTTACTGCCGAAGAAGTCGCGGTTGAAGGTGACGTAGTTCGACAGGCCGTGGGAGATCAGTTCGACCTCTGGCAGCCAGACGTTACGTTCACGATCTTCACGCAGGCTGGCTTTGTAAACCAGGCCGGACTTCTCTACGGTGCGCAAGCGAACTTCGTACTGAGCCAGCCAATCCTGCATTGCTGCGTGATCGGACAGTTGCTCCATGCTCACCGCTGGCAGGTAGATGAAGTGCTCGGTCAGTTCCTGCGGGTACAGGCGCGACAGACGCTTGAGGGTCTTCATCACCAGACGGAAATCAGTCACCAGACGCTCAAGCGCTTCACCGGAGATGCCAGGTGCTTCTTCGTTCAGGTGCAGGCTCGCATCTTCCAGGGCCGACTGCGTCATGTACTCTTCCATGGCCTCGTCGTCTTTGATGTATTGCTCTTGCTTGCCTTTCTTGACCTTGTACAGCGGTGGCTGAGCGATGTAGATGTAGCCGCGTTCGATCAACTCCGGCAACTGACGGAAGAAGAAGGTCAGCAGCAGGGTACGGATGTGCGAACCGTCGACGTCAGCATCGGTCATGATGATGATGTTGTGGTAACGCAGCTTGTCGATGTTGTACTCGTCGCGACCGATGCCGCAGCCCAGCGCGGTGATCAAGGTGCCCACTTCTTGCGAAGAGATCATCTTGTCGAAGCGCGCCTTCTCGACGTTCAGGATCTTGCCCTTCAGCGGCAGGATGGCCTGGGTCCGACGGTTACGCCCCTGCTTGGCGGAACCGCCAGCAGAGTCACCTTCCACGAGATACAGTTCGGAAAGGGCAGGGTCTTTTTCCTGGCAGTCAGCCAGTTTGCCCGGCAGCCCGGCGATATCCAGCGCGCCTTTACGACGGGTCATTTCACGGGCTTTACGCGCCGCTTCACGAGCACGCGCCGCATCGATCATCTTGCCGACGACCAGCTTGGCTTCGTTCGGATTTTCCAGCAGGAAGTCGGAGAAGTACTTGCCCATTTCCTGTTCGACTGCGGTCTTCACTTCGGAAGAAACCAGCTTGTCTTTGGTCTGGGAGCTGAACTTCGGATCCGGTACTTTCACCGAAATGATCGCGGTCAGGCCTTCACGGGCATCGTCACCGGTGGTCGCGACTTTGTGCTTCTTCGCCAGACCTTCGGCTTCGATGTAGGTATTCAGGTTACGCGTCAGTGCGGAACGGAAACCCACCAGGTGAGTACCGCCATCACGCTGTGGAATGTTGTTGGTGAAACACAACAGGTTCTCGTTGAAGCTGTCGTTCCACTGCAGAGCGATTTCCACGCCGATGCCGTCTTCGCGCTGAATGTTGAAGTGAAACACCTGGTTGACCGCAGTCTTGTTGGTGTTCAGGTATTCAACAAACGCTCGCAGGCCGCCTTCGTACTTGAACAACTCTTCCTTGCCGCTGCGTTCATCCTTGAGGACGATGCCGACACCGGAGTTGAGGAAGGACAGTTCACGAATCCGCTTGGCCAGGATGTCCCAGCTGAAGTGGATGTTCTTGAACGTCTCGGCCGATGGCTTGAAGTGAATCTGGGTGCCGGTGGTTTCACTCTCACCAACGATTTTCATTGGCTCTTGTGGAACACCGTGGATGTAAGTCTGTTCCCAGATTTTGCCGCTGCGGCGAACGGTCAGGACCAGTTCTTTGGACAGTGCGTTCACCACCGACACACCTACACCGTGCAGGCCACCGGATACTTTGTAGGAGTTGTCGTCGAACTTACCGCCGGCATGCAGTACGGTCATGATGACCTCGGCTGCCGAAACACCTTCTTCTTTGTGCACGTCTACCGGGATGCCCCGACCGTTGTCACGAACGGTGATGGACTCATCCGGGTGAATGATGATGCTGATGTCGTCGCAGTGGCCGGCGAGAGCTTCGTCGATCGAGTTATCGACCACTTCGAACACCATGTGGTGCAGACCGCTGCCATCGTCGGTGTCACCAATGTACATACCGGGACGTTTGCGTACGGCATCCAGGCCTTTCAGCACTTTAATGCTCGTTGAGTCGTACGTATTTTCTTCGCTCAATGCCTTCACTCCCGATGGTCGTGGGTCTGGGTGATACGGCCCTGTTCCACGTGGAACAGAGCGACTGGCGTTTCCGTCTGCCAGCCTTCCCTCAATAATTCGTGATCTACACAGGTGATAAAGACCTGGCAGCGTAAGTCTTCCAACAAGCGGCAAAGTGCGCGACGGTGGTGCTCGTCCAGCTCGGACGGCAAGTCATCCACCAGATAAATACACTGACCGCGTCGAGCCTGGCTGACCAAGTGACCTTGGGCAATCCGCAACGCGCAAACCACCAACTTCTGCTGGCCACGGGACAAGATGTCCGCGGCGTTATGCGCGCCCAGTCTGAGACGCAAATCAGCACGTTGTGGTCCGGCCTGGGTATGCCCCATTTGCTGGTCCCGCTGAAGAGACCCGGCGAGCACAGCACTCAGTTCACGGTCCTTGTCCCAGCCGCGGTAATAGCTAAGCGTCAAGCCTTCAAGCTCAACCAGATCGCTCAAGGTTTGTTCAAAGACTGGTTTCAAGGCTTTGATATAAGCGCGGCGGTATTCATCTATTTCAGCGCTGGCCTGGCACAGTTCCCTGTCCCAAACCGCTTGCGAAACGGCGTCAAGTGTACCATGCCGCAGCCAAGAGTTTCTCTGGCGCAGGGCCTTCTGCAAGCGCTGCCAGGTTGACATGAAACGCGGTTCCACGTGGAACACACCCCAGTCGAGAAACTGCCGGCGAATCTTCGGCGCACCTTCCAGCAATCGGAAGCTGTCCGGATTGATCAGTTGCAGTGGCAGGATCTCGGCCAGTTGCGCGGCGCTGCGCGCATTCTGCCCATCGATACGGATCTGAAATTCGCCTTGTCGATCCCGAGAAATGCCCAAGGCGCTATGCCCACCCTCCGCCAGTTCAACCTGGCCAAAGACCGTGCACGCCAGTTGTTCGTATTGAATGACCGGCAACAGACGGGTGCTGCGAAACGAACGGGCAAGCCCCAGCAGATGGATGGCTTCCAGAACACTGGTTTTGCCGCTGCCGTTGGCGCCGTAAAGAATATTGATGCGGGAGGAGGGGGAGAAGGTCACCGGGTGCAGATTGCGCACCGCGGTGACCGAGACGCGACTTAAGGACATCTAGCTTCTGCTGAGCATGATTACAGACGCATCGGCATGACAACGTAGGCCGAGTCGTCGTTATCCGATTCCTGCACCAGCGCGCTGCTGTTGGAGTCGGACAGGATCAGACGAACCTGCTCGGTGGTCATCACGCCCAGTACGTCGAGCAGGTAGCTCACGTTGAAGCCGATTTCCAGAGAGCCGCCGTTGTATTCAACGCCCACTTCTTCTTCCGCTTCTTCCTGCTCCGGGTTGTTCGCCTGGATCTTCAGCTGACCGCTGGCCAGTTGCAGACGGATACCACGGTACTTCTCGTTGGACAGAATCGCGGTACGGCTAAACGCTTCGCGCAGAGCCTGGCGATCGCCAAGTACCAGCTTGTCGCCACCTTTAGGCAGCACACGCTCGTAGTCCGGGAATTTGCCGTCGACCAGTTTCGAAGTGAAGGTGAACTCACCGGTGGTGGCGCGGATGTGATGCTGACCCAGCACGATGCTGACATTGCCGTCCGGCTCGGTAAGCAGGCGTGCCAGTTCGAGGATACCTTTGCGCGGCACGATGACCTGGTGACGATCCGGCTGACCGATATCGGCCTGCATCGAGCACATGGCCAGACGGTGACCGTCGGTGGCTACGGCGCGGATCACGCCAGCGGAGACTTCCAGCAGCATGCCGTTGAGGTAGTAACGCACGTCCTGCTGGGCCATGGCGAAGCTGGTGCGCTCGATCAGACGGCGCAGCTTGCTTTGCTCCAGACTGCAGGTCAGCGAACCCGGGCCTTCTTCCACGGTAGGGAAATCGTTGGCCGGCAGTGTCGACAGGGTGAAGCGGCTACGGCCGGCCTTGACCACAAGCTTCTGCTCGTCGACCTTGATGTCGATCAGCGCATCGTTCGGCAGGCTTTTGCAGATGTCCATCAGCTTGCGCGCTGGCACGGTGATGGAACCCGGATCCGCCGGCTCTTCGAGTTGAACACGACCAACCAGCTCGACTTCCAGGTCGGTACCGGTCAGCGACAATTGCTGGCCTTCGACAACCAGCAGCACGTTGGAAAGTACCGGCAAGGTCTGTCGGCGTTCGACGACGCCTGCGACCAGTTGCAGGGGTTTCAACAGGGCTTCGCGTTGAATGGTGAAATGCATGGTCTAGTCCCTTGCCTTAATAAGCTGCGCTGGTGTTCATCAAGTGGTCAGCGTACGCAGCAGGTTCTTGTAGTCCTCGCGGATGTCCGCGTCGGATTCCTTAAGTTCGTTGATCTTGCGGCACGCGTGCAAGACCGTTGTATGGTCGCGACCGCCAAACACATCGCCGATTTCCGGCAGGCTGTGGTTGGTCAGTTCCTTGGACAACGCCATGGCGACCTGACGCGGACGAGCGACCGAACGCGAACGGCGTTTGGACAGCAAGTCGGAGATCTTGATCTTGTAGTACTCGGCGACAGTGCGCTGAATGTTATCCACAGAGACCAGTTTATCCTGCAACGCCAACAAGTCCTTAAGGGATTCGCGAATCAGCTCGATGGTGATATCGCGGCCCATGAAGTGCGAGTGGGCGATCACGCGCTTGAGCGCGCCTTCCAGCTCACGGACGTTGGAGCGAATGCGCTGGGCAATGAAGAACGCGGCGTCGTGAGGCAGTTCGACTTTGGCCTGATCGGCCTTCTTCATCAGGATCGCCACGCGGGTTTCCAGCTCCGGCGGCTCGACCGCTACGGTCAGGCCCCAGCCAAAGCGGGATTTGAGGCGCTCTTCAAGGCCTTCGATTTCCTTCGGGTAGCGGTCACTGGTGAGAATGACCTGCTGGCCACCTTCGAGCAGGGCGTTGAACGTGTGGAAAAACTCTTCCTGGGAACGCTCCTTGCGGGCGAAGAACTGAATGTCATCGATCAGCAACGCATCCACCGAACGGTAGAAGCGTTTGAACTCGTTGATCGCGTTCAGTTGCAGGGCCTTGACCATGTCCGCCACGAAACGCTCGGAATGCAGGTATACGACCTTGGCATTCGGGTTCTTCTTTAATAGATGGTTACCCACAGCGTGCATCAAGTGGGTTTTACCCAGGCCGACGCCACCATAAAGGAAGAGCGGGTTGTAACCGTGCTTGGGGTTGTCAGCCACCTGCCAGGCGGCGGCGCGCGCCAGCTGGTTGGATTTACCTTCAACGAAATTCTCAAAGGTAAAGGTGCGGTTCAGATAACTGGTGTGCTTGAGCGCACCTTCGACCTGCACGGTACGTTGTTCGGCACGAACCGGAGCCTGTTGCGAACTGGCACCGGCCATTGGGTCGAAGCTGTCACGGGAAGGTTCTTCCTCGGTGACCTCAGCCACTTTTTGCGTCGCACGCTTGGTCGACGCTGCAGCAGGTGCCGGCGGCGGACTGGCGGGCGCTTGAGCAGCCTGCGCCTGGGAAGCCGCGGCAGCCAGGGGAGCATTGGGCGCGGCACGGGGTGCCGAACTGCGTTTGCTGCCTATTAATAGGGAAAGCGCAGGCGCCATGCCATTGCCGTGTTCATCGAGCAATTCGAGAACACGCCCCAGGTACTTTTCGTTGACCCAGTCCAGAACAAAACGATTGGGCGCATAGACACGCAACTCGTCGCCTTCGGCTTCGACCTGTAGTGGACGGATCCAAGTGTTGAATTGTTGGGCAGGCAGCTCATCGCGCAGAAGCTCCACGCACTGCTGCCAAAGTTCCACTGACACGGATATCCCCTAAGTTGAAAGCCGGTGAGGCAAAAACAAGCGGCCATTGTAGCGACCAGACGCCGACTTATCCACACGAAGGTGGTTCATCCACCAAGAAGAATCACCCTTTCATACGCAAAAAAGGCGACCAGTGGTCTGTGTATAAGCTCTGTGGATAACCGGGGTTAAGGTCATTGCACAAGTGGGGGCGAAACTCGGTGGATAACCGGCCTGTGGATAAGGTGACCTTTCACACACAGGTTATCCGACAGCGCAGCACAGGCTGAACACTGTTTTCCACTGTAGTTGTCATTCTCTGTACATCAGGTAACACAAGGGCTGAATCGACTTATCCACAGAAGGGTGCGGGCCTAGCTTTTATAAGCTTTACAGAAAAGCTTTAAATACTTTCCTTTCTTATTTTTATATCTACGCAAGGAGCAAACGCTGAAAAGCCTTTGAAGATCTATTTATAAGGAAACGTTGGTTGGAAATTGACCTGAAGGCTTGCTTTCTCTAGAATCCCCGGTCTCTTAAAACGGGGGCCATTCCGGCCCGTTGTGGACGAACCAGGTAACACGACAATGAAACGTACTTTCCAACCAAGCACTATCAAACGCGCTCGTACCCACGGTTTCCGTGCTCGCATGGCTACCAAGAACGGTCGTGCCGTCCTGTCGCGTCGTCGCGCCAAAGGTCGTGCGCGTCTGGCAGTTTGATAATCCGGCACTGGAGGTGAGTCAGGACTTCAGTCGGGAAAAGCGTCTGCTTACCCCCCGGCAATTCAAGGCAGTCTTTGACTCCCCTACCGGCAAGGTTCCGGGGAAAAATCTCCTGCTCCTTGCGCGCAACAACGATCTTGATCACCCCCGTCTCGGGTTGGTTATCGGGAAAAAGAGCGTAAAGCTCTCCGTCGAGCGCAATCGCCTCAAACGTCTGATGCGCGAATCGTTTCGCCTGAACCAGGATTCTCTGGTCGGTTGGGACATTGTTATCGTCGCGCGCAAAGGTTTGGGCGATGTAGAAAACCCCGAATTGATTCAGCATTTCGGCAAACTCTGGAAACGACTGGCTCGCAGTTCGCCGGTACCAGCAGTCAAAACCGAAACTGTAGGGGTAGACAGTCCAGATGCGTAAACTGGCACTCGTTCCGATCCAGTTTTATCGCTATGCCATTAGTCCCCTGATGGCCAGCCACTGTCGTTTCTACCCCAGTTGTTCCTGCTACGCGTTAGAAGCCATCGAAAATCATGGCCTTCTTCGCGGTGGCTGGCTGACCTTTCGTCGTTTAGGTCGCTGTCATCCGTGGAATCCCGGTGGTTATGACCCGGTTCCACCTATCCCTACCTCCCGTTCTTCTTCGATGGCCGAGTAATCATGGATATCAAACGCACGATCCTGATCGTCGCCCTGGCAATCGTGTCCTACGTTATGGTTCTTAAATGGAACCAGGACTATGGCCAGGCTGCCCTGCCGACTCAGAATGTTGCCACCAATACGACTGCATCGGGCCTGCCGGATACGGCATCTGGCTCCAACGCTTCTGCCAGTGACGACATTCCACGTGCTGCAAGCGACACCAGCGCACCTGCCGAAACGCCGGTGGCTGTGAGCAAGGACCTCATCCAGATCAAAACGGATGTACTGGACCTGGCTGTCGACCCACAAGGTGGCGATGTTGCCCAGCTGACCCTGCCGCTGTATCCGCGTCGTCAGGATCACCCGGAAATTCCGTTCCAGCTGTTTGATAACGGCGGCGAACGTACTTATCTGGCGCAAAGTGGTCTGATCGGCACCAACGGTCCGGATGCAAATCCGGCCGGTCGTCCGGTTTATTCCTCGGAGAAGAAGGTTTATCAGCTGGCTGACGGTCAGGACCAATTGGTCGTGGACCTGAAGTTCAGCAAGGACGGCGTCAACTACATCAAGCGTTTCTCCCTGAAACGCGGCCTGTATGACGTAACCGTTTCCTACCTGATCGACAACCAGAGCGCCCAGCCCTGGACCGGTGCGATGTTCGCCCAGTTGAAGCGCGACGCCAGCGCCGATCCTTCGTCGACCACGGCTACCGGCACCGCGACTTACCTGGGCGCCGCCCTGTGGACAAGTTCCGAGCCGTACAAGAAAGTGTCCATGAAGGACATGGACAAGGCGCCGTTGAAAGAAACCGTCACTGGCGGTTGGGTTGCCTGGTTGCAGCACTACTTCGTGACCGCATGGATTCCGGCCAAGGGCGAAAACAACATCGTCCAGACCCGTAAAGACAGCAAAGGCAACTACATCATCGGCTTCACCGGCCCATCGATGAGTGTTGCACCGGGTGCCAAGGCTGAGACCAGCGCTGTTCTGTACGCAGGTCCGAAAAGCCAGGCTGTGCTCAAAGAGTTGTCCCCAGGTCTGGAACTGACGGTCGACTACGGCATTTTGTGGTTCATCGCCCAACCGATCTTCTGGTTGCTGCAACATATCCACGCCATTGTGGGTAACTGGGGCTGGTCGATCATCTTCCTGACCATGCTGATCAAAGGAATCTTCTTCCCGCTGTCGGCTGCCAGCTACAAATCCATGGCGCGCATGCGTGCAGTGGCACCGAAACTGGCTGCGCTGAAAGAGCAACATGGCGATGACCGGCAGAAAATGTCGCAATCCATGATGGAGCTGTACAAGAAAGAGAAGATCAATCCGCTGGGTGGTTGCTTGCCAATCCTCGTGCAGATGCCGGTTTTCCTCTCGCTGTACTGGGTTCTGCTGGAAAGCGTCGAGATGCGTCAGGCTCCATTCATGCTGTGGATTACTGACCTGTCGATCAAGGATCCGTTCTTCATTCTGCCGATCATCATGGGTGCAACCATGTTCATCCAGCAGCAGCTGAACCCGACTCCTCCAGATCCGATGCAGGCCAAGGTGATGAAGCTGATGCCAATCATCTTCACCTTCTTCTTCCTGTGGTTCCCGGCTGGTCTGGTGCTGTACTGGGTAGTGAACAACTGCCTGTCGATCGCCCAACAGTGGTACATCACACGTAAGATCGAAGCGGCTACCAAAGCAGCTGCCTGATTTACACTGTGAATAACCACTCAAAACGCCCCCTAGTGGGGCGTTTTGCTATCTGTCACTTTTGTCTGGATACCGGTTTATGAGCGTTCCTCGTGAAACCATTGCAGCCGTCGCCACCGCTCAAGGTCGTGGCGGTGTAGGCATCGTGCGTATTTCCGGGCCGTTGGCCAGCGTTGCGGCCAAGGCCTTCAGTGGGCGCGAGCTCAAGCCGCGATTTGCTCACTACGGTCCGTTCTTCAGTGAAAACGACGAGGTGCTGGACCAGGGCATTGCCCTGTATTTCCCCGGCCCAAACTCGTTCACTGGCGAAGATGTGCTGGAGCTGCAAGGCCATGGCGGTCCGATTGTTCTGGATATGCTGCTCAAGCGCTGCCTGGAACTGGGTTGCCGTCTCGCCCGACCGGGGGAATTCAGTGAGCGCGCCTTCCTCAACGACAAACTGGACCTCGCCCAGGCCGAAGCCATTGCCGACCTGATTGAAGCCAGTTCCGCCCAGGCTGCGCGAAACGCATTGCGCTCCCTGCAGGGGGCTTTCTCGTCACGTGTGCATAACCTCACCGAACAGCTGATCGGCCTGCGCATCTATGTCGAAGCGGCCATCGATTTTCCGGAAGAGGAAATCGACTTCCTCGCCGATGGCCACGTCTTGAGCATGCTCGACAAAGTGCGCGACGAGTTATCCACCGTCATCCGTGAAGCCGGGCAGGGTGCGTTACTGCGTGATGGCATGACCGTGGTTATTGCCGGTCGTCCGAATGCCGGTAAATCCAGCCTGCTCAATGCATTGGCCGGGCGTGAAGCGGCAATCGTGACCGAAATTGCCGGTACCACCCGTGACGTGCTTCGTGAACATATCCACATCGATGGCATGCCGCTGCACGTCGTGGATACCGCTGGTCTGCGCGATACCGATGATCATGTGGAAAAGATCGGCGTCGAGCGTGCCTTGAAAGCCATCGGCGAAGCAGATCGGGTATTGCTGGTGGTCGATGCCACGGCACCGGAAGCCCTCGATCCCTTTGCACTCTGGCCGGAGTTTCTCGAAATCCGTCCCGATCCCGCGAAAGTCACCCTGATTCGCAACAAGGCGGACCTTACGGGCGAAGCCATTGCCCTGGAGGTCAGCGAGGACGGCCATGTCACCATCAGCCTGAGCGCCAAGTCTGGTGGTGTCGGGCTGGAACTGCTGCGTGATCACCTCAAGGCCTGCATGGGCTATGAACAAACGTCCGAAAGCAGCTTCAGCGCTCGCCGGCGACACCTTGAGGCGCTACGTCATGCCGGTGCTGCCCTCGAGCATGGCCGTGCCCAATTGACCCTGGCCGGTGCTGGCGAGTTGCTGGCCGAGGATTTGCGCCAGGCTCAGCAGTCGCTGGGTGAAATCACCGGTGCTTTCAGCTCTGACGATCTGCTGGGGCGAATTTTCTCCAGCTTCTGTATCGGTAAGTAGCCCTCCTGTTGTTCACAGACAGGCCATTTGTGCCTGTCTGCTCCCTCCTTTTCTGAAAAATACCTCCAGTGCCGAGCGGACTTCGTCTGCTTGAGCGGAATTCCTGTGCCCGAATTTCGAGCAAACGGCGCTTTTCTGTGGATTAAGCCCTGTGAATAACCGTAGCTAAGGTCAGTTGATAACAGGGCTCGAAAACTGGACATAACCGCCTCTGTGGATAACCACCACTTTCATCCACAGGCTTACACTGGTTATCCAAGGGCCTCATTGGTACATGAACACAGGGTTTTGAATCTCTGTACACATTGAAAACAAAGGGCTGTGTAAATCTATCCACAGAAATGAAGGTGCATAGAAATAAACATAAAAACAAAGATTTAATAAATTTCTTTCTTTTTAATTTCTATAACTCCGACTTTTCCACAGCTGGTTAAATTTTGTGCAAAGGGTTCTTTAGGAAGGGCGAAGTCCCTATACTTGTCGACCAGGTCCGAAAACCTGAGCTCAAACTATTCCTGAATTACCTACTTAAGCAGGCACGAGGTGCGTGGTGGATTTCCCTTCCCGTTTTGAAGTGATCGTCATCGGCGGCGGTCATGCCGGTACCGAGGCAGCACTGGCCTCAGCACGTATGGGGGTTAAAACCCTGTTGCTGACGCATAACGTGGAAACCCTCGGTGCCATGAGTTGCAACCCGGCCATTGGCGGGATCGGCAAAAGCCACCTGGTCAAGGAAATCGACGCCCTCGGCGGCGCGATGGCCATGGCTACCGATAAAGGCGGTATCCAGTTTCGAGTGTTGAACAGCCGCAAAGGCCCGGCCGTGCGAGCAACCCGCGCACAGGCAGACCGGGTTCTGTACAAGGCCGCTGTCCGCGAAATCCTGGAGAACCAGCCGAACCTGTGGATATTTCAACAGGCCGCTGACGATCTGATCGTCGAGCAGGAACAAGTCCGTGGTGTTGTCACGCAAATGGGTCTGCGTTTCCTCGCCGATTCCGTGGTGTTGACCACCGGCACGTTCCTCGGTGGACTTATCCACATCGGGTTGCAGAATTTTTCCGGCGGTCGCGCCGGTGATCCGCCATCGATCGCGCTGGCTCACCGTCTGCGTGAACTGCCATTGCGTGTGGGTCGTTTGAAAACCGGTACTCCGCCGCGTATCGACGGCCGGTCTGTGGATTTCTCGGTGATGTCCGAGCAACCGGGTGATACGCCGATCCCGGTGATGTCGTTCATGGGGTCCAAAGAGCAGCATCCGAAGCAAGTCAGTTGCTGGATTACCCACACGAATGCGCGCACCCACGAAATCATTGCCGCGAACCTCGATCGTTCGCCGATGTATTCCGCTGCCGGTGAGATCGAAGGCATCGGCCCGCGTTATTGCCCGTCGATCGAAGACAAGATCCATCGCTTCGCCGACAAGGAAAGCCATCAGGTGTTCATCGAACCGGAAGGTTTGACCACCCATGAGCTGTATCCGAACGGGATATCCACAAGCTTGCCGTTCGACGTGCAATTGCAGATCGTTCAATCGATCCGCGGCATGGAAAACGCGCACATCGTGCGTCCCGGCTACGCGATCGAGTACGACTACTTCGATCCACGGGATTTGAAATACAGCCTGGAAACCAAAGTCATCGGCGGCTTGTTCTTCGCCGGGCAAATCAACGGCACAACCGGTTACGAAGAAGCCGGTGCCCAGGGTTTGCTCGCCGGGACCAACGCTGCACTGCGTGCGCAAGGCAAAGACGCCTGGTGCCCGCGTCGCGACGAGGCCTATATCGGCGTTTTGGTCGACGACCTGATTACCCTTGGTACCCAGGAGCCGTACCGGATGTTCACATCCCGCGCCGAATATCGCTTGATCCTGCGTGAAGACAACGCCGACCTGCGCCTGACCGAAAAAGGTCGCGAACTGGGCCTGGTGGATGACGCGCGCTGGGCGGCTTTCTGCAAAAAACGCGAAAGCATCGAACTGGAAGAGCAGCGCCTGAAAAGCACCTGGGTACGCCCGGGCACCGAACAGGGCGATGCCATTGCCGAAAAATTCGGTACGCCACTGACCCACGAATACAACCTGCTGAATCTCTTGAGCCGTCCGGAAATCGACTACGCTGGTCTGATCGCCGTGACCGGTGGGGGCGCAGAAGATCCACAGGTTGCCGAGCAGGTCGAAATCAAGACCAAGTACGCCGGTTACATCGATCGTCAACAGGATGAAATCGCCCGCCTGCGAGCCAGCGAAGACACCAAATTGCCTGTGGATATCGATTACACGAATATTTCCGGACTCTCCAAGGAGATCCAGAGCAAGCTCGGCGCGACCCGTCCCGAAACCTTGGGCCAGGCCTCGCGTATCCCGGGCGTTACGCCGGCAGCCATTTCGCTGTTGATGATTCATTTGAAAAAACGCGGCGCGGGCCGTCAGTTGGAGCAAAGCGCTTGAGTTCGTTGGTCACTTCGCAACACGCAGAAGAGTTATCCACAGGTGCTCGCCAACTCGGTGTCACGCTGACAGAAACCCAGCACGCGCAGCTGCTGGGTTACCTGGCCCTGTTGATCAAATGGAACAAGGCTTACAACCTCACCGCCGTGCGTGATCCGGACGAAATGGTTTCCCGTCACTTGCTCGATAGCCTGAGTGTGATGTCGTTCATCGAAAACGGTCGCTGGCTCGACGTCGGCAGTGGCGGCGGCATGCCTGGCATTCCGATGGCGATCCTGTTTCCCGAGTCCCAGGTGACCTGCCTGGACAGCAACGGAAAGAAAACCCGCTTCCTGACCCAGGTCAAACTCGAACTCAAACTGGATAACCTGCAAGTTATCCACAGTCGCGTCGAAGCGTTCCAGCCTGCCCAACCGTTCAACGGGATCATTTCCCGGGCGTTCAGCAGCATGGAAAACTTCAGCAACTGGACTCGCCACCTCGGCGATAGCGAAACACGCTGGCTGGCAATGAAGGGCGTTCATCCGGCCGATGAGCTGGTAGCATTGCCGGCAGACTTCCACCTCGATAGCGAACACGCCCTGGCCGTACCTGGTTGCCAAGGCCAACGCCATCTGCTGATACTGCGCCGCACGGCATGATTGGGAACACAAGCAAGAATGGCTAAGGTATTCGCGATTGCGAACCAAAAGGGTGGAGTGGGCAAAACCACCACCTGCATCAACCTCGCAGCATCCCTGGTCGCGACCAAGCGCCGGGTGCTGTTGATCGACCTTGATCCACAGGGCAACGCCACCATGGGTAGCGGTGTGGATAAACATGGCCTGGAAAACTCGGTCTACGATCTGCTGATCGGCGAATGTGATCTGGCCCAGGCCATGCACTTCTCCGAACACGGTGGCTACCAGCTGTTACCGGCCAACCGCGACCTCACCGCGGCCGAAGTGGTTCTGCTGGAAATGCAGATGAAGGAAAGCCGTCTGCGCAGCGCGCTGGCGCCGATCCGGGAAAACTACGATTACATTTTGATCGACTGCCCGCCGTCGCTGTCGATGCTGACCTTGAACGCACTGGTTGCCGCCGACGGGGTAATTATCCCCATGCAGTGCGAGTACTTCGCACTCGAAGGCTTGAGCGACCTTGTGGATAACATCAAGCGTATCTCTGAACTGCTGAACCCGAACCTCAAGGTCGAAGGCCTGCTGCGTACGATGTACGATCCGCGCCTGAGCCTGATGAACGATGTCTCGGCGCAGCTCAAGGAACACTTCGGCGAGCAGCTCTACGACACCGTCATCCCGCGTAACATCCGTCTGGCCGAAGCGCCAAGCTACGGCATGCCGGCGCTGGCGTACGACAAAGCATCGCGAGGCGCCGTTGCCTACCTGGCATTGGCAGGCGAAATGGTTCGTCGTCAACGCAAAAACTCACGCATCGCCGCTGCTCAGGCAACTTAAGGAATCCCCATGGCCGTCAAGAAACGAGGTCTCGGACGTGGACTGGATGCTCTGTTGAGTGGTCCGACTGTTAGCTCGCTGGAAGATCAAGCGGCGCAAGCCGATCAGCGTGAGCTGCAGCACCTTCCCCTGGATCTGCTCCAGCGCGGCAAGTACCAGCCGCGTCGTGACATGGATCCGCAGGCGCTCGAAGAGCTGGCACAGTCGATCAAGGCCCAGGGCGTCATGCAGCCCATCGTGGTTCGCCCGATCGGTAGCGGTCGCTTCGAGATCATTGCCGGCGAACGTCGCTGGCGCGCCAGCCAGCAAGCCGGGCAGGAAACGATCCCGGCGATGGTTCGCGATGTGCCCGATGAAACCGCGATCGCCATCGCGCTGATCGAGAACATCCAGCGCGAAGACCTGAATCCGATTGAAGAAGCGGTGGCCCTGCAGCGTTTGCAGCAGGAGTTCCAGCTGACCCAGCAACAGGTGGCTGAAGCTGTGGGCAAGTCCCGGGTGACCGTGGCCAACCTGCTGCGCCTGATTTCCTTGCCGGAAGTCATCAAGACCATGTTGTCCCACGGCGACCTGGAAATGGGTCATGCCCGTGCTTTGCTCGGTTTACCGGAAATTCAACAGGTTGAAGGGGCGCGACATGTTGTCGCACGCGGGCTGACCGTGCGCCAAACCGAGGCACTGGTTCGCCAGTGGTTGAGTGGTAAACCGGAGCCTGTTGAAGCGGCAAAACCGGACCCGGATATCGCCCGGCTCGAACAGCGCCTGGCCGAGCGCCTAGGCTCTGCGGTGCAGATCCGCCACGGTAAGAAGGGTAAAGGGCAGTTGGTGATTGGCTACAACTCCCTGGATGAGCTTCAAGGCGTACTTGCACATATCCGCTGAAACATTTCCTCATGTAGCGCGCAGTCGGAAATCACTACCTGACAGTTGAATAGGGGCAGAACCGCCCCTATACTCTGCGCGCATTTTGTCGGCACAAATTATGCCAAGTTAGTGAATTTCGGCAGCCGACCATTGGAGAGTAAAAGTGATGGAAACCCGCACGCCAAACCGCCTGCCCTTCCATCGCCTGGCAGTTTTTCCGGTGTTAATGGCTCAATTTGTCGTGTTGCTGATCGCCGCTTTGGCGCTCTGGTACCGATATGGAGTCGTTGCCGGGTACTCGGGACTCTGCGGAGGCCTGATAGCCTTGCTACCCAATGTTTATTTCGCTCACAGGGCATTTCGGTTTTCCGGCGCCCGAGCAGCCCAGTCCATCGTCCGGTCTTTTTATGCCGGCGAGGCAGGCAAACTGATTTTGACGGCAGTGCTGTTTGCACTGGTGTTTGCAGGTGTGAAGCCACTGGCGCCGATTGCAGTATTCGGTGCCTTCGTGCTGACTCAGTCGGTCAGCTGGTTCGCTCCCCTGCTGATGAGAACAAGACTTTCGAGACCTTAGGGCGTTTGAGGCAACCATGGCAGAAACAACCGCTTCGGGCTATATCCAGCACCACTTGCAGAACCTGACCTTCGGTCAGCTCCCTACCGGCGGCTGGGGCTTTGCCCACACCGCAGCAGAAGCCAAGGAAATGGGATTCTGGGCTTTCCACGTCGATACTCTCGGCTGGTCGGTCGCATTGGGTCTGATTTTCGTTCTCCTTTTCCGCATGGCGGCAAAGAAGGCGACTACCGGTGTTCCTGGTGCTTTGCAGAACTTCGTTGAAGTATTGGTCGAATTCGTCGATGGCAGCGTGAAAGACAGCTTCCATGGCCGTAGCCCAGTGGTTGCACCGCTGGCACTGACCATCTTCGTCTGGGTGTTCATGATGAACGCCGTCGACCTGGTACCGGTCGACTGGATTCCTCAACTGGCCATCCTGATCTCCGGCGACCACCACATCCCGTTCCGTGCCGTGTCGACCACCGACCCGAACGCTACTCTGGCCATGGCCTTCTCGGTGTTCGCGCTGATCATTTTCTACAGCATCAAGATCAAGGGCCTCGGCGGCTTCATCGGTGAGCTGACCCTGCACCCGTTCGGCAGCAAGAACATCTTCCTTCAGGCGCTGCTGATCCCGGTGAACTTCCTGCTGGAGTTCGTGACCCTGATCGCCAAGCCGATCTCCCTGGCTCTGCGTCTGTTCGGCAACATGTATGCCGGCGAGCTGGTCTTCATTCTGATTGCTGTGATGTTCGGCAGCGGTCTGCTCTGGCTTAGTGGCCTGGGCGTTGTTCTGCAGTGGGCGTGGGCTGTGTTCCACATCCTGATCATCACCCTGCAGGCGTTCATCTTCATGATGTTGACCATCGTTTACCTGTCGATGGCGCACGAAGAAAACCATTAAGACCAGTCTCGACTAGTCTGATGTCCTTCCCGGTAAAACGGGAAGGGGCTCCTTACGGGGCATCTGAAACGATTTGTTTTACCGCTTTAATCTAAAAAACCTAAACCATACGACGTAAAAGTCGGGAGGAAAGATGGAAACTGTAGTTGGTCTAACCGCTATCGCTGTTGCACTGTTGATCGGCCTGGGCGCACTGGGTACCGCAATTGGTTTCGGCCTGCTGGGCGGCAAGTTCCTGGAAGGCGCAGCGCGTCAGCCAGAAATGGTTCCAATGCTGCAAGTTAAAATGTTCATCGTTGCCGGTCTGCTCGACGCCGTAACCATGATCGGTGTTGGTATCGCTCTGTTCTTCACCTTTGCGAACCCGTTCGTTGGTCAAATCGCTGGCTAATTACTCGGATCTTCCGGGTAATTTGGTGTGATGGACAACGTAACTGCGAGGTGTTGGCGTGAACATTAATGCGACCCTGATTGGCCAGTCCGTTGCGTTCCTGATTTTTGTACTGTTCTGCATGAAGTTCGTATGGCCTCCGGTCATTGCGGCACTGCACGAACGTCAAAAGAAGATCGCTGATGGTCTGGACGCTGCCAGCCGTGCAGCTCGCGACCTGGAGTTGGCCCAAGAGAAAGCGGGTCAGCAACTGCGCGAAGCGAAAGCTCAGGCAGCTGAAATCATCGAGCAAGCCAAGAAACGCGGTAACCAGATTGTCGAAGAGGCTGTTGAAAAAGCCCGTATCGACGCTGACCGTGTGAAGGTTCAGGCTCAGGCCGAGATCGAACAGGAACTGAACAGTGTCAAAGACGCGCTGCGTGCCCAAGTGGGCTTGCTGGCAGTCGGCGGCGCCGAGAAGATCCTGGGTGCCACAATCGATCAAAACGCGCACGCAGAGCTGGTTAACCAACTGGCTGCTGAAATCTAAGCGAGGGCGATCATGGCAGAACTGACCACGTTGGCCCGACCTTACGCTAAGGCGGCCTTCGAGCACGCTCAGGCCCACCAGCAACTGGCCAATTGGTCAGCCATGCTCGGCCTGGCTGCAGCGGTGTCGGAAGACGACACCATGCAGCGCGTGCTCAAGGCCCCGCGACTGACGAGCGCAGAAAAGGCCGCCACGTTCATTGACGTGTGCGGCGACAAGTTTGATGCCAAGGCACAGAACTTCATCCACGTCGTTGCCGAAAACGACCGTCTCCCGCTGTTGCCGGAGATCGCCGCTCTGTTCGACCTGTACAAGGCCGAACAAGAGAAGTCGGTAGACGTTGAAGTGACCAGTGCTTTCGCATTGAACCAAGAACAGCAAGACAAACTCGCCAAGGTTCTCAGTGCACGACTCAACCGGGAAGTGCGCCTGCAAGTTGCGGAGGACGCTGCCCTTATTGGTGGTGTCGTCATCCGCGCCGGCGACCTGGTTATCGATGGCTCGATTCGCGGCAAAATCGCGAAACTTGCCGAAGCATTGAAATCTTGAGTTTGAAGGGGCAGCAGAGCAATGCAGCAACTCAATCCTTCCGAAATAAGTGAAATTATCAAGGGCCGCATCGACAAGCTCGATGTGACCTCCCAAGCCCGTAACGAAGGCACTGTCGTCAGCGTATCTGACGGTATCGTGCGGATTCACGGTCTGGCCGACGTAATGTACGGCGAGATGATCGAGTTTCCGGGCGGCGTCTTCGGTATGGCCCTCAACCTGGAGCAAGACTCCGTAGGTGCCGTTGTATTGGGCGCATACCAGTCTCTGGCTGAAGGCATGAGCGCCAAGTGCACTGGCCGCATCCTGGAAGTTCCGGTTGGTAAGGAACTGCTGGGTCGCGTAGTCGACGCACTGGGTAACCCTGTTGACGGCAAAGGTCCACTGGGCAACACCGAGACCGACGCGGTCGAGAAAGTTGCTCCAGGCGTGATCTGGCGTAAGTCGGTAGACCAGCCTGTACAGACTGGCTACAAGGCTGTCGATGCCATGATCCCTGTCGGCCGTGGCCAGCGTGAGCTGATCATCGGTGACCGTCAGATCGGTAAAACCGCTCTGGCGATCGACGCGATCATCAACCAGAAGAACAGCGGCATTTTCTGCGTCTACGTAGCAATCGGTCAGAAACAATCGACCATCGCCAACGTGGTTCGCAAGCTGGAAGAAAACGGCGCCCTGGCCAACACGATCATCGTGGCTGCCAGTGCTTCGGAATCTCCTGCGCTGCAATTCCTGGCACCGTACTCCGGTTGCACCATGGGTGAATTCTTCCGCGACCGCGGTGAAGACGCGCTGATCGTTTATGACGATCTGTCCAAGCAAGCAGTGGCTTACCGCCAGATTTCCCTGCTGCTGCGCCGTCCACCAGGCCGTGAAGCTTACCCAGGCGACGTGTTCTATCTCCACTCCCGTCTGCTGGAGCGCGCATCCCGCGTTTCGGAAGAATACGTAGAGAAGTTCACCAACGGCGCAGTGACCGGCAAAACCGGTTCCCTGACCGCACTGCCGATCATCGAAACCCAGGCTGGCGACGTTTCCGCGTTCGTTCCGACCAACGTGATTTCCATCACCGACGGTCAGATCTTCCTGGAATCGGCCATGTTCAACTCGGGCATCCGCCCTGCAGTGAACGCCGGTGTTTCGGTATCCCGTGTGGGTGGTGCCGCTCAGACCAAGATCATCAAGAAGCTGTCCGGTGGTATCCGTACCGCTCTGGCTCAGTACCGTGAACTGGCGGCATTCGCCCAGTTCGCTTCTGACCTGGACGAAGCGACCCGTAAGCAACTTGAGCATGGTCAGCGCGTTACCGAGCTGATGAAGCAGAAGCAATACGCACCAATGTCGATCGCTGACATGGCGCTGTCGCTGTATGCCGCTGAGCGTGGGTTCCTGACTGACGTTGAAATCGCCAAGATCGGCAGCTTCGAGCAAGCGCTGATTGCTTTCTTCAACCGCGATCACGCCGATTTGATGGCGAAGATCAACGTGAAAGGTGACTTCAATGACGAGATCGACGCTGGCATGAAAGCCGGTATCGAGAAGTTCAAGGCCACCCAAACCTGGTAAGCCGCAGCGGGAGTCGCAAGGCTCCCGCTTGCTAACCTGATAGGTGTTACATGGCAGGCGCAAAAGAGATTCGCAGTAAGATTGCGAGCATCAAAAGCACGCAAAAGATTACCAGCGCCATGGAAAAAGTGGCGGTCAGCAAAATGCGCAAGGCACAAATGCGCATGGCTGCTAGCCGTCCTTATGCGGAGCGTATCCGCCAGGTAATTGGGCATCTGGCCAACGCCAACCCGGAATACCGCCACCCGTTCATGATCGACCGCGAAATCAAGCGTGTTGGTTATGTCATAGTGAGCAGTGACCGTGGTCTGTGCGGCGGCTTGAACACCAACCTGTTCAAGGCCCTGGTCAAGGACATGGCGGTAAACCGCGAAAACGGCGTCGAGATCGATCTGTGTGTCGTTGGTAGCAAGGGTGCGGCCTTTTTCCGTAACTTCGGCGGTAACGTCGTTGCAGCTATCAGCCACCTGGGTGAAGAGCCGTCGATCAATGATCTGATCGGCAGCGTCAAGGTGATGCTGGATGCCTACCTGGACGGCCGTATTGACCGCCTGTCCGTGGTGTCCAACAAGTTCATCAACACCATGACGCAACAGCCTACCGTGGAGCAGTTGATTCCACTGGTGGCGACCCCGGATCAAGACCTCAAGCACCACTGGGACTATCTCTACGAACCGGATGCCAAGGAGCTGCTGGACGGCTTGATGGTCCGTTACGTGGAGTCGCAGGTCTACCAGGCGGTGGTCGAGAACAACGCGGCTGAACAAGCTGCGCGGATGATCGCGATGAAGAACGCTACCGACAACGCCGGTGATTTGATCAGCGATTTGCAGCTGGTCTACAACAAGGCGCGTCAGGCTGCGATCACCCAAGAGATCTCGGAAATCGTCGGCGGCGCTGCCGCGGTTTAACGGTTCAAATATTCAGAGGATCCAGCTATGAGTAGCGGACGTATCGTTCAAATCATCGGCGCCGTTATCGACGTGGAATTTCCACGCGACAGCGTACCGAGCATCTACAACGCGCTGACTGTACAAAGCGCGGCCGGGACCACCCTGGAAGTTCAGCAGCAGCTGGGCGACGGCGTGGTTCGTACCATTGCGATGGGTTCTACCGAAGGCTTGAAGCGCGGTCTGGACGTTGTCGACTCTGGCGCAGCCATCTCCGTACCGGTCGGTAAAGCGACTCTGGGCCGGATCATGGACGTTCTGGGCAACCCGATCGACGAAGCTGGTCCTATCGCTACTGAAGAGCGTTGGGGCATTCACCGTCCAGCGCCTTCGTTCGCTGAACAAGCAGGCGGCAACGACCTGCTGGAAACCGGCATCAAGGTTATCGACTTGGTTTGCCCGTTCGCCAAAGGCGGTAAAGTCGGTCTGTTCGGTGGTGCCGGTGTAGGCAAGACCGTAAACATGATGGAACTGATCCGTAACATCGCCATCGAGCACAGCGGTTATTCCGTGTTCGCCGGTGTGGGTGAGCGTACCCGTGAGGGTAACGACTTCTACCACGAGATGAAGGACTCCAACGTTCTGGACAAAGTGGCACTGGTTTACGGTCAGATGAACGAGCCGCCGGGAAACCGTCTGCGCGTAGCACTGACCGGCCTGACCATGGCCGAGAAGTTCCGTGACGAAGGTAACGACGTTCTGCTGTTCGTCGACAACATCTATCGTTACACCTTGGCCGGTACTGAAGTATCCGCACTGCTGGGCCGTATGCCTTCCGCAGTAGGCTACCAGCCGACCCTGGCTGAAGAGATGGGCGTTCTGCAAGAACGTATCACTTCGACCAAGGAAGGTTCGATCACTTCGATCCAAGCGGTATACGTACCTGCGGATGACTTGACCGACCCGTCGCCAGCGACCACCTTCGCCCACTTGGACGCTACCGTCGTTCTGTCCCGTGACATCGCTTCCCTGGGTATCTACCCAGCGGTCGATCCACTCGACTCGACTTCGCGCCAGCTGGACCCGAACGTGATCGGCCAGGACCACTACGACACCGCTCGCGGCGTTCAGTACGTTCTGCAGCGTTACAAAGAACTGAAGGACATCATTGCGATCCTGGGTATGGACGAGCTGTCGGAAGCCGACAAGCAGTTGGTAAACCGTGCTCGTAAGATCCAGCGCTTCTTGTCGCAGCCGTTCTTCGTGGCTGAAGTCTTCACCGGTGCATCGGGTAAATACGTTTCCCTGAAAGACACCATTGCTGGCTTCAAAGGCATCCTCAACGGTGACTACGACCACCTGCCAGAACAAGCGTTCTACATGGTTGGCGGCATCGAAGAAGCGATCGAAAAAGCCAAGAAACTGTAATCCCGGCGCCCGGCAACGGGCGCTAATTTAGGTTGAGGCAATCAGATGGCTATGACAGTCCATTGCGATATCGTCAGCGCGGAAGGAGAAATCTTTTCCGGTCTGGTCGAGATGGTGATTGCGCACGGTGCACTGGGTGATCTTGGTATCGCCCTGGGTCACGCGCCGCTGATCACTAATCTGAAGCCAGGTCCGATCCGCCTGGTCAAGCAGGGCGGGGAAGAGGAGGTGTATTACATCTCCGGTGGTTTCCTCGAGGTTCAGCCGAACATGGTCAAGGTTCTTGCCGACACCGTGCAACGTGCTGCCGACCTGGATGAAGCCTCCGCTCAGGAAGCCGTCAAGGCTGCCGAGAAGGCCCTGCATGAGCGGGGCGCGGAATTCGATTACGGTTCTGCTGCCGCACGTCTGGCCGAGGCTGCAGCTCAGCTGCGCACCGTCCAGCAGATCCGCAAGAAGTTCGGCCACTAAGGCCGTACTTGTTGTGTGATTGATTAAAAAGGGTAGCCTCGGCTACCCTTTTTTCTTTTCCGATTTTTACAACCTGGTCGCAGCCGCTGACCACCCAGGATTGGTAGCCAGTCATGTCTCTTGAAATCGTTATTCTCGCTGCTGGCCAAGGCACGCGCATGCGTTCCGCTTTGCCGAAAGTCTTGCACCCGATTGCCGGCAACTCCATGCTCGGCCATGTTATCCACAGCGCCCGGCAACTTGATCCACAGCGCATCCACGTCGTGATCGGTCACGGTGCCGATGCTGTTCGCGAACGCCTGGCGGCGGATGATCTGAATTTCGTCCTGCAGGATAAACAGTTGGGTACCGGTCACGCCGTTGCTCAAGCCGTGCCGTTCATTCAGGCCGACACCGTACTGGTGCTCTACGGCGATGTGCCGTTGATCGAGGTCGACACCCTGCAGCGCCTGCTTAAAAAGGTGGGACCACAGCAGTTGGGCTTGCTGACCGTCGAACTGGATGATCCGACCGGTTACGGCCGCATCGTTCGTGATGACGCTGGTAAAGTGACGGCCATCGTCGAACAGAAAGATGCCAACGAAGCCGAACGCAAAATCACCGAAGGCAATACCGGCATTCTGGCGCTGCCTTTTGCCCGTCTTGGCGACTGGATGAGTCGACTCTCCAATAACAATGCCCAGGGCGAGTACTACCTGACCGACATCATTGCCATGGCCGTGAGCGACGGTCTGGTGGTGGACACCGAGCAACCGCACGACGCCATGGAAGTGCAGGGTGCCAATGATCGCAAGCAGCTTTCGGAACTGGAAAGGCATTATCAATTGCGCGCCGGTCGCCGTTTGATGGCTCAAGGTGTGACGCTGCGCGACCCGGCACGATTCGATGTACGCGGAGACGTGACCGTAGGCCGTGATGTGCTGATCGATATCAACGTCATCCTCGAAGGCAAAGTGGTCATCGAAGACGACGTGGTGATCGGTCCGAACTGCGTGATCAAGGACAGCACCCTGCGCAAAGGCGTGGTCATCAAGGCCAACAGCCATATCGAAGGTGCCGTTCTGGGTGAAGGCAGCGATGCCGGCCCGTTTGCGCGTCTGCGTCCAGGTACTGTTCTGGAAGCCCGGGCGCATGTGGGTAACTTCGTCGAGTTGAAAAACGCTCACCTTGGCGAAGGCGCCAAGGCCGGTCACCTGACTTATCTGGGCGATGCCGAAGTGGGCGCGCGCACCAACATTGGTGCCGGTACCATTACCTGCAACTATGACGGTGCCAACAAGTGGAAAACCGTGCTGGGTGAAGACGTGTTCATCGGTTCCAACAACTCCTTGGTAGCGCCTGTGGATATCCTGGACGGTGCGACCACGGCGGCCGGTTCGACCATTACCTCGACTGTGGATAAATCCCAGTTGGCTATCGGACGTGGGCGTCAGAAGAACATTGATGGCTGGAAGCGTCCAGAGAAGGTCAAGAAGAGCTGAGTTATCCACATGTGGATGATCGTCTGAAGTTATTCACAGGCTGATCCATTGCATTCGCGGGCAAGCCCGCTCCTACAGGAGTATTCGCCATCCTGTGGGAGCGGGCTTGCCCGCGATGCTTTTATCCACAGCTCTTTTTATCGCATGGCGCTTGACGAAGTTTCGTTGATAGGTTTTGATTGCTTCCGTTATCTTTCGAAACGAAACTTGTCAGCTCATGTCGAAGCGCAACACACCTCAGCGTCGTCACAACATCCTCGCCTTGCTCAATGAGCAGGGCGAAGTCAGTGTGGATGAGTTGGCCAAGCGCTTCGAAACGTCGGAAGTTACGATTCGCAAGGATCTGGCGGCGCTTGAAAGCAATGGCCTGTTGCTGCGTCGTTACGGCGGGGCGATCACCATGCCTCAGGAACTGGTCGCGGACCTTGGTCAGCCGGTTTCCAAGTATAAGCAAGCCATTGCTCGTGCCGCTGTCGGGCGGATTCGCGAGCATGCGCGCATCATTATCGACAGTGGCAGTACCACCGCTTCCATGATCCCGGAACTTGGACAGCAACCCGGCCTGGTGGTGATGACCAACTCGCTACATGTCGCCAATGCCCTGAGCGAACTTGAACACGAACCGGTGCTGTTGATGACCGGTGGTACCTGGGACCCGCATTCCGAGTCCTTTCAGGGGCAGGTTGCCGAGCAGGTACTACGCTCCTACGACTTCGACCAGCTGTTTATCGGCGCCGATGGCATCGATCTGGTTCGAGGTACAACCACCTTCAACGAACTGCTCGGGCTGAGCCGGGTCATGGCCGAAGTCGCCCGCGAAGTAGTCGTGATGGTGGAGGCCGACAAGATCGGCCGCAAGATTCCCAACCTGGAGCTGCCCTGGAGCAGTGTCCATACCCTTATTACCGATGAACGCCTGCCACTTGAGGCTCGCGATCAGATTCAGGCCCGCGGCATCACTTTGATTTGCGCGGCTGTCAGTCAGGAGAAATAGCATGTGTGGAATTGTCGGCGCAGTCGCAGAACGTAACATCACCGCCATCCTCGTCGAAGGCCTGAAGCGCCTCGAATACCGTGGGTATGACAGCGCTGGTGTGGCGGTCTACACCAACGATGAAAAACTCGAGCGCCTGCGTCGTCCGGGCAAGGTCAGTGAGCTGGAGCAGGCACTGACCACCGAGCCGCTGGTCGGTCGTCTGGGCATCGCCCACACGCGCTGGGCCACCCATGGCGCACCGTGCGAGCGCAATGCTCACCCGCATTTCTCCGGTGACTTGGCAGTAGTGCACAACGGCATCATCGAAAACCACGAAGCCCTGCGTGAACAACTCAAGGCTTTGGGCTACGTGTTCACTTCGGACACCGACACTGAAGTCATCGCCCACCTGCTGAACCACAAACTCAAGGATCTGCGCGACCTGACCGTAGCCCTCAAGGCGACCGTTAAAGAGTTGCACGGTGCTTACGGCCTGGCAGTGATCAGCTCGAAGCAACCTGATCGTCTGGTCGCAGCCCGCAGCGGCAGTCCGCTGGTGATCGGCCTGGGCCTGGGGGAAAACTTCCTGGCATCCGACCAGTTGGCCCTGCGTCAGGTCACCGACCGCTTCATGTACCTGGAAGAAGGCGATATCGCCGAAATCCGCCGCGACAGCGTGCAGATCTGGGACGTTGACGGCAAGGCTGTCGAGCGCGAAGCCGTGCAGTATCGCGACGGTGCCGAAGCCGCTGAAAAGGGCGAGTTCCGCCATTTCATGCTCAAGGAAATCCACGAGCAACCATCCGTGGTGCAGCGCACGCTGGAAGGTCGCCTGAGCCAGAACCAGGTCCTGGTACAGGCATTCGGCCCACAGGCGGCCGAACTGTTCGCCAAAGTGCGTAACGTACAGATCGTCGCGTGCGGCACCAGCTACCACGCCGGCATGGTCGCGCGTTACTGGCTCGAAGAGCTGGCCGGCATTCCTTGCCAGGTCGAAGTCGCCAGCGAATTCCGCTACCGCAAAGTGGTGGTGCAGCCGGACACCTTGTTCGTGACCATTTCCCAGTCCGGTGAAACCGCCGACACCCTGGCCGCGTTGCGCAACGCCAAGGAACTGGGCTACCTCGCCAGCCTGGCGATCTGCAACGTTGGCATCAGCTCGCTGGTGCGTGAGTCCGATCTGACCCTGTTGACCCAGGCCGGTCGAGAAATCGGTGTGGCATCGACCAAAGCCTTCACCACGCAATTGGTTGGCCTGTTGTTGCTGACGCTTTCCCTGGGCCAGGTTCGTGGCACCTTGGCCAAAGGTGTCGAAGCGACGCTGGTCGAAGAACTGCGTCGTTTGCCGACCCGTCTGGGCGAAGCGCTGGCCATGGACAGCACCGTGGAAAAAATCTCCGAGCTGTTCGCCGAGAAACACCACACGCTGTTCCTCGGCCGTGGCGCGCAGTTCCCGGTGGCGATGGAAGGGGCGCTCAAGCTCAAGGAAATCTCCTATATCCACGCCGAAGCCTACCCGGCCGGTGAGCTGAAACACGGCCCGTTGGCGCTTGTGGATAACGACATGCCAGTGGTGACCGTGGCGCCGAACAACGAACTGCTGGAGAAGCTGAAGTCCAACCTCCAGGAAGTCCGCGCCCGCGGTGGCCAGTTGATCGTCTTCGCTGACGAGAAGGCCGGCATGACCAACGGTGAAGGCACCCACGTGGTGCACATGCCGCACATCCACGACATCCTGTCGCCGATTCTCTACACCATCCCGCTGCAACTGCTGTCGTACTACGTCGCCGTGCTCAAAGGCACCGACGTTGACCAGCCTCGCAACCTGGCGAAGTCGGTCACTGTGGAATAAGTTATCCACAGATGAAAAACCCCCTTTTCAGGGGGTTTTTCTGTTTCTAGGCGGTCGTAATTCGACGCTGGCGCCGCGTGTCCAGCAGATGGACCATGACGCAGGCGTACAAGGTCACCAGGATGAACAGGCCCATGCGGATGGCGAAGGCGGTGTAGACATCCTTGCCCGCTGCACTGTCCTGCACCGATTGGCCCAGCAGAATGATCAGGGTCGCCAGGCTGTTGAGCCAGAAACTCGGTGGTTGTCGGGTCCGGGCCAGTCCATAGAGTTTTCTGGACGCCAGCAAACCGAACAGCAACATCCACAGAAAGAACATCCACAGGTTGACGAACAGGCTCAGCGCGCACCAGAAAAGAATCGCCATCAGGCCACCGAGCAGAGTCGAGCCGAGCAATTCCTGGCCGGCGGTGCGGGCGCTGGTCGCGCAGCTTTGTTGGCCGAGGCTGACGGCTTTCATGATGATCGGCAGATAGCTGGCCGGGTCGATCATGGCCAGCAGGAACGTCGGCAGCACCACCAGCGTGGCCCGTAGCGCCAGCCAACCGCTTTCGGTTGGAGTAAGGCTCGGGTCGGGTTTGGCCGCGGGGGCACTGGCGGGGTCGGGAAACAGCCAATGGCTGATGGTCAGCGTGGTGACGGCCAGGAACAAGCCTTTGACCAGGGCCACGATCACCTCAAGCGCCAGGTCGAATTCGGCGGTTCCGGCCGAACTGATCAAGGTCAGGCCCACCACCAGGAAAGTCGCTACCAGAGGGTTGCCGCCGCGCAGGCCATAACCGAAGGCCAGGAACAGGCACAGTCCGACCAGCAACACGCCACTGAACGGGTAGTAACGCAGCAGAGGAATGAGCAGCAGGCCGGTCCCGGTGGTCAGCATCAGGATCAGGATCAGACCCAGGCTGGCCTTGAACGGCAAAGGCCGGTTCATCGCTGCCAGCATCATCAGCGCCAGCATCGGCGAGAGGAACGGGATGGGCAGGGCCAGACCAAAGCTCGCCGCCAGGCACAGCGCCGTGCCGAAGCTCAGGCGCAGGGCGCGCTGAACCCGGGGCGGGCGCTCAATACGCATAGGACAGCCAGCTCATCACGCGCAGGAACAGGCGACCCAGGATATTCAGCGGGTTACTTTCACTCGGGAACGCCATGACTTCGGCCTGCCCGCCGGACCGAATGCCTTGCGGGCCGGTCAACTCACCGGGCTCGAATTCGATGATGACCGGAAAGCGTTGGGCAGGGCGTAGCCAATCGCGGCTGTTCTCCACTTTCGGCAGGCTGCCCGGCTGGGTGGTCTGGCCGATATCAACGCCATAGCCAACGCTGCGCACATGGCCTTTGAAAATCTCCCCCGGCAGGGCGTCGAGGACGATGGATACCGGCGTCCCGGGCTGGACACTGCCCAGATTGTTTTCGGTCATGTCGGCGCTGATCCACACATCGTGGATGGCGATCAGAGTCATCACCGGAGCACCAGCGGCGGCGAACTGGCCGACATCGGTGCGCAGATCGGTGATCAGGCCGGCCGAGCGCGCGTGGACCTTCGTATTGCTCAAGTCCAGCTCGGCTTTTTCAAGGTTACTGGCGGCACTGAGCAACTGGGCGTTTTCGCCTTCGTTACCGCCCTGTTGTTCGCGCGCACGTTGCACTTCGGCCTTGGCCGCGGCAACCTGGCTGATGGATTCTGACAGGGTGGCGCGGGATATCTCCAGGCGGCGCAGCGAGATGGTGCCCGGGTCTTCGCTGTACAGGCGTTCAAGCCGCTGGATGTCCTGGCGTGCCTTGAGCTCGTTGGCCTGGGACGCGCGCAGGGACGCTTGTTTGGAATCGACGCCGGCTGTGTTGGCGCCCACCTGGCGACGGGTCGACTCAAGGTCGGCGCGAGCGCGATCGACGGCAATCTGGTACTGCTCCGGATTGACTTCAAACAGCAATTCGCCGGTCTTGACGTCCTGGTTGTTGCGCACATGCACCTTGGTCACCCGACCGGATACCTCGGCGGCCACCGGTACAATGAAGGCCTGCACCCGTGCCTGTTGCGTGTAGGGCGTGTAACGGTCGGCCATCAGGTACCAGACCAGACTCAGGATGATCAGCAGCACCACCCAATTGATCGCTTTTTTCGCAGGGTCGGCGGCGGGTGCCGGGGCTTTCTCGTCGGCCGGTAGTTGGCTGTCAGTCATGGGCACTTTCCTTCGGTTCGTCGAGCAGATCGCCCCAATCGGTCCGTTCTTGCATTTGTTTGCGGGTGGCCGGGTCGACCATCGGCTGGTCGCTGTACCAACCTCCGCCCAAAGCCTTGTAGAGGGCGATCAGGCTGTTGACGGCGGTGCCACGGTTGACCAGGTAGATATCCTGCTGGGCAAACAGGGCCCGCTGGGCATCCAGCACGCGCTGGAAATCCGAATAGCCTTCCCGGTATTGGGCGTTGGCCAGGGTCACCGAACGTTCGGCTGCCACCGATGCATCGCTGAGGATAAGGTCGCGTTCCAGCGCCTTGATCAAGCCGGTCGCGGCATCGTCGGCCTCACGGGCCGCCTGGCGCACACTGTCCTGGTAGATAACGATCAATTGCTGCAAGCGAGCGTCCTGCACGCGAACGTTGTTGGTGATTCGGCCGTGGTCGAAGATGTCCCAGCGCAGACTGGGGCCGGCCACGAAGTCGAGGGTATTGGGCGCAGCGTTGAGCGAGCTGGCGGACCAGACGATGCTGCCCAGCAGGCTGATGGAGGGGTACAGGTCGGACTCGGCCACACCGATCAATGCCGACTGCGCCGCCACTTGCAGTTCGGCAGCACGAACATCGGGGCGCCGTACCAGCAGGTTGGCCGGCACATCCTGCAAGACCGCAGTATCGAGCAGCGGCACTAAGCCGGTGTTGCGATTGAGGTCAGGGATCGAGCCGGGTGGCTGGCCGATCAGGGTGGACAACGCATTGCGCAGGCTCGCCACCTGGCTCTCGAACTCCGGGATGGTGCTCAGGGTACCCAGGTACTGGGTCTTGGCTTGTTGCAGGTCGAGTTCGGCTTCGGCCCCACTGTTGAACAGGCGCTCGGTGATCTCGTAGCTGCGTTTTTGCAATTTTGCGTTACTGCGGGCGATGGCCAGGCGCGCCTCGGCGGTGCGCAAGGCGTAGTAGTTTTGCGCCAGTTGCGCGTGCAACAGCACCAAGGCATTTTCATAGTTGGCCTGGGCGGCAAACCAGGAGGCGTCGGCCGACTCGATGGCACGACTGAAACGCCCCCAGAAATCCAGCTCCCAGCCGATATCGAAGCCGACGCTGTGTTGCCAGAAATGCGTGTCCTGAGGGTTGGCGCCGCCCGACTGCCGACGGTTCAGGTACAGGCTGTCGGCGCTGGCCTGCTGCAATTGCGGGTAGCGGCCGGCCAGTGCGATGCCCAATTGTGCGCGGGATTCCATGACCCGCAGGCCTGCGACGTGCAGGTCGGGGTTGTGGGCATCGGCTTCGGCCATCAAATGGTCCAGCACCGGGTCGTTGAACACGCGCCACCATTGGCGGCTGTCAGGTTGCGCGTGTTGTTGGCCGGCGATCTCCAGGGCCGGGCTGTTCCAGTGGTCGACCCAGGGCTGGGCCGGCGACTGGAAATCCGGGCCCAATTGCACGCAGCCCCCCAGGACGACGGTGCCACAGAGCAGAAGCCGGCTGATGCGAGCAGGGCGTGGCATCAAGCGCAAACTCCTCAAACAGGACGCTGGTCGTTCATTGCCTCTGTCTTCGGTGTCTCGTTCAACGCCTCGATCTCGGGTGTCTCGTTCATTGCCTCGACAGTCGGTTGGTCCTGGACCCACTGCCAGAACAGCTGGTAGCCCACCGCCAGCGCAACCGGCCCGATGAACAAACCGATGAAGCCGCCGCTTACCATGCCGCCGAGGGCGCCAATCAGAATCACCGGCATGGGTACATCGACGCCACGACCCAGCATCAACGGCTTGAGGACGTTGTCGGCCATCCCGGCGATCAGGCTGTAGATGCCAAACACGACAGTGCCCAAGGTGGTGCCGTCGGTGGCGAAGACATAGGCGATCACCGGGATGGTCACCAGAAGTACCGGCAATTGCATGATCCCCATCAGCAGCGCCACCATGGCCAGCAGCCCGGCACCGGGGACGCCCATGAGCACGAAGCCCACGCCAACCAGCAACATCTGAATGAACGCGATGCCCACCACGCCCTGGGCGACCGCGCGGATGGTTGCAGTGCAGAGTTCGGTAATGCGAGGGCCACGCTCTGGACCGGAAAGGCGCGAGGTGATGGCCATGGCGCTTCTTTCGCCGTTTTCGCCATAGGCCATGAGCACGCCGGCAATGATCAGGGCGCCGATGAACAACAGAAAGCCCACGCCAACGTCGGCCATTTTGCCCAACAAGGTCAGGCCGACAGACTTGATATAGGGCATCACCTTCATCACCACGCTGCTCATGTCGGTGGCAGCCTGCATCCAGTAGCCGTAGAGCGGTTTGCCAATGAGCGGCAGGGAAGCGATTTTTTCGCTGGGGAGCGGAATCTGCATCGTATCGGACTTGAGGATCGCCAGGGTGCCCTGGACCGATTCACTGATCGAGGTGCCCAGCAGGTAGATCGGCACCATCAGCAAAGCCAGGGCGACCACCACGATCAGGGTGGCGGCACGACCGTCCTTGTTGACCAGTTTGCGCTTGATGAGCCCATGCAGCGGATACAGGGTGATGGCCAGAATCATTGCCCAGAGCATGAGGTTGAGGAACGGGTGGAAGATCTGGAAGCAGAACAGTACCAGCACCGTAATCAACCCGGCACGAATCAGCACGTCGAGCAAACCACCGGACAGTGCTCTAGCAGAAATGTTAGTGCGCAACATTGTCGAACTCCTTGCTGTGTCACACAGGTTAGCCAGGCCGTTGAAGTTCAACTCTCCCCTACTTAGTGAATCCATAAAGCAAATCGACGGACAGCCGTCAAAGCGTTAAAAACCCATAACGCCTTACTTTAAGTAGAGAAAACTTCAACGAGGTACCTACCAAAAACCCAATAGGTAACAGGGTGGTTTGTAGTATAGGAGCAGTCGTATATTCCGCCTGTTTATACCGGCTGGAATTCTGCTGCAGTTGATGGAGTCCGCTGCAAGCCATTGCCTGAAGCGGTTTGGAATCTGAACCAATGGCTCTCTTTTCTCTACCGGGCATTAGCCGTTGCAGCGGGCTGATCAGGATAATTGCCAACTGTCGCACCCGTCGCAAGAAAATAATCCTCATTAATTATCAATAATTAAGGTTTGTGACACGCTTGGTTTTTACGGTGCAGACGCTAGAGTGCAGTAGCCCATTGATCTACCTGATGGTCGCGCGCCCAACTATGGTGTTTAACATTTGCGATTAAATTTTCGCTCTTCGGTTGCGATTTATCTATCTGAAATGAGGACAGTCCCATGGACCGCTTCCAGGAAATGCAGGTCTTCGCTGCTGTCGCCAAGGAGCAGGGTTTTTCGGCGGCGGCGCGAGGTTTGGGTCTGTCGGCGGCCAGCGTTACCCGGGCGGTAGCGGCGCTTGAGAAGCGAATTGGCACACAACTGCTAACGCGTACCACGCGCAGCGTGTATTTGAGTGAGGCCGGCCAGCGATATCTGGAGGACTGTCGGAGAATTCTCGCCGAGGTGCAGGAAGCCGAGGACTCTGCTGCGGGCAGCCATATCTATCCCCGTGGGCAACTGACCATCACCGCACCGGTCTTGTTTGGCGAGCTGTTTGTCACGCCGTTGATGGTGAATTATCTGACGCAATTCCCCGAGGTCTGCATCAACGCGCTGCTGGTGGACCGGGTGGTGAGCGTGGTCGAGGAGGGCGTCGATGTGGCCATCCGCATCGGTGAACTCCCCGACAGCAACCAGCATGCGATCCGTGTGGGCGAGGTGCGGCGGGTGATCTGCGCCTCGCCACAGTTTCTGGCCAGCCATGGTCGGCCCAGGCATCCCCGGGAACTGGCCCAGGCGCCGATTATCGCGACCTCGGCTATCGGCCAACTCAGGAGTTGGCCATTCATTGAAGACGGCGAAACCCTGAGTGTCCGGGCTGAACCGCGACTGGTGGTGACGGCCAATCAGGCGGCCATCACGGCAGCCAGTTTGGGGTTGGGATTCACGCGGGTACTGTCTTATCAAGTGGCGAGCAAGGTGGCCGCCGGCGAGCTGGAAATCATTCTGGCCGACTTCGAGCTGCCGCCGTTGCCTATCCATGTGGTCTATCAGGGCGGGCGCAAAGCGCCGGCTCGGGTGCGCAGTTTTGTCGATTTCGCGGTGAAGACCCTGCGCGAGCATCCGGCGCTCACGCGTTGAATTATTTCGCCCGCTGAAATAATAGATTGCGTTGGCTGGTGATTCTGTTGGTTTTGATGTGAGTAGAAGATACGACCACCTTTCTCCTGAACAGCAGCACTCACCCGAGGTCTCGACCATGCAAGCGATCAAACTCTACAACTTCCCACGTTCCGGCCACGCCCATCGTGTCGAGTTGATGCTGTCCCTGCTGAAACTGCCGACCGAGTTGATCTTCGTTGACCTCGCCAAGGGCGAACACAAGCAACCGGCGTTTCTGGCGCTCAATGCGTTCGGTCAGGTGCCGGTGATTGATGACCAAGGCGTGGTGTTGGCCGATTCCAACGCGATTCTGGTTTACCTGGCGCAAAAATACGGCAACGGTCGCTGGCTGCCGGCTGATCCGGTAGGGGCCGCCAAGGTCCAGCGCTGGTTGTCGGCGGCTGCCGGTCCGATTGCCTTCGGCCCTGCCCGGGCAAGATTGATCACTGTGTTTGGCGCGCCTTACAACGCTGCGGAAGTGATTGCCTACGCCCATACCGTGCTCAAAGTGATCGATCACGAACTGGCCGATACGCCGTATCTGGCCGGCACTGAACCGACGATTGCCGACGTCGCCGCCTACAGCTACATCGCCCATGCGCCTGAGGGCAATGTGTCGCTGGACGAGTACGCCAACATTCGCGCCTGGCTGGCCCGCATCGAAGCCTTGCCGGGTTTTGTCGGCATGCCGCGCACCGTCGCCGGTCTGCAAAAAACTGCCTGATGCTGGTGGCCCGGTGTTGTCGGGCCACCCCGTACTGCGCCAGTGGCGCAAGGGAGAAACCGTATGGACCGTTCACCCTGGCATGCCGGCGAGAAACAACTGCAGGCACATGTGGGCGTTGCCGAACGAATGGAGGCGTTCGGTCGTAAGGTGATTCGCAGCGAGATGCCGGACCAGCACCGCACCTTCTATCAGCAATTACCGTTCATGCTGTACGCAGCGGTGGATGCCGACGGTCATCCCTGGGCCAGCATTCTTGAAGGTCAGCCCGGTTTCGCACACTCGCCAGAACCTGGCTTGCTGCAATTTCGCAGCCTGCCGGCCTTTGATGATCCCGCGCAGTTGAGCGACGGCTCGGCCATTGGCCTGTTGGGCATCGAGTTGCATACCCGCCGCCGAAACCGCATCAATGGGCATGTCCGCGCCATGACCACGGGCGGTTTCGCGGTGACGGTGGACCAGTCCTTCGGCAATTGCCCGCAGTACATTCAGTTGCGCCAGTTTCGCTCGGTGCCGCTGGCCGATCCCTCGACGCGTGTCGCCCAGCATTTCAACGAATTGGATGACGCGGCCAAAGTCATGATCGCCGAGTCGGACACGTTCTTCGTTGCCAGTTATGTGGATGTCGATGGCAAACGTTCGGTGGATGTTTCTCACCGTGGCGGTCAGGCCGGTTTCGTACAGGTGGAAGGCAATCGCCTGACCATTCCGGATTTCGCCGGCAACCTGCATTTCAACACCCTAGGCAACCTGCTGCTCAATCCCCGGGCCGGGTTGTTGTTCATCGATTTCAATACCGGTGATTTGCTGCAGCTCCGTGGGCGCACCGAAATCATCCTTGATGGTCCTCAGGTCGAGGCGTTCCAGGGAGCCGAGCGCCTGTGGACAATCGATGTCGAGCAGGTGGTCCGTCGCCCGGCTGCCCTGTCGTTGCGCTGGCGCTTCGACGGTGTTTCACCTACCAGCTTGCTCACCGGCACATGGGAGCAGGCCAAGGCGCGTTTGCAGGCCAAGGCCTTGGGCGATCAATGGCGGCCGTTGCGGGTGACGCGGATTGAAGCGCAAAGCCACAGCATTCGCTCGATTTACCTGGAGCCTGCCGATGAAGCAGGGTTGCCACTGTTCCAGGCCGGGCAGCATCTACCCCTGCGCTTCAACATTGACGGCGATGTGCACATCCGCACGTACAGTTTGTCGAGTGCACCGTCCGATGATTTTTTCCGCATCAGCGTGAAGCGTGACGGAAGGGTGTCTACGCATTTGCATGAGCAGATTCGTGTCGGCGACTTATTGGAAGCGCGGGCGCCGCAAGGGCATTTCACCGTGGCGCCCCATGAGCGTCGGCCATTGGTGTTGCTGGCGGCCGGAGTCGGCATCACGCCGTTGTTGTCGATGCTGCGGGAGGTGGTTTACCAGGGATTGCGCACCCGCCGTATCCGGCCGACATGGTTCATCCAGAGTTCGCGCACGCTGGCCGAGCAGCCGTTTCACCGGGAGCTGGATCGCTTGCTTGAGGATGCCGGGGACGCGGTGCGGGTGGTGCGTTTGCTCAGTCAACCGGAAGCCGAGGCGATACAAGGAGAGGACTTCGACCTCAGTGGACGGATCGACGTCGCGCTGCTCAAGAATCTGCTGACAGTCGAGGACTACGATCAGCTGGATTTTGTCGTCTGTGGTCCCGGGAGTTTTACCCAGGCGCTGTACGACGGCTTGCGCGAGTTGGACATTCGCGATTCGCGGATTCACGCCGAAACCTTCGGCCCGTCCACCTTGCGCCGGCGACCGGACCCCGATGCGGTGGTGATCGAGCAACCGCCAGCCGCAACCACGTCCGTGCCCGTAGTGTTCCAGCGTTCGGCCAAGGAAGCGCGCTGGCAGCCAGACGGCGGCAGCTTGCTGGAGTTGGCGGAAAGCCGTGGCCTGCGCCCGGAATTCAGTTGTCGTGGCGGCTCCTGCGGCACCTGCAAGACGCGCTTGATCAGCGGTCAGGTGCATTACCCACTGCCGCCAGCCGAGGTGCCGGATGACGGACAGGTGCTGATTTGCTGTGCGATTCCGGCGCAGGGGGCACAGCCGTTGGTACTCGATATCTGAAGATCATTGCAGGCGAACATTGCCCGTCGGTCGATGGCTGGGTAGGGTAGTGAGCAGAACGAAAAAGGGCCGCAGAGGCCCTTTCTGCATTTCAGGAACAGGCGTTTCAATGGTTTTTTTCACTCGCTCGATGGTCTTGCTGATGGCGCTGGTGCTCACCACCGGTTGCGAAAGACAGGATGCACCGCCGCTGGATCAACAGCTTTACGTCTGGCAGCGGCAGTGGACGCCGGCCCACGACGCAGCCCTCCGGGACAGCCGCGCCGATTTTTCGACGTTGCGGGTGCTGGCCTTGCAGGCTTTCCCCTACGCCGGCTGGAGTCGGGCCCGGATTGACCCGGCACTGCTCAAGCGTGATGGCCGGCCGGTGATTGCGGTGATTCGCCTGGATGGGCAGCTTAAGGCGCTGGATCAGGATGAGATCACAGCGCAAATCCGGCAGGTGATCAGCGATTGGCAGGGGCAAGGGTTGAACCTCGCTGGCGTGGAAATCGACCACGATGCGGGTAACGCCCGGCTACCGTCGTACCGCAAATTTCTCGCGCATTTGCGCGAAGCGTTGCCGACCTCGCTGCCGCTGAGCATCACGGCGCTGCCGTCCTGGCTCGACAGCCGCGAACTGCCGGCGCTGTTATCCACAGTCGACAGCAGCGTGTTGCAGGTGCACGCGGTGAGCGATCCGCGTCGTGGCTTGTTTGATGCCGATCAGGCTCGGCAATGGGCGAAGGCCTGGAGCCGCGTCACGACTAAACCTTTCTATCTGGCGCTGCCGGCTTATGGCGTGGCGTTGCTGCCGTCGGCGGGCGGCGCGCCTGTTGTGGAAAGCGAAGTGACGCTGGAGCGCGAAGGCTTGCGCCGGGAATTACTTGCCGATCCGTCGTCGTTGCGCACCCTCGGCACCGAGTTGCGGGCCGATCCACCGAAACATCTGGCGGGCCTGATCTGGTTTCGCCTGCCATTGGCCAACGACCGTCGGGCCTGGAGCTTGACCACCTTGCGCGCCGTGGCGCGTGGTGATGTCCTCGACAGTCAATTGAAACTGAAACTCTCGGCCGACAATGGCCTCTATGACATCGGCATCAGCAACCAGGGCAACCTCGACCGCGCCTGGCCCGAACACCTGACACTGGCGGTCAGCGGTTGTGAGGGGGCTGATGCCTTGGCCGGTTATGCGTTGCAACAGCGTCCGGATCTGCTTACCTTCACCCGCCTGCGCGATGGCCGAATACCGGCCGGCGGACAGCGTGCCATTGGTTGGGCTCGCTGCGCACACATTGATCAAGGAGGTTCGAATGTTCACCCGTAACTGGCCGCGTCATTTGCTTTGCCTGAGCCTCAGCCTGCCGCTGGGTTCGGCGCTGGCCTGCGGCCCGGACTTCCCCATGCGCCTGCTGGATAACCGAGGCCAGTCGCTGGCGGAACTGCCGGAAGGCAACTTCAGCTTTGAAATCAGCCGCCTCGGCCACGCCATCAACGGGTTGAAGAACGTCACTGCTGGCGCCGACAACAGCGATGAACCTGACCTTGTAGCGCTGCGCGATCAAGCCGAGCAGGTGGGGCTTTCCGCCGAGCAACAGCTGTTGGTGAAACACCTGCGCAGCCTGACGGATCCCCGTCAGGTTGAAACCGAAGGGGCGCAACTGCCACTTGAGCACAGGCTGTATCTGGCGGGTGCCGTGGCATTTGGCGCGGGTGATCCTGCCTTGGCCGCCGGGTATTTCAAGAAAGTGCTGGCCCTACCCGCCGAGCAACGGGCTTCGCGCAGCACCTGGGCGGCTTACTCGTTGGGTCGCGCATTGTTCGCCATGAGCGCCGAAGCCGATGCGGCTCCGGATCTGCTCGAACAATCCGCCAAGGCCTTCGAGCAAGCCCGGCAACTGAGCATCGACGGCTTCAGCGATCCACTGGAACTGGGTGTCGCCAGCCTCGGTGAAGAAGCCCGGGTGGTGCGCACCGCCGGCGACTGGAACCGCGCCATCGAGTTGTACGCCACGCAAAATCTGCACGGCTCCGCGGTGGGGTACGAATCGCTGAAGCTGTTGATGGCGGACCTGATGACGCTGCCGGATGATCAAGTGGCCGAGTTGCTCAAGGGCCAGCCAGTGCAGCAACTGGTGACCGCATCGCTGATCAGCCGGTTGGGTTGGTCGTTCGGCGATCAACCGCCCAACGAACAAAAAATGATCAAGCTGCTGCAAAACAGTACCCGTGGCAGTCTCGAAAACGCCGACCGCCTGGCGGCGATGAATTATCAACAGGGTGATTACGCCAGCGCCAAGGCTTTCCTCGAGCATGCTGGCGATGGCGGTTTGGCCTGGTGGTTGCGGGCAAAACTGGCGGTGCGCGAGGGCGATAAGAGTGCGGCCGCCGCAGCCTATGCCAAAGCGGCCCAGGCCTTCCCGCAGAATGAGTCCTGGGGCGAGCGCCGAACCCCGGACTATGATTACGAAACGCTCCAGCCCAAATGCCGGGTCGAGGGTGAAAGCGCGATCCTGGCCCTGCAACGCGGGGATTACCTGCAAGCCTTCGATCAGCTGTATCGCAGCCAAAGCATTTACTGGTTCGACGCCGCCACCGTTGCCGAGCGCGTGTTGACCCTCGAAGAACTCAAGCACTACGTCGACACTCAAGTACCGGCACCGCCGCCGCTCAGTCAGCTGGACCGCGACAACTACGTGCCCTTGCCGGTGGCGGCGAGCCTGCGCAATCTGCTGGGTCGGCGTTTGTTGCGCGAGGGGCATTACGAGCAAGCGCCGGCATACTTCGACAATGACGGCTTGCGGCACAAGGCGAGATTGTATGGCGAGCAACGTCTGGCGGCTGATTCAGCCTGGTGGCCGACCCGTCGCGCCGCTGCGCTGTTCAATGCGGCCTGGACGGCCCGCGAGTGGGGTATGGACATTCTGGGCTACGAGATGGCGCCGGACTACGCCACCTTCGGCGGTAACTTCACCCTGGCAAACGACGAACTCAAGGTCGGTCCATTGGTGGCCGAGGACGAAGTGAAGCGCCAGCAGGCCAGCGCTGCCCAGCCAGATCAGCGTTATCACTATCGTTTTGTGGCCACGGCGCTGGCGAGCAAGGCGGCGGATAACTTGCCTCACACCAGTCAGGCGTTTGCGGCGGTGCTGTGCGAGGCCTCGGGGTGGAACAGCAGCCTCGAGGAGCAAAGTGCGATTTATCAGCGTTATGTCAAAGAAGGGCCTTACGTGGAATGGGCCGCCGATTTCGGCCACCAGTGCCCGTACCCCGACTTCGAGAACGCCGACAAACGCTACGTGACCCAAGTCACCGATGCTGCGCGTTCGGCTTTGCGACCGTACAAGACGCCGTTACAGATCGGTAGCGTAGTGGTGTTCGCGGCAGCCGCGCTATTGATGTTCAAACGTCGCAGCCGCAAGGCGCAGTGAGGTTCAAGCCTGTTGCACAAAGGTCAGCCGCACGGCGAAACCGATCAACAGGCTGCCGAACAACCATTGTTGCAGGCGCTGGGCTGAGGGGCTGCGTTGCAGCCAACGGCCGAGTGCCGCGCCGATCAAAGCGTAGGCGCTGTCGAACAGCAAACCGACGCCGACCAGCACCACGCCCAACGTCGCAAATTGCCCGAGCACCGGCCCGGCCTGTGGGTTGATGAATTGCGGCAGCAGCACCGAGCAGAACAGCAGTGCCTTGGGGTTGAGCAGGTTGGTCAGCAGTCCGCGTCGGATGGCTGTACCCCAGCGCGTTTTTTCGCCGGTTGCGTCGGCGCTGGTGAGGCTTGGCAGCATCGTAGTTCGCAGGCACTGAATGCCGATCCACAGCAGATACGCGGCGCCGGCCAGGCGCACCACGTCGAAGGTCCAGGGCGCCGCCTTGAACAGTGCCGCCAGCCCCAGCGCCGCCAATGCCACATGACAACCCCGGGCGATGCCCAGGCCCACGGCCGTGGCCAGCGCGGCGCTTTTGCCTTGGCGGGCACCGGTCTGCAACAGCAGGATCATGTCGGGCCCCGGCAACAGGTAGACCACTGCCAGTGCCATGAAAAACAGCCAGAGACCTTGCATGTTGCACCCCGTTCGTTGTCGATTTGGTCGTACCAGTCTAGGGCTGGAGGGCGGGGCAGGTGCTTGCGTTGTCAGCTTCTATCGGGTCGTGTATTGGCATAATCTGCCACTTAATCAAGATTGAACCATCAGGATCTGCCAAACCATGAAACTCGACGCCTACGACCGCAAGATTCTCGCCGCGCTGCAACGGGATGGCCGCCTGAGCAACGTGCAACTGGCAGACGAGATCGGCCTGTCGGCATCGCCATGCTTGCGTCGGGTTCGGATGCTTGAAGAGGCGGGGGTGATTCGCGGCTACCAGGCCAATCTTGATCGCGATGAAGTGGGATTGGGGCTGACGGTGTTTGTCGGGGTCAAGGTCGAGCGTCATAACGATGAACAAGCCGAAGCCTTTCGCCTGGCGGTAACGGCATTGCCCGAGGTGATTTCGGCGTTTCTGGTGTCAGGGGAGTCGGATTTTCTGCTGCAGGTGGTGGTGCCGGACTTGCGCGCCTATGACCGGTTTCTCACCGGGCGATTGCTGAAGCTGCCGGGGGTGAGTGACATCCGCAGCAACTTTGCGATTCACACGGTGAAGGCCCCGGGGGTGTTGCCGCTGGAGCATTTACCGCTCTAGACCGAGTCGTCTGCATCGCGAGCAGGCTCGCTCCCACAGGTACAGCGCAAACCTTGTGGGAGCGAGCCTGCTCGCGAATGCGATAGATCTGTCACTCCAAGTCCTTCGGGTCTTACATCTGCGTCGCCATCCCCTCCACATTCATCGCCGCCTGGCGCAAGGCCTCGGAGCGGGTCGGGTGTGGGTGGCAGGTCAGGGCGATGTCTTCGGCCGAGGCGCTGAACTCCATGGCCACGCAGTATTCGCCAATCATTTCACTGACGCTCGGGCCGACCAGATGCACGCCGAGGACTTCGTCCGTGCGCTCATCGGCCAGCACTTTGGCGAAGCCTTCGGTTTCGTGGTTGATCTTCGCCCGGCTGTTGGCGGTGAAGGGAAACTTGCCGACCTTGTACGCCCGGCCTTCCGCCTTGAGTTGCTCTTCGGTCTTGCCGACGCTGGCCAGTTCCGGTTTGGTGTAGACGACACTGGGAATCAGGTTGTAATTGACCTCGCCCGCCTTGCCGACGATCTGCTCGACGCAGGCCATGGCTTCGTCCTCGGCCTTGTGGGCGAGCATGGGACCTGAGGTTACGTCTCCAATCACCCAGACCCCGGCGGCTTCGGTGCGATGTCCTTTATTGGCGAGCATGCCGCGCTTGTCGGTGGCGAGGCCGACGTTCTCCAGGCCCAGGCCCTGTGTATAAGGTCGGCGCCCGATGGCCACCAGCACATAATCGGCTTCCAGCAACTCTGCGGCACCACCAGCGGCAGGCTCGATGCTGAGCTGAACGCCATTGGCGGAGCTGGTGGCGCTGGTCACTTTGGAACTCAATTTGAAACTCAAGCCTTGCTTGCTCAGTGACCGTTGCAGGGTTTTGCCGGCTTCGATGTCCACGCCGGGGCAGATCCGGTCGAGAAACTCGACCACCGTGACCTGCGCCCCAAGGCGTCGCCAGACCGAACCCAGTTCCAAGCCGATCACGCCAGCGCCGATCACCACCAGATGCTTGGGCACCTCGGTCAGTGCCAGGGCGCCGGTGGAGTCGAGGATGCGTTTGTTATCGATGTCTACACCGGGCAGGGGCGTGGGCTCGGAACCGGTGGCGATGATGATGTCCCTGGCGCTCAACTCGGTCATGCCGCCGGCGCTATCGGTCACCGTGACTTTGCCCGGCCCGTCGATATGGCCCCAGCCTTTGATCCAGTCGACCTTGTTCTTGCGGAAAAGAAACTCGATGCCTTTGGTCAGCCCGGTAACGCTTTCATTCTTTTGCTTCATCATCTGGGCGAGGTTGAGGCTGGGTTTGACGTCGATCCCCAGGTTGGCGAATTCCGCACCCATGGCGGCGTCGTACAGTTCGGAGGCATGCAGCAACGCCTTGGAAGGCATGCAGCCAACGTTCAGGCAGGTGCCGCCGAGTGTGGCGCGTCCTTCTACGCAGGCAGCTTTCAGACCCAGTTGTCCGGCGCGGATCGCCGCGTTGTAACCACCGGGGCCTCCGCCGAGTATCACGACGTCATAAGTGCTCATGGATGTACTCCTGGATCGAAAGGGGAAAGGATGGGTAAAAGTAGTTCCTGGATAAAATTACGAACGTAATATGTGCATTGTGCCTCATTTCGGTCAAGGCTTCAGGTAAGCGACAGGATGGGCATCTTTAGATAGCGCGCTTGAATACGGAAATTTCACCATTTTCGTTATATCGTAACGAATTGTCCTGTAAGCGAAGACACTCTGGGGTGGTATGCAAGTCGATCTCGATGTTGATGAAACGCCGTTAGCCGGGTTGCCGCGCTTTCAGCAGGCGTTCATTCAAGGGCGGCGTTTGCGCCAGTTCGCCATCGGCGCGGGCGTATTCGCGACGGTGGGTGTGCTGCTGGCGTTTTTTGCCGGACTGTTTTCGTCGCAAACACTGTGGCCAGCGTTGTTGCTGAACCTGAGCGCGGCGTCTGTGGTGTTGATGGCGGGTTCGCAATCGGCCTGGTGGGTAGCCCAGTGGCGTGCCCGCGCCATGAATCCCGAAGTCCCGGTGGTTGTTGTCGACGAATCTGTCGTGCCTTCGGGGTGGTATGAACGCTTGCTGGACCGGATCGGCCGGCAATCGCAGCACTTGCTCGGGCAAATCGGCGCGCCGACGTTGTGGCTTGGCGGCTGGGCATTATTGGCGGTATTGGGCGTGGAACAGGCCTGGAACCTCACGTTGCCCCCGGCAGCGTTGGGCCTGTCGGCCACTGTCGGGGCAGCGTGCTTCTTGCTGCTGGCGTTCGGCCTGTTGGTGATGGAGCGCCATCTGGCGCAGGAGAACACCACGCAATGGCCCGAAGCCGCTACGTTGGCGCAATTGATCCGTGTGGCGATCATCAGCTTGGTGCTCGGTGCTTTTTGTCTGTTGTTTGCCGATGAAACCTCGGTATGGCCCGTACGCCTGGCGGTGTTGATCGGACTGCTGCCGGGGCTGGTGGCGGCAGAACTGTTACTACGCGCGGTGTTGTCATTGTTCAGCCCGCGCCGCGACCGCCTTGAGCCAGAGCTGTTGGCGCGCAGCTTTATTGCTGACATGCTGCGCTGGCCACCACAGCCATTGCTGGCGTTGCAGCACGAATTGCATAACCGCTTCGGCATCGATCTGCGGCAGATCTGGGCTTTCACTTACATGCGTCGGGCGTTCCTGCCGGTGTTGGCGGTGGTGTCGCTCGTTGGCTGGTCGCTGACCGGCATTCACGAAATTGCCCTGCAAGGGCGTGGCATCTACGAACGATTCGGTAAGCCAGTGGAGGTGTTCGGCCCAGGTTTGCATATGGGTTTGCCTTGGCCTTTGGGCCGGGTGTTGAGTGTCGAGAATGGCGTGGTTCACGAGTTGGCCACCAGTGTTGGCGAAACCACAGCCCCCATTCAGGCCGACCCCGCCGAAGGCCCGGCCCCGGCAATTGCCAATCGCCTGTGGGACGCCAGCCATGTGAACGACAAATCCCAGGTGATCGCCAGCAGCCGAGCCGACAGGCAGAGCTTTCAGATCGTCAACATGGACGTGCGCTTCGTCTATCGCATCGGCCTGAGCGATGAGGCAGCGTTGGCTGCGACCTATAACAGTGCCGATGTGCCGATGTTGATTCGCAGCACCGCCAGCCGAATCCTGGTTCACGACTTCGCCTCGCGTACCCTCGACGGATTGCTTGGCGAGGACAGGGTAGGGCTGGCCGAAGAAATCGGCCGCGCCGTCCAGGCTGACTTGAAAAAACTCGACAGCGGCGTAGAGATTCTCGCCACGGTGGTCGAGGCGATTCACCCGCCGGCTGGTGCAGCCAATGCCTATCACGGCGTGCAAGCGGCGCAGATTGGCGCGCAAGCCTTGATCGCCCGTGAACGCGGCGCCGCCGCCGAGGCCACCAACCAGGCGCAGTTGCAGGCCAGCATCGCCCGCGATCAGGCGACGGCCAGTGCCCGTGAAATAAACGCTGGCGCCCAGGCCGCAGACCTGAAATTCAACGCCGAGCGGAAAGCCTATGCCAGCGCTGGCCAGGCCTTCGTGCTGGAGCAGTATTTCAGTCAGTTGTCCCAGGGTTTGGCCAACGCCAGATTGCTGGTGCTCGATCATCGTCTGGGCGGCAGCAGCAATGCGCCGACCATCGACCTCCGTACTTTCACGCTGCCGGTTGACCCTGCGCCGTCGCGTAAAACCGCTCAGCCAGGAGCTGCCAATTGAGCCAGTCCCATTCCCACGATCACGATGACCACGCCGGCCACGATCACGGCCATGGCGGGCATCACCACCACGGCCATCACCATCATCACGGCGATCCGCAGGAGGCCGGTCCATTCCCATGGCGTCGGATGGGGTGGGCGGCATTGCTGGTGGCATTTGCGGTCGCTGCCGCAAGCCTGGTGCAGGTGCGCTCAGGTGAAGCCACAGTGATCACGCGCTTCGGCAATCCATCGCGAGTCTTGCTGGAGCCGGGACTGGGTTGGCGCTGGCCGGCACCGTTCGAGGCGGCGATCCCGGTGGACCTGCGACTGCGCACCACGTCCAGCGGGTTGCAGGATGTGGGAACGCGGGACGGTTTGCGCATCATCGTTCAGGCCTACGTGGCGTGGCAGGTGCAGGGCGATCCGGACAATGTGCAACGTTTCATGCGCGCGGTGCAGAACCAGCCCGATGAAGCCGCGCGGCAGATTCGCACCTTTGTCGGCTCCGCACTGGAAACCACCGCCAGCAGTTTTGATCTGGCGAGCCTGGTCAATACCGATGCCAGCCAGGTGCGCATTGCCGATTTCGAAGCACAACTGCGCAAGCAAATCGATCAGCAGCTGCTCACCACTTATGGCGTGCGCGTGTTGCAAGTCGGTATCGAACGATTGACGCTGCCTTCGGTGACGCTCACGGCGACGGTCGACCGGATGCGCGCCGAGCGTGAAACCATCGCCACTGAGCGCACGGCCATCGGCAAGCGTGAAGCCGCGCAAATTCGTTCCGCCGCCGAGCGTGATGCGCGAATTGTGCAGGCCGATGCCACGGTGAAAGCGGCGGATATCGAAGCGCAATCGCGCGTGGAAGCAGCGCAGATTTACGGTCGCGCCTACGCGGGATCGCCGCAGCTTTACAACCTGCTGCGCTCGCTCGACACCTTGGGCACGGTGGTAACGCCAGGGACCAAGCTGATTCTGCGCACCGATGCCGCACCGTTCCGGGTGTTGGTTGACGGTCCGCCGAGCCTCGACAACAAATCCGGATCGCAGCCATGAGTTTGGTTCCACGTGGAACAAATGAGTTGAGCAGCCCCTGGATTCAGGCCGGGCGCTTGGCATTTCTGGCATTGTACGCGGTGACGGTGTTGGCGGCATTGGCGTGGGCGTTTTCCAATGTGCGGCAGATCGATCCGCAGAATCGTGCGGTGGTTTTGCATTTCGGTGCGCTGGATCGCATTCAGAATGCCGGGCTGTTGTTGGCCTGGCCGCAACCGTTTGAGCAGGTGATTTTGTTGCCGGCGGCGGATCGGGTGATCGAGCGTCGAGTGGATGGACTGTTGCGCAGTGGTGCCGCAATACAGGCAGATCGCGTGGCCAGTTTTGCCACGCCCATCAGCGATGCCCTCGCAGGCTCCGGCTACCTGTTAACGGGTGATGCCGGTGTGGTGCAACTGGATGTGCGGGTTTTCTACAAAGTCACCGAGCCCTATGCGTTCGTGCTTCAAGGCGAACATGTGTTGCCGGCACTGGATCGATTGGTCACCCGCAGCGCTGTGGCACTCACCGCCGCACGGGATTTGGACACCATCCTGGTCGCCCGGCCAGAGCTGATCGGCGCTGACAGTCAGGCGGCTGAAAGACGCGAACGCTTGCGTGGCGATCTGGTGCAGGGCATCAACCAGCGTCTTGCCGAACTCACGGCGACGGGGCAGGGATTGGGGATCGAGGTGGCGCGGGTCGATGTGCAATCAAGTCTGCCAAGCCCGGCGGTCAATGCCTTCAATGCGGTCCTGACAGCCAGTCAGCAGGCGGACAAAGCCGTGGCCAATGCGCGTACCGAAGCCGAAAAGCTGACGCAAACTGCCAACGAGCAAGCCGACAGAACACTACAAGTTGCCCATGCTCAGGCCAGTGAACGACTGGCCAAAGCATCCACCGACACGGCCACTGTGTTGAGCCTGGCCAAGGCACAGCAGCAAGGTACTGACCCGCAAATGCTGCTGCGCATTTATCGCGAGCGGATACCGAAAATCCTCGGCCAGGCCGGCTCCGTCACGACGGTCGACCCCAAAGACGATTCCCGCCTGATCATTCAGGGAGCTGCACAATGACCGCTCAAACCGCCGTCGCACCGAGCCTGTTGTCTTCGGCCGAACAGCTCCGCGCCGCGCGCCAGTTGACCCTGGCCATGCTCGCATTGGGCCTGCTCGCGCTGGGACTGATCTGGCGTTGGCTGGCGCCAGAGCAAACCGGTGTCAGTCAGCTACTGCTGGGCTTTGCCTCGCTGCTGGTTGCCATACCGGTCATGCGCTCGGCCTGGTACAGCCTGCGCTATCCAAGCCTGCACGGCATCACCGATCAATTGATTGCCCTGGCCATGCTGGGTGCCTGGGCCACCGGGGATCTGCTGACGGCGGCCCTGTTGCCGATCATCATGATCTTCGGTCACGTGCTGGAGGAGCGCAGCGTGATCGGTTCCCAGGAGGCGATTCATGCCCTCGGCAAACTGACCCGCAGCCATGCACGCAAGGTTCAGGCGGACGGCTCGATCATTGAAGTCGACAACGGCACGCTCAAGGCTGGCGACTTTGTCGAGGTGCGGGCGGGGGACCGGGTGCCGGCGGATGGTCGGGTGTTATCCGGCCAGGCCAGCCTGGACACCGCCTCCATTACCGGCGAATCGGTACCGATGGAGGCGGGCGTCGGTATGTCGGTGTTTGGTGGCGCGATCAACCTCGACGGTCTGCTGCGAATCGAAGTGACCCGCACCGGCCAGGAATCGACCCTCGGCAAAGTCATCGCCCTGATGCAAAACGCCGAGCGCTCGAAACCGCCGATCACTCGTTTGCTTGAGCGTTACGCGGGCAGCTATATGGTGCTGGTGTTGCTGCTGGCCGCCGTGACCTGGTTCATCACCAACAACGCTCAAGCGATGCTCGCGGTGTTGGTGGCGGCCTGTCCTTGTGCGTTGGTGTTGTCGGCACCGGCCACGGCGATTGCCGGGGTAGCGGTAGCGGCACGCCACGGGATATTGATCCGCAGTTCTGCGTTCCTTGAAGAGTTGGCGGACCTTACTTCGCTGGTGGTCGACAAGACCGGGACGCTGACCTTCGGCACCTTGCGCCTGCAATCCATCGACAGTCCGTTGGAGGATCGCAGCCATGTCCTGAAGCTCGCCGCCAGCCTCGGCTCGGCCAGCAGTCACCCGGTCAGCCGTGCGCTTGCGGGATTGGTGACCCAGGAGCATTTCCTGCTGCTTTCTGACATTCATGAGCGCCAGGGTTTGGGCGTGGTGGCAATGACCGAGCAGGGCGAAGCGGCGCTCGGCCGGCCGGAGTTGTTTGCGCAACTGGGCATCAGTACAACGGAGGTTCCCGATCATGACGGCCCTATTGCAGGGCTGGCGCTCAACGGTGAATTCCTCGCCTGGCTGTTGTTGGCCGACAGCGTCAAACCCGAGGCGCAATTTGCCTTGGGTGAGTTGCGCGACCTCGGATTGGGTCGCCAGTTGTTGCTCACCGGTGACCGGCACAGCGTTGCGCAAACGCTCGCTCGGGATGTCGGAATCAGTGACGTCGAAGCGCAAGCCCTGCCCGAAGACAAGCTGAACCGTGTGCTCAAGGAAATCGACAGCGGCTTCCGGCCAATGGTGGTCGGCGATGGCATCAACGACTCCCTGGCCCTCAAGGCTGGCGTGGTCGGTGTGGCCATGGGCGCGGGCGGTGCGGACATCGCCCTGGCATCTGCAGACATCGTGCTGATCGGCAGTGATCTGCGCCGCCTCGGCACCTGCGTGCGCCTGAGTCGTCAGTGCCGCCAGACGTTGCAGGTCAATGTGATTATCGGATTGGGCTGGACCTTGGCGATCGTGGCCTTCGCCGCGTTCGGCTGGCTTGGCGCTGCCGGGGCGATGATTGCGGCGCTGCTGCATAATCTCAGCACCTTGTTGGTGTTGGGCAATGCCGGTCGTTTGCTGCGGTTCCAGGAACCGTTGCTCAAGCTCAAGGACGAAACCTGAAGGCGAATGCTCTAAACCGGGTAATCACTTGGCTTAATCTTTTTAGAACTGTGCGCCCGGTTCGTAGTCATTGGAGATGAGGGCACATCATTTTGTGCATTCGCGGCGGCAGGTGTAGGCGTCGCGAATCATTGAAATCGGCTATTAGTTCGATAGCCAGCTATTTTTCAAAGATGGTCTACCCTCTGTTTAGACGTCTGAAACAAGGGGGCTTCTCCATGCTCGCGCATCTTCCACCGGCCTTACAGAATCTGCAATTACCGCTTCGCCTGAGACTCTGGGACGGCCATGAACTTAATCTGGGACCGGCGCCCAGCGTCACGATTGTGGTCAAGGACCCACAAATGGTCACCCAGTTTACCCATCCAAGCCTGGACGCCCTCGGTGCTGCTTTTGTCGAAGGCAAACTGGAACTCGAAGGCTCCATCAGCGAAGTGATCCGTGTCTGCGATGAATGGAGCCAGGCGTTGCTGGACGAAAACGACGACAATCAGCCCGTTCGTAGCGCCCACGACAAAGAGACAGACGCCAAGGCGATTTCCTACCACTACGACCTTTCCAACGCTTTCTATCAACTGTGGCTCGACAGCGACATGGCGTATTCCTGCGCTTACTTCGAGACCGGCAGCGAAAGCCTCGAGCAGGCCCAGCAAGCCAAGTTCCGTCATCTGTGCCGCAAGCTGCGCCTGCAGCCCGGCGAATATTTGCTGGATGTGGGTTGCGGGTGGGGCGGATTGGCGCGTTTTGCGGCGCGGGAATTTGGCGCGAGAGTGTTCGGTATCACCCTCAGCAAGGAGCAGTTGGCCCTGGCCCGGGAACGCGTGAAAGCGGAGGGCCTGGAGGACCTGGTAGAACTGCAACTGCTCGACTATCGCGATCTGCCGCAGGATGGCCGTTTCGACAAAGTGGTCAGCGTCGGCATGTTTGAACACGTTGGCCACGCCAACCTGGCCGAATACTGCAATACCTTGTTCGGCGCGGTGAAAGAGGGTGGCCTGGTGATGAACCACGGGATCACCGCCAAATACACTGATGGCCGTCCGGTAGGACGTGGTGCCGGAGATTTCATCGGGAAATATGTGTTCCCCAATGGCGAGCTGCCGCACCTGTCGATGATCTCTGCCGAGATCAGTGAGGCGGGGCTTGAAATCGTCGACGTGGAGAGCTTGCGCCTGCACTACGCTCGCACGCTCGATCACTGGAGCGAACGCCTGGAAGACAACCTCGAAGCGGCCTCCAGACTCGTACCGGAACAAGTCCTGCGCATCTGGCGGCTGTACCTGGCCGGTTGCGCCTACGCGTTCGCCCGGGGCTGGATCAACCTGCACCAGATTCTCGCGGTGAAGGCCCACGCCGATGGCAGTCATGAACTGCCATGGACTCGTGACGATATCTACCTCTAGAGAATCGGCGAAATAAGCCGTGCGACCCGCATGCCGACCTGCTGCAGGCGGTGGGTCTCCCGGCCTTCTCCTTTGGCGATTTCGTGGGCGTTGGCGAAGTCATCGTTGAGCATCTGTTCCACCTCGGTGGCAAAGGCGCTGTCGACGGTCAGCAACATCACTTCGAAATTCAGCCGGAACGAACGGTTGTCCAGGTTGGCGCTGCCGATGGCGCTGATTTCACGGTCGATCAACACCACTTTCTGGTGCAGGAATCCGGGCTCGTAACGGAACACCCGCACACCGGCGCGCACGGCTTCGAAAGCGTAGAGGCTGGAGGCGGCGTAGACGATTCGATGGTCGGGCCGAGACGGCAACAGCAGGCGCACATCCACACCGCGCAGTACCGCCAGGCGCAACGCTGCGAACACGGCTTCATCGGGGATGAAGTACGGGCTGGTGATCCAGACCCGTTCCGTTGCCGCATGGATCGCTTCGACAAAGAACAGAGAACAGGTTTCGTAGGGGTCTGCCGGCCCGCTGGCGAGCAACTGGCACAGCACGCCGTCTTCCGGATAAACCTCGGGCAGGATCAGTGGCGGCAGGGCATGAGCCACCCAGAACCAGTCTTCAGCGAAAGATTCCTGCATGCACGCCACCACTGGTCCGCGCACTTGCACGTGGGTATCGCGCCAAGGGGCCAGGGGCGGTTTCTCGCCCATGTATTCATCACCGACGTTGTGCCCGCCGACGAAGCCGAGAATGCCGTCCACCACCACTATCTTGCGATGGTTGCGGAAGTTCACCTGAAAGCGATTGAACCAGCCACTACGGGGGCCAAAAGCCTTGACCTCGACCCCGCCATCACGCAAGGCCTGCACATAGCCGTTGGGCAGGGAGTGGCTGCCGATGCGGTCATACAACAGGTAGATCGCCACGCCTTCGGCGGCTTTCTTCAACAGCAAAGTCTGCAGCCGTTGGCCGAGGCGGTCGTCGTGGACGATGAAAAACTGGATCAGCACGGCTTCTTTCGCCTGGCTGATGGCATCGAAAATGGCGTCGAATGTCGATTGGCCGTTGATCAACAGCCGCGTCTGGTTATTGGCCAGGCAGGGCATGTGTCCAAGCTTGGGCATCGCTCTGAGTGAGGCGTAGGCAGAAGAAGCGCGGGCGGTGAGGGCTTCTTCTACCCAGGGTCGCCAGTTGAGTTCGGAAACAGCCTTGCGCATCTCCTCGTTGGCCTGCCGCCGGGCCTTGATGTAGCCATCAAAGGTGCTGCGGCCGAACATCAAGTACGGAATCAGCGTGAAGTAAGGGATAAAAAACAGCGACAGGGCCCAGGCGATCGAGCCTTGGGCGGTACGGACGGTCAACACGGCGTGTATGGCCGCGATCAAGCCCAGCGAGTGCAACAGGGCGATGGTATAACCGAAAATATGCGGTCCGAAATAATCCATGGGGGCTGCCTTGCTCCTGAAGATTCAGTGCTTAACAGACCATGTTCCGTGCAGAATGTCGCTAATTAATTCGCCCATGAACCGAAGCCGGCGGCTGACGTCTAACGGCCACTACTGATCAGGAGTTACTCGATGAACGTTCGTCTGCTGGGTTTGGCCATGGCACTGGGTTTGGCGCTTCCTGTGGCGGCTCACGCGCAAATGCTGCAACCAGGATTGTGGGAGCTGACCACGAGCAACATGAAGGTCGACGAGCAGAATATGCCGGACCTGCAATTGATCCTCGGTCAACTCCAGAGCCAGATGACCCCTGAGCAGCGTGCATTGCTGGAAAAACAGGGCATCACCGTGGGGGGTAAAGGGATCCGGGCGTGCCTGACCCCGGAACAGGTCAAGACCGACAACATTCCGCTGACCGATCCGCAGTCGGGCTGCAAACAGGAAATTACCGACCGCTCCGGCAATCAGTGGAAATTCCGCTTCAGTTGCCCGAGAGCCCAGGGTGCCGGCGTGGCGACGTTCCTCAGTGATCGCGAGTTCACCACCAAGGTCAACGGGACGTTCAACGCCACCGGCCTTCAGCAGAAGGGCAGCCTTGAATCCCGCGCCGTCTGGCTGGGGCAGGATTGCGGCACTGTGAAGCCAAGAGCTTAAAAAAGCTTCGCGAGCAGGCTCGCTCCCACATTGGTTTTGTGAACACCACAGATCCAGTGTGGGAGCGGGCTTGTTCGCGAAGGCGTCCTTCCAGCCTCCCTAGATCATCCCCGGCCGACTCAACCACTCACACGCAGCCTCGACAGCCATCCGGCCAAAATCCTCCCCCGTGCGACTGCGCACACTGACGAACCCCCCAGCCTGTTCTTTTTCACCAACCACAACCAGGTACGGCACGGTCTGGCTGTGCTGGCGAATCTTGTAGCGGACTTTTTCGTTTCGCAGGTCGGCCTTGGCGCGCACGCCTTTTTGGCGCAAGGATTCGGTCACCGCTTGTGCATAAGTCGCCTGGCGGTCATCCATGCTCACGACAACCACGTGAGGTGGAACGCGCCAGTGTTGCAGTTCCTGATGGCTGGACCAGCAGGTGCCATAGATCCGTTGTTGCACCGTGCCGCTGATGTGATCAAGGGCAAACGCCTGCAAGACTTTTGTGGTGGGGACGTGCGGTCCATGGCTCTGGTACTCGGTGTCCCCCAGACGGTACAGCGGCACTGCTTCGCGCACCGGCCGTCGACGGATCGAGTGATTGGTCGCTGCCAGTGACTGCATGCGCGCTTCGATGAGAGGCAGGTCTGCCGGGGTCAGCGGTTGCTCGACTGTAAACTCGTAAAAGAAACCGTCACCCAATTCCTTTCCCGCACGCATTTGTGCATGAGGGTGGAGTTGCTTGACCGCCATGGCCAGCATCAATGCACAGGAGCGGCGCAGGATCTCCAGGCCGTCCGGCTCCCGGGGGGTGACAATGCTGACCCGGGAATCCGCCTCGATCATGTATTCGCAGTCCACCAGTACACCATTGACTCGGCCCGCTACGGCCGCACTGGCCAGTTCGGCGCCGATACTGGCGGCCACCTCGTGCACGGACAGTGGCTGATCGTATTCACGCAATGAACCATCGGGCAGGGTGATCTGGATCATGGTCGGCGTACTCACGTGCTTCTAACGAGCGTTATCGCATAAACCGTAGGGGCAAACATTAAGACGTTTGTCGTGCCAGGCAATTTGTCCTGACACGATGGCTGTTTTTGGCCACCCGCGTCAGAACTCGTTTTGCAGGGCTTTGTAGCCGCGCACCAGGTCGACGTTGGTGCGCGCCACGTCTTCGGAAAACTCCGAGGCACTGACGCTCACCGGCGGGTATTGCGAGAGGTCGGTGTTGGGGCCGATCCGCGTGGTGGAGGGCACGTAGAAGGCCTCAGGCAGGTCACGACCGTCGACCACAGAGTTGTGCCGCACCACGCAACCGTCACCGACCGCGCAGTTGAACAGCACGCTGTTGAAGCCAATGAACACTCGATTGCCCACGGTGCAGGGGCCATGCACGATCGAGCGGTGGGCGATGGAACTGAACTCGCCAATGGTCACCGCCGCACCGGATTTGGAGTGGATCACCACGCCGTCCTGGATGTTCGAGTTGGCGCCGATGGTGATCGGCTGCATGTCGCCCGAGTCATCGACTTCGTCAGCACGGATCACGGCATAGGGCCCGATGAACACGTTCTCGCCGATCACCACTTTGCCGCAAATGATCGCCGTCTTGTCGACGTAGGCCGACTCGGCAATCAGCGGTAAATCTCCGGAAGGATTCTTGCGGATCATGGCTTGCTCAACGCGTTGTACAGGGTGTTGAGGTTGTACTCGAACAACCCGGTGAAGGTACTGGCCGGACCACTCGCCGCCAGGGCATCGGAGTACAGGGTGCCGCCAATCTGCGCGCCGCTTTCATCCGCGATCTGCTTGAGCAGGCGGGCGTCCTTGATGTTTTCCATGAACACGGCTTTGACCTTGGCCTGACGAATCTGGGTGATCAGTGCAGCCACTTCGGCGGCTGAAGGTTCGCGCTCGGTGGACAGGCCTTGAGGCGCCATGAACTCGATGCCGTAGGCTTGGCCGAGATAACCGAAGGCGTCATGGGAGGTCACGATCTTGCGGTTGCCCGGTGGCAGTGAACCGAGTTTGGCCTTGGCTTCGGCGAGCAAGGCATAGACCTGTTTCAGATACGCCTGGCTGTTGCGCTTATAGTCGGCGGTATTCGCCGGGTCAGCGGCGATCAGCGCCTTGGTGATGTTGGCGATGTACAGCTCGGTGTTCGCCAGGTTATGCCAGGCATGCGGGTCGGGAACGGTTTCGCCGTCTTCATCCAGGCTACGCGGAATGACGCCGTGGCTCGCGCTGATGACCGGCGCCTTGGTCTCGGTACTCGTCACCAGGCGATCCAGCCAGGGCTCGAAACCCAGGCCGTTCTTAATGATGAGCCTGGCCTTGAGCAGCGCTTTAGCGTCGTCCGGTGTCGGCTCGTAGGTATGGGCATCCGCGTCCGGGCCGACCATGTTGGTGATCTGGATATGATCCTTGCCGACCTGCCGGGTCATGTCGGCAAGGATGCTGAAGCTGGTGACCACCTGAAGTTTTTCGGCGGCAGACAGTGACATCGACACCATCAAGCTGAACAGTACGAGTAAAGCGCGCATCGGGTAACACCTCATTAGGATGTGAGCAAAGGCGGGCGGCGCAGCAAGCCGTGCACCGGCCCGAACACCACGGACAGCAGATACCCACCGCCGGCCACCAGCACGATTGCCGGGCCACTGGGCAGCGAGTAATAGAACGAGATGAGTAAACCGAGCCACACCGAGAGGCTGCCGAGCAGGGCGGCGACGACGATCAGCACCGGCAGGCGGCGACTCCAGAAACGCGCCGCGGCGGCAGGCAACATCATCAGGCCGACCACCATCAACGCGCCGATCGCCTGGAAACCGATGACCAGATTCAACACCACCAGCGTCAGGAACACGCCGTGGGCCAGTGGGCCGAGTCGGCTGACGGTTTGCAGAAAAAGCGGGTCGAGGGTGTCGAGCAGCAGTGGCTTGTAGATCAGCACCATGGCAATCAGGCTCAGGCCCGAGACCCAAAGCATGCCGGTCAAGGTCGGTCCGTCGACCGCCAGCGCCGAGCCAAACAGCAGGTGCAACAGGTCCAGGCGTTTGCCGGCGATGCCGAGAATCAGCACGCCACCGGCCAGGGAAATCGGGTAGATCGCCGCGAGGCTGGCGTCCTCTCGCAGACCGGTGCGTCGCGTAACCCAGGCTGCAAGGCCGGCCATGCTCAGGCCGGCACCGAGGCCACCGATGGTCAGCGCAGGGAGGCTCAACCCGGCAAACCAGAAACCCAGGGCCGCACCGGGAAGGATGCCGTGCGCGACCGCATCGCCGATCAGGCTCATGCGTCTGAGGATCAGAAACACCCCAAGGGGCGCCGTACTGCACGCCAGGAGTAAACCACCGAGCAGCGCCCGACGCATGAAGACGAACTCGTGGAACGGTTGCCAAAGATGCGCGGCAGCGATCATTAGGCCACCTGCGCTTGTGGTGGTTGGCCGATCAGTTCGGCGCTAGGGCCGAATGCGCAACCACTGCTTTTGATCAGCAACGTGTGTGGGATGTGCTCGCGGACAGCGGCGAGGTCATGGCACACGACCACCTGTGTCCGGCCTTCGAGGTGCCAATCGTGTATGTGCTTCCAGAGCAATGCCTGGCCGAGTTCATCGAGGGCCGCGTGGGGTTCGTCGAGCAACAGCAAGGGGGCATCGGTCAGGCTCAATCGGGCGAGCAGGGCGCGTTGCAATTCGCCGCCGGAGAGGGCCATCAAGGGTCGATCTTCCAGGCCGTTCAGGCACCAGTTTTCGAGGACGGTGTTCAGTCGTTGGCTACGGATCTGCGGTGACTGTTTGTTGCCCCAGAAGCCGGCGGCCACCAATGCCTGAAGGCTGATCGGAAATTGCCTGTCCAGGTGTTGTTGCTGGGGCAGGAACGACACACCGCCCTTGAGAGGAACACCCAGTCGCACCTTTCCGGCCAACGGTTTTTGCAAGCCGGCGATGACCTTCAACAAGCTGCTTTTCCCGGAACCGTTCGCACCGATGATGGCGGTCAGGCTGCCCTTCGACAGTTCGAAGTCCAGCGCGGGCGTGAGTGGCTGCCCCGGTGCGCCCCAGCGCAAAGCGTGGCAAGCAATCATGCGGCCTCCCAGTTGAAACGGCTTTCGGCTACGGCGTCGTGGGCGTGCAGGCTTTCGGCGTGAGTGACTCGAATGTGGAAGGCGTTGATGCCTGTGGAGCGCTTGAGGGCCAAATTCAAACGGCGTGCGGCGTCTTCGCAGAACATCAGGTTCTGACCATTGGCCAGGGCGAAGGCCTGTTCGTCGGCGCGTTTTACCGCTGTTTGTACGGCGGTGCCGAGTGCGGCTTCGGCGTCGTTTATGACGGCGATCAGAGGTAACTCGTCCAAAAAATCAGCCAGCCGTACACGCAACTTTGCACTGCTGCGTTGGCTGTGAGGTGTAGCGACTATGCCGTTCGTGGAGCCGAGCCAGGCTAAAACGTCGGCGTGTTGCAGGGGCTTGTTGGCGAAGTCATCGACGAACTGCTGCTGAATCAACTGTCGAGAAAGGGCCGCGGAACACGGGCAAGTTGAGGAATAAGGCACGTCTATTTTTAGTTCCACGTGGAACATTGCGTTTTTCAAACGCGCTTCGATGCGGACTGGATAGCTTTTCCAGCCGGCCAGTGGACTGATCAGCGCCGGCCTTTTCAGCAACAAATCGGCATGAATGGTTAGGTGTGCGCTGCTGGATAGCCCTTCATGACTCTCAAGAAAGCGCTGCAAAACCCGCCGCAATAAAACCGGTGAAAGGCTTTCCTGCTCCAGCAATTCAAGCGCCAGATAGAGCCGTGACATGTGAATGCCGCGCGCGTTGCCATCGTCGAGGCTCACGCCGGCATCGGCCTTTGCATTCAGTCGTTGGCCATCAAACAAAACGGGAAGAGCAATGCCGCACATGCCCACCCACTCCAGTGGCAGGGCTTGGCGTGAGGCCTGCGCGGCGATATCCGGCAGAGTCAGCGCATTCATGAGCAGGTCCATCGTGGGAGTTAATTTGTCATGTTATAGTATAACAACAAACTCGACGATGCCTTTTTCATGAGCAGGCCTTCATCATGCACAGACGCCAATTGCTCAACCTGATTCTGGCCAGCGCGGCCTTCGCTTTACCCTTCGGCGCGGCGGCTACGCAAATTCGTAATGCACGGCTCTGGCGCTCGGACGGGAAGCTCAGGCTGGTGTTCGATCTGAGCGGACCCGTGCAGTACAAGACCTTCTCATTGAGTGCCCCGGAGCGGCTGATCATCGACCTCAGTGGCGCCGGCCTCGGCGGCGATTTCAGTCAGCTGGCCCTGGGCGATGGCGTGATCCGTTCGATTCGATCCGGGCATTTCGGCAGGGGCGATACGCGGATCGTCCTCGACCTCCGTGAGCCGGTACTGCTCAACAGCTTCCTGTTGCCGCCCCAGGATGGGCAGGGACACCGGCTGGTGCTAGATCTGAAAACCAGCGCGCCGTTGCCATCGCCGTCTCCTGTAGCGCCAGCAGTGGCCACGGCCAAGGCCCATCCCATGCGCGACATCATCGTGGTGGTCGATCCCGGCCATGGTGGCAAGGATCCGGGGGCGATCGGGGCCAAGGGCGAGCGTGAGAAAGACGTGGTGCTGTCCATCGCTCAGTTGCTGGCCAAACGTCTGAAACGCGAAAAAGGCTTCGACGTGAAACTGGTGCGCAATGACGATTTCTTCGTGCCGTTGCGCAAGCGCGTGGACATCGCCCGCAAGCACAATGCCGACATGTTCATCTTGGTGCATGCCGATGCGGCACCGCGTCTCACGGCATCAGGCGCGTCGGTGTACTGCCTGTCCGAAGGTGGGGCGACCTCCGCCACGGCGCGCTTCATGGCGCAACGAGAGAACGGCGCGGACCTGCTGGGCGCGACGAGCCTGCTCAATCTCAATCTCAAGGACAAGGATCCGATGCTCGCCGGTGTCATTCTCGATATGTCGATGAACGCCACCCTCGCCGCCAGCCTGGCGCTGGGCAATACCGTGCTCGGTAGCCTGGCGGGCATCACCACCTTGCATCAGAAGCGTGTAGAGCAGGCCGGATTCGCGGTGTTGAAGTCGCCGGATGTGCCGTCGATCCTGGTGGAAACCGGCTTCATCTCCAATGCCCGCGACAGTCAGCGGCTGGTGACCGCACGCCATCAGCAGGCGGTGGCTGACGGCTTGTTCGAAGGGTTACAGCGCTACTTTCAGAAAAATCCGCCAATCAACAGCTACCTCGCCTGGCAGCAGGAGCAGAAAAACAAGCCGGCCTAACAGCCAGCGATCCGGCTGCAGGTGAACCTGGCGCTGCTTCCGCCGGAGCTGGAAAACCGGTTGATCGTGGTCCAGCCGACGCGCCGGTTGTAGCCGACCCAGGCCTCGCCATCGGAAGCGATACCGGTGAAAAACGTTAGCTGGCCGTAGCGACTGTTGGTCTGCGCCCAATAGCGTTTTCCGGCCGTTTCGAAACCCCGCAGATAGAGGGTGCTACCGGCGGTGTTGACGCTGTAGGCGTTGCCATCTGCATCCACGCAGGCCAGCAGATTGGCGCTGCGGGTGCATTTGGCCAGGCTCGGGATCTGGGCCGTCGCGTCGGCCGCCATCAGCAGGGAAAGCATGATCAATGCAGGTTTAAGGGCGTTGCGCATGGGCTTTCTCACGAGGGGAGCGGTGTTCAGCATCCTGTCCTTTTCCCTGCCGGGCAAGAGGGGATGGTTTATTTGTGTTGTTACAGTATAACATTGTGTAGGCCCGACACAGCGACCGGGCATCCCTGTGAGGAATATGCAGATGTCCAATCGACTCCCCGTGACCGTTCTCTCCGGCTTTCTAGGCGCCGGAAAAAGTACACTTCTTAATTACATACTACGTAATCGCGATGGATTGCGGGTTGCAGTCATCGTCAACGATATGAGCGAAATCAACGTCGATGGCACCGAAGTCCAGCGCGATGTCAGCCTTAATCGCGCTGAAGAACGGTTGGTGGAGATGAGTAACGGGTGTATTTGCTGTACGTTACGTGAAGACTTGCTGGAGGAGGTGAGTCAACTCGCCAGGGAGGGTCGCTTCGACTATCTGCTGATCGAGTCCACCGGTATTTCCGAACCGCTGCCGGTGGCGGAAACCTTCACCTTCCGCGATGAAAACGGCCAGAGCCTCAACGACATCGCACGTCTCGACACCATGGTCACGGTGGTCGATGGCATGAACTTCCTGATCGATTACCAGGCTGCCGAAAGCCTGGCTTCCCGAGGAGAAACCCTTGGGGAGGAAGACGAACGTTCGATTACCGATCTGTTGATCGAACAGGTCGAGTTCGCCGATGTGATTTTGCTCAGCAAGATCGACTTGATCAGTAGCCACCAGCGCGAAGAATTGATCGCCATTCTTGAGCGGCTCAACGCCCGGGCGGAAATCATTCCGATGGCGATGGGAGAAATCCCCTTGAACAAGATTCTCAACACCGGTCGTTTTGACTTCGAAAAGGCTGCCCAGGCGCCGGGATGGTTGCAGGAGTTGCGCGGCGAACACGTGCCGGAAACCGAAGAATACGGAATCGCTTCCAGTGCTTACCGGGCTCGCCGGCCGTTCCATCCACAGCGTTTCTTCAACTTCATCGACGGTCCTTGGGACAACGGCAAGCTGCTGCGCTCCAAGGGCTTCTTCTGGCTGGCGAGCAAGCACATGGACGCCGGCAGCTGGTCTCAGGCCGGTGGATTGATGCGCTATGGCTTTGCCGGGCGCTGGTGGCGTTTCGTACCGAAAAACCAATGGCCCCAGGACGAAGAAAGTACCACCGGGATCATGAAAAACTGGACCGCTGACAGCGGGGACTGTCGCCAGGAACTGGTGTTCATCGGCCAGAACATCGACTTCACGCAACTCACGGCCGAGCTGGACGCATGCCTGCTGACCGATGAGGAAATGGCGCTGGGGGTAGAGGGCTGGCGTTTGCTGCCTGATCCATTCGGCCCTTGGTATGAAGAGGCTGCCTGATCCACTATTGGCGCTTCAAGGCTTGAGCCAGGTGCCCTGGCTCTGGGCCTCGCAGTACGGCTGCAAATACGCCGCGTCGGTGGCAACGCCGTAATAGTGAATATCCTGTCGGTAGGGCATATTGGCAACTTGGGCGTTGCTGCAGATACCGAATGCGCCGCCGGGACATTGATCGACATACTGCACATCGACTTTCTGCCCCGCCAGGTTCGGTTGGCAGAAACCATCGGCAAAGAGTTTTGGCGGGATGTTGCGGTTCTGCTGGCAAACCTGGACATCAAGTCGCTGGCCCTGGCTGTGAACCACACAAGCCTGGGCCAGCGCCTCGCCTGAAACGAGTGCCAGGAGCAACGACAAGCCGATCAACCGCATCCACCACCTCCTCAGAAATCATCAACCATGCTGCAGAATATCCCCACTCATGTCATTGCCGGCCCCTTGGGCGCCGGCAAGACCAGCCTGATCAAACACCTGCTGGCCCAGCGCCCGGCTGGCGAGCGGTGGGCGGTGTTGATCAACGAGTTTGGCCAGATCGGTCTCGACGCTGCACTACTGACCCAGGACGCCGATGGTATCGCACTGGGGGAAGTGGCCGGGGGCTGCTTGTGTTGCGTCAACGGTGCGCCGTTTCAGATTGGTCTTGGGCGCTTATTGCGCAAGGCGCAACCGGATCGATTGTTCATCGAGCCCTCCGGGTTGGGGCATCCGGCGCAGTTGCTCAGACAATTGAGCGAAGCACCGTGGCAAGGTGTGTTGGCTGTCCAGCCTTGTGTGCTGGTGTTGGATGCCCAGTCGCTCGCCGCTGGCAAACCGCTGCCGGATGTTCAACAGCAAGCGCTGGGCCATGCGGGACTGCTGCTGTTGAACAAGTCTGAAGGTCTCGACGAAGACAGTCGCCAGCGGATCGCCGGGCAATTGCCGCCGCTCCCCCTGTGCTGGACGCAACAGGCGGCTTTACCCTTGAGCGAGCTGCCGGGGCTGAATGCCAAAGCGCGGGCAGGTGTGGATAACTTCATCTTGCCCAAGGGATTGGCGCAGCTGCCGGCGGTCTGGAGCGATCCCGCATTGCCCATTTGCTTGAGTCAGGAACAGGACGGAGGCTGGAGCATCGGATGGCGTTGGCACCCAAGCCAGGTGTTTGATGCCGCTCTGGTTGGCCGGTGGCTTGAATGCCTTGCCTGGAGGCGGGCAAAGCTGGTTATCCACAGTACCCACGGCTGGATCTCGGCGAACGCGGTGGATAACTCGGCGCTGGACTGGCAGCCCAGTGAATGGCGGCAGGATTCGCGTATCGAGCTGATTTTCAGTGAGGCGCAGAATGCAGAACGGCTGCAGCGTGAGCTGGCAGCGTGCCGATCCGGATCGGGTTAACGGCTCAAGGCCGCCACTTGGTATGGTCCTGACGCCACTGGCTCAGCTCGATCACTTCCGCACGAGGCTTCGCCACGTCGACCACCGGTTCGGTTTCGTCGAACGGGACCGGGTAGGGCGCCAGCTCAATCTGTGCGCTGTGAGCGCCGAACTGGGTGATGGTGCCGTTGTGGCGGGTTTCGCCGGTCACGGTGAATTCGAAGTTATACACACGGGCCAGGCGTCGCCGACCACTGGCATCCTTGATGAACGCGATTCTTTTCAAGGCCACGTTGCCGTCGAGCAATTCGATCCCGAGCTTGCCGCAATGCTGTTTTACCCGCTCCAGCGCGCGCTCGCGCAAGCCGTGGTTGTGCCATAGCCATGCGCCGGCAGTGGCGAACAGCATCAGCACGAATATATTTCCAAGGGTCAGCATCAACAGGGTGCTCCAACAAGATAGTGTCAGCTTAACTGCGTCGCTGGTCTGTCGTACAGGCTGTGTTTAGTCGCATACTGCGCGGCTAGAATTTCAATCGTTTTACGGAAATCCACCGCATGAAACGTACACCGCATTTGCTCGCTATCCAGTCCCACGTGGTATTCGGTCACGCCGGCAACAGTGCCGCGGTTTTCCCGATGCAACGGGTCGGGGTGAATGTCTGGCCGCTCAACACTGTGCAGTTCTCCAATCACACCCAGTACGGCCAGTGGGCCGGTGAAGTGCTGGCGCCGCACCAGATCCCCGACCTGGTCGAAGGCATTGCGGCGATTGGCGAACTGGGCAACTGCGATGCGGTGCTCTCCGGTTACCTCGGCAGTGCGGCCCAGGGCCGGGCGATCCTGACGGGTGTGGCGCGGATCAAGTCGATGAATCCCAAGGCGCTGTACCTGTGTGACCCGGTCATGGGGCATCCGGAGAAGGGCTGCAGTGTTCCGGCGGAAGTCAGTGATTTTCTGTTGGAAGAGGCCGCCGCCGTGGCGGACTTCATGTGCCCGAACCAGCTGGAGCTGGACAGCTTCTCCGGGCGCAAGCCGCAATCGCTGTTCGATTGCCTGGCAATGGCGCGTGCATTGCTGGTGCGTGGCCCGAAAGCAGTACTGGTCAAGCACCTGGACTACCCAGGCAAGTCGGCAGAGGTCTTCGAGATGCTGCTGGTGACGGCCGAAGGCAGCTGGCATTTGCAGCGCCCGTTGCTGGCGTTCCCGCGTCAGCCGGTAGGCGTGGGCGATCTGACGTCCGGCCTGTTCCTGGCCCGTGTGCTGTTGGGCGACAGCCTGGTGGCCGCGTTCGAGTTCACGGCGTCGGCGGTGCATGAGGTGCTGCTGGAAACCCAGGCCTGTGCCAGCTACGAGTTGGAACTGGTACGGGCTCAGGACCGGATTGCTCATCCGCGGGTGCGGTTCGAAGCGACCTCGATCAGTCTCTGATTGAGCGTTGAACCCATTCGCGAGCAAGCCCGCTCCCACACTGGATCTATGCAACACCAAAGATCAAATGTGGGAGCGGGCTTGCTCCGGGCGGTGATCCGACGAAGGCTATCTAGAGAACACCATCAACCTGCCTGAACGACTCAGACGTCGCCCTTGATCTCCTGATAGCGCTTTTCCGACTCCTGACGAATCTGCCGGCGCTGCTGGGCCTGCATGTAACGACGCTTGTCTTCGCTATTCTGCGGTTGCAGCGGTGGTACGGAGGCAGGTTTGCGCTGGTCATCCACCGCGACCATGGTGAAGAAACAACTGTTGGTGTGACGCACCGAGCGTTCGCGGATGTTCTCGGTCACTACTTTGATGCCCACCTCCATGGAGGTATTGCCGGTGTAGTTGACCGAGGCGAGAAAGGTCACCAGTTCGCCGACATGGATCGGCTCACGGAAAATGACCTGGTCCACCGACAGGGTCACCACATAGCGGCCGGCATAACGGCTGGCGCAGGCGTAGGCCACTTCGTCGAGGTATTTGAGCAGGGTGCCACCGTGGACATTGCCAGAGAAGTTGGCCATGTCGGGGGTCATCAATACCGTCATCGACAGCTGGGCGTTTCCGGGTTCCATAGCATTCTCACGGGTCAAGGCCAGGTTTGAGGGATGCACCTCTGCGGGTGCCTCGGCGGTTTTTTCAAACCAACAGTTATCGGGACGCCGGGTATAGGGTCGCCGTCACGCCGGATCGATCTGTTTCCATATATTGCACCGCCTTTCTGCCAGAAGTCGCGGTGTTACCCTGCAAAAAGCCCTGCCTCAAGGGCATTTCCTACGTGCAATTCCGATTTTTGTTCTGCTCGATCTGACTTTTCCTGCGTTCGGGGATCGAGCAATGCCACAAAGGGAGTCTCACGCCATGCATGCCATCAGTTTCATTCAGGATCTGGCAGTGATCATGTTGATCGCAGGTGTGGTCACCGTGGTTTTCCATCGCCTGAAACAACCGGTGGTGCTGGGGTACATCGTCGCCGGATTCATCATTGGTCCGCACACCCCGCCATTCGGCCTGATCCATGACGAAGAAACCATCAAGACCCTGGCCGAACTCGGTGTGATATTCCTGATGTTCTGCCTGGGCCTGGAATTCAGCCTGCGCAAGTTGTTCAAGGTCGGTGCCACGGCATTCATCGCGGCATTCCTGGAAATCGTGCTGATGATTTGGATCGGCTACGAGATTGGTCGCTGGTTCGACTGGAACACCATGGATTCTCTGTTCCTCGGCGCGATCCTGGCGATTTCCTCGACCACCATCATCGTCAAGGCGCTCAATGATCTGAAGCTGAAGAACGAGCGATTTGCCCAGTTGATTTTCGGAGTGCTGATCGTCGAGGACATTCTGGGCATCGGCATCATCGCGCTGCTGTCCAGCATCGCGGTCAGCGGTACGGTCAGCTCCGGCGAAGTGTTTTCCACGGTCGGCAAACTGTCGCTGTTCATGATCGTCGCGTTGGTCATCGGCATCCTGATGGTGCCGCGGCTGCTGGCCTACGTCGCCAGATTCGAAAGCAACGAAATGCTGCTGATCACGGTGCTGGGCCTGTGTTTTGGTTTCTGCCTGCTGGTAGTCAAGCTTGAATACAGCATGGTCCTCGGGGCATTCCTGATCGGCGCGATCATGGCTGAATCCCGGCAACTGCTGAAAATTGAACGACTGATTGAACCGGTTCGCGATCTTTTCAGCGCGATTTTCTTTGTGGCCATCGGGCTGATGCTCGATCCGGCGATCCTGCTTCAGTACGCCTGGCCAATCGCCGTAATCACCGTAGCCGTGGTGCTCGGCAAGATGTTGTCCTGCGGCCTTGGTGCATTTATCGCCGGCAATGACGGACGCACCTCGCTGCGGGTCGGGATGGGTCTTTCACAGATTGGCGAATTCTCTTTCATCATCGCGGCACTGGGAATGACGTTGCAGGTCACCAGCAACTTTCTGTACCCCGTGGCTGTGGCGGTTTCGGTGATCACGACCTTGCTGACGCCGTATCTGATTCGCGCGGCCGATCCATTGTCGATCAAGCTCGCCGGCGCCATGCCAGAACGCTTGGGACGGGTGTTGGGGATGTACGGCGAATGGTTGCGCAGCATCCAGCCTCAGGGTGAAGGCGCGTTGCTGGCATCCATGATTCGGCGGATCTTGCTGCAGGTGGGAGTCAATCTGGCGCTCGTGATCGCGATCTTCTTCTTGGGCGCGTACTTCGCCGAACGCATGTCGACTTACCTGCAAGGCTGGATCAGCGATCCGAGTTGGCAAAAGGCGTTGATCTGGGGTGGGGCGCTGTTGTTGTCGCTGCCTTTTTTGATTGCGGCGTACCGCAAGCTAAAGGCACTGTCGATGTTGCTGGCGGAAATGGGTGTGAAGCCGGAGATGGCTGGGCGCCACACGCAGCGAGTGCGCCGGGTGATCGCCGAAGTGATCCCGATCCTGTCACTGCTGGTGATCTTTTTGCTGTTGGCAGCCTTGTCGGCCAGTATTCTGCCGACCAACAAGTTGCTGGTGCTGATCGCCGTGGTCGCGGCCGCCGTGGCGGCGCTGCTGTGGCGTTGGTTCATTCGTGTGCATACGCGGATGCAGGTGGCGTTGCTGGAAACCCTCGACAATCACAAGGAGTCGTCCGGGCATTGACCACCCAGCGGCGTTGACTGGATCAGCTTTCCAGCCAGACGTCCCGCGCCCAGTGCCACACCGACTCCCAGGTCTCTTCGGCGATCAGTTCTTCTTCGGCCTGCCAAAGCACCACGGTGCCGTCTTCTTCGACGCAATAGTAGTCATCACCGTCCTGGCAGATCGGGATCAGGCTGCGATCGACGCCGGCGTCCCAGGCGTTGGCGGCAACGTCGGGCAGGTAGGTGTGGGATTGCGGGTCGGTCACGGTGACCGGTTCCAGGCTGCCGTAGACCACGTCGCTGACGGTCAGCAGAAACTCTCTGAATACGAATGGAATGTCGATGAACAGTTGTTCTTCGATTTCGACCAGAAGGTCTTCGTCGGGCAGTTCCAAGGGGACCGGTACCGGTTCGTTGGCTTCACGCAGTTGTTCGATGATTTCTTCCACGTCCGGGATCCTCTTGCTTGTATGGCGCGGTTTATATGGGGCGGTTTATACAGTAGCTTGCTATAGATGCAACCGCGAAATAGAAAACCCCGGCCGAAGCCGGGGTTTTGTTTACTGCAAGTGAAGTTCTGTCCGGAACGTGCCTGCGCGTCGATCATACGGCGTTAAAAACAGGCTCGGCACCTTCCGAATAGAACTACGCGGGATCAGCCGTTCTGGCGGATACCAGCTACCAGCCAAGGCTGGTTTTCGCCCTGTGCACGTTCCATGTTCCAGCTTTCGCTGAAGACTTCGCCCTGGTCGAAACGCGAGGTTTTCGACACGCCAGTGAACGTCAGGGTGGCGATGGTCTTGTCGGCGCGATCGTCCACACCGTCCAGCTGTACATTGAGGTTATCAATGTAGGTGGACTGGAAACCGTCGCCCAGGTCAGCACGCTCACGCTTGAGGAACTCCAGCATTTGCGGGGTCACGAACTCGGCGATCTTGTCCATTTCGTTGGCGTCCCAGTGCTGTTGCAGGGACTGGAAGTGATTGCGCGCCGCTTCGACGAAGTTTGTTTCGTTGAACCAGGCTGGCGCGTTGATCACCGGGCGAGCGGCAACAGGCGCTGCCGAGCCACCGAAGATCGAACCGCCGGCAGGCTTTTGTTCGAACGCCTCACGTTGCATCGGCGCGTGGCCGGCCGGAGCGTAATGCTCCTGCTGTTTGCGACGACGGGCGGCGATAAAGCGGAAGACCAGGAACGCAATGACGGCCATGATCAGGATGTCGAAGAACTGCATGCCCTGGAAGCCATCACCCATGAACATGGAGGCCAGCAGGCCACCGGCCGCGATACCGGCCAGAGGGCCGAGCCAGCGCGAAGCGCCACCGGCCTTGGCAGCGGCGCCAGCGGCACCAGCGGTCGCCGCAGCGCCGCCCATGCCTGGAGAAGAGGGAGCCATCTGGCTGGTCTGGTGAGTCGGCGCAGCGCCTGCGCTTTTGCCACCACCGAAGCGCTTGGCGGCATTGACATCGAGACTCATCGTCAGGCCGATGCACAACGCCATGGCGATGCTAAGAAAACGTTTCATAAAGGGAATTCCCATTTGTGGAAGGCACGCGCGCCATGTTGCACAGCTGAAGTGTTACTGGCTAGCGGCAGAGTGTTTCGGGCTTTTGCCTGACAGGTCATGTTCAGCTCCAGTCAGTGCAAGAGGGCCTTTTGACTTTGATCTGTCAGATGAGTGGACAGGGCTTGTAGGATGCTTGCCTAGCGTCGGAGGGCAAGCATGACCACCCCGGCCGTGATCAGGCCGATTCCGCCCCATTGGCGCAGGTCGAGTTTTTCGCCCAGCAGGACAACGCCAAGAACAGCCACCAGCACCACGCTGAGTTTGTCCACTGGGGCAACCAGTGACGCCGGGCCGACCTTGAGTGCGCGGAAATAGCAGATCCACGATGCACCGGTGGCAAGGCCCGACAACAGCAGGAACAGGTAGCTCTTCGCAGAGATCGATCCCAATGACTGATATTGGCCCGTGGCGTATAAAATCAAGGCCAGGCTGACCAATACCACTATCGTACGTAGCAGGGTGGCGAAGTCGGAGTTGATGTTTTCGATGCCGACTTTCGCGAAAATGGCGGTCATTGCCGCGAATGCCGCCGATAACAGGGCCCAGAATGTCCAGGAGGAAAAAAAGCCTGAGCCCATCTCATCGCACCTTTAAATTCAGATATCGGCCTGGGGCCTGTGGGAGCGAGCTTGCTCCGGGCGGCGCTCCGACGATGACGGACTGACAGCCAGAAACAATGTCGACTGATCTACCGCTATCGCGAGCAAGCTCGCTCCCACAGAAAAGCTAGATTGCTTCCAGCTTGGCGTAACCCAGCATCAGCCACTTGCTGCCTTCGCTGAAGTTCACCTGCACCCGGGCCTGAGCCCCGGCGCCTTCGAAGTTGAGGATCACGCCGTCACCGAAGATCGAGTGGCGCACAGTCTGGCCCAGGCTGAAGCCGGTTTCCGGAATCTCGCTGCCGCTGAACAGGTTGCTGCCACTCATCGACTGGTTGCCACCGAACGGACGGCTGACGCTATTGGATAGCCGAACCTCCTGAATCAGGCCTTTCGGAACTTCGCGTACGAAGCGCGAGACCTTATTGTAGGTCTCGCTGCCATAAAGGCGTCGGGTTTCAGCGTAGGTCATCACCAGGTTCTGCATGGCCCGGGTGATGCCTACGTAGGCCAGACGACGTTCTTCCTCAAGGCGACCGGGTTCTTCCAGGCTCATCTTGTGCGGGAACAGGCCTTCTTCCATGCCCACCAGGAACACGTAAGGGAATTCCAGGCCCTTGGCGCTGTGCAGGGTCATCAGTTGAATGCTGTCTTCGTGCTCGTCGGCCTGGGTGTCGCCGGCCTCCAGCGACGCGTGGCCGAGGAACGCTGCCAATGGCGTCAGGTCTTCGTCCTCTTCGCTGTTTTCGAAGTTGCGCGCGGCGCTGACCAGTTCCTCAAGGTTTTCTACCCGGGCCTGGCCTTTCTCGCCTTTTTCCGCTTCGTGATAGGCGATCAGCCCCGACTGCTCGATGACAGTCTGGGTCATCAGGTGCAGTGGCATTTCCATGCACTTGGCGGCGAGGTTCTCGATCAGCTCGATAAATGCGCCAAGGGCGCCGGCCGCACGACCGGTCAGGCCTTTGTTGGCCACCAGTTGGCGCATCGCTTCCCACATCGACACATCGCTGTGGCGCGCGTGGTCGCGGATCGCTTCGACGGTTTTCTCGCCGATGCCACGGGCCGGCACGTTGATCACCCGCTCGAGCGCGGCATCGTTACCGCGGCCTTCGAGCAAGCGCAGGTAAGCCATGGCGTTCTTGATTTCAGCACGTTCGAAGAAGCGCTGACCGCCATAGATGCGGTAGGGAATGCGCTCGCGCAGCAAGGCTTCTTCCAAAACCCGCGATTGGGCGTTGGAGCGGTACAGAATCGCGATATCGCTACGTGACAAGCCGGTTTTCAGCGCACTTTCGATGGTTTCGACAACGTAGCGTGCTTCGTCGTGCTCGTTGAAGGCGGCGTACAGGTTGATCGCTTCGCCTTCGCCGCCGTCTGTCCACAGCTCTTTGCCCAAGCGCCCGGTGTTATTGGCGATCAAGGCGTTGGCAGCCTTCAGGATGCCGGCGGTGGAGCGATAGTTTTGCTCCAGGCGAATGGTTTCGGCGTCCGGGAAGTCTTCGGAATACTGGTAGATGTTCTCGATTTTCGCGCCGCGCCAGCCGTAGATCGATTGGTCATCGTCGCCTACGACCATCAGGCTGTCGCCACCCTTGGCCAACAGGCGCAACCAGGCGTATTGCACGGCGTTGGTGTCCTGGAACTCGTCCACCAGGATGTGCCGGAAGCGCTTTTGATAGTGAGCGAGCAGGCCAGGGTGGTCGCGCCACAGATCGAGGGCGCGCAGCAGCAACTCGGAGAAGTCGATGACGCCGGCACGCAGGCAGGCAGCCTCGTAGGCTTCATAGATGCCGCGCATGGTCGCCAGGAACAGGTCGCCGCTGGCCTGGATGTGTTGCGGGCGCAGGCCTTCGTCTTTCTGGCCGTTGATGAACCATTGGGCCTGACGGGCCGGCCAGCGCTGTTCGTCCAGGCCGAGCTCGCGGATCACCCGCTTGACCAACCGCTGCTGGTCATCGCTGTCGAGAATCTGGAAGGTCTGGCTCAGGCCCGCTTCCTGCCAGTGTGCCCGCAACAAGCGGTGCGCCAGGCCGTGGAAGGTGCCGACCCACATGCCGGCCGGGTTGATACCCATCAACTGCTCGATGCGCTGGCGCATCTCGGCAGCAGCCTTGTTGGTGAAGGTCACCGACAGGATGGAGTGGGGAGACGCGTTTTCGACCTGGATCAACCAGGCGATACGGTGCACCAGCACTCGGGTTTTACCGGAACCAGCACCGGCCAGGACCAACTGACGACCCACGGGGGCTGCTACGGCCTGGCGTTGGGCATCGTTGAGGGAGTTCAGCAGAAGGGAGAGATCATCGCGCATCGGGGCATTCTAGGGGGCCGCGACACACCGGGCAAACCCCGCTTCGCTTTAACCGATGAAAGTTATGCGAAGGACGACCGGTCAGTCATCGGCTGCAGGCGTTGGCGGAGCGTGACTTCAGCATTTTCAGTGGCGTCGGCGGCCGAAAAATTTGGCGATTTATTGATCAGCAACAGTTTGGTCCGGGCAATTGCTTGTGTATGCTCCGAGCAGTTTCGGGCACATGCTCATCATTATAAGAACAAGAACATCGCCTATGACCCTCAGCTTCGACCTGTCGGGCCCCACTGTGGAGCCCCGGGTGATCCGTAAACAGTACGCCATGGAAATGGCGGTCGAACGCACTCGCCTGTTGTATCAAGGCTCGCTGCTGCCCACGTTATTCATGCTGATCAATGGCCTGGTCTGTGCCGGTTTGCTCTGGAGCCCGCAGCGCTATTTCCTGGTCAGTGTCTGGCTGGTGTGGTTGTTGTCTTTGGTGGCATTGCGGGTGATTCAGGTCGCAGCCTTCGATTCGGCCATTCCCAACCGTCAGGCCCATCCCATTTGGCGACGGATGTTTTTGCTGGGCTCCGGTCTCACCGGTCTGACCCTGGCCGGTGCCGGCATCGCCCTGGTTCCCGCCGATAACTTCATTCAGCAAGCCTGGGTTTTCGGTCTCATCGGTGCTGCGGCGCTCTCGGCCAGCGTGGCTTATGCGGTCAGCTTGCCGGCCTTTCTGTCATTCACCTTGCCCTGCCTGTTGCCAGCCATCGCCTATATGTTTTGGGGAGCTGACGAACAGCAGCACGGTTGGGGCTGGTTCGGGTTGATTCTGCTCGGTGCATTGAGCGTGGTTGCCTGGCAGGTCAATCGATTGATCGATCGGGGCTTGATGCGGCGCTTTCAGAACCAGGCACTGATCGAGCATCTGCAGCAGGCGCAAAGCTGCAGTGATCAGTTCAATCAGAAACTGGCCAAGGAGATAGAACAGCGTCGACGTGCCGAGGACGAGTTGCGAGAGATCCAGGTCGACCTGGAAAACCGTGTCGTTCAGCGCAGCCTGGAGCTGGACGCCGCCAACCAGGCGTTGAGCAAGAGTGAGGCGCGTCTGGCGCTGGCATTGAAGGCCAGCGAGTTGGGGTTGTGGGACTGGAACCTGCAAACCGACGAAGTCCATCACACGCAGATTCAGGAACTGTTCGGCCTGGAACCGGAGCAGGTCACGGCAATACTGCGTCACCTCAAGCCGCGCCTTCATCCCGAGGATCTTCCTGCGCTGAAAAGGGCGCTGGTCGAGCATTTGAAGGGCCGCACCGAGGACTATCAAATCGAGTATCGCGTACGGCATGGCGACGGCCACTGGGTCTGGATCGAAGACCGCGGGCGGGCGGTCGAGCGTACCGAAAACGGCCGGGTGATTCGCATGGTCGGCACTCGCCGCGACATCAGCGTCAGCAAAGGCCTGGAAGAGCAGCAACAACTGGCGGCGACCGTGTTCGAGGCGGCCAGCGAAGGGATCGTGATTTTCGATCCGAATTATGCCCTGATCGCGATCAATCAAGCCTTCAGTCGGGTGACCGGCTATGACATCGAGGACATGATCGGGCGCAATGTCATTGAGTTGCCATGCAGTCGCGATGCGCGTCGGCATTACGCCGCAATACATCAGGCGCTGGAGCAGCAAGGCAGCTGGCAGGGCGAATTGGTGGAAACCCGCAAGAACGGCGAGATGTATCCGCAATGGCTGCAACTGAATGCTGTGCGCGATACCCGGGGAAATGTGAGCCATATTGTGGGCTTCTTCGCCGATCTCTCAGCCCGTCGAGAATCCGAAGAGCGCATGCGCTATCTGACCCATTACGACGAACTTACCGGTCTGGCCAACCGCGCGATGTTCCGCGAACGACTCAGCGAGGCTCATCAACGAGTGCGACAGGGCGGTTATCGCAGCCTGGCGTTGCTGCACATCAATCTCGATCGGTTCAAGCAACTCAACGACAGCCTGGGACATGAAGTCGCCGACCAGTTGTTGCAGAAAATGGCCCGGCGACTGGTGAATGCGTTACCTGAAGCAGACACCATCGCGCGCCTTTCTGGTGATGAGTTTGCCGTGCTGTTCAATTCCTACGGCAACCTTTCGAGCCTGGCCCGGGTGGCGACTCGTCTGGCGAACAAATTACGTTTGCCGGTGACCATTGACGGGCATGAGCTGGTGGTCAGCGCGTCGATGGGCATCAGCCTGTTGCCGGACAGCGCGCGGGAAATATCGGCATTGGTCAATCAGTCGAACATGGCGATGCAGCACGCCAAACACCTGGGTGGCGATAATTTCCAGTTTTACACCGACAGTTTGCAAGCCAGCACGCTGGAGCGTTTGCAACTGGAAAACCACCTGCGCAAAGCCATCGAAGACAAACAGTTGAAGGTGTTTTACCAACCGAAACTGTGCCTTGCCACTGGCAGGTTGAATGCCGCCGAAGCCTTGGTGCGTTGGGATCATCCGACCATGGGCCGCGTGCCGCCGGGGGATTTCATCGGCCTGGCCGAAGAAACCGGATTGATCGGCCCGATCGGTGAGTTCGTGTTGCGACAGGCCTGCTGGCAAGCCTGTGAGTGGCAACGGCAGGGGCTCGAAGCGATTCGGGTGTCGGTCAATCTCTCGGTGCATCAATTGCGCCAGGGCAAGCTGGTCAGTCTAGTGCGCCAAGTCCTGGAGGAAACCGGGCTGGCACCGCACTATCTGGAGTTGGAGCTCACCGAAAGCCAGTTGTTGGACAGCGTCGAGCACATCATCGCGACGTTCCAGCAGTTGCGTGATCTCGGGGTGAAACTGGCCATTGACGATTTTGGCACCGGTTATTCATCGCTGAGCTATCTCAAGCGGATCCCGGTGGATTACGTGAAGATTGATCAGGCGTTTATCCGTGGCTTGGGTGAAGGCAGTGAAGACGCGGCGATTACCCGGGCAATCATTGCCATGGCTCACGGCTTGAAGCTGAAGGTCGTGGCGGAAGGAGTGGAGCGCGCAGAACAGCTTGAGTTCCTGAAAACCGAGCGCTGCGATGAAGTACAGGGCTATTTGATCAGCCGCCCGGTCGAGGCCGAGACGTTGGCCGGCTTGCTGCACGCGCAAGCCGCAAGCTGACGAGGATACATAAGGCGCTTTTGTCCATTAAAACGCGCACTCGGCGCACCAGGACGGGCGCCATGGCTGCTACATGAAGCGCGGGCACCTGAAATCGAGGGATTCGGTAACGCATTGAGCAGGCAAAAAGCCAATTCATGTAGTATAACTACAAGCGTGCTACATCCCCGGCACCTGCCAATAACAAAGAGTCCAGCCCTTTGAACCTGCTGCAACACATCGCCCAGTCTCGCCACCTGTTACGCAAGTCGGAGCTCAAGGTCGCCGACCATGTGCTGCTTGATCCTGCGGCCGTGATGCACAGCTCCATGGCCGACCTGGCCCACAGCGTGGGCATCAGTGAACCGACCATCGTGCGTTTTTGCCGTGCCATCGGTTGTTCCGGCTTTCAGGACCTGAAGCTGAAGCTGGCCCAGAGCCTGGCGGCAGGTGCGAGTTTTGGTCAGTTTGCGATCCATGAGGATGACTCGGTCGCCGACTACAGCCTGAAAATTTTCGACACCACCCTGCACACGCTGATGGAGGTTCGCGAGAAGCTCGATCCGCTGGAACTGCAGCGGGCGGTGACGCTGATGTCCCAAGCCCAGCGTGTCGAGTTCTACGGCTTCGGCGCCTCTGGTGCGGTAGCGGCGGACGCCCAGCACAAGTTCTTCCGCTTGCTGCTCACCGCTGCGGCGTATTCCGACCCGCACATGCAGGCGATGTCGGCCGTGACACTCAAGCCAACCGACGTGGCGATCTGCATTTCCCAGTCCGGGCGTTCCAAGGACCTGCTGATCACCGCCAACCTGGTGCGCGAAAGTGGTGCCTCGTTGATCACCCTGTGCCCGAGCCAGACGCCGTTGGCCGAGTTGTCTACGGTCAATCTGGCGATCGATGTGCATGAAGACACTGAAATATATACGCCGCTGACTTCGCGTATCGCCCACCTGGTGGTGATCGACGTGCTGGCGATGGGCGTGGCCATGGCCCGTGGCCCGAGCCTGGTCAACCACCTCAAGAGCGTCAAGCGCAGCCTGCGCAGCTTGCGCTTGTCGCCCAAGTCGGTGAAGGCGTTGGACGATTGATTTCAAGGCTGGCACCGACCCTGTGGCGAGGGAGCTTGCTCCCGCTCGGCTGCGCAGCAGTCGCAAAATCCTAGGGTCGCTTCGCAACCCAGCGGGAGCAAGCTCCCTCGCCACGGCACCCAACAAACTTTCATCAGTCTGTAACGCCCAAGCCGCCAAACCGTCATCCCCCGCGCCTAGATTGAAACTCCCGTACTCGCCTTGGGAGACTCGAAATGGCCATGCCCTACGAAGAACGCAACAGCGCTGTCAAAACCCGCCGTCAGCAAGAAGATCAGCGCCGCATGGAATTCCGCCGCGCCATCGAAGATCGCTGCGAACGCCGTCAGCTACTGGCCGAAATTGGCGATTTTCCGGAGTTGGAACTCAATTTCTGGCAGGCATCTCCCTCGGCGTCCCGTCGAAACGCTCAACCAGCGCGCTGATCTGAATCCGTTCGCTACGGATAAACGCCAGGAAGGCGTGAGCCACCGGTGACAGGCGTTTCGCCTTGGCCTGCACCAGGCACCAACTGCGAAACAGTGGAAGCTCTTCGACCGGTAGCTCGATCAGTCCACCGGTAGCCAGCTCAAGGCTCAGGGCGTGGCGCGTCAACAGCGCAACGCCCAGGCCTGCCAGCACACATTCACGCTGTGCTTCGGCAGACGAGACCTCCTGGGTCTGGTTGAAGTGCACGCGCTTCTCTTTGAAGTATTCTTCGCACGCCAGCCGCGTCCCGGAGCCCTGCTCACGCAGCAGCAGTGTGTAGGGCTCGAGATCCTGCAGGCGCAGCGGCCCCATATGACACAACGGGTGATCCGGTGGCGCCACGGCGACGATCGGGTTGTTCAGGAACGGCAGGAATTCCAGGCCCATGTCCTGAGGCACCATGGACATGATCACCAGGTCATCGCGGTTGTCCGACAGACGCCGAATGACCTGACCGCGATTGACCACCGTCAGTTGCAGGTTCACTTCCGGGTGCTGGCGTTTGAATGCGGCAAACAGATGCGGCACGAAATATTTGGCGCTGGATTCAATCGCCAGTTTCAGTTGCCCCTGCAACGAGCCCTGCATGTCCGACAGCTGCATGTCGAGGTTTTCCAGGCGCCCGAAAATATCCCGACTGGCCCGCTGTAACGCTTCAGCGGCTTCGGTCATGTAGAGTTTTTTGCCGACGTAATCGAACAAAGGCTGGCCAATCAGCTCTTCAAGTTGACGAATCTGTAGGCTGACGGCAGGTTGTGTGAGCGACATTTCCTCGGCCGCGCGGCTGTAGGACCGCAAATCACAGACCTCGTTGAAGATCTGCAATTGCCGCAAAGTCATACGCATCAATGACTTACGCATTATCTGGTCGCTCTCGTCGCTGGCTGGTGAATCAACTATAAGTCTTTACTTATGCACGACCCAATTTTTATTCATTTTTGTTAATCCCTTGTGGGCGCTAGTGTGGACCTGCGACCAAATTGAAACATTTGGTCACGCGTCGACCTGGGTCTAGCAGGTCGTGGGTACCACCGGCTCAAGGGAAACTCCAAGTGATAACAAAGATCCTGATCGCCAACCGTGGTGAGATTGCCGTACGAATCGTACGTGCCTGCGCCGAAATGGGCATTCGCTCGGTCGCGATCTACTCCGATGCCGACCGTCATGCCTTGCACGTCAAGCGTGCGGACGAGGCCCACAGCATTGGTGCCGAACCGCTGGCCGGTTACCTGAACCCGCGCAAGCTGGTGAACCTGGCGGTGGAAACCGGTTGCGATGCACTGCACCCCGGCTATGGCTTCCTTTCGGAAAACGCCGAGCTGGCGGAGATCTGCGCCGAACGCGGGATCAAATTCATTGGCCCGTCGGCTGAAGTCATTCGCCGCATGGGCGACAAGACCGAAGCCCGCCGCAGCATGATCAAGGCCGGCGTACCGGTGACCCCAGGCACCGAAGGCAACGTGTCGGGCATCGAAGAAGCCCTGACCGAAGGCGATCGCATCGGTTACCCGGTGATGCTCAAGGCTACTTCCGGTGGTGGCGGCCGCGGCATTCGTCGCTGCAACAGTCGTGAAGAACTCGAACAGGCTTTCCCGCGGGTCATTTCCGAAGCCACCAAGGCGTTCGGTTCGGCGGAAGTGTTCCTGGAAAAATGCATCGTCAATCCAAAGCACATCGAAGCACAGATTCTTGGCGACAGCTTCGGCAACGTGGTGCACCTGTTCGAGCGTGACTGCTCGATCCAGCGCCGTAACCAGAAGCTGATCGAGATTGCCCCGAGCCCGCAACTGACCCCTGAACAGCGCGCCTATATCGGCGACCTGTCGGTGCGCGCAGCCAAGGCCGTGGGCTACGAGAACGCCGGCACCGTGGAGTTCCTGCTCGCCGAGGGCGAGGTGTACTTCATGGAGATGAACACCCGGGTGCAGGTGGAACACACCATCACCGAAGAAATCACGGGCATCGACATTGTCCGCGAGCAGATTCGCATTGCGTCCGGCCTGCCGCTTTCGGTGAAACAGGAAGACATCCAGCACCGTGGTTTCGCCCTGCAATTCCGGATCAACGCCGAAGACCCGAAGAACAACTTCCTGCCGAGCTTCGGCAAGATCACCCGTTATTACGCACCCGGCGGTCCCGGCGTACGTACCGACACGGCGATCTATACCGGCTACACCATTCCGCCGTACTACGACTCCATGTGCCTGAAACTGGTGGTGTGGGCGCTGACCTGGGAAGAGGCGATGGACCGTGGCTTGCGAGCCCTCGACGACATGCGTCTGCAAGGGGTCAAGACCACCGCCGCGTACTACCAGGAAATCCTGCGTAATCCGGAGTTCCGTAGCGGCCAGTTCAACACCAGCTTCGTTGAAAGCCACCCTGAACTGACCAACTACTCGATCAAGCGCAAACCCGAAGAGCTGGCCCTGGCCATCGCCGCCGCCATCGCCGCCCACGCAGGCCTGTGAGGAATAGAACAATGAGCAAGCAAATCCACGTTACCGACACGATCCTGCGCGACGCCCACCAATCGCTGCTCGCGACCCGCATGCGCACCGAAGACATGCTGCCGATCTGCGACAAGCTCGACAAAGTCGGCTACTGGTCGCTGGAGTGCTGGGGCGGCGCGACGTTCGACGCCTGCGTACGCTTCCTGAAAGAAGATCCGTGGGAGCGTCTGCGCCAACTGCGTGCCGCGCTGCCTAACACTCGCCTGCAAATGCTGTTGCGCGGTCAGAACCTGCTGGGCTACCGCCACTACAGCGACGACGTGGTCAAGGCCTTCGTCGCCAAGGCAGCGGTCAACGGCATCGACGTGTTCCGCATCTTCGACGCCATGAACGACGTGCGTAACCTGCGCGTGGCCATCGAAGCGGTGAAAGCCGCCGGCAAACATGCCCAGGGCACCATCGCCTACACCACCAGCCCGGTGCACACCATTGAGGCCTTCGTGAACCAGGCCAAGCAAATGGAAGCCATGGGTTGCGACTCGGTGGCGATCAAGGACATGGCTGGCCTGCTGACCCCGTACGCCACCGGCGAACTGGTCAAGGCTCTGAAAGCCGAGCAATCGCTGCCAGTGTTCATTCACTCCCACGACACCGCTGGCCTGGCTGCGATGTGCCAAATGAAGGCCATCGAAAACGGTGCCGATCACATCGACACCGCGATCTCCAGCTTCGCCTGGGGCACCAGCCACCCGGGCACCGAGTCGATGGTCGCCGCCCTTAAAGGCAGCGAGTTCGACACCGGCCTGAACCTGGAACTGCTGCAAGAGATCGGTCTGTACTTCTACGCCGTGCGCAAGAAGTACCATCAGTTCGAAAGCGAATTCACCGCCGTCGACACCCGTGTTCAAGTCAACCAGGTACCGGGCGGGATGATTTCCAACCTGGCCAACCAATTGAAAGAGCAGGGCGCACTCAATCGCATGAGCGAAGTGCTGGCCGAAATCCCGCGGGTTCGTGAAGACCTCGGCTTCCCGCCGCTGGTGACCCCGACTTCGCAGATCGTCGGCACCCAGGCGTTCTTCAACGTGCTGGCCGGCGAGCGCTACAAGACCATCACCAATGAAGTGAAGCTGTACCTGCAAGGTGGCTACGGCAAGGCACCGGGCACCGTGAACGAACAACTGCGTCGCCAGGCCATCGGCAGCGAAGAAGTGATCGACGTTCGCCCGGCCGATCTGCTCAAGCCGGAAATGGCCAAGCTGCGTGCCGACATCGGCGCATTGGCCAAGTCTGAAGAAGACGTGCTGACCTTCGCCATGTTCCCGGACATCGGTCGCAAGTTCCTCGAAGAGCGTGCTGCGGGCACCCTGACGCCGGAAGTGCTGTTGCCGATTCCTGACGCCGGCGGCGTCGCCTCGGCTGGCGGCGAAGGCGTGCCAACCGAGTTCGTCATCGACGTTCACGGCGAAACCTACCGCGTCGACATCACCGGTGTCGGCGTCAAGGCCGAAGGCAAGCGTCACTTCTACCTGTCCATCGACGGCATGCCGGAAGAGGTGGTGTTCGAGCCGCTCAACGAATTCGTCGGCGGCGGCGGCAGCAAGCGCAAGCAAGCCACTGCACCGGGTCACGTCAGCACCACCATGCCGGGCAACATCGTCGACGTGCTGGTCAAGGAAGGCGACACCGTAAAGGCCGGCCAGGCCGTGTTGATCACCGAAGCGATGAAGATGGAAACCGAAGTCCAGGCAGCCATCGCCGGTAAAGTCACCGCCATTCATGTGGCCAAGGGCGACCGGGTGAACCCGGGCGAGATCCTGATCGAGATCGAAGGCTGAGTTAACAGCCTCGATACAACGCTTTATACCTCGGGGGAGCATGTGCTCCCCTTTTTTTCGCCCGAAATTCAAATCGCAGTCTTCGCCGAAGGCTGCGGTTTTCTGGATTCAGGACTGTTGCGTTCTGCACTCCACCAACCCTTTAACCTGACCCGAGACGGTCTGGTTCTCATCGCTCAGCCACTTCTCGAACCCGGCGCCAATCACCGGCCATTCCGAGTCCAGGATCGAGTACCACGCGGTGTCCCGATTTTGCCCTTTGACCACCATGTGCTGGCGGAACACTCCCTCAAAACTGAAGCCCAGGCGCTCGGCCGCGTATTTGGAGCGGGCGTTGGCGTTGTTGCATTTCCATTCCAGGCGGCGGTAGCCCAGGGCAAAGGATTCCTTGGCCAACAGGTAAACCGCCTCGGTGCTTTTCGGCGAGCGCTGCATCGGCGCGCCGAAGGTGACGTGGCCGATTTCGATGCGGCCCTGGGCCGGGACGATGGACATCAGGCTGAGAAGGCCCTGGACCTCGCCGCTGGCGCGGTCGATCACGCTGAAGAAATACGGGTCGCTGCTGGCCGCGTGGTTGTTCAGCCAGTCATTGAAGACGCTGCGCTCCGGGAAGGGGCCGTAAGGCAGGTAGTCCCAGAGTTTCGGGTCGGCACCGGGGCCTTGCAGGGCGTTGAACAGGTCGTCGCCGTGGCGCGCCGGGTCGAGTTTTTCCAGGCGGATGTAACGCCCTTCGATCAGTTGGGTCGTGGGGGCCGGGACGCCTTTCCAGTCGGCGAGTGAAATCGACATGCTGTTCTCCTTGAACCTAGATGGCTTTGCGAAACTGGATGAAACCCGGGCGTTCGGCGATGCGCTCGTAGAGCTGGATCGCGGTGGCGTTGGTTTCGTGGGTCAGCCAGTGGACCTTGTTGCAACCGTCGGCCTTGGCCGTGGCGTAGACGAACTCGATCAACTGGCGGCCGACGCCGGTGCCACGGGTTTCCGGGACCACCAGCAAGTCTTGCAGATAGCAGGAGTTTTCGATGGCCCAGTTCGAACGATGGTAGATGAAATGCACCATACCCACCGCTTTGCCGTCGGCCCAGGCGAGGGCGGCGTGGGTTGGCTCGCTCGGGTCAAGCATGCGCTGCCAGGTGTTATGGGTAACGGCCTCCGGCAATTCGGTTTTGTAGAAGCGCAGGTAGGCCTGCCACAGCGGCAACCAGGCCGCGTGATCACCAGCGGTGACTTGGCGAATGTCGATTTGACTCATGGTGACTTCCTTAGCGCATCAATTGGGCGAGGGTTTGGTCGTTGACGTCGGGACTGGCGGCCAGGCCTTCGCGCACGCCGGCGATATCGGCGGGGCTGCGGTTCTGGCTGAGCTTGCGCTTGCCTTCCAGTCGGTCGATGGGAATGGCGAAACCGACAATGGCCTTGAGCATGCCGTCGATGTAATCGGCGGGGGCATCGGCCACTGACCACGGTTGGGCGCGGCCAGCTTCATGGCGATCGGTGAGGGTGCTGACGATGTCGAGCAGCCGCCCGCCATCGCTGAAGGTTTCGGCTCGGCCATAGGCGTGTACGGCGACGTAGTTCCAGGTTGGCACGACTTTGCCGTGTTCGGCCTTGCTCGGGTAGAAACCAGGGCTGACGTAGGCGTCGGCACCGGCAAAAATCAGCAGGGCTTCGGCGCCGTCGCGCAGGTCTTTCCACTGTGGATTGGCTTTGGCCAGATGCCCGTACAACGTGCCGTTCGAGCCTTGTTCGCAATGCAGCAGCACCGGTACATGGCTGGCTTGCAGGCCGCTTTCACCGTGGGTCACCAATATGGCGAGACGGGTGGCGAGGATCAGTTCATGCAGTTGGGACAACTCGTCGATGGCAAAAGCACGTGGCGTGTACATGGAGATATTTTCCTTGGCGAATGCCTGCATCCTAGGCAGGCTATTGGTCTGTTGTAAGAGCCATTAATGACAAATTTCATGGGTCCATTGCGATGACTAGCGAACCACTGTCCCTGACCTTCAACCCCGCAGGTATCGAACTTGATCGTCGCCAGGGGCTGAGTCGTCAGCTCTACCAGGCATTGCGCACGCGTGTGTTGGACGGGCGACTGACCAGCGGTACGCGTCTGCCTGCCAGTCGTGATCTGGCAGCAGCGTTGGCAATTTCCCGTAACAGCGTGGTGCGCGCCTACGATCAGTTGTACGCCGAAGGGTTTATCGAAGGGCGAGTAGGCGACGGGACTTATGTCGCGCAATTGCCCCAGGCAACCGTGCCGGCAAAAAAACTATCCACAAAAGTGTCCACAGGGTTTTCAACAGGGTTACCCACAGCCTTATCCACAAATTGGCTCGATTTACCTGTGGATTCATCCAGTAAAGTTATCCACAACGACCCGTTGACCCGGGTCAAAAACAACCATTTGGCCACACCGCCGAGCGGTCCGCCCCGGGCATTTCGGGTCGGTGTTCCGGCGTTCGATCTGTTTCCATTCGAGGTCTGGGCCAAGCTGAATGCGGCTTTCTGGCGCAAACCGGATTTTCAACAGTTGTGCTACGGCGACCCGGCTGGCGATGCACGCTTGCGCGGGATGATCGCCGCGTATTTGCGCAGCTCCCGTGGCATGCAGTGCACAGCTGAACAAATTCTGATCACCAGTGGCGCGCAGCAGGGAATCAGCCTTTGTGCACAGTTGCTGGTGGAGCCCGGTGACGGGGTGGCGATTGAAAATCCGGGGTATCGGGCGGCTGGCCATGCCTTCGCCGTGGCGGGCGCTCGGCTGCACGGGGTAACGGTGGACAGCGAGGGCATCAATTGCAGCGAACTGTCAGCACTCGATGATTGTCGGCTGGCCTACGTCACGCCGTCCCACCAGTATCCCACCGGCGTGGTCATGAGCCTGGCGCGACGCTTGGAGCTGCTGGCCTGGGCCGAGCGCACCCAAGGCTGGATCGTCGAGGATGACTACGATGGCGAGTACCGCTACAGCGGCGCGCCACTGGCGCCTTTGGCTGCGCTCGATCGTCACGGGCGGGTGTTGTATGTCGGCACGTTCGGCAAGGTCGCGTTTCCGGCGTTGCGTCTTGGTTATCTGGTGCTGCCGCCGGGGCTGGTGCAGGCCTTTGCGCAGCGACGTGCGGTGGACGTGCGGCACTCCGAAGTCAGCACCCAAGCGGTGATGGCCGAGTTCATGGCGGCTGGGCATTTTCAGCGGCACATAAGGCGCATGCGGCGTGCGGCGCTGAGTCGGCGCAACACCTTGCTCAATGGTTGGCCGCAGGATATTCCAGGCGTCGGCAAGCTGCCCACCGTTGCCGCGGGACTGCACATGACCGTGCCGGTCGACAGCGTGGCCCGTGAACGCGAGCTGATCGAGTTGGCGAGCAGTGTCGATGTCGAGGTCAACGGCTTGAGCAGTTATTGGCTGCCGGAGTCCGCAACCCCGATGGATCAACGCGCCGGTCTGGTGCTGGGTTTTGCCGCAGTGCCCGAAAAGGCCATTGAGGCGGCGCTGCAACGGTTGCGGGCGGTGTGGCGTGCCGGCTGAAGCGCGCGGATTGGCGGTCCACGCGCTTATGGGCTTCCCGGTGTTGAACCAGGAGGCCAATTGGCGCTCCCGGGTTTACGAGAAGAACAGCGCACGAGCCAGTTGCGGGCTGATCTGGCTGCGATAGATGGCGATCACTTGTGGGTTGGTGGTGGCCGAGCGAGGGTCGTATGTGCCGGTCAGCAGTCGCTGATCCCGCAGTTTCAGATGTGCAGCGGTGAAGGCGTCGACCGGTGCGTCATGGCTGGCATAGTGGAAATGCGCATACCACAGCACTTGCTGGTTTCGACGCTCGCGAATTTCATATTCCTGCATGTAATCCTTGCGTAGGCCTTTGAGTCGGCGTCGATCACCGCTGCGCACAATGTAGACTTCATTTTTGCTTCGCAGCCACTGGACGCGGGTGGCCGTGGGTGGTTGCTGTTTGGTCATATCGATGCGTATCCGTTGACCCTCGGCGTACAGTCGATCATGTGCCTGGTTCAACTCCGCAGCCAGCTCTGTCGCGGCAACTTCGGGTTCATCGGTGCTGTTGGAGCTGATCAGGGATTGCTCCAGGGTCCTGGCACTCTGGTCGAAATGGTCGGCTTTTTGCTGGAACAGTTCCTCGACTTCAACCGGGATGCGACCGGGCTTTTTGGCACTCGCTTCGTTTTGCTGGATAAAGCTTTCCAGACCATCGAGCAGTGTCCGGCCATGGGCAATTTGAGTGTCGAGTGCCGGTGCTGGAATCGTCGGACGGCGACGTCTGGCCGGAACCCGTTCAAGCCAGACCCCGGGTGTTTTTTCGTGAAAGGTGGCGATGACTTTGCCGGTCATGGGCGCGCGCACATCAAGCAGAATCGGCTCTCCCGGTGCAGCGGAACGTACTTCGCCCACGACTGTGCCATTGAAGCGTGTTTTCACCACTCGTTTGCGCGATGCAGGTACAGGCCTGGAGGGTCCGGGGCGGGGTTCCTTGGGTGGTTCCTCTCGTAGCAACTGTGCCAGGTAGCCCTCGGTGTCCTGCTGGAATTCGCTGACCCGTTTGCGCAAGTGCTTGAGCGGTTGTTCCTGTACTGCATCCTTGTGGTTGACGGTGAAGTCTTCGAAGGACTGATCGATGGCCTCGAACTGTTCAAGCATGCCGCTGAGGGCCTCGATGCGTTCACCTGCCACCCAGGTGCTTTCTTGCAGCATCAGCTCTTGCGAGGTCTGGATAACCAGATTGGTCGTGTCGAGCAGGCGTGCGAATTCGTTTCGGGCTTCGGTCAACGCAACGCTGTCACCTTCTTTGAGGCATACCTCGCGGGCTAGCGAAACCTGAAGCGCCTTGAGATCGTTCAAGCTGTAAGTCGGCAGTTTGGCTCTGTAGGTGCTGACCATTTCCGCAGCACTTCTACCCAGTCGACCCATCTCTTGGAATCGTGATTGAGCAAACTCGATTTTGCCGATCATGCCCTCGGTCAGGTCGATCATTTTTTGATAGGTCGCATGGTCGCCAGCCCCGCCTGCCGTTTCTTCAGCTTCCAGCAGCGCCAGGGTCTCCTGCAGGGTTTGGGTGAAGACTGGACTTTTTTGATCGAGCCATGTCTGGTTGAAATACAGCTGGGTGCCGAGCATCTCGACCATATCGGTGCGGAAACTGGAAACCGTATCGAGCAGGTTCAGCGATTTCAATTGTTCAATGGGGGCCGCGTATTGGTCGGTGCGCCGATCGAGTTTCTCGAGGAACTGCTGTTGAATGGCAGGCCGCGTCTCGTCGCTGGCGGCCTTCATTTGGTTGTAGGCATCCGTCAGTTCTGTGCGTGCGCTTTCGCGCTCGTTTTTGAATTCTGCCAACTGTTGTTTGAGCTCGGTGACGCGCTGGCGATTCTGTTGTTTCAATGCCTTGCGTCGACTCGACAAACCACCGCCCCGCAGACGCAGGCGTGTATCGACGAACCAATCACCCCGCTGATTGCTGATCAATGCAGGGCCGCTGCGTAGAGGCTGTTGCCGTGAGTCGATAATCGATACCTCACCGGTTTCCTCAACCGCCACTTCGAACCAGCGCTCACCGACCGGGGCGTAGTACCTGGTCCCGTGGCGATAGAGGTGGCGGTAGACACCGTTGTTGCTGTCGGGTGGGGTGAGTGGTTCGGGTCTGGTGATGTTGAAGCGGTCCAGGGTTTTCGCCAGGCTCAGGGCGGCACCTGTCAGCACGGATATTCGATGCTGTGAAGAAGCAGCTTCGCCGACGATATCGGGCACCTGAACAACGACAACAGGGGGGGATGCCGGTTTTTCCTCAACCTCGGTCGCTACCGTTGGCGAGGGCCTTTCCTCGATTCTGCGGGCAGTCGCATGGTGCGTACTGGCGTGATGGGCGAGCACCATGGCCAGGGTCAACAGCAGGTCGGTCATCGCTGTTTTCTGCTGTTGTCGGTCACCGTTCTCGCCGGTGTCCACGGTTTGTTGCAGGTCATCCAGTACCTGCCAGATCCAGGCGGCCGTGCCGACGGTGCGGCCGAGAAAGGGCAGCGCCGCGTTTAGAATCATCCACGCCGCTTGCTTGAAAGTCGCCCAGCGATTCTGCGCATTGGACACCGATTGCCGTTGCGCCAGTTCGACCAGCGCGTTGACGTTGGCCTTGAACAAGTTGGCCAGGTAATCAGACGCGACGACTCCGGTCCCCAGGGAAAGCGTGCCGCCCATCTGCAGCGGGGTCAGTGGGTCAGCCAGGAGTTGCGAGAGGGACCAGACCGAAGGCCGGTCACCGGTGAACACATAGTTCGCGTAGTTGGCGCGTACGCCATCCGGCAACCAGGCGAGCACCGATTGACGCAGTGTCGGCGTGTGTTTGATGGCATAGATCAGGTTGGCCGCTGTCGGGTACTGGCTCAATGGCTGGTCGAGCAGTGGTCGGTAGAGCAGGCAAGGGCCTTTGTCCATCTGCCGTGGGCCGATCACGAACATGTTGGTCACTTCGTCTGCAGAGGCATTGAGGCGCCAGCCGGGATTGAACGCCAGTGGGCGAATGACAACTTCCTGGCCATCCACCCAGCGGTTGGCATCAAGCACTTGGACCACGGCCGCGACATAACGGTAACCCCGTTCATCAATCCCGCCCTGTGCGCGAATCTTTTGCTGCAATGCCAGAAGCGGTAGCTCGACTCGTAAGTGGCTGGTGAACAGATTCTGGCGCCGCAGGCTCTCAAGTTGGTCGTCGAGCAGCTTGTTTTTGATCAGAGTCGGGTAGGTCTGGCCGATGTCGACGCTGGTGATCAACGCCTCCAGGTAACTCACCGTCAACCATGCCGGCAGTGCTGTGGCGCTGGTGCTGCGCACGGTTTTGTTGCCCAGCGGCAGGGCAATCAGGTTTTGCAGTGCCAGGTCGACCAGGCTCAGCGTGGTGCGCTCGGGCTCGACCAGCGGCACGAAGGCGCCCCAGACCACCACGCTATCGACCACGATCTCGATGTCCGCCAGATTCAGCTGTGCGGCATCGGCGTGCTCTTTGAGCATGGCATCGCGCAGCTGATCCAGGGTGAACTCGCGGATTGGCTTGATCCCGTCCTGAAACGACTGACCAGCGTTCTGATTCTGTACTTGTGCCAGATCCATCAGGTGACGGCTGTAAGCGGTGAGATCGCTGGACGAAGCGCTGGCCATCCAGTCCGGCAATGCTTGCTCAACCCGATTGAATCGAGAGGGTTTTTGTTTGTCCTTTGGGTCGAGTTCGTTCGTTGAGCGACTGATGTGCGGTGCCAGGTCGGGATTCACTGCAGCGGTATCGTTCGCCAGGGCGCCAATCGAGTCCGCTTGCAGGGCAATCAGGTTGCACGCCAGATGGTCGAAGTAATTGCCCTCCGGCTCGATCAGGCGCCATTGCAGGGTGTTTCCGGGGGTTTGTCCATCGGTGTACGTCAGTAAGGATTCGCCCAGTTCCTGCAACGAGTCGTATGTCTGAAATCCGTGGGTAATGGTGTGAGTAATGATGAGGTTGTGGGTGCCTTGGGTTCCGATCAGTACCGCCATGTCGAGGATGTTGAGGTGAGTCGAGACGCCGCCGCTCAAGCCGTCGAGGTCTATCAGGCATGCCCGCGAATGATAGGGGTCGTGAGGCCCGCGCGTGCTTTTGTCCGGGTCAGCGAACAGGTTGCGGGCCATAGCGTAACGGTCAGTGTCCCAGTTCGTGTTCGATTCGATGTTCCACAGTTCGCGCAGTGAGTTGGACAAGCTTTTCCACCGTGGCGCGGACGCTCGGGTGTACTGGTTCCAGTAGTCGACCTGTTGCTCTTGAAACGCGACAAACAGCAGCGGCGCCAACTCGTTGAGCAGCCGTCCGATGGCATCGATTCTGACGGGCAGTTGCGCCGGAGTCGGTTTCAGCGGTTGCAGCGTCAGGTAGTGCTCGCCATCGAGGTAGACCACGGGGGTGGCCTCTACACCATGGCGTACCAGCGCGTCGGTCAACGATTCAAAGCGGCGTGGTCCTGGGACGACACGCTGGTCATGAAAGCTCCAGGTCGGGGTAACCACCATGGCCAGGCGCGGGTCGATGTGCAGGTCCGGGTAGAGCGCTCTCAGGGCCGGTTGCAATGCATGGGTGGCGACCTCCCTGATCGAGGGGCCTGCCACCAATTGGGTAAGCAAGGCGTCCTGATCGGCTGAGAGATCGGATGCGGAAGGAGAGGTGGAAGTATCGGGCATGGGTCACATCCTTTGTGGGGGCTGGCACTGTTGAACGTTCGGTGTGCGATCCCCTGCAAGGTAGTGACGGGCAGGACGGCGTTGGCGGTAAATAAATATTGTGGGCAAAAAAAGACGTGCGCAAACGCAGGTCTTGATAACGACGGGGGCCGCGGATCGCCAGGTCGATCAATTCCGTGGCGTCCTTGTTCGGGTTCGGGTTCGGGTAACCCACTACGTCGTGGCCAGACGTACATAGTTAAACGTCGAAGTTGTGGTTGTGGTTGTGGTTGTGGTTGTAGTTGTAGTTGTAAAAAAGTTATATGAAACACTTTCAGGATTGACCGGGCGCATCAATGCGCATAAATAATTATTGCGTAACGGAGGAAGTACTTGCGCTAGCGAAATCGATAATTGCTGTCGTGTCTCCTTGTTGCCGTTTTTTAAGTTTATTTATCATTCGACCCTATGAAGTCATGACCTGAATTCTGGCGTTTTTTTGCTTGGGCTCATCAAGGAATATTTCTATGAAACATTTACACGCAAAGTGCCTGAAAGCAGCACTGGAAGCAACGAGGTGCCAGGGCCTGCGGCAGGTAACGGGCGACCACTTTACTGCAACGATTGATGGTGCTGCCTTTAACGCCGACGACGTTCAAGGTTTTATCAGTTTTGGTGTAAAGATTGTGGTGGGAGTCATTAATGAGGGAAATAATCGGCGATATATATCCGTGGCGGCGGATGAAAATCTTGGTGACGGAGAGCATGATGTAAGTCTCGATGGAAAAGTCACCATCGGCTATATGATAGAAAATGCCGGGGAGCCGACTCTGGAATATCCTGCGGAGTCTGGTCGAGCTCATATTTGTTGTGAAGGTAATCGGCAGGAATTCTCTGGCTCTTTCAATGTAACATTGATTGACGAATCGCCTTACAAAGAAATTGAAGCAACTTTCAAAGTGACCAATTTGCATCGCCTGGCCTGAGTTTGAACAATAAAACCTCCTGCCAGCAACGGCAGGAGGTTTTTCTGATCTCAAGTCCCGGACTTGATCTTGGTCCAGGCCCGGGTCCGCGCACGTTCGGCATCGCGCGGCAGCGGTTGCAGGGTGTAGAGCGTGCCCATCGCCGCATCGGTCGGGTACAGGTTGGGATTGTTGCGAATCGCCGGGTCGACCAGTTCCGTGGCGTCCTTGTTCGGGTTCGGGTAGCCGACGAAGTCACTGACCGGCGCAATCACCTGCGGCTGCAGCAGGTAGTTGATGAAGGTGTAGGCGTCTTCGGGATTTTTCGCCCCCTTCGGAATCGCCAGCATGTCGAACCAGATCGGCGCGCCTTCCTTCGGCAAACGCATGTCGACGACTACACCGTTCTTGGCTTCCTTGGCGCGGTTGGCGGCTTGCGAGAAGCTGCCGGAATAACCGACTGCGACACAGATGTCGCCGTTGGCAATGTCGGCCATGTACTTGGACGAGTGGAAGTAGGTGATATACGGACGAATCTTCATCAGCAGTGCTTCAGCCTTGTCGTAGTCCGCAGGCTTCTTGCTGTTGGGGTCCAGGCCGAGGTGTTGCAGGGCCAGCGGCAAGATCTCCGAGGGAGAGTCGAGCAGGGCGACGCCGCACTGCTTGAGCTTGCTGATGTTCTCTTCCTTGAAGATCAGGTCCCAGCTGTCTACGGGGGCGTCGGCGCCCAAGGCGGCCTTGACCTTGTCCGGGTTGAAGCCGATGAGGATGGTCCCGTACATGTACGGCACGGCGAACTTGTTGCCCGGGTCGTTGGCCTCGATCAGCTTCATCAGCTTGGGATCGAGGTGGTTCCAGTTCGGCAGCTTGCTGCGGTCCAAGGGCTGGAATACCCCGGCTTCGATTTGCTTGGCGAGGAACACGTTGGACGGCACCACCACGTCGTAGCCGGAGTTGCCGGTCAGCAGCTTGGCCTCCAGCGCTTCGTTGGTGTCGAAGATGTCGTAGACCAGTTTGGACTGGGCGTTCTGGGCCTTGAAGTCTTCCAGGGCCTTGGGCGTGATGTAGTCGAACCAGTTGTAGACGCGCAAGGTTCGCTCTTCAGCGTGTGCAGTGCCACTGATTAGCGTGGCGCACAGGGCTGGAAAAATAAAACGCTTAAGATTTTTCATTCTTCTACTTCCTCATTAAGCGCTTTCAAAACCTTCGAGAACGTTCACGGCATTGATGCCGATTTCTTCCACGGCATAGCCGCCTTCCATGACGAACAGCGTGGGTTTGCCGAGCGCCGCGATGCGCTTGCCCATGGCCAGGTAATCCGGGCTGTCGAGTTTGAATTGCGAGATCGGATCGTCCTTGAAGGTATCGACGCCCAGGGACACCACGATGATGTCGGCGCCGTAGCTTTCGATCTCTTTGCAGGCTTGTTCCAGCGCTGCGCTCCAGGTGTCCCAGCCTGAACCGGCGGCCAGCGGATAGTTGAAGTTGAACCCTTCGCCAGCGCCTTCGCCGCGTTCATCTTCATAGCCGAGGAAGAACGGGAACTCGGCTTCCGGGTGACCGTGGATCGAGGTGAACAGCACGTCGCCGCGCTCGTAGAAAATCGACTGGGTGCCGTTGCCGTGGTGGTAGTCGACGTCGAGGATCGCGACTTTTTTGTGGCCCTGATCGAGGAACGCCTGGGCGGCGATGGCGGCGTTGTTGAGGTAGCAATAACCACCCATCAAATCGCTGGCGGCGTGGTGTCCCGGTGGACGGCACAGGGCGAAAGCAGAACGGGCGCCGCGCTGGATTTCCGCTTGGGCGGTGAGGGCAACTTGTGCTGCGCTGTACGCCGCTTGCCAGGTGCCGGCAGTGATCGGGGCGCCGCCGTCGAAGCTGTAATAACCGAGCTGGCCGTGCAGGCTGGTGGGTTTGACCTGGCGTAAGGTGCGGGACGGCCAGGTGTAGGGCAGCAGGTCACCGTCGGTGTTGAATTCGGTCCAGCGTGTCCAGGCACCCTTGAAGAAATCGAGGTAGTCGCGACTGTGAATGCGCGCGATGGGCTCCAGGCCGAAATTCTTTGGCGCTTCGACTGGACCAAGGTTCTGGTTCTGCACGCGTTGCAGCACATGATCGGCGCGCGATGGCATCTCGAAGCACGGCTTGAGCTGGCCGTCGATGAGTTCGCAGCGGCCATGGTGCAGGTGGTGATCGTCAGAGTAGATCGTCAGCATTTCTTGTTCTCCGCAGGGCTGATTCGGTTGCCCCCAGTGTTGCGGCGCACGGCGAATCGGAGAACGACAGGAAAGGCCAAAAGGGGATCGATATGGCCAAAACATTTGACCGAAATTCGCCCCTTGCTCCCGCAGGATTATCCGTGTGGCCGAAACTGGCTGGGCGCCACACCACTCCAGCGCACAAACGCATGGCGAAAACTCGCGGTCTCGCTGAAGCCCAACGCCTCGGCAATCTGATAGATCGGCAATTGATCTTCGCAAAGCATTTGCTTGGCCTGCTCGAAGCGCAGTTCGTCGAGCAGTTCCTGATAGCTGCAACCCATGTCCTTGAGATGCCGGCGCAAGGTCCGCGCCGAACAGTTCATTTGCTCGGCCAGCCCCTCTAGCCCGGGCGCGGCATTCAATTGCGCGCTGAGCAATTGGCGGATCCGTCCCAGCCAGGCTTGGCGTCCGGTGAACTCGATATTCTGTTTGCGGCAGCGTTCGGCCATGGCTTGATGGGTGATGACATCGGCCAGTGGCAGTGGCTGGTCGAGCCAGCGCTTGTCGAAGGCGAAGGCGTTGTTCCTCGCGCTGAAGTGCACTGGGCAGTTGAAGTGTTCGGCGTAGGTCGCTTCGTAGTCGGGCGCGGCATGTTCGAAGCGTGCGCCGAGCAAGGGCAGGGAATGGCCGAGCAGATCGTCGCAGGTGACTTTCAGCGACACCAGGCAGAACTCGGCGTTGAACACCGCCATGGCCGGGCTCTCGCGGTAATCGGCGGCGGCGAACCAGATGCGCTCGCCATCGTCTTCCAGGCTCAGTTCGAAAAGTGTTCCCAGCAGCGCCGGATAGCGCATTGCCAGACGCAAAGCGTCACCGAAGGTGGCACTGGTGAGCAGGGCGTAACCGAGCATGCCGTAGCAGGAAACGTGCATCCGCCGACCCAGTTCCAGGCCGATGTCACGCTTGAGGGCAACGGCGTTGGCACAGACCTGCATTTCCTGATTGGTGGTGATGCGCGTGTCGGCACGGTTCAGATCCGCCGCACTGATGCCGCTACCGGCCAGCAGCGCTTCGCTGGACAAGCCTTGTGCCTTGAAGGCATCGAGCACCAGGGAGACCGCGTTGAGCGTGGTGAGGTGGGAGTGGAGCATGAGGACTTCCAGCCTTGGGATGGCTGGAGCGCAGCAAGTTGTATGCCGGGTGATGCCCCCTGTGGGAGCGAGCCTGCTCGCGATAGCGATCTACCATTCACATTGATGTGACTGATCCACCGTTATCGCGAGCAGGCTCGCTCCTACAAGTGTGGTGTGGTGTCAGCTCAGTTCGCCGCACAGGTCGAGTTCGACAAGCCGACGGACTTCGCCCGTTTCAAGCCCCGCACCCAACAACCCATGCAATTTGCCGAACGCCGCTTCACGGGTCATGCCGCCACCGGACAACACGCCCACACCGCGCAAGCGACTGCCGGCTTCATAGACGTCCAGTTCAACCCCGCCTTCGTGGCATTGCGTGACGGCTGCCACGACCACGCCGTTGTCCCGCGCACGTGCGAGGCTGGCGAGAAACCCGGGGTTGTCGCTCGGGCCGGTGCCGCTGCCGTAGCACTCCAGCACCAGGCCCTGAATGCCGCTGTCGAGCAAACCATCCAGCACCTCGGCGCTGATGCCGGGAAACAGCGGCAGCACCGCGACGTTCGCCAATTGTTTGGGCTGGTTGTAATTCAGCTGCGACGGAACCGAAGTCGCCTTCACTCCGCCGCCATGACGCTCCAGGCGCTTGAACGGATGCCGACCAAAACTGCGCACTTTGGCGCAACGGGTCGGGTCCAGCAGTTCGCCGTGGAAGTACAGATGCACGCCCGGCGCCAGGCCCTGGCCCAGTGCAACCAGCGCACCGCCGAGGTTTTCCCAGGCGTCGCTGTCAGTGACGCCGGCCGGCAGCATCGAGCCGGTGAAGCACACGCGGGCATGCAGGCCGAGCAACTGGAAACTCATGGCGGCCGCGCTGTAGGCCAGGGTGTCGGTGCCATGCAGGATCAGCACGCTGTCGCAGCCCTGAACATCCACCGCATCGACCACTGCTTCACGCAACTGCTGCCAGTACGTCGGCGTCATGTTGGCGCTGTCGATAAGCGGCGACATCTCGCGAAAGCGCCATTGCGGCACCACCAGTTCAGGCTGGCTGTGCAGATAGTCGCGCATTCGCGCTTCGAAGCCCGACGCCGGAGCCAGGCCGTTGGCACTGGCCTGCATGCCGATGGTGCCGCCGGTGTAGAGCACCATCACGTGCTGGGCGGCAGGGTAGGTCGACGAATTCATGAGGATTCTCCGAAAGGAAGAGTTCCTGTGGGAGCGAGCAAGCTCGCTCCCACAGTTTTTCGAACTTTAACTGACGGGCGCTGGGGGCGCGCCTGTCATTTCACCTGTCAGCGTTGCGCTGCGGGTACACCTTGCGGCTCAACTTCAGCCTTGCCGACTGCGGCAGGCGGGTTGGCCGGCCACGCCTGGCGATCCAGGTCCAGATCCGGGAACTTGGCGGAGTCGAACACCGGAGTCTTGATGCCAGCGGCGCGCTGGTCATCGTAGTCACGCAGGATGCGCATGCCGACCTTGAACAGCAGGAACAGCGCGATCAGGTTGACGAACGCGAGCATGGTCATGGTGATGTCGGCGAAGGCAAATACGGTGCCGAGGTTTTCGATGGCGCCCCAAAAAATCAGCACCAGTACCAGCGCGCGATAGCCCATCAGTGCCTTGCGGTTTTCACCGATCAAAAAGCGCAGGTTGCTCTCGCCCAGGTAGTAGTTGTAGAGGATCGAGGTGAACACGAACAACGCCAGGGCCACGGAGATGAACATCCGGCCCCAGTCACCGACTACGGCGGCCAGCGAGTTCTGGGTCAGGGCAATGCCGTCGCCTTCGAAGCCCGGGGTGTAGAAGCCGGAGAGCAGGATCAGCAGCGCGGTGCAGGTGCAGATCACGAAGGTATCGAGGAACACGCTGAACGCCTGAACCACACCTTGTGCCACCGGGTGCTCGACCGCCGCGACAGCCGCCACGTTCGGCGCACTGCCCAGGCCTGCTTCGTTGGCGAACACACCACGCTTCACGCCCATGACGATGGCGCTGCCGATCAGGCCGCCGAAGGCCTGATCCAGACCGAAGGCGCTCTTGACGATGGTCATCAGCATGCCCGGCACATGGTCGAACTGCAGCACGATCACGTAGAGGGTCACGCCGATGTACACCAGGGTTTTCACCGGCACCAACAGGTCGGCGACCTTGGCGATGCGCTTGATCCCGCCGATGAACACCAGACCCAAAAGCACAGCCAGACCGATGCCGGTGTAAGTGGTGTCGAGGCCGAACGCGTTGTTCAACGAGTGCGTCACGGCGTGGGCTTGCAGGCCGTTGAAGGCGAAGCCGAACGTCACCAGCAACAGGAACGCCATCAGCATGCCCAACCAGCGTTTTTGCAAACCATGCTGGATGTAATAGGACGGGCCGCCACGGAACTGGCCTTCGGAATCGCAACGCTTGTAGAGCTGGCCGAGGGAGCATTCGAAGAAGCTGCTGGACATGCCGACCAGCGCGGTCACCCACATCCAGAACACAGCACCCGGGCCACCGAGGGTCACGGCAATGCCGACCCCGGCGATGTTGCCCGCACCGACGCGGCCGGCGAGGCTGAGCATCAGGGCCTGGAACGAACTGAGTTGCCCGGCGCTGCTTTTGAGGCTGTCGCGGAACACCGCGAACATGTGGAAGAAGTGACGCAATTGAACGAAACGCGAGCGGATCGTGAAGTAGCTACCGAGCCCGACAATGAGCACGATCAGTACTTTCCCTGAGAGGAAGTCGTTAATGACTTCGAGCATGGATTATTCCTCGCTGTTTTTTGTGTAGGCAAATGCTCGCCGGGCAGACACATCGAGTTACACCCCTTGGCGCACGGCACAATGGGCGGTTCGACGTTCGTCCCGGTTTCATATCGCGGGTTTGTTATTAGTTCGGGTTTCGCATGGGTTGTGGCCTCGCTACCGACGACCGCTCATGCGAAGAGGGGCGGCACTATACCGATGACAGTGCCGTTCGTCTGCACGGTTGTGGTGCATTCGGTGAAGCGAAGCCTTTGAAACACCTGACATTTTTTTGTCAGGCTCTTGTGGGAGCGAGCCTGCGCGCGATGCGGTCACCACGGTTTACAGCTACACCGCGTAATCGTTCATCGCGAGCAGGCTCGCGCCCACAGAAGACGTTTGTCCTTTTAAACAGTTAAAAAAAAGGGCCTGGAGACTAATCTCCAAGCCCTCAAAAGGTGAGAGGTGTCTAGTCCCTCGACCTGGTGAGCGGTGCTACAGGTAACGCGTCGGGTTATGCCTTCAAAGGCACCAGACGCGGAGCAATCATGTTTTCCGGGCGCAGGATGTCGGCGAGCATGGCTTCGTCGAGCAAACCTTCTTCGCGCACCAGTTCCAGCACGCCGCGGCCGCTTTCAAGGGCAAGGCCGGCGATGCGGGTGGCGTTTTTGTAGCCGATGTACGGGTTCAGTGCGGTGACCAGGCCGATCGAGTGCTCGACCAGTTCACGGCAGCGTGCTTCGTTGGCGGTGATGCCGACGATGCAGTGCTCGCGCAGCATGTCCATGGCGCGTTGCAGCAGGCGGATCGAGTCGAAGATCTTGAAAGCGATCAGCGGCTCCATCACGTTCAGTTGCAGCTGGCCGCCTTCGGCCGCGATGGTCAGGGCCAGGTCGTTACCGATGATCTGGAACGCCACCTGGTTGACCGCTTCCGGAATAACCGGGTTGACCTTGCCTGGCATGATCGAACTGCCTGGCTGACGTGCCGGCAGGTTGATCTCGTTGATGCCGGTGCGTGGGCCGCTGGACAGCAGGCGCAGGTCGTTGCAGATCTTCGACAGCTTGACCGCGGTACGCTTGAGCATGCCGGAGAACAGCACGAAGGCGCCCATGTCGGAGGTGGCTTCGATCAGGTCGGCGGCCGGTACCAGCGGTTGACCGCTGATCACTGCCAGACGCTGAACGGCCAGGTGCTGGTAACGCGGGTCGGCGTTGATGCCGGTACCGATCGCGGTGCCGCCCAGGTTCACTTCGGTCAGCACTTCCGGAGCCAGGGTTTTCAGGCGTGCCAGGTCTTCGCCCAGGGTGGTGGCGAACGCACGGAATTCCTGACCCAGGGTCATCGGAACGGCGTCTTGCAGCTGGGTACGCCCCATCTTCAGGACGTGGTTGAATTCTTCACCCTTGGCCGCGAATGCCTGAATCAGGCTGTCGAGGCTGGCCAGCAGGGCGTCGTGACCCAGCAACAGACCCAGGCGGATAGCCGTTGGGTAGGCGTCGTTGGTCGACTGCGCCATGTTGACGTCGTCGTTCGGGTGCAGGTACTGGTATTCGCCTTTCTGGTGGCCCATGGCCTCCAGAGCGATGTTGGCGATGACTTCGTTGGCATTCATGTTGGTCGAAGTGCCAGCGCCGCCTTGAATCATGTCCACCACGAACTCTTCGTGGAAGTCGCCGCGGATCAAACGTGCACAGGCTTCGCTGATGGCGGCGTGCTTGGCTTCGCTCAGGTGACCCAACTCACGGTTGGCGTCTGCGGCGGCCTGTTTAACCATGGCCAGACCGACAACCAGTTTCGGGTAGTGCGAAATCGGAACGCCCGAAAGGCGGAAGTTATTCACCGCTCGCAGGGTCTGGATACCGTAATACGCTTGAGCCGGTACTTCGAGGGCGCCAAGCAGGTCATTTTCTGTGCGGAATGATGCAGCGGAGGACATGATAGAAATCATCTCAATATGGACCCGGTCTGTGCCGGAACGCTGCGAATGCTAGGCCTGTGGAGAATTTTGGGCCAATGCTGTTAAACACTAGGCTATGCATATTCGGCATAATGCCCGTGTGACGCCGGCTTGACGGCGAACGTGTGACCTAAATTGGTGCGTGTCCGGGAGGGCGTGATGAATCTGGAAAGCAAATGGCTGGAGGACTTCAGTGCCCTGGCCGCCACCCGCAGTTTCTCCCAGGCCGCCGAGCGGCGCTTCGTGACGCAGCCGGCGTTCAGTCGGCGAATCCGCAGCCTGGAGGCGGCGCTGGGACTAACCTTGGTCAACCGTTCGCGTACGCCGGTGGAGCTGACGGCGGCAGGGCAATTGTTTCTGGTCACCGCGCGCACCGTGGTCGAACAGCTCGGCGAAGTGCTGCGCCATCTGCATCACCTGGAAGGCGGACAGGGCGAAGTGATGCAGGTCGCTGCCGCGCACTCCCTGGCACTGGGTTTCTTTCCGCGCTGGATCGCGCAGTTGCGCAACGAGGGCCTGAACATCGCCACGCGGCTGGTGGCGACCAACGTCGGCGACGCCGTGCACGCCTTGCGCGAAGGCGGCTGCGATCTGATGTTGGCGTTCTACGACCCGGACGCGGCCATGCAGATGGACCCGGAAATCTTCCCCTCGCTGCACCTTGGCCACACCGAGATGCTGCCGGTGTGTGCCGCCGACGCCGACGGCAAACCGCTGTTCGATCTGGAAGGCGAAGGCAGCGTGCCGCTACTGGCGTACAGCGCCGGTGCGTTTCTCGGCCGTTCGGTGAACATGCTGCTGCGTCAACGGGCGCTGCGCTTCACCACGATTTACGAAACCGCCATGGCCGACAGCCTGAAAAGCATGGCCCTTGAAGGCCTGGGCATCGCCTGGGTGCCGCAATTGAGTGTGCGCGCCGAATTGGCGCGGGGTGAGTTGGTGGTCTGCGGCGGCCCGCAATGGCACGTGCCGCTGGAGATTCGTCTGTACCGCTGTGCGCTGGTACGCAAGGCGAACGTGCGGTTGTTGTGGCGCAAGTTGGAGGGTGGGGCGGGTGCCTAATGGTGTGCGCTGGAGCCAGTTCGCGGGCTCCAGTTTTATTACTGTCGGGTCGATTAAGGAGCATCGCTCAGGAAGGCACTGATCCTTTGACGGTTTGCATTGGTATAAACATGACAGGCGCTGGTCAAATAAGTTGGGGCCGGCATCATGTAACTATCGCACCACCAACCACTCCTATACAGCAATTCGCCGTTTTCATGACTGGCATCGAGCATATGCCCAATTTCATGTCCGACATATAATTCACGGATCAGTGAAGCAATACCGAATTGTTGACCGGCGCCAGCGATGCCTGCTGCTTGGTTGTTAAGTTGGTTTTTTGTAACTAAAAGAAATTTTGTTGTTTTGTTGTAAGGTAAGTTTTTTTCGTTTCTATATTTTAGAGCTAACACTTTCCATTTGTTAGCAGTGGCTTGATGGTCTTCGTTTTCATAAACAAAATTGGTATAGGGTTGCAAATTTCGAATAAATTGAATGGACACCCGGCGCCCGGTAAAGCCTTCGATTTCCTTGATCAAGGGAAGGAAAAACTTCTCAAAAATCTGTGACTGTGGTTCTTTTACATCATCGTGGATGAACGTATTGATAAATATCGTATGCTTGCTCACGTTGGGCGCCTCAAATGGTTGCAACGCTGGCTTATCTTTTTCTGAGGGCCAATGCGTATCATCAATGGGGATGGTCGCCTGTGTAGAGCTGGTAATAAATAAAATTGCGAAAAGCATTGGTTTTAATTTGGTTGATATATTCATGTGTGATTTTACTGATTCTATAGTTAGGTAGAATTGTGTGGCCTCAATTGGCTGTGGGGATTAATAATTCAAAATAACTTGGTTGTGCACTGCTGATATGTGTCGGAAGGTGTTGTGCGGGGGGCTGGTTTGCAGTTGGTTTGTGTGGTTGGTTGTTAATTGAGTGCGCCCTGGTATTTGTTGTCAGTGCTACATTTTTTACTAACACTGAGTGAATTAACGCAGTTGTGCGGATTGACTTTTGAGTCAGTAAAACAAGGCTTTTTGTCCAGAACCCAATATCGACAGATGGTCACAACAGGGGCTGTTTATCTGCTTCATTGAGGTATACTGCGCGGCCTTCGGCCGGTTACGACCGGCCATAATTCGTACAATCAAGCCACGCATCCTGCGTGGCTTGTTGTTTTTTGACGCGCCTGCGGGCGCCAAGAGAGAAGAGGCACGACGATGAGTGCACTGGTTGGCGTGATCATGGGCTCCAAGTCCGATTGGTCCACCCTTAGCCACACCGCCGATATGCTGGAAAAGCTCGGCATCCCCTACGAGGTGAAAGTGGTCTCTGCCCACCGTACTCCGGACCTGCTGTTCCAGTACGCTGAAGAAGCCGAGGCGCGTGGCATCGAGGTGATCATCGCCGGTGCCGGTGGTGCGGCCCACTTGCCAGGTATGTGTGCGGCCAAGACCCACCTGCCGGTGCTGGGCGTACCAGTACAATCCGCAATGCTCTCGGGCGTTGATTCGCTGCTTTCTATTGTACAGATGCCCGCGGGCATTCCGGTTGCCACCCTGGCCATCGGCAAGGCGGGCGCGATCAACGCAGCGCTGTTGTCGGCGAGTATCCTTGGCGCCAAGCACCCGCAGTTCCACGCGGTGCTGAAAACCTTCCGTGCTGAGCAGACAGACAGCGTCCTGGACAATCCAGACCCACGCATCGCCTGAGGTTGTTGACGATGAAGATCGGTGTAATCGGTGGCGGCCAGTTGGGTCGCATGTTGGCACTGGCGGGCACTCCGCTGGGCATGAATTTCGCTTTCCTGGACCCAGCTCCGGATGCTTGCGCAGCCGCGTTGGGCGAACACCTGCGAGCCGATTACGGCGATCAGGATCACTTGCGTCAGCTGGCCGATGAAGTCGATCTGGTGACCTTCGAGTTCGAAAGCGTTCCGGCCGAGACCGTGGCTTTCCTGTCGCAATTCGTCCCGGTCTACCCGAGCGCCGAAGCGCTGCGCATCGCCCGCGATCGCTGGTTCGAGAAGAGCATGTTCAAGGACCTGGGGATTCCTACCCCGGCGTTCGCCGACATTCAGTCCCAGGTTGATCTGGACGCCGCCGTGGATTCCATCGGTCTGCCGGCGGTGCTGAAGACCCGTACCCTGGGTTATGACGGCAAGGGGCAGAAAGTCCTGCGCACCCCTGAAGATGTGGTTGGCACCTTTGCCGAACTGGGCAGTGTGGCCTGCCTGCTGGAAGGCTTCGTGCCGTTCACCGGCGAGGTCTCGCTGATCGCCGTGCGTGCCCGCGACGGTGAAACCCGCTTCTATCCGCTGGTACACAACACCCACGAAAGCGGCATCCTCAAGCTTTCCGTGGCCAGCACCGATCACCCGTTGCAAGCCCTGGCCGAAGACTACTCCAGCCGTGTGCTCAAGCAGCTGGATTACGTCGGCGTGATGGCGTTCGAGTTCTTTGAAGTCGACGGTGGCCTCAAGGCCAACGAAATCGCCCCGCGGGTGCACAACTCAGGGCACTGGACCACCGAAGGCGCCGAGTGCAGCCAGTTCGAAAACCACCTGCGGGCCGTTGCCGGTCTGCCGTTGGGTTCGACCGCCAAGGTTGGGGAGAGCGCGATGCTCAACTTCATTGGCAAAGTGCCGGACACCGAGAAGGTCGTGGCCATCGCTGATTGCCATCTGCATCACTACGGCAAGGCGTTCAAGGTCGGCCGCAAGGTCGGTCACGCCAACCTGCGTTGTGCGGATCGTGAAACGCTGACCGCGCAGATCCTCAAGGTCGAGGCGCTGATCGCCGAATAGTTTTTTATGTGCAACGGTGGAACCTTAAGGTCGCGCCGTTCTCTCATGGCAGGTTGCGAAAGTCTGACTAGGCTTTCGAATAGGTACTTCATTGAGAGGGGAATGCCATGGGAATTATCGGAACCATCTTTATCGGCTTGATCGTCGGCCTGCTGGCACGGTTCCTGAAACCTGGCGATGACAGCATGGGCTGGATCATGACGATTCTGCTCGGTATCGGCGGTTCGCTGGCGGCCACTTACGGCGGTCAAGCCTTGGGCATTTACCAGGCCGGTCAAGGCGCCGGCTTCATCGGGGCGCTGGTGGGTGCGGTTGTGTTGCTGGTGATCTACGGACTGATCAAAAAGAGCTGATCCAGGCAACAAAGTCCTCTCGGCCACGCAAGCCGGGAGGGCTAGAATGCTCGGCGTTTCCTGATCCTTCCTATACCGAGCACCTTCATGCGCCGTTTTTTGTTGACTCTTGTTTTACTGGGTTCGGGCCTTGCCCATGCCGGCGAACTGCCGGAAACCGACTGGCTCGAACTGATGCCAAAGTCGGACCAGAAGGCCCTCGAGGCCATGCCTGAAATCGACCACAACTCCCCTGAATCCAATGGCACTTTCACCGACAAGGGTGGGATGAAGCAGGCCAAAGGCTTGCCGGCGGTGATGTACTCGACCAAGACCGTTGCGTCGATGAACGACAAGAACATCCGCATTGGCGGTTACCCCGTGCCGCTGGAGTCCGATGCCAAGGGCCGCAGTACGTTGTTCTTCCTGGTCCCGTACCCGGGCGCGTGTATCCACGTGCCCCCGCCACCGCCCAACCAACTGGTGCTGGTGCGCTATCCAAAGGGCCTGAAACTGAACGATATCTACACGCCGCTGTGGGTCACCGGCACGCTGAAAGTCGAGAAGGTCAGCAATGACCTGGCCGATGCGGCGTATGCGCTGGATGCGCAGAATGTCAGGGTAGTGAAAGAGTCGGATTTGTAACGCGCCGTCAGATGGCATGGCACAAAAAACTGTGGGAGCGAGCTTGCTCGCGATGAGGTCATAACATTCAACATTTATGTTGCCTGTTACACCGCCATCGCGAGCAAGCCCGCTCCCACATTTGTTATGTGGTGTTGCTTAGAGCTGCTTGCTACCGACGCTCACACCCAGGGTATGGCTCGCCCCTGGTTTCAGGTTCACCACATCGCCCATCACGTTCGCCGTCTCGATGCACAGCATGCGCTGCCAGCCATCGTCGGCCATGTCGCTGAACGCGGTGGCGCGGTCGATCCATGGGTTCCAGATCACCGCGGTGCGCGAGCCAATGCTGGTCAGTTCGATGCGTCGCTCCCAAGCTGGATCGACGATGCTCAACTGCGACGGGACGTCCAGGTAGATGCGATCTGTCTCGCCGGTAAAACGCAAATCACCGGTCTGGGTAACGGTTTTCCAGTTGTCCAGCGTTTCGATGTAGCTCAGGCCATCCACACCTTCGACATGCACTTCGCGCACATCGCTGACGGCAAAGTAACTGTGCAGCGCCTGACTGATGCTGACGGTTTGAGCGCCCCGGTTGTGGCTGATCAGATGGATGTGCAATTGCTCGTCGAGGCGAATGCTCAACGTCAAATCCACCTGGTGCGGCCAGCCGGGAAAGCCGCCTTCGGGGTAGGGCAGGAGGAATTCGACCTTCAGGCTTTCGCCTTCGGCTTCGATGCCACCCAGCTCCCAATCCATCGCTCGCACGAAGCCGTGAGCCGACGGCGCTTCATTGCTGGTGCGCATCGCCTGAACGCTTTGCGGGTTGCGCGCAAAGTTGCCGAACCACGGCCAGCACACCGGCACGCCGGCACGGATGCTCTTGCCGGTCTTGAACACGGCCTCGTCGTTGAGCCAGATCAGCGGCGGCTGGCCGGCCAGTTGATAGCTGAGGATGTGCGCGCCTTGTTGGGCCACCAGCAATTCGGCCTGACCGTGGCGTATGCGCCAGCAGTTCAGTTCATCCAGTTTTACGGCTTCAACATTGGGCGTGCTCATGGGACAGCTCTCGATCAGTAACGTGGACGACTATCGACCGCAAAACGGCTACCAGGTTTAGACGTTCTTTCAACGAGCCCGCGGGGGAACCGAACGGGTGCGCCCGCTGCCGTCGATGGCAACGAACACAAACACCGCTTCGGTCACTTTACGCCACTCGCTGGACAGTGGATCGTCGCTCCAGACCTCGACCATCATCTTGATCGAGCTGCGGCCGATTTCCAGGGCCTGGGTATAAAAGGAGAGCTGAGCGCCCACCGCCACCGGAACCAGAAAGGCCATGCGGTCGATTGCAACGGTGGCAACGCGCCCGCCGGCGACCTTGCTGGCCATCGCGGTGCCTGCCAAATCCATCTGCGCCACCAGCCAGCCGCCGAAAATATCGCCAAAGCCGTTGGTTTCGCGTGGGAGCGCGGTGATTTGCAGGGCCAGGTCGCCTTGCGGGATCGGATCTTCTTGTTCGAGTTCTATCATGCCGGGGGTGCCTCTGACCCGTGACTCTTCGTTGGTATTGCTGGTGGTAGCCGTCTTCGGGAAAAACGATTCAGCACCGAACATACTACGTTCGTCACGTTTTCCATAAGGCGCCTAAAGGGAAACTCTGCGAAATCGCCTATGAACCTGACAGGCGCTTTCGCACAGCAACCCCTCAAAAACCGGAGCAGCTTTGAGTATATCGGTCGGTAGACTCCGCGACGACCGTCCGGTTCTCATTTTGACCGTCAAAAACGCACCTCTATGTGCTTTTTCGAACAATTTGCTATCGTGCCGGACCTGCCCAAACCTCAGCCAGCGTTGTTGAGGTTGCAGATCCGACTATAAGAGAAGCCCTTGCCATGACCACAGCGCCCTCGAGCATCGCGCAGCCAGACCAACCCGCACGTCCGCTGACCCGCAACGACTACAAGACTCTATCGCTGTCTGCCCTGGGCGGCGCGCTGGAGTTCTACGATTTCATCATCTTCGTGTTCTTCGCCACGGTGGTGGGCAAGCTGTTCTTCCCGGCGGACATGCCTGAGTGGCTACGCCTGATGCAGACCTTCGGCATCTTCGCCGCCGGCTATCTGGCGCGGCCGCTGGGCGGCATCGTGATGGCGCACTTCGGCGACCTGCTGGGCCGCAAGAAAATGTTCACCCTGAGCATTTTCATGATGGCCGTGCCGACCTTGATCATGGGTTTGCTGCCGACTTATGCGCAGATCGGCATGTGGGCGCCGATCCTGTTGCTGTTGATGCGGGTGATCCAGGGTGCGGCCATTGGCGGTGAAGTGCCGGGGGCGTGGGTCTTCGTTTCCGAACACGTTCCGCAACGACATGTCGGCTACGCCTGCGGCACCCTGACCAGCGGCCTGACGGCGGGCATCCTGCTCGGTTCGCTGGTCGCCACGGCGATCAACAGCCTCTATACCCCGGTGGAAGTAGCGGATTACGCCTGGCGGATTCCGTTCCTGCTGGGTGGCGTGTTCGGTCTGTTTTCGGTGTACCTGCGTCGCTGGTTGCACGAAACCCCGGTGTTCGCAGAACTGCAACAGCGCAAGGCCTTGGCCGAAGAGGTACCGCTGCGGGCGGTGCTGCGTGACCATCGTGGCGCCATCGCCATTTCGATGCTGCTGACCTGGCTGTTGTCGGCCGCCATCGTGGTATTGATCCTGATGACCCCGACTGTGTTGCAGACGGTCTACCACTTCTCGCCAACCACGTCCCTGCAGGCGAACAGCGTGGCGATCGTGTTCCTGAGCTTTGGTTGCATCATTGCCGGCGCACTGGCCGATCGCTTCGGTGCGGGACGAGTGTTCGTGATCGGCTGTGCCGCGCTGCTGGCCAGTTCCTGGACCTTCTATCACAGCCTGGCCGATCATCCCGACTGGCTGTTCCCGATGTATGCCCTGACCGGTCTGCTGGTCGGCACCATCGGCGCGGTGCCGTATGTGATGGTCAAGGCGTTCCCGCCAGTGGTGCGTTTCAGCGGACTGTCGTTCTCGTACAACGTCGCCTACGCGATTTTCGGCGGCCTGACGCCGATGATCGTCAGCCTGTTGCTCAAGGAGAGTGCGATGGGGCCTGCTTATTATGTGGCGGTGCTGTGTGGGGTCGGGATTCTGGTAGGTGCATATCTCTGGAAGAAGGGCCGCTGATAGCGAGCGATCACAGCACTCCTCACATCTACAGTTACAACTGAAAGGCCAGCCTTCCGAGCGGAGTGCTGGCCTTTCATCCAATTGTCATATTTCAGCCATAGAGTGTTCACACGGCCTGCTGATACTTGGCCCCGACTTAACACACCCTATCTGCTAGGAGTAAGGCATGAAACTGAAGCGTTTGATGGCGGCAATGACTTTTGTCGCTGCTGGCGTTGCGACTGCCAACGCGGTTGCCGCTGTTGACCCTGCTATCCCGAGCTACACCAAGACCACTGGTGTGTCGGGCAACCTGTCCAGCGTTGGTTCCGATACCCTGGCCAACCTCATGACCCTCTGGGCTGAGAACTACAAAAAAGAATACCCGAACGTAAACATCCAGATTCAGGCCGCTGGCTCCGCCACTGCGCCACCTGCGCTGACTGAAGGCACCTCCAACCTGGGCCCGATGAGCCGCAAGATGAAGGACACCGAACTGGCTGCCTTCGAGCAGAAGTACGGCTACAAGCCAACCGCTATCCCGGTTGCCGTGGACGCCCTGGCTGTATTCGTACACAAGGACAACCCGATCCAGCACCTGACCATGGAACAGGTCGACGCGATCTTCTCGTCCACTCGTCTGTGCGGCGCTAAAACCGAAGTCAAAACCTGGGGTGACCTGGGCGTGACCGGCGACCTGGCCAACAAGCCGGTTCAACTGTTCGGTCGTAACTCGGTATCCGGCACCTACGGCTACTTCAAGGAAGAAGCCCTGTGCAAAGGCGACTACAAGCCTAACGTGAACGAACAGCCAGGTTCGGCTTCGGTCGTGCAGTCGATCAGCTCTTCGCTGAACGGCATCGGTTACTCGGGCATCGGCTACAAGACCGCTAGCGTGAAAACCGTTGCTCTGTCGAAGAAAGGCAGCACCGAGTTCATCGAAGACACCGAAGAAAACGCCCTGAACGGCAAGTACCCGCTATCCCGCTTCCTGTACGTGTACGTCAACAAAGCCCCGAACAAGCCTCTGGCCCCGCTGGAAGCCGAGTTCGTGAAACTGGTTCTGTCGAAACAGGGCCAGGAAGTTGTAGTGAAAGACGGTTACATCCCACTGCCGGCCAAAGTAGCTGCCAAAGCTCTGGCTGACCTGGGTCTGGCGGAAGGCGGCGCTGAAGTCGCAAAAAAGTAACAAACTGAGTCTAGAGTGAACCCCTCTGGACTCACATGGGGGCGGCAGGAGCCGCCTCCATACACCTCAAATTCTCTATCCGCTGCTGGTTACCGCCAGCGGCGGATTTGTTGCGTCACTGCACTGTCATCTTTCTGTCATACAGGATCGCTAGGGTGTGCGAATGAATGATCTGGCCAATTCCAACATGACTACTAATCCCCCCAAGCGAATTGATTTCAATACGCCTGAGTTGCAACGCAAGCGCCGCATTCGCGCGCTCAAAGATCGCCTGACCCGCTGGTACGTCCTCGTTGGCGGCCTCGCTGTACTGGGTGCGATCACCTTGATCTTCTTCTTCCTTGCCTACGTCGTCGCTCCCCTGTTCCAGGGTGCCAGCCTGACCGCCAAGGACGCCATCACGCCAGCCTGGATGCAAGACGCCGGCAAGCCGCTGATGATCTCCCTGGAAGAACAGAACCAGGTTGCGATGCGGGTTTCCGACAAGGGCCAGGCATTGTTCTTCGACATCGACAGTGGCGCCGAACTCAAGCGCGTCGATCTGTCGATCCCGGCCGGCATCACCGTGACCTCCATCGGTGAAGACCAGCCAGGTCACCCGCTGGTGGCGGTGGGTCTGTCCAACGGCCAGGCCCTGGTGTTCCGTCACACATATAAAGTCAGCTACCCGGAAGGCAAGAAAACCATCACCCCGGCCGTCGAGTACCCGTACGGCGAAGCGCCGATCGCGGTCAACGAAGCCGGTGGTGCGCTGGAGCACGTCAGCCTCAACGCCAACGATTCGACCCTGATGCTGGTCGGCTCCACCGGTTCGCAACTCAATGTCCTGTCGCTGACCAGCGAAGAGAACATGATGACCGGCGAAGTCACTAACGAGCAGAAGCGCATCGAACTGCCGCAAATGACCGAGCCGGTGAAGAATATTTTCGTCGACCCGCGTCAGCAGTGGCTGTACGTGATCAACGGACGCGCCCAGGCCGACGTGTTCAGCCTGCGCGACAAAAGCCTCAACGGCCGCTACAAACTGGTGGAAAACGGCGAAACCGAAGTCACCGCCAGCACCCAGCTGGTGGGCGGCATCTCGCTGATCATCGGTGACTCCAAGGGTGGTCTGGCCCAGTGGTTCATGGCTCGCGACCCCGATGGCGAGCAACGTCTGAAGCAGATTCGCACCTTCCAGATGGGCACCACGCCTATCGTTGAAATCACTGCCGAAGAACGCCGCAAGGGCTTCGTTGCCCTCGACGCTTCCGGCAAGCTTGGCGTGTTCCACAGTACCGCCCACCGCACCTTGCTGGTGGAACCGGTCGCTGAAGGCCAGGGCATTTTCGGTCTATCGCCTCGTGCCAACCGCCTGATCGTGGAAGCTGGCGGCAAGTTGCACCCGCTGCTTCTCGACAACCCGCACCCGGAAGTCTCGTGGAGCGCGCTGTGGAGCAAGGTCTGGTACGAGAACTACGACGAGCCTAAATACGTCTGGCAATCGACCGCCGCCAACACCGACTTCGAACCCAAGCTGAGCCTGTCGCCGCTGACATTCGGTACCCTGAAAGCCGCGTTCTACGCCATGCTGCTGGCCGCACCACTGGCCGTTGCCGCTGCGATCTACACCGCGTACTTCATGGCTCCGGGCATGCGCCGCAAGGTCAAGCCGGTGATCGAGTTGATGGAAGCAATGCCGACGGTGATCCTCGGTTTCTTCGCCGGTCTGTTCCTCGCACCGTATGTGGAAGGGCATTTGCCGGGCATCTTCAGCCTGCTGATGCTGCTGCCGATCGGTATTCTGGTCGCCGGTTTTACCTTCAGCCGCCTGCCTGAGTCGATCCGCCTGAAAGTCCCGGATGGCTGGGAAAGTGCGCTGCTGATTCCGGTGATCCTGTTTGTGGGCTGGCTGTCGCTGTACATGAGCCCGTTCATGGAAAACTGGTTCTTCGGTGGCGACATGCGCATGTGGATCTCCCACGACCTGGGCATCACCTACGACCAGCGCAACGCCCTGGTGGTCGGCCTGGCCATGGGCTTCGCGGTGATCCCGAACATCTACTCCATCGCCGAAGACGCCGTGTTCAGCGTGCCTCGCGGCCTGACCCTGGGCTCCCTGGCCCTCGGTGCCACGCCGTGGCAGACCATGACCCGCGTGGTGATCCTCACCGCGAGCCCGGGCATCTTCTCGGCGCTGATGATCGGCATGGGCCGTGCGGTCGGTGAAACCATGATCGTGTTGATGGCTACCGGTAACACCCCGGTCATGGAAATGAACCTGTTCGAAGGCCTGCGCACCCTGGCGGCCAACGTTGCAGTGGAAATGCCCGAATCGGAAGTCGGCGGCAGCCACTACCGCGTGCTGTTCCTCTCGGCGCTGGTGCTGCTGTTGTTCACCTTCGTCATGAACACCCTCGCGGAACTGATTCGTCAGCGTCTGCGCAAGAAATACTCGTCGCTTTAAGAAAGGTAGAAGTCTGTGAAACAGAACTCCCTGAAAGGATGGTTCAAGAGCGGCGCCCCCGGCGTCTGGATCAGCGGTGGCGCGGTGTCCATCGCGGTCATCATGACCATTGGCCTGCTGGCAGTGATTGCCGTGCGCGGCCTGGGTCACTTCTGGCCGGCGGATCTGATCCATGCCAGCTACGACGTGCCGGGCCAGGGCCAGCACCTGGTCATTGGCGAAGTGGTGCAGAAAGAAGAAGTGCCACGTGCCCGCCTGAAGAGCGCCGGCCTGCCGGTGCCTGACGAAGGCCCTGAGTTCATGACCCGCGAGCTGATCAAGGTCGGCAACCGTGACCTGAACGGCAACGACTTCACCTGGATCGTCGGCGAGTGGCTGACCAAACAGACGACGCCGCCGGAGCTGATGGCCATCGAGCGTCGCGAGTGGGGCAATTTCTACGGCTACCTGGTCAACGTCAAACAGGATGGCAAGGTTGTCGCTGAAGGCGAAGCCGCATGGCCTGAGTTGCAGGCCCGTGTCGACCGCGTCAACAAGCTGGCTGCACAGCTCAAGAACCTGGAAAAAACCGACATCGGCGCGATCAACGCCGGTCTCGAGCGCATCCGTCTGCACGGTCGCAAGCTGGAGCTCGATGGCAAGCTCGACGCCACCGCACAAGCGGACATGGAATCGGAGCGCGCCGAACTCAATGCTCGCTATCAGGATGTTGAAGCGCGCCTGACCGATCTGCATGCGCAGTTCAACCGTGACAGCCTGACCGCCCGCGATGCGAACGGTAAGGAAATCGAAATCGGCATTGGCAAAGTGGTGCACGCCTATCAGCCGAACGCCATGAGCACGACCACCAAGATCGGTTTCTACTTCAGCAAGGTCTGGGAGTTCCTGAGCGACGACCCGCGTGAAGCGAACACCGAAGGCGGGATCTTCCCGGCCATCTTCGGCACCGTGATGATGACCCTGATCATGGCGATGATCGTGACCCCGTTCGGCGTGCTGGCAGCGGTGTACCTGCGTGAATACGCCAAGCAGAACGCGCTGACCCGGGTGATCCGCATCGCGGTGAACAACCTGGCGGGCGTTCCGGCCATCGTTTACGGCGTGTTCGGCCTGGGCTTCTTCGTCTACGTGCTGGGTGGCTCGCTTGACCGTCTGTTCTTCCCTGAAGCACTGCCGGCACCGACTTTCGGTACGCCGGGTCTGCTCTGGGCTTCGCTGACCCTGGCGCTGCTGGCGGTGCCGGTGGTGATCGTGGCCACCGAAGAAGGCCTGGCGCGGATTCCTCGCACTGTGCGTGAAGGCTCGTTGGCCCTCGGCGCGACCAAGGCTGAAACCTTGTGGAAGATCGTGCTGCCGATGGCCAGCCCGGCAATGATGACCGGCATGATCCTCGCCGTGGCCCGCGCCGCGGGTGAAGTGGCGCCGCTGATGCTGGTGGGTGTGGTGAAACTGGCGCCGTCGCTGCCGGTGGACGGTAACTACCCGTACCTGCACCTGGACCAGAAGATCATGCACCTGGGCTTCCACATCTATGACGTCGGCTTCCAGAGCCCGAACGTCGAAGCCGCACGACCGCTGGTGTACGCAACGGCGCTGCTGCTGGTGCTGGTGATCGCGACATTGAACCTGTCGGCGGTGTACATCCGTAACCACCTGCGCGAGAAGTACAAGGCGTTGGATAGCTGATTTCTTATGTGGGAGCGAGCCTGCTCGCGAAGCTTTTGGCGCCAGTGATGGCCCCTTCGCGAGCAGGCTCGCTCCCACAAAAACCGAACCGAATTTGTTAGCACAGGGAGCCTCCCATGCAGCACGAAGCACATACCCACGGCATCAACATGTCGGCCCTGGGTCGCGACAAACAGAGCCTGAACCTCGAGCAGGAAACCGTAGCCATTGAAGTACCGGGCCTGAGCCTGTTCTACGGCGAAAAACAAGCGCTGTACGATGTCAGCATGAACATCCCGAAACAGCGCGTGACCGCCTTCATCGGCCCGTCCGGCTGCGGCAAGTCCACGTTGCTGCGTACCTTCAACCGCATGAACGACCTGGTTGACGGCTGCCGCGTTGAAGGCGAGATCAACCTGTACGGCAACAACATCTACCGCAAGGGTGAAGACGTGGCCGAGCTGCGTCGTCGCGTCGGCATGGTGTTCCAGAAGCCCAACCCGTTCCCGAAAACCATCTACGAAAACGTGGTTTACGGCCTGCGCATCCAGGGCATCAACAAGAAGCGTGTGCTCGACGAAGCCGTTGAGTGGGCGTTGAAAGGCGCGGCACTGTGGGACGAGGTCAAGGACCGTCTGCACGAGTCGGCACTGGGCCTGTCCGGTGGTCAGCAGCAGCGTCTGGTGATCGCCCGCACCATCGCCGTTGAGCCGGAAGTCCTGCTGCTCGACGAACCGTGCTCGGCACTCGACCCGATCTCCACGTTGAAAGTCGAAGAGCTGATCTACGAACTGAAATCCAAGTTCACCATCGTGATCGTGACCCACAACATGCAACAGGCGGCGCGGGTGTCCGACTACACCGCGTTCATGTACATGGGCAAGCTGGTCGAGTTTGGCGATACCGATACCCTGTTCACCAACCCGGCGAAAAAGCAGACCGAAGACTACATCACCGGTCGCTATGGCTAGCAGCAGCCACGAGCCGCAAGCTTCAAGCGGCAAGTCAGGGCGGTTCGAGTACGACACACATCAGCTTGCAGCTTGTAGCTTGCAGCTCACAGCTTTTGCGGAGCAGACAACATGATTTCTAAGGAAGGCCTTACACACCACATCTCCCAGCAGTTCAACGCCGAACTGGAGGAAGTGCGCAGCCACCTCCTGGCCATGGGCGGGCTGGTCGAGAAACAGGTCAACGACGCGGTCACCGCGCTGATCGAGGCCGACTCCGGCCTGGCCCAGCAGGTGCGTGAGATCGACGACCAGATCAATCAGATGGAACGCAACATCGACGAAGAATGCCTGCGCATTCTGGCCCGTCGTCAGCCGGCGGCTTCCGACCTGCGCCTGATCATCAGCATTTCCAAGTCGGTGATCGACCTGGAGCGCATCGGTGACGAAGCGACCAAGATCGCCCGTCGCGCCATCCAGCTTTGCGAAGAAGGTGAAGCGCCGCGCGGTTACGTCGAAGTGCGCCACATCGGTGACCAGGTGCGCAACATGGTCCGCGACGCATTGGACGCCTTTGCCCGTTTCGACGCCGAACTGGCCTTGTCGGTGGCGCAGTACGACAAGATCATCGACCGCGAATACAAGACCGCCCTGCGTGAGCTGGCCACCTACATGATGGAAGACCCGCGTTCCATTTCGCGGGTTCTGAGCATTATCTGGGTGTTGCGTTCGCTGGAGCGTATCGGCGACCACGCGCGCAATATCTCGGAGCTGGTGATCTACCTTGTACGCGGCACCGACGTGCGACACCTGGGTCTCAAGCGCATGAAGGAAGAAGTCGAAGGAACCAGTGGCGAAAGCGCTAATGTTCCGGGCAAAACTGACGATAAGTAAGGTTGCCCAAGTAAAGCGCCCGGCCTTTTGGCCGGGCGTTTTTGTTTGTGGCTTACAAATTCGAAAAGCAGCACCCCGCGAACGAAAAGTCCGGCGTGACTGAAGGTTTTTTGGCAATGTGCCATCAGCAAGGCGGTATGCTGGCCGGGATTTTTTAAAGGGGTTTTGGATGAGTAAGGTCAGTGTGTTGGTCGTGGACGACGCGTCGTTCATTCGTGACCTGGTGAAGAAGTGCCTGCGCAATTATTTTCCGGGCATGCGGATCGAAGACGCGATCAACGGCAGAAAGGCCCAGGCCATGCTGGCCAAGGAAGCCTTCGACCTGGTCCTTTGCGACTGGGAAATGCCGGAAATGTCCGGCCTGGAACTGCTGACCTGGTGCCGCGAGCAAGACAACCTCAAGGCCATGCCTTTCGTGATGGTGACCAGCCGTGGCGACAAGGAGAACGTTGTCCAGGCGATCCAGGCCGGAGTTTCCGGTTACGTCAGCAAGCCGTTCACCAACGAGCAACTGATCACCAAGGTCAAGCAGGCGCTGCACAAGGTCGGCAAACTCGATGCCTTGATCAACGTCGCCGCGACCAAAACCAGCCCTGCCTTCGCTAACGACTCCCTTGCCGCCTTGACCGGTGGCAAGGCCCCCGTCGTCACGCCAACGGCCGCACCCGCACCGTCCAAAGGCTTGCTCAACAGTCCGCCGGTCAAGGCGCCTGCGGCCTCTTCGGCACCCACCAGTGGCCGTGGCCAGGGTCAACTGCGTTTGCCAAACGGTATCGCGCAATGCGTGATCAAGGCCTTGAGCCTCAAGGAAGCCCTGTTGGTGGTCAAGCGCACCGAGACCCTTCCGCAGATCCTCGACAGCGCCGTGCTGGACCTGGAGCAGGGCGATAACGCCGAAGTCGCCCGCCTCAATGGCTACCTGCACGCCGTCGTGGCTCACGAACCGAAGCCCGACAGCGATTGGCTGCAACTGACCTTCCGTTTTGTCGACCAGGATGCACAGAAGCTCGATTACATCTCGCGCCTGATTGCGCGTGGTACGGCGCAGAAGCACTTCATTCCTGGCGCTTGATATAGCGTCGCCTGACAGTCCGCTTTCGCGAGAAGGCTCGGTCCCACATTTGTAATGCGTTCTCTTGTGGGAGCGAGCTTGCTCCGGGCGGCGATCCGACGATGGGGTCATCACGGTTACCGCACATCTGCTGAACACCTTTTCTGAAACATCTGCCGACTACCCGGGTCCATTGCAGCTGCTAGGCTCCATCCCAGATCTCACTCGACAGAATCCTTGCTCATGTTCACGCGCCTGCTGCTTTTATGTGGCCTGTTCATGGTCGCCAACTCGGCCATGGCCATGACCATCTACAAATCCAAAGATGTCTATGGCGTGGTGTCCTACAGCGACCGCCCCAGCAAAGGCGCCCATGTGTTCGTTTTTCGCGATGGCATGGTCGAGCACCTTGAGCGTCAGGTGCGCCTCATCATCATGAAGAAGAACGGCGTGCACAGCGTGTACGTGCGCAATGACCTGTATGCACCGGTAGAAGTCGAATTGAGTTTTGCCGGGGTGAAGAACGCCAGCGGTGTGCCGGGCGGGACGATTCGGCGCGTGATACCGCTACGCAGCAGCGTTCGCCTGGCGCAGTTCACGGCGACTAAAGGTGGAAAGCCGATAGCGTACGTCCCGAAGTTCAATTACTCCCTGGGCGACCCCTCAGGACCCACGGTGGGCTATCGGTACCCGTTGCCCTGGCGTGGCGGACCGTTCCGGATAAGCCAGGGCGCCAATGGCCCCTACAGCCACTTCGGGCCCAAGAGCCGTTACGCCATAGACATCGCGATGCCTGAGGGCACGCCGATCATTGCTGCGCGAGGCGGGGTGGTGGTGAAAACCGAGAACAGACAGAGCGGACGCGGCACCGACGCATCCGGCAATTTCGTGCGGGTGCTGCACGATGACGGGACCATGGGTGTTTACCTGCACCTGAAGAAAGGCTCGGTCTGCGTTCGGGAAGGTCAGCGGGTAACGGTAGGGAATGCGCTGGCGTTGTCCGGTAACACCGGCAACAGCACCGGGCCGCATTTGCATTTTGTGGTGCAGCGCAATACGGGGCTGGGGCTGGTATCGATTCCGTATCAGTTCAACCAGCCGGTCAGCGCGCTGCCCAACTTTGCGTTGGGCAAGCAGTGATCACGGCGCAGAGGGTGCAAGAGGCTTTTGTGGCGAGGGAGCTTGTCGGATCGCCACAACTGCAATCAATCCAGCATCAACACCTTGGCCAGAACGATCTTCGGCCCTTTCATCTTCTTGATGATGATCCGCAGGCCTTCGACTTCCAGCACTTCTTCCTCTTCGGGAACCCGCTTTAGGCTCTCGTAGACCAGCCCGGCAAGGGTTTCGGCTTCGACGTGGTCGAGGTCGATGCCCAGCAGTCGCTCAACCTTGAACAGCGGCGTATCGCCCCGCACCAGCAGTTTGCCCGGCTGATACGCGAGGATCCCGCGTTCGGCCTTGCGGTGTTCGTCCTGGATGTCGCCCACCAGCACTTCCAGCACGTCTTCCATGGTCAGGTAGCCGATGATGTTGCCGTCGGCCTCTTCGACCACGGCGAAGTGCGAGCCGCCCTTGCGGAACTGTTCCAGCAACTGCGACAGCGGCATGTGCCGCGACACCCGCTCCAGCGGGCGGGTCAGTTCGGCGAGGTTGAACGACTCGGGAATGTGGTCCAGAGCCGCCAGTTCCAGCAGCAGATCCTTGATGTGCAGCAGGCCGACGAACTCCTGGCGCTCGCTGTCGTACACCGGGTAGCGGCTGAACTTGTGGCGACGGAACATCGCCAGGATCTGCTTGAGCGGCGCGTTGAACTCCAGGGTCACCAGGTCTTCGCGAGAGTTGGCCCAGTCGACCACTTCCAGTTCGCCCATTTCCACCGCCGAGGCCAAGACACGCATGCCTTGGTCGCTCGGGTCCTGGCCACGGCTGGAGTGCAGGATCAGTTTAAGTTCTTCACGGCTGTAATGGTGTTCGTGATGCGGGCCGGGCTCACCTTGGCCTGCAATGCGCAGGATGGTGTTGGCGCTGGCGTTGAGCAGGTAGATGGCCGGGTACATGGCCCAGTAGAACAGGTACAGCGGCACGGCGGTCCACAGCGACAGCAACTCGGGTTTGCGGATCGCCCAGGATTTCGGGGCCAGTTCGCCGACCACGATGTGCAGGTACGAAATGATGAAAAAGGCGGTGAAGAACGATATGCCTTTGACCACTTCGTCCGATTGGACGCCCACCGCGCTGAGCAGCGGTTCGAGAATGAGTGCGAACGCCGGCTCACCGACCCAGCCAAGGCCCAGGGAGGCTAGGGTGATACCCAGCTGGCAGGCAGACAGGTATGCGTCGAGCTTGCTGTGTACGGTGCGCAGGATGTGCCCGCGCCAGCCATGTTTATCAGCGATGGCCTCGACCCGGGTCGAGCGCAATTTGACCATGGCAAACTCCGCCGCAACGAAAAAACCGTTGAGCAAAACCAGGATCAGAGCAAAAAGAATCATGCCGAAGTCGGCGAAAATTGTAGCGAGGGTCAAGCCAGGGGAAGGGTCCATGATGGAGTTTTGCGGGTTCCGTGAATTCGAGAAGGAAAGAAAAAACTGCGCCTGAAAAGCAGGCGCAAGTCAGCCAATGTAGCGGCTGACCGGCCAGTTGCCTAGTGGTGCGTGCTGGCCGGTATCAATCGGCGGTGCTGATAACCCGTGATTTGGTGACCTGAGCCGGGGCAAAGTGGCAGGTAAAGGTGCTGCCGTGGCCCGGTACGCTGCTGATTTCCATCCGTGCCCGATGTCGTAACAAGACGTGTTTGACGATCGCCAGTCCCAGGCCGGTGCCCCCGGTGTTGGAGTTGCGGCTGGAGTCGACGCGGTAAAAACGTTCGGTCAGGCGCGGCAGGTGTTTGGCATCGATGCCGATCCCGGAGTCCTGCACGCTCAGGTGCGCCCCTTGGTCATCGCCCCACCAGCGAATGCGGATATTGCCTTCGGCCGGGGTGTATTTCACCGCGTTGAACACCAGGTTGGAAAACGCGCTGCGCAACTCCGCTTCGCTGCCCTTGAGCAGAATCGTCGGGTCGGCTTCCAGGGTGATTTTCTGGTTTTTCTGGCCGGACAACTGCTGCGCGTCGCTCTTGATCGATTGCAGCAAGCCGTCGATCGGTACCGGCTGGTTGTCCGATGGATAATCGGTGGCTTCCAGCTTGGCCAGCAACAACAGGTCGTTGAGCAGGGTCTGCATGCGTCCACCTTGTTGCTGCATCTGCTGCAAGGCACGACCCCAGCGCGGATTCACCTCGTCGACGTTATCAAGCAAGGTTTCCAGGTAGCCGCAGATCACCGTCAACGGTGTGCGCAGTTCATGGGACACGTTGGCGATGAAGTCTTTGCGCATTTGCTCAAGCTGATGGATGCGCGTCACGTCGCGCACCAGCATCAAGTGTTCGTTGTTGCCGTAGCGGGTGATGTACAGCTGAATGCGCACGCGGTCGTTGGTTGGCGAGGGGATTTCCAGCGGCTCGGCGTAGCTGTCTTGCTCGAAGTATTCCTTGAAGCGCGGGTGGCGCACCAGGTTGGTCACTGGTTGGCCGCTGTCCTGTGGCGTCTTGAGGCCCAGCAGGGTTTCGGCGGCGCGGTTCCACCATTCCAGGTTGCCGTCGGTGTCGAGCATGATCACCGCGTCTTTCAGCGCGGCGGTGGATTCCTGAACCCGGTCGATCACCGCTTGCAGGCGCCCGCGTACCCGTTGGTCGCGGCGTTGCAGGTGGTAGATGCTGTCGAACACCTCGCCCCACAGGCCGTAGCCATCGGGTGGCGCTTCATCGGGTTTGTGCAGGCGCAGCCACTCGTGCAGACGCAGCAATTGCTTGAGGGTCCAGGCCAGGTAAAGACCCAGGCCTGCGGCGAGGCTCCAGCCGTAATAGCCGGTGATCAGACCGATCACCAGGCAGGCGGTGACCAGCAGCAGCATGTGGCGAATCAGGGTGCCATGCCAGTTTTGGTTCACGAAAAAAATACGTCCTTGAATAGAAGCAGTTTTGAGCTTCAAGCCTCAAGCTGCAAGTTTGAGGCGGTTTGGCTTTTAGCTTGCCGCTTGTAGCTTAAAGCTTGCAGCTGTTGTTATCAGGCCTTGGTCGAGAACCTGTAGCCAGTGCCGCGCACGGTTTGTACCAGATTTTCGTAAGCATCGCCGAGGGCTTTGCGCAGGCGTCGAATGTGCACGTCAACGGTACGCTCTTCGACGTAGACGTTGCCGCCCCAGACCTGATCCAGCAACTGGCCACGAGTGTAGGCGCGCTCCTGGTGAGTCATGAAGAATTGCAGCAAGCGGTATTCGGTCGGGCCCATCTCGGCAGGACGGCCGTCGATGGTCACGCGGTGGCTGATCGGGTCCAGCAGCAGGCCGCCGACTTCGATTGGCGCCTCTCCATCGGTTGGGCCCGCACGGCGCAGCACGGCCTTCAGGCGCGCGACCAGCTCACGGGGGGAAAACGGTTTGGTGATGTAGTCGTCGGCACCGACTTCCAGGCCCTGGATCTTGTTGTCCTCTTCACCCTTGGCGGTGAGCATGATGATCGGGATGTCCCCGGTCAGCTCATCACGCTTGAGGCGGCGGGCCAGTTCGATGCCGGACGTGCCGGGCAGCATCCAGTCGAGCAGGATCAGGTCCGGTTTGCGGTCGACGATAATGGCGTGGGCCTGCTGGGAGTTTTCAGCCTCCAGGCAGTCATAGCCGGCCATTTCCAACGCAACGGCGATCATTTCGCGAATAGGCGCTTCGTCGTCGACGATCAGAATGCTCCTGCCAACCATGCCCTTAATCCTCTTGTCATTTAACTGTCTTGCGCCGCATTAGATAACGGAATTATTGCAGTCGTGTGACAGTATTTTAGTCGGCCGGCGATTGGCTGGATCCTGGACTAAGCTTTAAGTCCGAATCCTGACAACCGCAAAAGGAAGGTTTCCATGAACTACATTGCTCAATCCTGGAAGGCTTTGCTGGTCACTGCTGCGTTAACGCTGCCGACACTGGCCTTTGCCGCCGACCCGGCGATGATGAAAGACGGCATGATGGTCGATCACAAGGGCATGACGGTCTACACGTACGACAAGGACAAGGATGGCAAGTCGATGTGCAACGGTGAGTGCGCCGAATACTGGCCGCCAATGATGGCGCCGGCGGGTGCCAAGGCTGAAGGTAAGTGGACAGTCGTCAAGCGTGACGATGGCATGATGCAATGGGCCTATGGCGGCAAGCCGCTGTACTACTACAAGGACGACAAGGCAGTCGGAGAAATGAAGGGCGACAAGAAGAAAGACGTCTGGCACGTCGTTCACGAGCATATGTAACGGTTGTAGCCTGCCGCACCAGATCGCTGCCTTCGTTGCTCTGCAGGAGCTACTGAAGGCGGCGATCTTTTTGATGCTTCAACGCAACGCGTAATCCAGCACAATCCCGACGAAAATCGCCAAACCCGCCCAGTGATTGTGCAAAAACGCCTTGAAGCAGCGCATCCGGTCCTTGCCGCGGGTGTACCAGAATTCCCACGCAAAGCAGCCCGCCGCCACCAATAATCCGAGGTGGAACCAGCCACCAAGGTCGAACTTCGAACCCGCCAGCAGCAGGCAACCCAGCGCCAGCCCTTGCAGGGTCAGGATGATCACCCGGTCCGCGTCGCCGAACAGAATCGCCGTGGATTTCACGCCGATCTTCAGGTCGTCGTCGCGGTCGGTCATCGCGTAATACGTGTCGTAACCCACGGTCCACATCAGGTTGGCGATCCACAGCAGCCATGCAACTGCCGGCAGTTCACCGGTTTCTGCGGTGAACGCCATCGGCATCCCCCACGAAAATGCGGCGCCCAGCACCACTTGCGGGTAATAGGTGTAGCGCTTCATGAACGGGTAACTGAACGCCAGCGCCAGACCGCCCAACGACAGCCATATGGTCGCGGCATTGGTGCACAGCACCAGCAGGAAACTCACGCCCATCAGCAATGCAAAGAACACCAGCGCCTCTTTGGAGCTGATCTTGCCGCTCACCAGCGGCCGCTGCTCGGTTCGCTTCACATGACCATCGACCTTGCGGTCCGCCCAGTCATTGATCACGCAGCCGCCAGCGCGGGTCAGCACCACACCGAGGACGAAAATCACAATGTTGGCCAGGGACGGCGAACCCTTGCCGGCAATCCACAGCGCCCACAGCGTTGGCCAGAGCAGCAGGTAAATGCCGATCGGCTTGTCCATGCGGGTCAGCTGAATGAAGTCCCAGGCCCGAGGGTTCAAGCGGTTCAAGGACTTGAGCAGGCTTTGGTACATCAACGGTTCTCCGATTGGGCGCAGGCGGCGTCCCACAGGGAAGGCAGGAAAATTTCGGCCACCAGCACGCTCAGCGCACCGCGGTCAAAGCGCGAACGACGGCCCCACAGCTCAGGCGATTGCACCTCGGCGGGCAGCCAGGCTTGCGGATAATGGCAAACCTCGATGGCCCGGCGCTGGAAGGCCTGATCGCAAAACAGCAATTCGCCCAGCGAGCGGCTGCCCAGTTCGTCCATATGCAGGCCGTCGCCTTGCAATGCACTGCGTGACGCCACGCTGCGCGCAAACACCCACGCCTGGCCATGACCGCGCAAATACACCTCGCGCACCCAGCCCTCACTGCCATCGGCCAGGTCCAGCGCTGCGCACTCGTCGGCGCGCAGGGGCTGCCAGCCTTCGAACATCGGCGAGACGCTAAAGGCATCATTCGACAGATGAATCAGACGTCTGGTGAGCGAGCCTTCGTCGAACAGCCAGTCCAGGGTGGAAGCATCGGGAAGGGGCGCCAGTTCGCTGCGCGAGAGCCAGAGAGGAGCTGGAGAGGGGGATTCTGTGTGATGCACAATGAGTCATTATTGGCAGCAAATGAGGCGGCGAGCTTAACATGTCAGCCGCCGATATCGATTGAAATGGCCTGCCGTTGCGCCGAACAGGCTTGCATCAGACGGCCCCGATCAGTACAAAACGCGCTGAGTTGGACGGCAGTGCTGCAACCATCGACCGTCTGGCCGGCAAAACGCCTGAACCCTGAGGAAGTACCTGATGAAAAAGTGGCAATGTATCGTCTGCGGCCTGATCTACAACGAAGCCGACGGTTGGCCGGATGATGGCATTGCGCCAGGCACCCGTTGGGAAGACGTCCCGGCAGACTGGCTGTGCCCGGACTGCGGTGTGGGCAAAATGGATTTTGAAATGATCGAAATCGCTGCCTGAATAATTGAGGAGTAAGGAATGAACGCACCTGTCGTAATCATTGGCACCGGCCTGGCGGGCTACAACGTGGCCCGCGAGTTTCGCAAACTCGATAGCGAAACCCCGCTGCTGCTGATTACCGCCGATGACGGACGCTCCTACTCCAAGCCGATGCTCTCCACCGGCTTCGGCAAAAACAAGGATGCCGACGGCCTGAGCATGGCCGAACCCGGCGCCATGGCCGAGCAGCTCAAGGCCGAAGTACGCACCCACACGCGCATCAGCGGCATCGACCCGGGCCACAAGCGCCTGTGGATCGGTGAAGAAGCGGTGATCTACCGCGACCTGATCCTGGCCTGGGGCGCCGAAACCGTGCGCGTGCCCATTGAAGGCGACGCGGCGGACTGTGTATTCCCGATCAACGACCTGGAAGACTACGCACGCTTCCGTGCGGCGGCGGCCGGCAAGCGCCGCGTGCTGCTGCTCGGCGCCGGCCTGATCGGCTGCGAGTTCGCCAACGACCTGACCCTGGGCGGCTACGAAGTGCAACTGGTTGCGCCGTGCGAGCAAGTCATGCCGACCCTGCTGCACCCGGCGGCCGCCGCTGCGGTGCAGGCTGGCCTCGAAAGCCTCGGCGCGCGCTTCCACCTCGGCCCGGTGCTCAATCGCCTGCAACGCGTGGCTGACGGCCTGGAAGCGCACCTGTCCGATGGCCAGGTGATCCCGTGCGACGTGGTGGTCTCGGCCATTGGCCTGCGCCCGCGCGTCGACCTGGCGGCAGCGGCCGGTCTGCAGGTCAACCGCGGCATCATGGTCGATCGGCACCTGAAAACTTCCCACGCCAACATCTACGCCCTGGGCGACTGTGCCGAGGTCGATGGGCTGAATCTGCTGTACGTCATGCCCCTGATGAGCTGTGCGAGGGCGCTGGCGCAAACCCTGGCCGGCAACCCGACCGCCGTCACCTATGGCCCGATGCCGATCACCGTCAAAACCCCGGTCTGCCCGTTGGTGGTATCCCCGCCGCCACGGGGTGCAGAGGGCATCTGGACAGTCGAAGGGCAGGGCGCCGACATCAAGGTTTTATGCCGCGATGCCGCGGGCAAGCTGCTCGGTTACGCCCTTACCGGTGCCGCCGTGATGGAAAAACTGGCCCTGAACAAAGAGCTTCCGGCTCTGTTGGCGTAAATACCGGTCGTTCTGTCGGAATCACCCCCCTTTTGCCCTAACAATGGCCGCGCCGATACTGGCGCGGGGCCTCACTGCGTGCCATCCTCACTCCCGTCTGCCGCAGAGTAGAGCACCTGCGGCGCTTTTGGCGCTGCTCCGCAGAGAGCAGCACGGACATAACAACAACAAACCGTCAAAGGGGCTTCACTCACATGCGTAAACCAGACCTCGCCGCAGCCATTGCTGAAAAAGCAGACCTCACCAAAGAACAAGCCAACCGCGTTCTCAACGCCGTTCTTGAAGAAATCACCGGTGCCCTGCACCGCAAAGACAGCGTGACGCTGGTGGGCTTCGGCACCTTCCTGCAACGCCATCGCGGTGCCCGCACCGGCAAAAACCCGCAAACCGGTGAACCCGTCAAAATCAAGGCCAGCAACACCGTCGCGTTCAAGCCAGGCAAATCGTTGAAAGACAGCGTCAATCCGTAATCCGTTTTCACCTCCCGCGCAGCGGGGGAGTGGAATAAAAAATGGGCACGCCAACCAGGGTTGGGTGCCCATTTTTTGTGGGTGGCGAATCAGCCGAGCCCGCTTTGTTGCTTGGCGAGAATCGCCGCCATTTGCGGTTCATCCAGATGATCCAGCGCCCGCTCTACCAGCAAATGCGCCCCCTCAGCCACGCGACTGATCGCCAGGGCTACTGAGCGGCGTGAGCCGTCTACATCATCGGCCAGGTCCGCGGCGATGGCGCTGATGGACAGCAAATCTTCCGAGGCGTTGGCCAGGAGTGCTTCGGTGTTGATGTCCGGGCAGACACTGAAGAGTTGGCCGCTGCGTTTCGTTGGTGCTTGTTTTGGTGGGGCGAGATAGTGATCGAGGGCGCGTTCGGCGGCTTCGTGGAGTTTTTTGGAATCGAGGGATTCGTAGGGGGATGTAGCCGGATCTTCTGGCGGATTAGGTGTTGGTTTGAACATTTGAATCACCGAGTTATGGAGCTCACACAGTTTCGCTTGCTTCGAAAAAGGTGGCAGCTGTGTATAGGTGTGCAAGACCGGACTCGGTTGCCGGCAGACCCGAAGGACTCCCACACACAGCCGCCATAACGATTCGCGAGGATAAAAAAACACCCGGTGAATAGCCATAACCGATTGCATGACGAGTCCGGACTTGCACGTCCGAGTCACCAACTTTGCAGTGACTGGGAGAGGTTATCGGTGCCGGCCAAGTACGCCTAGTTCATGTATAGCCCAGCGTATTGAAGGAAATGTCCGATAGGTTTGCGGGGTTGAAGATCAAAAAATCGCAGCCTCCGGCAGCTCCTACAGAATGTGTTTCGTTTGGTGTAGGAGTGGTGTGTGGAGTGGTCTTGAAGGAAGTTTTGATAATTGTGACTTGGTGGTCATCGTGAGGGTAATGGTTCTGATCTTCTTCTAACGCAAGCAGATACTGGTGTTATCGCCTGAAGCCGTTAAACTGCCCCAGCCGTTCATTTTTCTCTTGAGGCTATGCGCATGAAATTTCGTTTTCTGCTGTGGATGCTGGGTTTGTTGATGGGTAAGGCCAGCCGGACCAATCCGGCGTTTCAGCAGCAACTGGGTGACAAGGACCTGGTGTTTCAGCTGCAGACCCTGGACGGGAAAGTGGCGCGGCAATTCCGCGTGAAGGACCAGCGCATCACCAGCCAATCGGGTGTGCATGCCGAGCCTGCGTTTGCGATTGCCTTCAAAGACGCCGCGTACGGCTTTGCCACGATGCAGGCGAAGAACAAGCAACTGGCGTTCATGATGGGGATTCAGGACAAGTCGATTCAGATCAAGGGCAACCCGGCGCTGGTGATCTGGTTCCAGGGGCTGACAAAGTACTTGAAGCCGAAGAAGGCGTAGGAGCGAGCTTGCTCCGGGCGGCGTTCCGACGAGAAACTCAAGTACCCCGTGTTTATCCAGGATGCACGCGTCATCGTTGACGACCTTCGCGGGCAAGCCCGCTCCTACAGGATTCAGGTGATCCATGTGGGAGCGTGGCTTGCCCCGGGCGGCGTTCCGACGATGCTTTTCAGCCTTGAGTGAATTGCGAAGCCAGTTCGCGCAACAGCACTTCGGCCTCGAGGACTTTGCTGACCACGTCATTGGCTTTTTCGCGGCTCAGGCCAAGGCGTTCGAGCAGGGCGTCGGGGATATCTTCGTCGGGGCCCGAGCCGATGCCACGGCTGCGAAGCAGGCGCACCGACAGGCACACCAGGTTCGGGTACTCAGCGAAGTCGCCGTCGTAGTGAGGATCGTGCTGGAAGCGCAGGGCGGTGGCCAGTTCTTCAGGCATGTCCCAGTAGCGCATCAGCCACGAGCCGATCTGTTCCCGGCTGATGCCCAGCAGGTGTTGTTCCACGAAGCTGTGGCACAGGTGCGGGTTGACCTCCAGGTGGCGGCAGATCAGCGAGAAGTGCGGCGGGAACACGTGGGCCAGCAGCAGGTAGCCGAAGTTGTGCAGCAGGCCGGCCAGGTAGGTCAGGCCGGCTTCCGGACGCTGGGCGCGCGGCATGGCGCGGGTCAGGCCTTCGATGACGGCGGCGGTGTAGATCGATTGCTGCCAGTACGGCGTGGAGTGTTGCGGGTGGTCCTTGGGCAGGCTCAGGGTTTTGCCCAGGGCCAGGCCCAGCGCCAGGTTGATCACCAGGTCGAAGCCCAGCACCCGGACGATGGCGTCTTCCACCGAGCGGATCTTGCCCGGCGAGGCGTAGTAGGGCGATGCCGCCCAGCTCACGACTTGTGCGGCCAGCGCCGGGTCAGTTTCGACCACGCCGGTGATGTCGTCGATGGTGGCGTTGGGGTCGACGCGCAGCTTGATGATTTTTTGCGCGGTTTCGGCCAGCGGCGGAATCTCGATGGTCGCTTCCAGACGCTGCTGGATGCGCCGTGCGGTGAACGCCTGGACGGCCTGGGTGATTTCCTTGCGGTCATCATCGGGGCGGTCGAGGTTGGGACGGATGCTGGTCAGGTTTTCGCCGAAGTTGGCGGCGCTGGCCTTGGTCAGCATGGTCGCCTTGAAGTCTTCGCTGGAGATTTCCAGCAGCACGCCCGGCTCACCGGAGTTGATCAGCAACTTCGGCTCACGCAGCAGGCTTTCGTCGTACAGGCACGGTGAACTGGTCAGTGCCGGCAGGCCCGGCAGCAAGCTGAGGTTGTGCTTGCCGAGCATTTTTGTCAGGCGTTCGGTGGGTACGGCGGCGAGGCGCCGACCGGTGAGTTCAGTGAGGCGATTGAGGTCCAGCAATTGGCTCTGCGGGAACAGCACCATCAATACGCCAACGCTGTCATCCAGCAGAACGGCCTGCACTTTACGCGCGGCATTGAGGCCGTGACGGTCCAGCACTTCTTCATAGGCAATGCCTAACTTGCCCAGCATCAGCCGAATAACCGACGGAGCGTGCGGGGTGTCGGGTGCGAAGGCAACTTCGGTCATGGTCTGTATCCGTACTTAAACAATTGCAGGAGTATAACCAGCTTGCTTGGGACCACGCCTCAGAAACCGTGACGGTTGTCACACTTGGCCGTATTGTTGGCCATGACGCAGCCATCGGTCGAGCAGCGGGCTGACGTGGGTCGGCCAGCGCTCAAGCAATGCCTGGGCGGCATCCCGCACGGCGGGCAGCAAATCGGCGTCGCGCATCAGGTCGGCGACCTTGAATTGCAGCAGGCCGGTCTGCCGGGTGCCGAGCATTTCGCCGGGGCCGCGCAGTTCCAGATCCTTTTCGGCGATGACGAAACCATCGTTGGTTTCGCGCATGATGCCCAGGCGCTGGCGGCTGATCTGCGACAGCGGTGGATGGTAGAGCAGCACGCAATGGCTGACGGCGCTGCCCCGGCCGACGCGGCCGCGCAACTGGTGCAATTGCGCCAGTCCCAGGCGCTCGGGGTTCTCGATGATCATCAGGCTGGCGTTGGGCACGTCCACGCCTACTTCGATCACCGTGGTGGCGACCAGCAGTTGCAGGTTGCTGGCCTTGAACTCGGCCATCACCGCAGCTTTTTCCGCAGGCTTCATGCGGCCGTGGATCAGCCCGACTTTCAACTCGCCGAGGGCAGCGGTGAGATCTTCGTACGTGGTTTCGGCGGCCTGGCAGGTCAGCTCTTCCGACTCTTCGATCAGTGTGCACACCCAATAGGCCTGACGCCCTTCGGCGCAAGCGCTGCGCACCCGCTCGATGACTTCGACCCGCCGGGTGTCGGTGATCAGCACGGTGTTGACCGGTGTTCGACCGGGGGGCAGTTCGTCGAGGATCGAGGTGTCGAGGTCGGCGTAGGCACTCATGGCCAGCGTGCGCGGAATCGGCGTGGCGGTCATGATCAGCTGATGTGGACACATGCGTCCGCCGACACCTTTCTGCCGCAAGGCCAGCCGCTGCTGTACGCCGAAACGGTGCTGTTCGTCGATGATCACCAGCGCCAGGTTCTTGAATTGCACTTCGTCCTGGAACAACGCGTGGGTGCCGACCACCATCGGCGTGCCGCTGGCGATTTGCTCCAGGGCGGCGACGCGGTTCTTGCCCTTGAGCTTGCCGGCCAGCCAGGCGACTTCAATACCCAGCGGCTCGAGCCAGCGCTTGAAGGTGATGAAGTGCTGCTCGGCGAGAATCTCGGTGGGCGCCATCAGCGCGACCTGATAACCGGCCTCCAGCGCTTGCAGCGCGGCAAGGGCGGCGACCACGGTTTTACCGGCGCCGACGTCGCCCTGGATCAGCCGCAGCATCGGTTCGTGCTGGCTGAGGTCATAGGCGATTTCATTGCCGACCCGTTGCTGGGCACCGGTCGGGCTGAAGCCGAGGTTGGCCAGGTACTTGGCCGGCAGTTGCGTGGCTTTGGGCATCGCGGGCGCACGCAGGGCGCGCATGCTTTCGCGCAGACGCTGTTGCGACAGTTGATGGGTCAGCAGTTCTTCGAAAGCCAGACGGTGCTGCGCCCAGTGGTGACCGAGGGCCAGTTCATCGACGTCGGCATCGGCGGGCGGGTTGTGCAGGTAGCGGATCGCATCGGCCAGCGGCGCCAATTGGTAGTCGCGGGCCAGTTCGTTCGGCAGCCAGTCGGGCAGGCTGCTGGGACCGAGCAGGGTGAGGGTCTGCATGCACAACTGGCGCAAGCGCTGTTGGGTCAGGCCTTCGGTGAGCGGGTAGACCGGGGTCAGGGTTTCATCCACCGGCGGCGGTTCGTCACCGGTGATGGCGCGGTATTCCGGGTGGTAGATCTCCAGCCCCGAAGCGCCGGGCCGCGCCTCGCCGTAGCAGCGAATCCGCGTGCCGCGTTTGAGGCCTTCCTTTTGCGCGTTGCTGAAATGATAGAAGCGCAGGCTGAGTCCGCCAGTGCCATCCTGCAACCGGACCACCAGGCTGCGCCGACGGCCCATGACCACATCGGCACCGCTGACGGTGCCTTCGATGACCGCATCCTGACCGGGCCGCAGTGCGCCGATCGGCACGACACGGGTGCGATCCTGATAGCGCAGCGGCAGGTGAAACAACACGTCCTGGAGGTTTTCCAGGCCGACCTTGGCCAGTTTCTCGGCCATGGCTTCACCGACACCCTTGAGTGCCGTCACCGACACTTGCGACAACTCGCTCATGACCGTTGCTTAGCCCGCAGCGACTTGCGCCGCTGGCTTGGCCACCGAGCACAGGCGAATGGAGTCAGCGAGGATTTCAATCGCTTTCGGACGCGGGAAGCTGGCGCGCCAGGCAATGGCCACGGTGCGGAACGGTACGGGTGCCGACAACGGACGCACCTCAATCACGCCGGGGGCGTAGTGATGGCTGTCGACTGCCGACAACGGCAGGATCGAAATCCCGAGGCCCGAGGCGACCATGTGGCGAATGGTTTCCAGGGAGCTGGATTCCACCGTGGTGTGCTTGGCGCCGTCGTTGCCTTTGGTCAGGGTCGGGCAGGCTTCCAGTACCTGATCGCGGAAGCAGTGGCCTTCGCCGAGCAGCAGCAGGCTCTTGTCGTTGAGCAGACTGGAGTCGATGGATTCTTTTTGCGTCCACGGGTGCTGCGCCGGCATCAACACGTAGAACGGCTCGTCGTAGAGCTGCAGGGTCAGCACGTCGGCTTCATTGAACGGCAGGGCGATGATGATCGCGTCGAGCTCACCGTTGCGCAGCTTGTCGCGCAGCACGTGGGTGAAGTTTTCTTCGATGTACAACGGCATCTGCGGGGCGACCCGGTGCAGTTGTGGAATCAGGTGCGGAAACAGGTACGGTCCGACGGTGTAGATCGCGCCGACCTTGAGTGGGGCGGTCAGCTGGTTCTTGCCGGCCTGGGCCAGTTCGCGGATGCCTTGGGCCTGTTCCAATACCTTTTGGGCCTGGGCCACGATGCCTTCGCCGACCGGCGTCAGGCGCACGGCGCTCTTGCTGCGCTCGAAAATCAGCACACCGAGTTCGTCTTCAAGCTTTTTCACGCCCACCGACAGGGTCGGCTGGCTGACGTGGCAACGCTCGGCCGCATGGCCGAAGTGCTGCTCTTGGGCGAGGGTAACGATGTAGCGTAATTCTGTGAGGGTCATAGCAAGCGTCCATGTAGTTGCGGGCCAAGCATACCGGCTGCAATCGATAGACGCACGTTATCAGACTGAGTGCGTCGAGTGACACCGGGCAATGCCGGATTGCCGCTGGAAGATATGCAAAAGGCACCTTTCGGTGCCTTTTTGGCTGGATTTACGAACTTGTAGGAGCGAGCCTGCTCGCGAAAGCGGTGTGTCAGTCAACGTTGATGTTGAATGTGACGGCCTCTTCGCGAGCAGGCTCGCTCCTACAGGTGCTGGTGTTATCAGCGGCGGCGTTTCTCCAGCGAATACACAAACGGTGCAACGATTTCGATGGAGCCATTGGTCAGCATGTCGGCCGGTGGCTTGGGCAGCGGTTGGGCGCGGCGGATCATTTCCAGGGTGGCCCGGTCCAGATCGGCAGTGCCCGAGGCGCCTACCAGCTCAAACGACAACACATTGCCTTCGGCATCCACGACGAAACGCAGACGGTTCATGCCTTCCTTGCCCCGCGCCTGGGCACTTGCAGGGTACTTCTTGTACTTCTGCAGGTGCGCCAGCAACGTGCCTTGCCAGCTGGCCTTGGCTGCCATTTGAGCAGGCGAAGGGCCTGGCGCAGGCTGGGCGGATTTCTCCGTCGGTACCTGAGTCTGCTGGGTTTCGGCCGGTTTTTCTTCGGCCGGCTTTTCCTTCGGCGGCTCGGGTTTCTTCTCTACCGGCTTGGGCGGTTGCGGCTTCGGCTTGGGTTTGACCGGCTTGGGCACGGCAATTTCAGCTTTCGGCGCTTCGGCGAGCTTGGGTATCGGCAGTTCTTCAACCGGAGCCGGCGGCTGCGGTGGGGTGACGACCTTAGGCGGAGCAGGTGGTGGCGGGGCTGGAGCCGGTGCCAGTTCGACCAGCATTGCCTGGGGAGGCAATTCGATGGGCGGACGGGCGGACCAGTTCAGCGCCAGCGCGATGGCCAGCGCGTGAACACCCAGCACCACAGCCAGGCTACCGCTGTAACGCGTCAGTTTATGGCGCGTCGTGATCATTTCTTGGCTGCCGTCTCGAGTCCGACCAGACCGACCTTCAGGTAACCGGCAGAACGCAGGTTGTCCATCACGCTCATCAGGTCGCCGTAATCCACGCCTTTGTCGGCCTGGAAGAAGATCGTCGTGTCTTTCTTGCCCTGGGTCCTGGCGTCGAGGGTGGCGCCGAGTGCTTCGGCCTTCACTTCGTCTTCGCCGAGGAACAGGCGCTGGTCAGCCTTGACGCTGAGGAACACCGGTTTCTCTGGCCGCGGCGCCGGTTTGGCGGTCGAGGCGGGCAGGTCGACCTTGATGTCCACGGTGGCCAGCGGGGCCGCCACCATGAAGATGATCAACAGCACCAACATCACGTCGATGAACGGCGTAACGTTGATTTCGTGGTTTTCGGACAGATCGTCGTCTGCCCCTTCTTTCAAATGCAGGCCCATGGCCGATTACCCCACTTTCACCATGTGCGGTTGCGAGCTGCGCTCAGGCTGGTGGTCGAGGTCGCGGCTGACCAGCAGCAGGACCTGTGCCGACGCATCGGACACTTGGGCTTTGTAACCGGCGATGGAGCGGGCAAAGACGTTGTAGATCACGACCGCAGGGATCGCTGCAACCAGGCCCAGCGCGGTAGCCAGCAGGGCTTCGGCGATACCGGGCGCGACGACGGCGAGGTTGGTGGTCTGGGTCTTGGCGATGCCGATGAAGCTGTTCATGATGCCCCATACGGTACCGAACAGGCCGACGAACGGCGCGGTGGAGCCGATGGTGGCCAGCACGCCGGTGCCGCTGCTCATGTTGCGACCGCAGGCCGCGACCAGGCGCTCAAGACGGAAGCTGACGCGTTCCTTGATGCCTTCTTTCTCACGGCTGTTGACCGACAGGCGCATCTCTTCAAGGGCGTCATGTACCAGCAGGTTGGCCAGGGTGCCTTCTTTCGCCGCAGTGACGCTGGCTTCCTTGAGGGAGGCGGATTTTTTCAGTTGGGCGATTTCACCGCGCAGACGACGCTTGGCGCCCATCAGCTCAAGGCCCTTGGCGATCCAGATGGTCCAGGTGATGATCGAGGCGATGGCCAGGCCGATCATCACGATTTTCACAATAATGTCGGCATTCTTGTACATGCCCCACGGCGACAGGTCATGGGCCATGCCCAGAGTGTTGTCGGCTTCGAGGACTTCAGGGACGTCTTCACCCAGCGTTTCTGCCGGTGCGGCCTGGGCAGGATCGGTCGCGACCGGAGCAACGGCCGGGGCGGCGTGATCGGCCGGAGCCGGCGCGGTGGCGGCCGGTGTGGCTGGCGTCTGGGCATCGGCGAAAGCGGCGACTGGCGCGAGCATCACGCTGAGGAGCAGGGCGGCCACTGCGCTCCAGGCGCGAGGTCGTTTGGTTGGCGAAGCGGAGAATTGATTGCGTGTCATGCTGGCCGGACCTGAGAGAAAAAACGGGTGATGTTCTTCCAGGCCTCGAAGGCCGAGAACAAAAGTGGGGAGGCATTATTGCAATTAATTCTTGTTAACAAAAGTAATAGCGTCTCTTTTTTTCCTGCATTGCTAGCCGCCTGTCTATTGCCGGCGCTAGTCTGTGGCTTTCCGATGGGAGTTTTCTGATGTCTGCGCCTACTGTTTTGATCGCCGGCTGCGGTGATGTCGGCAGCCGCCTGGCCACACAATTGCTGGCGGCGGGGTGGGAGGTCCATGGCCTGCGACGCGACGTTTCACGTCTGCCCAAGGGCGTCATCGGCGTGGCCGGTGACCTGTTCAACAAAGACTGCCCGGCTACCTGGCCAATCGGCGCCGTGGATTACCTGGTGTATTGCGCGGCGGCCACCGATCACGACGAAGCCGGTTACCGCGCTGCGTATGTCCAGGGCCTGGAACACGTGCTGGAGTGGCTGGACGACTACGGGCAGGTGCCCAATCGCCTGTTGTTCGTGTCCAGTAGCAGTGTTTACGGTCAGCAGAATGGCGAATGGGTCGACGAGGCTTCGCCAGCCGTGGCGGCGGGTTATTCCGGGCGTGTGATGCTCGAAGCCGAGCAACTGGCCCTCAAGAGCGGCATTCCGGCGAGCATCGTGCGTCTGACCGGCATTTATGGTCCGGGCCGTGAGTGGTTGCTGACTCAGGTTCGTCGGGGGTATCGCGTGGTAACTGATCCGCCGCTGTATGCCAATCGGATTCATGCCGACGACGCCGCAGGATTGATGGCGTGCCTGCTTGAGGCGGATCGGCGTGGCGTTGCGCTGGATGATGTCTACATCGGCGTCGATGACGCGCCGGCAGCGCTGGCCGATGTGGTGGGCTGGTTGCGTGAGTATCTGGGTGTGACCGAATGGGCTGATGACGACAGCGTGCGTCGCACAGGCAGCAAGCGCTGCAGTAATGCGCGGGCCAAGGCATTGGGCTGGACGCCGAAGTATCCGAGTTTCCGCGAGGGGTATGCGGCGATTCTGGAAGGGCGCTGCTGACTTCCAGGCACCGTAAACACCTGTGGGAGCGAGCTTGCTCGCGATGGCGGCATAACAGTCAACGATGATGTTGGATGTTATGGCCTCATCGCGAGCAAGCTCGCTCCCACAGTGTTTTGTGGTGCTTTCAAGGGATGCTTATTGCTTCTCGAGCAACCACTTGCGCTCACCCGGGGTGAACGAGGGCATCTCGTCCGCCTGCGCCGTGTTCACGGTCTGGAAAATCTCCAGTTCCTTGCCCTTGCGTGCAAAGATCCAGGCGTTGCCCTGGCCATTGAGTTGCAGCCACATGTTGTCATTGCCACCGCTCATGGATGCGCAATCACCGGCCAGGCACAACGCATAGCGATCGCTGCCTGGCAGGCCGGTCACCTGGCCGTCGGCCTGGAATTGAACCGTGTTGCCTTCGCCTGGACCGTTGACGATTGTCCAGCCGCCGCCCATGTAGGCTGAATACAGCGCGCGTTCGAAGCTGGCGCCTATCGGTGCGCCATCCGGTACCTGGATCTGTACGCGGTCGAAGACTTGCTCAGGCTCGTTGTCGCTGGCGGACTGGCTCAGTTGCTTGCCAACACGCTTCAGCTCACTGGCTGAGCTGCCATAAAAGTCGACTTTCCAGGCGCCGGACTGTTCACCCAGCAGCTTGCCGTCGACATTTTCAAAACCGTTGGTGTAGCGGGCCTGACCGGCCTTGGTGTTGATGTCCCATTCCAGGTTCGGACCATAGGCCTGGAGAGCTTCACGCAGGGGGACGCCTTTGGCGGCAGCATCGATCGCCACCTGGTTGATCCAGGTGCCGCTGATGTCGCGGTCGGCAGGGTTGCTGGCACATCCGCCCAGGAACAGGGCGAGCAGCGAGAGAGCAAGCGCGTTGCGCATGGGTGGAATCCTTTCAAGCATTCTTTACAGCAGAGCAGTCGGCGCAGCCCGAGGCTGCGCCGTACGCATTACTCGATGACCAGGATGGCATCCATTTCAACCTGCGAACCCTTTGGCAGGGCTGCTACGCCGATGGCGGCGCGGGCAGGGTAAGGCTGGTCGAAGTACTTGCCCATGATCTCGTTGACCTTGGCGAAGTGGCTCAGGTCGGTGAGGAAGATGTTCAGCTTGACGATGTCCTTGAACGAACCGCCAGCGGCTTCAGCCACGGCCTTGAGGTTCTCGAACACCTGGACGGTCTGGGCCTCGAAGCCTTCAACCAGTTCCATGGTTTTTGGGTCCAGGGGAATCTGACCCGACATGTAAACGGTGTTGCCAGCCTTGATCGCCTGGGAGTAAGTACCGATGGCGGCCGGGGCCTTGTCGCTGGTGATAACAGTCTTGGTCATGTAGGACTCCTTGTAATTAGGGCTTAGGCGCGCATGCGGGTGATGCGAGTCACCCCGGTCAAGGCGCGCAGTTTCTTGATCACGCGGGCCAGGTGCACGCGGTCGTGCACGCTGACCACCAACTGGACCACGCTGATGCGACCATCGCGTTCGTCCATGCTGATTTTCTCGATGTTACCGTCGGCGGCGTTGACGCTGCTGGCCAGCAGGGCGATAAGGCCGCGCTGGTGTTCCAGCTCGACGCGCAGCTCGACGTTGAATTCGCCGGTGACATCCTTGGCCCACGAGAGCTGGATGCATTTTTCCGGGTTGTGGCGGATTTCGCTGATATTGCGGCAGTTGTCCAGGTGCACGACCATGCCTTTGCCGGCGGACAGGTGGCCAACAATCGGGTCGCCCGGGATCGGCGTGCAACACTTGGCGTAGCTGAGCACCAGGCCTTCGGTGCCGCGAATCGCCAGCGGGCCTTCAGGGCTAGGCAACTGTTCGCCTTCGCCCAGCAACCGGCGGGCCACCACATAGGCCATGCGATTACCTAGGCCGATGTCTTCCAGCAGGTCTTCGATCAGTTCCAGGCGGTACTCGACGAGCATGGCCTTGACGCGTTCGGCCTGAATTTTCTCCAGCGAGCTGTCGAAACCATTGAGGACCTTGTTCAGCAGGCGCTCGCCGAGGCTGATGGATTCGGAGCGGCGTTGCAGTTTCAGTGCATGGCGTATGTGCGTGCGCGCCTTGCCGGTGACCACGAAGTTGAGCCAGGCCGGGTTCGGCCGCGCACCTGGGGCGCTGACGATCTCGACCGTGGAGCCGCTTTGCAGCGGTTCGGACAGTGGCGCGAGACGACGATTGATCCGGCAGGCAATGCAGCTGTTGCCCACGTCGGTGTGCACCGCGTAAGCGAAGTCGACTGCCGTGGAGCCCTTCGGCAGCTCCATGATCCGGCCTTTGGGCGTGAACACATAGACCTCGTCCGGGAACAGGTCGATCTTCACGCTTTCGATGAATTCCAGCGAGTTGCCGGCGCGTTGCTGCATTTCCAGCACGCCCTTGACCCACTGGCGGGCGCGGGCATGGGTGCCTTTCGGCTGCTCGTCGCCGCTGGACTTGTACAGCCAATGGGCGGCGATGCCGTTGTTGGCCATCTCTTCCATTTCACGGGTGCGGATCTGGATCTCGATCGGAACACCGTGCATGCCGAACAGCGTGGTGTGCAGCGACTGGTAGCCGTTGGCCTTGGGGATTGCGATGTAATCCTTGAACCGCCCCGGTAACGGTTTGTACAAATTATGCACGGCACCCAGCACGCGGTAGCAGGTATCGACCTTGTCGACGATGATCCGGAACGCGTAGACGTCCATGATCTCGTTGAAGGCCCGACGCTTGCCGCGCATTTTCTTGTAGATGCCGTAGAGGTGTTTCTGGCGACCGCTGACCTCGCCCTGGATGCCATCGATGGCCAGGCAGTGGCTTAAGGATTCTTCGATCTTGTTGACGATTTCCTTGCGGTTGCCCCGGGCGCGTTTGACCGCCTGGTAGATCCGCGCGGAACGCATCGGGTGCATGGCCTTGAAACCGAGGTCTTCGAACTCTATGCGGATGGCGTGCATGCCCAGCCGGTTAGCGATGGGCGCATAGATTTCCAGGGTTTCCTTGGCGATGCGCCGGCGTTTTTCGCCGGACAGCACTTCCAGCGTGCGCATGTTGTGCAGGCGGTCGGCCAGCTTGACCAGGATCACGCGAATGTCGCGGGCCATGGCCATGGCCATTTTCTGGAAGTTTTCGGCTTGCGCCTCGGCCTTGGTCTCGAAGTTCATCTGGGTCAGTTTGCTGACCCCGTCGACCAGTTCGGCCACAGTTTCGCCGAACTGCGCTTGCAGCGCTTCCTTGGCAATACCGGTGTCTTCGATCACGTCATGCAGCATCGCAGCCATCAGACTCTGATGGTCCATGTGCATGTCGGCAAGAATATTCGCAACCGCGAGTGGGTGCGTGACGTACGCCTCGCCGCTACGGCGGCGTTGGCCGTCGTGGGCTTGTTCGGCGTAGAAATACGCTCGGCGGACCAGATTGACCTGGTCCTTGCCGAGGTAGGTCGATAAGCGATCGGCGAGGGCGTCTATGCTCGGCATGATGTCTCCTGCCGTAAGCTTTTATCCCGCGCCGTGCTACGTCGACCAGGCATAGGCTTAGACGGCCTCGTTGGACTCGTCCTCGAATGCAGCAAAAAGCGGTTCATCTTCAACGATTTCGGCTTCGGCGATAGCTGCGTAGTCGATCAGGCCTTCAGCGATTTCACGCAGGGCGACGACGGTAGGCTTGTCGTTTTCCCATGCTACTTTCGGCTCTTTGCCGCCGGTGGCCAGTTGACGGGCACGCTTGGTAGAGAGCATGACCAGCTCAAAGCGGTTATCCACGTGTTCTAGGCAGTCTTCAACGGTTACGCGGGCCATGGTCTTCCTCGTAGCAAATGCAATATGCGCGCTGCCCGGATGGGCGAGCGGACTCAACAGTTTAAAAAATCACCAGCGTTTAGGGAAGCGCTGATTTTTTGACCAGGCCCTTCAACGCGCTACAAGTGCCAATGTAAAGCCCTTGCAGCTGTTTTGGGAAGGGCTGATTAACCGAGCAATTCAGCCAGCAATTTGCCGTGACGCTGCTGCTGACGCTTCTGAATCAGCTGATTGGCGCGGAAAATCGCCTTCAGATCGTGCAGCGCGTGGGCGAAATCGTCGTTGATGATCAGGTAGTCGTAGTCGACGTAGTGGCTCATTTCGCTGACGGCTTCGCGCATCCGGCCGTCAATGACTTCATCACTGTCCTGGCCGCGATTGGTCAGGCGCTGGTGCAGGGCCTGCAATGACGGCGGCAGAATGAAGATCGAGCGGGCCTGAGGCATCAGCTTGCGTACTTGTTCGGCACCTTGCCAGTCGATTTCCAGAATCAGGTCGTGGCCTTCGTCCAGGGTCTGCTGAAGGTGGCTTTGCGAAGTGCCGTAGAGATTGCCGAACACTTCGGCGCGCTCGAGGAAATCCCCGTGTTCGATCATCTTCACGAACTCGCTGCGGTCGACGAAGTGATAGTTCACGCCATTCACTTCACCGGGACGCATGGCGCGGGTGGTGTGGGAGACCGAGACGCGGATCTCCGGGTTTGCGTCGGTCAGGGCCTTGACCAGACTGCTCTTGCCCGCGCCCGAAGGGGCGGAAATGATGTACAGGGTGCCGGTGCTGTGTGTCATGTCGGGGTAGCCTTACTCAATATTCTGCACTTGTTCGCGCATCTGCTCGATCAACACCTTGAGGTTGACCGCAGCCTGGGTGCTGCGCGGGTCGAAGGCTTTGGAGCCCAGTGTATTGGCTTCGCGGTTGAGTTCCTGCATCAGGAAGTCCAGGCGCCGACCGGCGGCGCCGCCGGATTTGAGCACCCGGCGAACTTCGATGATATGAGTGCTCAGGCGATCCAGTTCTTCGGCGACGTCGCTTTTTTGCGCGAGCATGACCATTTCCTGCTCCAGGCGCTGCGGGTCCATCTCGGCCTTCATGTCGGCGAAGCGGTCGAGGACTTTCTGGCGCTGGGTGGCGAGCATTTGCGGAACCAGTTCGCGCAAGGTCACCACGTCTTCTTCGATGGAGCTCAGGCGCTCGTTGATCAGCCGCGCCAGCTCCGTGCCTTCGCGCTCGCGGCCGGCCTTCAGTTCCTTGAGGCCCTGGTTGAACAGTGCCAGCGCTTCGGCGTTCAAGGCTTGCGGGTCGGTGGCGTCGCCTACCAGGACGCCGGGCCAGGCCAGGACTTCCAGTGGGTTCAGCGCTGCCGGGTTCTTGATCAGGCTGGCGATGGTCTCGGCGGCGGCGACCAGTTGCGCGGCGCGCTCCTGATCGATTTGCAGCGCCTTGCCGGTGTTCTCTTCGGTGAAGCGCAGGGTACATTCGAGCTTGCCCCGCGATACTCCCTGGCGCAGGGCCTCACGAACAGCGCCCTCGAGGTCACGGAAGGATTCCGGGAGACGCAGGTGGGGTTCCAGGTAGCGGCTGTTGACCGAGCGCAGTTCCCAACTCAGGGTGCCCTGGACGCCGGCTTTCTCGACGCGGGCGAAGGCGGTCATGCTGTGCACCATGGAGGTACCTCGCAAGGCAGATCGGCACAGAACCGAGGTTCCGGGAATCCGATATCAATGAATTAAAGCCGACTGGCAGCAAAGGCGCAGGATTGTAGCGCAGTGGCGCAGATGCGCCCAAACACACAGTGTGACAAAGAGCGGCAGGCCTGCACCGACGCGCGGTGCAGAGCCCTCGGTCGTCGGCGGAATTTTTTAGAAGTGCCCAGTGGCGGCCGTCGGCTCTATAATGCTCCGCAGTTTTCCGTCCCCAGTACAGGTACTCCCTATGATACGTCCAAGTGGTCGCGCTGCCGATCAGCTCCGCTCGATCCGCATCACCCGCAACTACACCAAACACGCCGAGGGTTCTGTGCTGGTCGAGTTCGGTGACACCAAGGTCATCTGCACCGTCAGCGTTGAACCGGGCGTACCGCGTTTCCTGAAAGGCCAGGGCCAGGGCTGGTTGACCGCCGAGTACGGCATGCTGCCGCGCGCAACCGGCGAACGTAACCAGCGTGAAGCGAGCCGCGGCAAGCAAGGCGGCCGAACCCTGGAAATCCAGCGTTTGATCGGCCGTTCCCTGCGCGCTGCGCTGGACATGACCAAGCTGGGTGACGTCACCCTGTACGTCGACTGCGACGTGATCCAGGCCGACGGTGGCACCCGCACCGCGTCGATCACCGGTTCCATGGTTGCGCTGATCGATGCCTTGAAAGTCATCAAGAAGCGTGGCGGCCTGAAGGGCGGCGACCCGGTCAAGCAAATGATCGCTGCGGTTTCCGTGGGCATGTACAAGGGTGAGCCTGTGCTCGACCTCGATTACCTGGAAGACTCGGCCGCCGAGACTGACCTGAACGTGGTAATGACCAGCGCTGGCGGTTTCATCGAAGTCCAGGGCACTGCCGAAGGCGCGCCGTTCCAGCCTGAAGAGCTGAACGCGATGCTCGAACTGGCCAAGAAAGGCATGAACGAGATTTTCGAACTGCAAAAGGCCGCACTGGCTGACTGACCGGACTGCTCCAGACAAGGAGGACACCATGAGTGACGAGCAACTGCCGCTGCCCACGCCGAGCCAAGAGGTGCGTCAGTGGGCCATGTTTTGCCACTTGTCCGCCTTGCTGGGGATCTGGATTCCGTTCGGCACGATCATCGGCCCGCTGATTCTCTGGCAGATGAAGCGCGAGATGGACCCGTTCATCGATGCCCAGGGCAAGGAAGCGCTGAACTTCCAGATCACCGTCGCAATCGCCTCGGCTATCTGCTTCTTGCTGATGGTGGTGATTATCGGGTTCTTCCTGTTTGGCCTGATCGCGATCGGTGCGCTGGTGCTTACGATCATTGCCGGGGTGAAGGCCAATGAGGGGCAGCCTTATCGGTATCCGTTCACTTGGCGGTTGATCAAATAACGATCAACGAAGATCCCCCCTGTAGGAGCGAGCCTGCTCGCGATAGCGGTCTGACAGCCACTGCATCGGTATCTGATGTATCGTCATCGCGAGCAAGCTCGCTCCCACAGAAAAGCAAAAACAAGTACCCACAAAAAAGCCGACCCTGAAGTCGGCTTTTTTGTGTCTGCGAAACGACGCTTAAATGGTCAGCGTCCAGTCGTAGTCCACGATCAGTGGCGCGTGTTGCGAGAACCGCGGCTGGCGTGGCAGGCGTGCGCTGCGTACGAAGCGGCGCAGGCCAGGGGTCAGCAACTGATAGTCGAAGCGCCAACCGAGGTTGAGCATCTCCGCCTGTTCGTTGTCCGGCCACCAGCTGTACTGGTCGCCTTCACGGCTGACTTCACGCAGGGCGTCGACATAACCCATGTTGCCGACAATCTCGTCCATCCAGGCACGTTCAGGTGCCAGGAAGCCCGGAGATTGCTGGCTGTCGCGCCAGTTCTTGATATCCAGCTTCTGTTGCGCCACGTACAGAGAGCCACAATAAATGTACTCGCGGCGTTTGCGTCGCTGTTTATCCAGATAACGGGCGAAGTCGTCCATTAGCTTGAACTTCTGGTTCAAGTCTTCATCGCCGTTCTGCCCCGAAGGGAGCAGCAAGGTCGCGATGCTGACCTTGTCGAAATCGGCTTGCAGGTAGCGCCCGTAGCGGTCGGCCGTCTCGAAACCGAGACCGCTGATGACAGCCTTCGGTTGCAGCCGCGAATACAAAGCCACGCCGCCTTGGGCGGGAACTTCGGCATCGCAGGCATAAAGGAAGTATCCATCCAGTTGGAAGGCTGGATCGTCCAGTTCAAAGGCGGAGGCGCGGGTGTCCTGCAGGCAGATGACGTCGGCATTCTGTGCCTGCAGCCAACTGAGCAAACCACGCTCGACTGCAGCCTGAATACCATTGACGTTCACACTGATGATCCGCATAAATGGCCCCAAAAATCGCGTGCGTGTATGATACACGGCGTCAAGCTAATTAGCTAAATCCGTGGTATTTGGGGTTTTTTCATGCAAGCGTATCAGCGCGATTTCATCCGTTTTGCCATCGATCGCGGCGTTTTGCGCTTCGGTGAGTTCACCCTGAAGTCCGGGCGCACCAGTCCTTACTTCTTCAACGCTGGCCTGTTCAACTCGGGTTCGGCTCTGGCGCAGCTGGGACGTTTCTACGCCGCTGCCATTGCCGAGAGCGGCATTCCCTTCGACGTGCTGTTTGGCCCGGCCTACAAAGGCATCCCTTTGGCGGCGACTACTGCGGTGGCCCTGGCCGAGCATCACAACCGTGACCTGCCATGGTGCTTCAACCGCAAGGAAGCCAAGGCCCACGGTGAAGGCGGCAGCCTGGTTGGCGCACCGTTGACCGGCGACGTTCTGATCATCGACGACGTGATCACCGCCGGCACCGCAATCCGTGAAGTGATGCAGATCATCGCCTCCCAGGATGGCGCCAAGGCCGCTGGCGTGCTGATCGCCCTGAACCGTCAGGAGCGTGGCAACGGCGAGTTGTCGGCGATCCAGGAAGTCGAGCGTGACTTCGGCATCCCGGTCATCAGCATCGTTTCGCTGAACCAGGTGCTGGAATTCCTGGCAGATGACCCGCAGCTCAAGCAGCATCTGCCAGCCGTGGAAGCGTACCGCGCGCAGTTCGGCGTTTAATCGCTATTCCCTGTGGGGAGCTTGTGTGGCGAGGGAGCTTGCTCCCGCTGGGCTGCGTAGCAGACCCAAGAATGTCGTGAGTGCTGCGCACTCAAGCGGGAGCAAGCTCCCTCGCCACAAAAAAGCAGCCTTCCATAGGGAAGACGGTGAAAAAAAAGACCCCGCTCAGCCAGGCCGAGCGGGGTCTTTTTGTTTGCGCTATCGCTTAAGGACGCTTGCGATTGCTGATCAGGGTGCCCACGCCGGTATCGGTGAAGATTTCCAGCAGGATCGCATTCGGTACGCGACCGTCGATGATCAGCGAGCTGCCCACGCCGCCCTGGACCGCTTCCAGTGCGCAACGGATCTTCGGCAGCATGCCGCCGTAGATAGTGCCGTCGGCGATCAGGTCGTCGACTTGCTGGGTTGTCAGGCCAGTCAGGACCGTGCCCGACTTGTCCATCAGGCCGGCGATGTTGGTCAGCAGCATCAGCTTCTCGGCTTTCAGCGCTTCGGCGACTTTACCGGCCACCAGGTCAGCGTTGATGTTGTACGACTCGCCGTTGGCACCGACGCCGATGGGCGCGATCACCGGGATGAAATCGCCCTTGACCAGCAGGTTCAGCAGGTCGGTATTGATGCCGACTACTTCGCCCACGTGGCCGATGTCGATGATTTCCGGGGTGGTCATTTCCGGTGTCTGACGGGTAACGGTGAGCTTCTTCGCGCGAATCAGCTCGGCGTCTTTACCGGTCAGGCCGATGGCGCTGCCGCCATGACGGTTGATCAGGTTGACGATGTCCTTGTTGACCTGGCCGCCGAGGACCATTTCCACCACATCCATGGTCGCGGCGTCGGTGACGCGCATGCCGTCGACGAAATGGCTCTCGATCGACAGGCGCTTGAGCAGGTCACCGATTTGCGGGCCGCCACCGTGAACCACCACCGGGTTGATGCCCACGGCCTTCATCAGCACGATGTCGCGGGCGAAGCCGGTTTTCAGCTCCTCGCTTTCCATCGCGTTGCCGCCGTATTTGATCACCAGTGTCTTGCCGACATAACGGCGGATGTAAGGCAACGCTTCGGACAGGACCTTGGCGGTGTTGGCGGCGGCTTCGCGTTCGAGGGTCATTCAGGGCTCCGGGTGAATCAGAACGGTAGTTGGAGATCAGGTGCAACACGCTTCAACTGGACTTTGAATACGTCCTTGATGCGCTGCAATTCAGCCTCGTCATCGGCCTCGAAACGCAGCACCAGCACCGGAGTGGTGTTGGAGGCGCGTACCAGGCCCCAGCCTTTGGCATAGTCGACTCGCACGCCGTCAATGGTGGTCAGGTCGGCGCCTTCGCCCCACTGCGCATCGTGCAATGCATCAATGATGCTGAATTTGCTCTCTTCGGTCACATGGATATTGATTTCCGGCGTAGAAATATCGTTCGGGAAGGTCGCGAACAGCTCTTCGGCCGAGGATTTTTCCTTGCTGAGGATCTCCAGCAATCGCGCGGCGCTGTAGATGCCGTCGTCGAAACCGAACCAGCGCTCCTTGAAGAAAATGTGCCCGCTCATTTCGCCAGCCAGCAGGGCGCCGGATTGTTTCATTTTCTTTTTGATCAACGAGTGACCAGTCTTCCACATTAACGACCGACCACCGTATTCCTTGATCAGCGGAATCAGGCGACGGGTGCATTTGACGTCGAAGATGATTTCGGCGCCCGGGTTGCGCGCCACGACGTCGCGGGCGAACAGCATCAGCAGGCGGTCCGGGTAGACGATGCTGCCGGTGTTGGTCACCACGCCGACGCGGTCGCCATCGCCGTCGAAGGCCAGGCCGATGTCAGCGTTGGTTTCCTTGACCTTGGCAATCAGGTCCACGAGGTTTTCAGGTTTGCCCGGGTCCGGGTGGTGGTTCGGGAAGTTGCCGTCCACTTCGCAGAACAGCGGGATGACTTCGCAGTTCAGCGCTTCGATCAGTTGCGGGGCGATCACGCCGGCCGCGCCGTTGCCGCAGTCGACGACCACTTTCAGGCGACGGGCCAGCTTGATGTCCTGGACGATTTCGGTGGTGTAGCGATCGAGAATCTCGACCTGGGTGATGCTGCCCTGGCCGCTGCTCAGGTTGTTGGTCTTGAGGCGGTCGTGCAGGGCCTGGATCTGTTCGTTGGCCAGGGTGTCGCCGGCAATGACGATCTTGAAGCCGTTGTAGTTCGACGGGTTGTGGCTGCCGGTGAGCATCACGCCGGATTTGCCGGCCAGTACGTTGGCGGCGTAGTAGAGCGCCGGAGTCGGGACCAGGCCGACATCACTGACGTGGCAGCCGCTGTCGGCGATGCCTTTGATCAGTTGCGCGACCAGCTCCGGGCCGGACAGGCGACCATCGCGACCGACGGACACGTTTGGCTCGCCCTGGGCCAGGCTTTGGGAGCCGACGGCGCGGCCGATCCAGTAAGCGGTTTCGGCGTTCAGGAATTCCGGGACGGTGCCGCGGATGTCGTAGGCGCGGAAGATGCTGTCAGGGAACTTGGGTACGATTTTGGCCGGGGTGTTCATCTGTGGAAATGCTCCATCTCGAAAGTGGCTGGACACGCCGCCGATTCATTCGGCAGCAGGTTCAAACTGAAGGGTATGACGGCGTTTTCCACAGAGAGTTCGTGGTATGAAAGGGCCATGACGCCCCTGACGGCAAGGGTTTGGCCGGGCAATGCCTTGATTTCCGGAGCTAAACCTTGCAGATGACAATTTGAATTTTGTGGCGAGGGAGTCAGATCCCCCGCCCCAAGAACAGCGTGATCGGATCAGCGGGTACCGGTATGGCCGAAACCGCCAGTGCCGCGCTCGGTTTCAACAAACTCTTCAACCATCTCGAAGTGAGCCTGTACCACCGGCACCAGCACCAGTTGCGCCAGGCGCTCGCCGACCGGCATGGTGAATTCGGTCTGGCCACGGTTCCAGCAGGAGACCATCAATGGGCCTTGGTAGTCGGAGTCGATCAGACCCACCAGGTTGCCCAGCACGATGCCGTGCTTATGGCCCATTCCCGAGCGCGGCAGAATCAGCGCCGCCAGGTTTGGGTCACCGATATAAACCGACAGGCCAGTGGGGATCAGCACGGTTTCACCCGGCTTGATCACGGTGTCCTGTTCCAGCATGGCGCGCAGGTCGAGGCCGGCGGAGCCTGGTGTGGCGTATTGCGGCAGCGGGAATTCGGTACCGATGCGGGGGTCGAGGATCTTGGCTTGCAAAGCGTGCATGTAAATTAAACCTGGTTTAGACGTTCGGCGATAAAAGTGATCAGCTGGCGAGCAATCTTGCTCTTGCTGGTCTGGGCGAAAAGTGTGGCGTGAAGTTCACGGTCGATGACGCTGCAGGCGTTTTCTTCGCTGTTGAAGCCAATGCTCGGGTTGGCGACGTCGTTGGCGACGATCAGGTCGAGGTTCTTGTCTTTCAGCTTGCGTGCAGCGTAATCGAGCAGGTGTTCGGTCTCGGCGGCGAAACCGACACTGAACGGACGGTCGGGGCGGGTGGCGATGGTGGCCAGGATGTCCGGGTTACGCACCATCTGTAGCAACAAGCCGTCGCCGTTCGTAGGATCTTTCTTGAGTTTCTGCGGGGCGACGACTTCCGGACGGTAATCCGCGACCGCTGCCGAGGCGATGAACAGATCGCAAGGGATCGCCGCTTCACACGCGGCGAGCATGTCGCGGGCGCTGACCACATCGATGCGGGTGACGCGATCGGGAGTCGGCAGGTGTACGGGGCCGGTGATCAGGGTCACGCGGGCACCGGCCTCCACGGCGGCTTCGGCCAGGGCAAAGCCCATTTTTCCGGAGCTGTGGTTGGTGATGTAGCGCACCGGGTCGATGTTTTCCTGGGTCGGGCCGGCCGTGATCAGCACGTGTTTGCCGGTCAGTGCCTGACGCTGGAAGCAGTCGGCGGCACACTGGGCCAGTTCAATGGCTTCGAGCATGCGCCCCAGGCCGACATCGCCGCAGGCCTGGCTGCCGGAGGCCGGGCCGAAGACCTTGATGTCGCGACTTTCTAGGGTTTGCAGGTTGGCCTGGGTCGCCGGATCGCGCCACATCGCCTGGTTCATTGCCGGTGCGACGGCGACCACTGCGTCGGTGGCCAGCACCAGCGTGGTCAGCAGATCGTCGGCAATGCCTTGGGCCAGGCGGGCAATAAGGTCCGCCGTGGCGGGGGCGATCAGCACCAGGTCGGCCCATTTGGCGAGCTCGATGTGGCCCATGGCTGCTTCGGCCGCCGGGTCCAGCAGGTCCAGGTGGACCGGGTGCCCGGACAGGGCCTGCATAGTCAGCGGGGTGATGAACTCTGCGCCGCCACGAGTCATGACCACGCGCACTTCGGCGCCCTGATCGATCAGGCGGCGAACCAGGTCGGCGCTCTTGTAGGCAGCGATGCCGCCGCCGACGCCCAGAACAATGCGTTTCCGATACAGCCGCTGCATAGGCCTGCCTTTCAATTCGTTGGTGACATACGTGGCGAAACCCCCTCCCCAGGATGAATTCGCCCGCAAAAAAGATGGGCTACGATATCACAGCGACCGCTACGGAACAGCGGTGCCCACAGACAGGGAGGTGCTATGAGTATTCGCGATTGGCCGGCGACGGAACGGCCGCGGGAGAGGTTGCTTGAACAGGGTGCGGGAAGCCTTTCGGACGCCGAACTGCTGGCGATCTTTTTACGTACGGGCGTGGTGGGTAAAAGTGCAGTAGATCTGGCGCGACACCTGTTGAATCAGTTTGGCAGCCTGCGTTTGCTGCTTGAGGCCGATCAGGAAACGTTCAGCAAGCAGCTGGGACTTGGGCCGGCGAAATTTGCACAGTTGCAGGCTGCGCAAGAAATGAGCAGGCGCCATCTGGCCGAGCGAGCGCGCCAAAAATCGGCACTGGAGAATCCGCACGCGGTTCGTGAGTACCTGAAATCGATGCTGCGCCACGAGCCGCACGAGGTGTTTGGGTGTCTGTTTCTCGATTCCAGGCATCAGGTACTGGCGTTTGAGACGCTGTTTCGCGGCTCCATCGACAACACCAGTGTTCATCCGCGAGAGGTGGTCAAGCGTGCCCTGGCCAACAACGCAGCAGCATTGATCCTCTGCCACAACCATCCGTCGGGCAACACCGACCCCAGTCAGTCCGACCGGGTGCTGACCAATCGCCTGCAAAAGGCGCTGGAGTTGATTGACGTGCGGGTGCTCGACCATTTCATCATCGGCGACGGCGATCCGTTGTCGATGGCTGAGTATGGGTGGATGTAGATCTGGTGGGGGAATGCAGAACCCTGTGGGAGCGGGCTGCCCGCGATGACGGCGGTACATTCAGTACAAAGGTTGCCTGAAAGTCCGCTATCGCGAGCAAGCTCGCTCCCACAGGTTATGTGTGGTGGTTGGGTTATTTGATACTGACCTTGGAATAGTCCTGCCGGCCGAACGGGCTGACCGAGTACCCCTCGACATCCTTGCGCGTCAGCGCGAACGCAGTCGGGTGGGCCAGTGGCAACCACAGCGCCTGCTGCTGGATCTGCGCCTGGGCCTGTTCGTAGAGTTTGCTGCGCACACCTTGCTCGCCGGTGGTCTTGCCGGCGCTGATCAGCTTGTCCAGGTCCTGATTGCAGTAGCGGGCGAAGTTGGTACCGGACTTGACCGCGGCGCAGGAAAACTGCGGCGTGAGGAAGTTGTCCGGGTCACCGTTGTCACCGGCCCAGCCCATGAACAGCAAGTCATGTTCACCGGCCTTGGCGCGGCGGATCAGTTCGCCCCATTCGATCACGCGGATTTCGGCCTGAATGCCGATTTCCGCGAGGTCAGACTGCAGCAGTTGAGCGCCAAGGCTTGGGTTGGGGTTAAGCAGGCTGCCGGAAGGGCGGGTCCAGATGGTGGTCTGGAAGCCGTCCTTGAGTCCGGCCTTGGCCATCAAGGCTTTGGCCTTCGCAATGTCGTGAGGGTAGCCCGGCAGGTTTTTCGCGTAGCTCCAGGTGTTGGGTGGGTACGGACCGTTGGCCGCCTCGGCGGTGTCTTCGAACACGGCTTTGACATAGCTGGCCTTGTCGAAGGCAAGGTTGATGGCCTGGCGGACTTCAGGCTTGTCCAATGGCGGATGCTGGCTGTTGATGCCGACGAATGCGGTCATGAACGCGTCAGTCTTTTCGACTTTCAGCGTCGGCTCTTTCAGCGCTTCCTGTACGTCCAGAGGCTTGGGCGACAGGGCGATCTGGCATTCGTTACGGCGCAATTTCTGCAGGCGCACGTTGGCGTCCGGGGTGATGGCGAAGATCAGCGGATCTACAAGAGGTTTGCCACCGAAGTATTCGGGGTTGGCTTTGTAGCGAACCGAGGCGTCCTTCTGGAAGCGAGTGAAAACGAACGGCCCTGTGCCGATTGGCTGGCTGTTGAGCTTCTCGGGTGTGCCGGCCTTCATCAGTTTGTCGGCGTATTCGGCCGAATAGATCGAGGCGAAGCCCATGCTCAGGGTCGCCAGGAAGGTCGAATCCGGGTGGTCGAGGGTGAAGCGTACGGTCTGCGGGTCGAAGGCGTCGATCTTCTTGATCAATGCAGGTAACTGCATCGATTGCGCATGGGGGAAGCCGCTCTGGGCGACTTTGTGCCACGCATTGGCCGGGTCGAGCATGCGGTCGAAGCTGAAAATCACGTCTTCGGCGCTCAGGTCGCGCGTTGGGGTGAAATACTCGGTGCGATGGAATTTCACCTGCGGGTGCAACTTGAAGACGTAGGTCAGGCCGTCGGGGCTGACTTCCCAGCTGTCGGCGAGGCTGGCGACCACTTTGCCACTAGCCGTGTCGAAGTCCACCAGGCGATTCATCAGCACATCGGCCGAGGCGTTGGTGGTGGTCAGCGAGTTGTACTGCACCACGTCGAAGCCTTCAGGGCTGGCCTCGGTGCAGACGCTCAGGGCGGCGGCAAAGGCCTGTGGGCTCAGCAGAAGCGGGGCGAGCAACAGCGGTAGGGCAGCGAGGCGCATGGTCGGCTTCCTTTACAGATCGAAGGCCCATCTGCAAGTGCAGTCTGGAAAAGGCTTACCCTAGTGGGCTCGTTTGCAAATGACTATCCCCTTTTTCATTTTGAGAGGACTATAGCGCCTGAATTTGCTGTGAGGCGGGAGAGCAAAATCCTGATTTGGCCGGTTGGCCGATTCTCTGCGACGAGCGGTCGCCATCGATGATAGCCTTTGTCCAAGGCGCTCGGAGCCCGAAAAACGGGGTTTTTGTGAATTCAACGCGCACCGAATGTTGTTGCTCTCCAGTCTTTCTGGTATAAAGCAGCGCTCTTTTCTAGGGGCCCGGTTCCTTCACTGTAGGTGTAGCCGGTAAGACCTCTAAAGAAACGCGGCGCCTGGCGCCAAATGACTGAGAGATTAAGCGGCCAACCCATGCCGGGTTGGGCATGTGGTTTTAGAGGGCTGAGGCATGTCTAGAGTATGTCAAGTTACCGGTAAGGGTCCGGTGACTGGGAATAACATTTCCCACGCAAACAACAAAACCCGTCGTCGTTTCCTGCCGAACCTGCAGCATCACCGCTTCTGGGTTGAAGAAGAGAAACGTTTTGTGCGTCTGCGCGTATCTGCCAAAGGCATGCGTATCATCGACAAGCGTGGCATCACTGTCGTGCTGGCCGAACTTCGCCGCGATGGCAAGGTTTAAGGGAGCTAATCATGCGTGAATTGATTCGTTTGATTTCGAGCGCCGGTACTGGTCACTTCTACACTACCGACAAGAACAAGCGTACTACCCCGGACAAAATCGAGATCAAGAAATATGATCCGGTTGTTCGCAAGCACGTGATCTACAAGGAAGGCAAAATCAAGTAATTGATTTTTCCCTCTTACGAAAAAGGCCCGTATCGCGAGATACGGGCCTTTTTTGTTGTGCTTGAAAAAACGGGTAACTCTTCAGTCTGATCAAGTCACAGTGCTTCAGTGCTGAGTAGAGCGATGCACGGTTTAGCGCAAATCAATTGCCCATGGTGACATGGGTGATGATTTCGTTTTCAACCAGCAGATTGATCCGTGCGGGATTGTAGTCTTTGGTCATGATGAACCCGATGCCCCTCGGACGTACCGCCAGCCCGGTCTTGTTGGCGAGCTCTCCACGCAGCTCTTCGGAGTATTGCCGGCCGATGTACTGAATGGCTGTGTCCAGGTGTTGTTTCAAATCAGTGGTCATATATCGCTTCCTTGCAATTGGTGAGTGAGCGAAATTGCTCCCGTCATCCGTCTTGGATGCCGTGAAGAAATACTGGAGCAGCCCCGAATATTTATCACCTGCTGTACTGTATCGCGATGTTTGCCGGAGCCCGCCCATGAAAAAGCCCGTCACCAGGGACGGGCTTTTAAGTATTTCGATGATCTTGCTTCAAGCCTTCTGTTCAAACGCTACGTAGATCTTGCGGCATGGCTCCAGCACTTCCCAGGTGCCTTTGAATCCGGCGGGGATCACGAAGCGGTCGCCTGCGCGCAGGGTCTTGGCATTGCCCTCGTTGTCACGCAGCACCGAAACCCCTTGCTGGATCTCGCAGTACTCGTGCTCGGTGAAGTTCACTGTCCACTGCCCGACTGCACCTTCCCACACACCAGCGTTCAACTGGCCACAAGGGCTGTTGTAGTGGTTGTAAACGGCTTGTTCCGGGTCGCCCTTGAGCACTTTGGCTGCGTCCGGGCGGTAGCGTTCGGCGGCGGTGGTGGCCTGGCTGAAGTCGACGACGTTCTGGATGTTCATTGTTGTTATCCCCCGTGATTACGGCGCGAGTGGTGGGTGTCCGGTCTCGCCAATACTGTTCCTTTTTGACGGCATCTGTTGCTGTCATGCTGCGTTGCCGCTCCTCGCCATAGCGGGCTATGACTCGTCACGGCGCCTTGCCTGACAACAACATCTGCTCGTCAAAAGAGGAACGTATTGGCGAGACCGGACACTGAAAGGCTCAAAGTCTATGTTTATTAAAATGAACATCGCAAGGCCGTTTGCCGGTGTTATGTCAAATATATTGAAACTTCATGTGCGGCTGGTTTAGGGTGGTGGATGCCTTGGGCCGAAAAGCAGGCTGGCCGGGCAGAATTCCTGACAGCGCCCGCGAAGAACGCGGGTGTCGTATCAATAAGAGGAGGACACTCGCATGACCACCCTGACCCGTGCCGACTGGGAACAACGTGCCCGCGACCTGAAAATCGAAGGCCGCGCCTATATCAATGGCGAATACACCGACGCCGTTTCCGGCCAGACCTTCGAGTGCATCAGCCCGGTCGATGGCCGTCTGCTGGGCAAGATTGCCAGCTGTGACGCCGCCGATGCCCAGCGCGCCGTGGAAAACGCTCGCGCCACCTTCAATTCCGGTGCCTGGTCGCGCCTGGCGCCGACCAAGCGCAAGTCCACCATGATCCGTTTCGCCGGCCTGCTCAAGCAGCACGCCGAAGAGCTGGCCCTGCTTGAAACCCTGGACATGGGCAAGCCGATCAGCGATTCCCTGTACATCGACGTTCCCGGTGCGGCGCAAGCCCTGAGCTGGAGCGGCGAAGCCATCGACAAGATTTACGACGAAGTAGCGGCCACTCCGCACGACCAGTTGGGTCTTGTGACCCGTGAGCCGGTGGGTGTTGTTGGCGCCATCGTGCCGTGGAACTTCCCGCTGATGATGGCGTGCTGGAAACTTGGTCCTGCGCTGTCCACCGGTAACTCGGTGATCCTCAAACCGTCCGAAAAATCCCCGCTGACCGCCATTCGCATCGCTGAACTGGCTGTCGAAGCCGGCATCCCGAAAGGCGTGCTGAACGTGCTGCCGGGTTACGGTCACACCGTCGGCAAGGCCCTGGCCCTGCACAACGATGTCGACACCCTGGTGTTCACCGGATCGACCAAGATCGCCAAGCAGCTGTTGATCTACTCCGGCGAGTCGAACATGAAGCGCGTCTGGCTCGAAGCTGGCGGCAAGAGCCCGAACATCGTGTTCGCCGATGCACCGAACCTGCAAGACGCTGCTGAAGCCGCAGCTGGCGCCATCGCCTTCAACCAGGGCGAAGTCTGCACCGCCGGTTCGCGCCTGCTGGTCGAGCGTTCGATCAAGGACAAATTCCTGCCACTGGTGATCGAGGCACTGAAAACCTGGAAGCCGGGCAATCCGCTGGATCCTGCAACCAACGTTGGTGCGCTGGTCGATACCCAGCAGATGAACACCGTGCTGTCTTACATCGAGTCTGGTCATGCCGACGGCGCCAAGCTGGTGGCCGGTGGCAAGCGTACGCTCCAGGAAACGGGCGGTACTTACGTTGAGCCGACGATTTTCGACGGTGTGAGCAACGCGATGAAAATCGCCCAGGAAGAAATCTTTGGCCCGGTACTGTCGGTCATCGCATTCGACAGCGCCGAAGAAGCCATCGCGATCGCCAACGACACACCGTACGGCCTGGCTGCTGCGGTCTGGACGGCCGACATCTCCAAGGCTCACCTCACCGCCCGCGCACTGCGTGCCGGTAGCGTGTGGGTCAACCAGTACGATGGCGGTGACATGACTGCTCCGTTCGGTGGCTTCAAGCAGTCCGGCAACGGTCGCGACAAGTCCCTGCACGCTTTCGACAAGTACACCGAGCTGAAGGCGACCTGGATCAAGTTGTAAGCCGTTAAGGGAGGCCTGTTGTAGAGCAGGCCTCCCGAACGACGCAGATCCCTTGTGGGAGCGAGCCCTGTGGTGAGGGGGCTTGCCCCCGTTCGGCTGCGAAGCAGGCGCAAAACCATTGCATGCGGTGTACTTGATACACCGCAATTGCAGGTTTTGGGGCCGCTCCGCGACCCAACGGGGGCAAGCCCCCTCGCCACAAAGGCTCGCTCCCACAGTACTTTGCGCTGCATATAAAAATATCCACAGGAGCGTGGAACATGCGTTGGGCGACTTATTTCGCCGTTTTGGCATCTGTCCTGAGTGTCGGCTTGGCCCTGGGTGTCAGCATGCCGCTGGTGTCGTTTCGCTTGGAAAGCTGGGGCTACGGCTCGTTTGCCATTGGTGTGATGGCGGCGATGCCGGCCATTGGTGTCCTGCTGGGGGCGAAAGTCTCCAGCCATCTGGCGGCGCGCTTCGGCACGGCCAATCTGATGCGTCTGTGCCTGTGGGCCGGGGCGGTCTCGATCGGTTTGCTGGCGCTGTTGCCGAGCTATCCGATCTGGTTGGTGCTGCGGCTGATGATCGGGGTGATCCTGACCCTCGTATTCATCATCGGTGAAAGCTGGATCAATCAACTGGTGGTCGAGCAATGGCGCGGGCGGCTGGTGGCGCTGTATGGCAGCAGCTACGCCTTGAGTCAGCTGGCAGGGCCGGTATTGCTGGGCTTCCTCGGTACCGAGCATGACTATGGCTTTTGGGTGGGTGTCGGTTTGCTGATGGCTGCACCGTTCCTGCTGTTGGGACGCAGTGGCGCGCCGAGCAGCGAGGCCAGCAGCGTGACCCTGCGTGATTTGCTTGAGTTCTGTCGAGGCCTGCCGGCGATTGCCTGGGCGGTGTCGCTGTTTGCCGCGTTCGAAGCGATGATCCTGACGCTGTTGCCGGTCTACTGCCTGCGACAGGGCTTCACCACGGAAATCGCTTTGGCGATGGTCAGTACGGTGGTGGTCGGCGATGCGGTGCTGCAATTGCCGATTGGTGCGTTGGCCGATCGTTTGTCGCGACGCGCGTTGTTCGCCGGTTGTGCTGTGGTCCTGCTGATATCGAGCCTGGCAATCCCGCTGCTGATCGACACGCTGATGATCTGGCCGCTGTGGGTGCTGTTCGGCGCCAGCGCTGGCGGGTTGTTCACCTTATCGTTGATCCTGATCGGCGAGCGTTATCGCGACGATGCGCTGGTGCGGGCCAACGCACACATCGCCCAGCTGTGGGGGATCGGTTGCCTGATCGGGCCGCTGCTGGCGGGTGCCGGCAGCCAGTGGATCAGCGGGCATGCATTGCCGTTGCTGATGGCGGTAGGGGCCTTGGGTGTGTTGATTGTGGTGTCGCGGCAAGGGGCGTTTGGCGCGGCTGCAGAGCCAGCCTGAAGAACCACAATGGATCATCGGCTGGCTACAACATCTTCTCCAGCCCAACCGTATTGCTCATCCACGCATTGAAGCGTCGCCACCAACTCCCTGGCTCCTTGGTCAGGGTGTGCATTTTCCCGTCGTCTTCGGTGGTCCAGACGATCTTTCCGTTTTCCAGCTCCACCTGATAACTCAGGGCCGGCGCCATGCCCTGCAGCGCCAGTTCGCGGACCCGTGCGGCCAATTCCGGGCTGTCCACCAGTACGCCGACTTCGGTGTTCCACAGCACCGAGCGTGGATCGAAATTGAACGAGCCGATAAAGGATTTCTGCTGGTCGAATATCATCGCCTTGCTGTGCAGGCTGGAGTCAGAGCTGTGATAGGCGCTGCTGGAAAACAGATGCGGCCCGCTACCGCTGCCGCCTCCCTCGCCGGGTTGGCGACGCAATTCGTACAGCTTCACGCCGTGCTCCAGCAGCGCCCTGCGATAGGGCGCGTAACCACCGTGTACGGCGGGAACGTCCGTGGCTTCCAGTGAATTGGTCAGCAAACTCACAGAAACGCCGGCATCGGCGCGCCCGGTCAGGTACACCAGTCCCGGCTGGCCGGGCACAAAGTAGGCCGAGATCATGATCAGCTCTTTGCTGACGTTATTGAGTTCAGGTGCGAGTTGCGTGGTAAGCAGCAACCGCGGATCGGGCTCGCCCTTGGCCAGTACCTTGCTCGGCGCATCCCACAATGCCTGGTTCCAGGCCCAGATCAGCTCGCGGCGCCAGATGTCCAGGCGTGGGTGGGTGGTGAAAGTCATCAAGTGTTTATAGAGCGCGTGATTCTGTTTGCGCGTTTCCGCCAGGGACTCTTCCAGTCGGACGCGGGTGTTTTCCAGGTCCCGGGGTGTGGGTTTGCTCGACAGGAATTCGTCGATCGGCTTGCTCAGGGCGCTGTTCCAGTACTGGTCGAAACTGTGCCCGAGTTGCTCGGCGACCGGGCCGACACTGAGCATGTCGATGTCGGTGAAATTCATGTTGGGCTTGGCATCGTAATACTCGTCCCCCAGATTGCGCCCGCCGACGATGGCCATGCTGTTGTCCGCAAGCCACAATTTGTTGTGCATGCGTCGATGCTGTTGCGACAGGTTGAACAGTCGGCCCACGGTGCGCGTCACCCCCGTACTGCGGCCCAGATTCAGCGGGTTGAACACGCGGATCTGGATGTTCGGGTGTGCGGCGAGGGTCGCAATGACCCGGTCCAAGCCATCGCTGGCAGTATCGTCGAGCAGTACCCGCACCCGTACGCCCCGGTCGGCGGCCTTGAGCAACTGCTCGATCAGCATGCGCGTGCTGATGCCGTCGTGCACGATGTAGTACTGCAAGTCGAGGCTGCTTTGGGCGTTACGGATCAGTTCGGCGCGGGCGGTGAAGGCCTCGGTGCTGTCCGATAGCAGGCGAAAGCCCGATTGTCCCTTGTAAGGCGCGGCCTGCGCCTGGACCGAGCGGCCGAATGCGGAGTTTGAAGCCGGCAGCGCCTGGCTCGGCACACGCTGTACTTCGAGGTTGGCGCAACCGTCCAGGAACGCGGTGAGTAGCAGAAGAGCAAGCAGGGGCTGTCTGACTCTCACGTAGGATCGTTCCGTTTGGCGGCGCAGATAGGCATATGGACGCTGATCCCCGAATAAAAGTCAGTCGCTGAGCTGATCGGTTTCCGCCAGCAGTTTGATCGCTGTCGCACCGACCTTGCGCACCGCGTCTTCGATCTGCGGTGTTGGCTTGGCAGCGTAGTTCATGCGCAGGCAATTGCGGTACTTGCCGGAGGCGGAAAAAATGCTGCCCACGGCAATCTGTACGCCTTGGTCGTGCAATGCACGATTCAGTTTCAGGGTGTCGAAACCTTCCGGTAGTTCGACCCACAGCATGAAGCTGCCCTGTGGGCGACTCGCGCGGGTACCGGCCGGGAAGTAGCGGGTCACCCAATCAATCATCACGTCGCGATTGCGCTGGTATTGCGTGCGCATTCGCCGCAAATGCGGTTCGAAGTGGCCGCCCTTGAGAAATTCGGCGATGGCGATCTGCGGTTGTGGTGCGGTGGATCCGGTGCTGATGTATTTCATGTGCAGCACCCGTTCCAGATAGCGGCCGGGCGCAACCCAGCCGATGCGCAGGCCCGGCGCCAGGGTCTTGGAAAACGAGCTGCACAACAGGACGCGACCGTCCTCGTCGAAGGACTTGATCGTGCGCGGGCGCGGGTAGGTGTAGGCCAGTTCGCCATACACATCGTCCTCGATGATCGCCACGTCATAGCGCTGCGCAAGCGTCAACAACGCGCGTTTGCGCGACTCCGGCATGATGTAGCCCAACGGGTTGTTACAGTTGGGGGTCAGCTGTATGACCTTGATCGGCCACTGCTCCAGGGCCAGTTCCAGCGCTTCGAGACTGATGCCGGTCAATGGATCGGTGGGGATTTCCAGGGCTTTCATGCCCAGGCCCTTGAGGGTCTGCATCGCACCGTGAAAGCTCGGCGAGTCCACTGCGACAATGTCGCCGGGTTCGCAGATCGCGCGAATACTGGTGGACAGCGCTTCGTGGCAACCGGTGGTGACCACCAGTTCGCTGGCGCTCAACTGGCAGCCGGAATCGAGCATCAGGCGAGCGATCTGTTCGCGCAGTTCGAGGTTGCCGTGGATGTTGTCGTAATACAGACCGGGCATGTCCTGCCGCCGGCTGATTCGCGCCAGGTCACGCAGCAGCGGTTTCATGGTCGGGCTGGTGATGTCCGGCATGCCGCGGCCCAGTTGCACCACGTCTTTGCGCGGCACGGCGCGAATCAACTCCAGCACTTGATCCCATTGGGAAATGTCCACCGGCCGTTGGGCCGGGCGGCCGACTGCCGGCAAATCCGGCAGCTCGCGACTGGCCGGCACGAAGTACCCGGATTTGGGGCGTGGCATGGCCAGCCCGCTGTCTTCCAGCACCCGATAGGCCTGCTGCACCGTGCTCAGGCTGACGCCGTGCTCGACGCTCAGCGCCCGTACCGAAGGCAGCCGGTCACCGGGGCGGTAGAAGCCCTGTTCGATACGTGTGCCGAGCAATTCGGCGAGGTTGACGTAAAGGGTCATGGTGCAGCCTCGATAGGAGTGATTCGGTTAACCAGTACAGATCGGGCAAAAAATCGGGATTCAGTGGCGGAATCGGCAAAACTGTATGGAGTTAATACAGTTGCTTTGAATCTGTAATGCTTTTGCGCGCCCACGCATCATGGAACCTCTGGCTACCCAAGTAAACAGGAGCATCCAAGATGAACGGTTTGAGCGATGTGCGGCTGACGTTACACAGTCAGGAACTGGCGACCGGGCAGAACAACGGCACGCGGGAGGCGGGCATGGGCAATGCGTCGTCCGGCCTGAGTCGCTGGGACCGGTTCTGGCGTTGCCTGCACACGCGCAAGGCCTTGTTGGCCCTGACGGCTGACCAGCTCAAGGATATCGGGCTGACGCGGGAGCAGGCGCGGGAGGAGGGGCTGAAGCCTTTCTGGCGGATCTGAAGTTGCAGTGTTCTTCAGAGCCTCATCGCGAGCAAGCTCGCTCCCACAAGGAGCGGTGGTGAACACAAATCTTGTGAACGCCACCAGACACTGTGGGAGCGAGCTTGCTCGCGATGGCACCGATACAGGCCCCGCCAAACCTTCAGACCAACTCTTTCAGCCGATGCCACAACATCCCCAACGCCAGCAACGGCGAGCGCAAATGCTTGCCACCTGGGAAAGTGATGTGCGGCACCTTGGCGAACAAATCAAAACCACCACTGTGCTGCCCGCTAATCGCTTCGGCCAGCAGCTTGCCCGCCAGGTGCGTGGCATTCACGCCATGACCGGAATAGGCCTGGGCGTAGTACACGTTCGGCTGGTCCTTGAGTCGCCCGATCTGCGGCAGACGGTTGGCGCCGATGCCGATCATGCCGCCCCATTGGTAATCGATCTTCACTGCGCTCAGCTGCGGGAAAACCTCGAGCATTTTCGGGCGCATGTACGCGGCGATGTCTTTCGGGTCGCGGCCCGAGTAATGGCAGGCGCCGCCAAACAGCAGGCGTCGGTCCGCCGAGAGCCGGTAGTAGTCCAGCGCCACCCGCTGGTCACAGACCGCCATATTCTGCGGCAGCAGGGCGTGGGCCTGTTCTTCGCTCAATGGTTCGGTGGCGATGATGTAGCTGCCGGCGGGCAGGACTTTGCCGCTGAGTTCCGGGTTGAGGTTATTGAGGTAGGCATTGCAACCCAGCACCAGGGTCTTGGCGCGCACCGAGCCCTCGGCGGCATGGACCTTGACCTCGGGACCATAGTCAATGCGGGTTACGGCCGAGTGCTCGAACAACTTGACCCCCAGACATTGTGCCGCGGCTGCTTCGCCCAAGGCCAGGTTCAGGGGGTGCAGGTGCCCCGAGCCCATGTCGATCAGGCCGCCAACGTAACGCGTGGAGCCGACCACGGTGTGCATCTCGTTGGCTTGCAGCAAACGGGTCTCGTAGCGGTAGCCGAGGCTGCGCAGTTCTTCGGCATCCTCGGCGAAGCCTTCAAGGTCACGGGGTTTGTTGGCGAGGTCGCAGTAGCCCCAGGTCAGGTCGCAGGGGATCTGGAAGCGCTCGACCCGTTGTCGGACGATTTCCACGGCTTCCAGGCCCATGAGTTTCATTTGCCGAACACCTTCGGCACCGATGACGTTGGTGAACTGATCAAGACCGTGGCCGACGCCGCGAATCAGCTGCCCGCCATTGCGTCCACTGGCGCCCCAGCCGATTCTATGGGCTTCGAGCAGCACCACACTGAGGCCGCGTTCGGCCAGCTCAAGCGCCGTGTTCAACCCCGAAAACCCGCCGCCCACCACACAGACATCAGCCAGCACTTCGCCTTTGAGCGCAGGAAGTTCGGGCTGCGGCAGGCTGCTGGCGGCGTAGTAGGACGCGGTGTGGTTCTGAGCAGGCTGTTGAGCACGGGCATTCATGTGCGTGTTCCTGATTCTTGCGTTTGGAAAACCTGACGGAGCATAAGCCGGAGCTTCCCGGACGGGCAACATTGGTCGGCTGGTGCTGTCTGGATCGAGTCTTTTGCGTCAGAATCGCGCTCTATTCCGCTATTGGTCACCGCTGCAATGAGCTGCAACAGCCAGACGATCCGCACATTGCGACAACAGATCCCCTCGTTCGAGTGCGTTCCCGGCTGCCATGACTGCTGTGGGCCGGTGACCACCTCGCCGGAAGAAATGTCGCGACTGCCGCGCAAGACCCGCGCCGAGCAGGATGCCGCCATGGAAGAGCTCAACTGTGTGCATCTGGGGCCGAATGGTTGCACGGTGTATGACGAGCGGCCGCTGATCTGCCGGTTGTTCGGCACCACCAAGACCTTGCCATGCCCGAATGGTCGCGGGCCGGTGGAATTGATTCATCCGCGGGTGGAGAAGCAGGTGTTTGAGTACATGGCCAGCACTCGGCAGGTGTTGGTTTAGGCGGCGGCGTACTTCAGCAGAACCGAGTCGACTTCATCGCGGGCAAGCCCGCTCCCACAGGATCGCCACTGTACCTGTGGGAGCGGGCTTGCCCGCGATGGGGCCGGTTCGGACACCGCAAATTTCAATCCGGAATCGGCAAGGTCAGGCTCTCTTTCACCTCTTCCATCACGATATAGCTCTTGGACTCGCGCACGTGGGGCAGCTTGAGCAGGATGTCGCCCAGCAACTTGCGGTACGAGGCCATCTCGGAAATCCGCGCTTTCACCAGGTAGTCGAAATCCCCTGACACCAGATGACACTCCAGCACATGGGGCAATTTCAGCACCGCACGTCGGAACTCTTCGAAAGTATCGCCGGATTTGTAGTCCAGGCTGATTTCGACGAACACCAGCAGACTACCCTTCAGGTGCTGCGGATTGAGCCTGGCGTTGTAGCCCATGATGATCCCTTCGCGCTCCAGACGCCGGACCCGCTCAGTACAGGGCGTGGTCGAGAGCCCGACCTTTTCTCCAAGCTCCGTAAAGGAAATCCGCCCGTCCGCTTGCAGGATCCGCAGGATATTGCGGTCGATCTTGTCCAGCTCACGTTTGGTCTGAGTGTTGGTACGCATAGGGGATGCGCCTCCGTGAAAAGGGTTTTTGCCGAGAATTGTCGCCAAATATAAGCGCTTATATAGTGAAAAGCACTGGCAAATCTTTTTTACACTGCGCGCATCTAAAGCTCTGAATAACAAACGTCAGCGGTTAGCCGCGATGAGGGATATGAAAATGCGCGTCATGGTCTTGGGTAGCGGCGTCATCGGTACCACCAGTGCTTATTATCTGGCCCGCGCCGGGTTTGAAGTGGTGGTTGTGGACCGGCAGCCAGCTGCTGCCATGGAGACCAGTTTCGCCAACGCCGGGCAGGTTTCGCCGGGTTATGCCTCGCCGTGGGCCGCGCCAGGTGTGCCGCTCAAGGCCATCAAGTGGCTGTTGCAGCGCCACGCGCCACTCGCGATCAAGGCCACTGCCGACATCGACCAATACCTGTGGATGGCGCAGATGCTGCGCAACTGCACCGCCAGCCGTTACGCGGTGAACAAGGAGCGCATGGTCCGTCTGTCCGAGTACAGCCGTGACTGCCTCGATGAACTGCGTGCCGAAACCGGCATCACCTACGAAGGCCGTAGCCTTGGTACGACCCAGCTGTTCCGCACCCAGGCTCAACTGGACGGCGCCGCGAAAGACATCGCCGTGCTGAAAGAGTCCGGCGTGCCGTTCGAGCTGCTCGACCGCGACGGCATTGCCCGCGTTGAACCGGCGCTGGCAAGCGTCACTGACATCCTCGCCGGTGCCCTACGCCTGCCGAACGACCAGACTGGCGACTGCCAGATGTTCACCACCAAGCTCGCCGAGATGGCCGCGAACCTCGGTGTGCAATTCCGTTTCGGCCAGGACATTCAGCGCCTCGACTTCGCCGGTGATCGCATCAATGGCGTGTGGATCGACGGCAAGCTGGAAACCGCCGACCGCTACGTGCTGGCCCTCGGCAGCTACTCGCCGCAACTGCTCAAGCCGCTGGGGATCAAGGCGCCGGTGTACCCGCTCAAGGGCTACTCCCTGACCGTGCCGATCACCAACCCGGCGATGGCCCCGACTTCGACCATTCTCGACGAGACCTACAAGGTCGCGATCACCCGTTTCGACAACCGCATCCGCGTTGGCGGCATGGCTGAAATCGCCGGTTTTGACCTGTCGCTGAATCCGCGTCGCCGCGAAACCCTGGAGATGATCGTCAACGACCTTTATCCTCAGGGCGGCGATCTGGCCCAGGCCGATTTCTGGACCGGCCTGCGTCCGACCACTCCGGACGGCACCCCGATCGTTGGTGCCACCCCGTTCAAGAACCTGTTCCTGAACACCGGCCACGGCACGCTCGGCTGGACCATGGCTTGCGGCTCCGGTCGCTTGCTGGCGGACCTGATAGCGAAGAAAAAGCCGCAGATCAGCGCCGAAGGCCTCGATATTTCCCGTTATGGCAAAAAAACCCAGGAGTCTGCAAAGCATGTCAGTCCAGCGCCAGCTCACCAATGAGCGCATGAGTCAGATCGTCACCCATAACGGCACGGTTTACCTGGCCGGACAGGTTGGCGATGACTTGAACGCCGGGATTGAACAGCAGACCCGCGAAACCCTCGCCAACATCGAGCGGTTGCTCGATCTGGCCGGCACCGACAAGCACCATCTGCTGTCGGTGACGATTTACCTGAAGGACATCGACGCGCATTTCGAAGGCATGAACGCGGTGTGGGACCAGTGGCTGCCAAAAGGATTCGCCCCGGCCCGTGCCACCGTTGAATCGAAATTGTGCGAACCGGAAATCCTGGTCGAGCTGTCGGTTGTAGCCGCTCTGCCATAAGCTTTCAGACAGATCCCTCTCCCGGTGCTGCTGGCGGTTCACGCCGTTAGCCAGCACCGGTTTTTCTTCCCGATAACCCGACCAGAAGTCTGCCGCCATGCGTCCTGCCCGTGCCCTGATCGACCTTCAAGCCCTGCGCAACAACTACCGAATCGCCCGTGAGCTCACGGGGGCCAAAGCCCTCGCGGTGATCAAGGCCGATGCCTATGGTCACGGTGCGGTGCGTTGCGCCCAGGCGCTGGAAGCCGAGGCGGACGGGTTTGCCGTGGCCTGCATCGAAGAGGCGTTGGAGCTGCGGGCGGCGGGCATTCGTGCGCCGATCCTGCTGCTGGAAGGTTTTTTCGAAGCCGATGAGCTGGCGCTGATCGTCGAGCATGATTTCTGGTGCGTGGTGCATTCGCTGTGGCAGCTCGAAGCCATCGAGAAAGCGGCGTTGAGCAAGCCGATCACCGTGTGGCTGAAGCTCGATTCGGGCATGCACCGCGTGGGTCTGCACCCGGCGGATTATCAGGCGGCCTATCAACGGCTGCTGGCCAGCGGCAAAGTCGCGAAAGTGGTGCTGATGAGCCACTTTGCCCGCGCCGACGAACTGCACGAGCAGGCCAGCGCCGATCAGGTGGCGGTATTTGAAGCTGCGCGCAAGGGCTTGTCCGCCGAGGTCAGCCTGCGCAACTCGCCGGCGGTGCTCGGTTGGCCGCAGATTCCGAGCGATTGGGTGCGCCCAGGCATCATGCTCTATGGCGCCACGCCTTTCGAAGAAGCCAACGAAGCGGCATCGCGCCTGCAACCGGTCATGACCCTGGAATCGAAAGTGATCAGTGTGCGCGAGTTGCCGGCTGGCGAGCCCGTCGGTTACGGCGCCAAATTCATCACCCCCAAACCGATGCGCATTGGCGTCGTGGCCATGGGTTACGCCGACGGTTACCCGCGTCTGGCACCGACCGGCACGCCAGTGCTGGTTGCCGGGCAGCGCAGCCAGTTGATCGGTCGGGTATCGATGGACATGCTCTGTATCGACCTGACCGATGTGCCGCAGGCCGGCCTTGGTTCGACCGTCGAATTGTGGGGCAAAAACATCCTCGCCAGCGATGTGGCCATGGCTGCCGGCACGATTCCTTACCAGATCTTCTGCAACCTGCGTCGAGTGCCACTGCTCTATTCCGGGGCTTAGTGCGCAGGGCTCCAGACCGGAAGTCGCCTCGCTGAGCAGGATTCAGGTCAAGGTGTTGTAAATACTGAACGCTGTCGCCATGATAACGCTCACTATTCCAACAATCTGAATCCTGGAGGCGCAAGCTTTGGACGTCGGTGAACGACTGCAATCCATCCGTAGGCTCAAAGGCCTTTCCCAGCGTGAGCTCGCCAAACGGGCGGGGGTCACCAACAGCACGATTTCGATGATCGAGAAGAACAGCGTCAGCCCCTCGATCAGTTCGCTGCGCAAGGTGTTGGGCGGGATTCCCATGTCCATGGTCGAGTTCTTTTCCGAAGAAATCCTGCAGGAAAAACCGACTCAGATCGTCTACAAAGCCAACGAGCTGATCGATATTTCCGATGGCGCGGTGACCATGAAACTGGTCGGTCGGGCGCACCCGAGCCGGGCGATCGCATTCCTCAATGAAATCTATCCGCCAGGCGCCGACACCGGTGACGAGATGCTCACCCATGAGGGCGAGGAAACCGGCATCCTGGTCGAAGGAAAACTGGAACTGGTGGTCGGACTCGAAACTTTTGTCCTCGAAGCCGGCGATAGCTACTACTTTGAAAGTACCAAGCCACACCGTTTCCGTAATCCGTTCGACGTGCCAGCGCGACTAATCAGCGCAGCCACGCCGGCGAATTTCTAAGAAAAGGGGCGTCCTGCCAGCATCGCAGAGGCGCCCAGGCTGTTTTTCCGTCGCGGCCTAAGACCCCTCCGACTTTGGGGTTGTTTCAGTGCGACGGGCTTACCGCTATACTTGCGCCCGCCTGCGAACCGTGGCCGTAGGCGTGACTAGCCACCATTGAGGGTGAACGCGTGAACCTAATTATGAAAATGCTGGCTGCACCAGCAACCGTATTGGCCCTTTGGGCTGTCAGTGTCAGCGCTCAGGCTGCGACCAACGACGATATCGCCAAACGCCTTGAGCCAGTCGGCCAGGTTTGTGTTCAGGGTAAAGAGTGCAAGGGCATGGAAGTGGCCACTGCCGCTGGCGGCGGTGGTGGTGCGAAAACCCCGGATGAAGTGATTGCAAAACATTGCAACGCTTGCCACGGTTCAGGCCTGTTGGGCGCGCCGAAAATCGGTGATGCCGCTGCCTGGAAAGACCGTGCCGATCACCAGGGCGGCCTCGACGGCATCCTGGCCAAAGCCATTACCGGTATCAACTCGATGCCGCCTAAAGGCACCTGCGCCGATTGCTCCGACGCCGAGCTCAAAGGCGCCATCCAGAAGATGTCCGGCTTGAAATAAGCCTGAGTCTTGCTGCTGAAAAGCCGCTTTCGAGCGGCTTTTTTGTGCCTGTGATTTAACCCGGGTGGCTGTTCATTGCAGCAAAGACACGGCAAGCTCGGTTCAAGCCCAAGTCATGGAACGTGAGGGAGGATCCGATGGTTCAGCTGTGCTCTATCGAACAGGCAGTCGATGACGTCTTGGCACGGTTGCCGGCGCATATCCACATGGGCCTGCCTCTGGGGTTGGGCAAACCCAATCACTTCGTCAACGCGCTGTATCAACGAATCGCACAGTCGCCCGAGCGACGGCTGACGATCTACACCGCGTTGTGCCTGGGGCGCCCACCCTTGGGCGATGGTTTGCAAAAGCGCTTTCTCGAACCCTTTGTCGAGCGGGTCTTCGGCGATTATCCGGAGCTGGAATTTCTCGCCGACCTGCGCCGCGACGGTCTACCGGGCAACATCCACGTCCAGCAGTTCTTCATGCAGCCTGGCAGCCTGCTCAACAGTGCCACGGCGCAACAGGATTACGTCAGCAGCAATTACAGCCATGCGGCGCGGGACATCAATGCCGCCGGGTTGAATCTGGTGGCGCAACTGGTGGCCAGCGAAGCCGAGCATCCCGACCGCTTGAGCCTGAGCTGCAACCCGGACATCACCCTCGACCTGTTGCCGATGATCGCCAAGCGCCGCGCCGCCGGAGAAACCATCCTGATGGTCGGCCAGGTGCACAACGATCTGCCCTACATGCCCGGCGATGCGGAACTCGGCATCGACACCTTTGACCTGCTGATCGATGAGAAGGACAACACCACGCTGTTTTCCACGCCGAACATGCCGGTGGGGTGTCAGGACCATTTCATCGGCCTGCACGCCAGCACCTTGGTGCGTGACGGCGGCACCTTGCAGATTGGTATCGGCTCCATGGGCGATGCGCTGACAGCGGCACTGCTGGCGCGGCAAGCAGACAACGACCGATACAGGGCTTTGCTGGCAGACGTAAACCTCAGTCAGTGGTCGCAACTGATCGAGCGCGAAGGCGGCATCGAACCCTTCGCCAAGGGCTTGTACGGTTGCAGCGAAATGTTCGTCAACGGCTTGCTGGTGCTGGCGGATGCCGGGATCGTGCGGCGCAAGGTTTATCCGGACGTGGCGACCCAACAGCAGGCGAATGCCGGCACCCTCGACGAAGCTGCGCAAACCGATGGCATCTCGGTGCACGGCGGATTCTTCCTCGGTCCGCGCAGCTACTACGAACGCTTGCGCGAGTTGCCGCAAAACAAGCGGCTCGAATTCAACATGACCCGCATCAGCTACATCAACGAGCTCTACGGCCAGGAAGAACTCAAGCGTTTGCAGCGCCTGGATGCGCGGTTCATCAACACTGCGTTCACCGTGACCTTGCTCGGTGCCGCGGTGGCGGATCAGCTCGAAGACGGACGTGTGCTCAGCGGCGTAGGCGGGCAATACAACTTCGTGGTTCAGGGGCATGCACTGGCAGGCGCGCGCTCGGTCTTGTTGCTGCGCAGTTGGCGCGAGTCTGGCGGCGATGTCAGCTCGAACATCGTCTGGGAATACGGTCACTGCACGATTCCCCGGCACTTGCGGGACATCGTGGTCACCGAATACGGCATCGCCGATCTTCGCGGCAAGACCGATGCGGCGGTGATCGAGGCCTTGCTCAATATCAGCGACTCGCGTTTTCAGCCGGGGTTGATCGAGCAGGCGCAGAAAGTCGGCAAACTACCCAAGGACTTCTGTCTCGATCCGCGCTTTACCGATAACAGTCCGCAGCGTTTACAGGCGATTCAGGCGCGGCATCCGCAGCTGTTTCCGGAGTATCCGCTGGGCTGTGATTTCTCCGGGGTCGAGCGCGATCTGTTGCGGGCGCTGAACTGGCTCAAGAGCAAGTTCAAGCTGAGCGAGGTGCTGGAATTGGGCAAGGCAGCGCTGGATGCGCCAGAGCCTGCGTTGTTCCCGGAGCATCTGGAACGCATGCAACTGGCTAACCCGGAGGGGATGAAGGAGGATTTGTATCAGCGCCTGCTGCTCACAGGCCTCAAGGCCACCGCGCAATAACAGCCAACCCAAAATCAACTGTGGGAGCGAGCCTGCTCGCGAAAGCGGTGTATCTGTCAACGAAGATGTTGACTGACACTATGCAATCGCGAGCAGGCTCGCTCCCACACTGGTTTTGCGGTGTGGCGGCTTACTCGATAAAGGTCACGACACCATCGGCCAGCGACTTCACCCGGGCCAGGGACTCTACTCGATAACCCTGCGAGTCCAGTTCCGCACGGCCGCCCTGGAACGACTTCTCGATCACGATGCCCAGGCCCGCCACGGTGGCGCCAGCCTGCTTGATGATCGAAATCAGTGCCTGGGACGCCTTACCGTTGGCCAGGAAGTCATCGATGATCAGCACGCGGTCGCTGCTGGTCAGGTGGCGCGGGGAGATCGCCACGGTGCTTTCGGTCTGCTTGGTGAACGAGTACACGGTCGCCGACAGCAGGTTTTCGGTCAGGGTCAGGGACTGGTGCTTGCGGGCGAAAATCACCGGCACACCCAGGTTCAGACCGGTCATGATCGCCGGGGCGATGCCCGAGGCTTCGATGGTGACGATCTTGGTGATGCCCGAATCCTTGAACAGCGTGGCGAATTCGTCGCCGATCAGCTTCATCAGGGCTGGGTCGATCTGGTGGTTCAGAAAGGCGTCGACTTTCAGGACCTGGTCGGAAAGCACGATGCCTTCTTCGCGAATTTTCTTGTGCAGGGCTTCCATGAAGCTGTCCTCTGTTGGCGCCTTGTGCGCCCTAAGGTTTTAAAAAAGTGGTCAATTCTAGCGCTTTAACATCGCGCGTATATCCGCCAATGCATTGTTGCCGCGCACGGCTTTGACTTCGGTCGGTGTGTCGTCGTTGCCTTCCCAGGCCAGATCGTCCGGCGGCAACTCATCGAGGAAGCGGCTCGGTGCGCAATCGATGATCTCGCCGTACTGCTTGCGCTTGGCGGCGAAGGTGAAGGCCAGGGTCTGGCGCGCGCGGGTAATGCCCACGTAGGCCAGGCGACGTTCTTCTTCGATAGTGTCGGCTTCGATGCTGGAGCGGTGCGGGAGGATTTCCTCCTCCATGCCCATGATGAACACGTAGGGAAATTCCAGGCCCTTGGACGCATGCAAGGTCATCATCTGCACGCCTTCGGCGCCATCTTCCTCTTCCTGCTGACGCTCGAGCATGTCGCGCAGGACGAGTTTTCCGATGGCGTCCTCGACGGTCATTTCGCCTTCTTCGTCTTTTTCCAGGGTGTTCTTCAGCGCTTCAATCAGGAACCAGACGTTACCCATGCGGTAGTCGGCAGCCTTGTCGCTGGAGCTGTTGGTGCGCAGCCAGTTCTCGTAGTCGATGTCCATGACCATGCTGCGCAGGGCAGAGATCGGGTCTTCGCCGGCGCACTGCTCGCGGACCCTGTCCATGAAGCGCTTGAAGCGCGACAGGCGATCGGTGAAGCGGCTGTCCAGATGCTCGCCCAAACCCATCTCGTCGGTGGCAGCGTACATCGAGATCTTGCGTTCGGTGGCGTAGTTACCCAGCTTCTCCAGCGTGGTCGAACCGATCTCGCGGCGCGGCACGTTGATCACCCGCAGGAAGGCGTTGTCGTCGTCCGGGTTCACGATCAGGCGGAAGTAGGCCATCAGGTCTTTCACTTCCTGACGTCCGAAAAAGCTGTTGCCGCCGGACAGGCGATACGGCACTTGGTGATGCTGCAACTTCAGTTCGATCAGCTTGGCTTGGTAGTTACCGCGATACAGGATCGCGAAATCGCTGTACGGGCGGTCGGTGCGCAAGTGCAGGCTGAGGATTTCCATGGCCACGCGCTCGGCCTCGGCGTCTTCGTTGCGGCAACGGATCACGCGGATCTCGTCGCCGTGACCCATTTCACTCCACAGCTGCTTTTCGAATTCGTGGGGGTTGTTCGAGATCAGCACGTTGGCGCAGCGCAGGATGCGACTGGTGGAGCGGTAGTTCTGCTCCAGCATCACCACTTTCAAGGACGGGTAGTCTTCCTTGAGCAGCATCAGGTTTTCCGGGCGAGCGCCGCGCCAGGCATAGATCGACTGGTCATCGTCGCCCACCACGGTGAACTGGTTGCGCTTGCCGATGAGCATTTTCACCAGCAGGTACTGGCTGGCGTTGGTGTCCTGGTATTCGTCGACCAGCAGGTAACGCACCTTGTTCTGCCACTTTTCCAGGATGTCGGCGTGCTCCTCGAATAGCTTCACCGGCAGCAGGATCAGGTCGTCGAAGTCCACCGCGTTGAACGCCTTGAGCGTGCGCTGGTAGTGGGTGTAGACGATGGCAGCGGTCTGTTCCTTGGGGTTGCGCGCGTTTTCCAGGGCCTGGGCCGGCAGGATCAGGTCGTTTTTCCAGGCGCCGATCATGTTCTTGATCTCGTCGACGCCGTCGTCGCCCGAGTATTCCTTCTGCATGATGTCGGTCATCAGGGCCTTGACGTCGGTCTCGTCGAAGATCGAGAAGCCCGGTTTGTAGCCCAGCCGCACGTGTTCCTTGCGGATGATGTTCAGGCCCAGGTTGTGGAACGTGCAGACCGTCAGCCCGCGCCCTTCACCGGCACGCAGCAGGGTGCCGACCCGTTCCTTCATTTCGCGGGCGGCCTTGTTGGTAAAGGTCATGGCGACGATGTACTGGGCGCGAATGCCGCAGTTCTGGATCAGGTGCGCGATTTTGCGCGTGATCACGCTGGTCTTGCCGGAGCCAGCACCGGCGAGCACCAATAGAGGGCCGCCGACGTAGTTCACGGCTTCTTGCTGCCGGGGATTGAGTCGGGACATACGTAAATTCAGGAGTCAGTCACAAAATGGGCCGGCATTTTAACAGGCTCAGCGAATTGTGCTGCTCTGTCCGACTTGTGACGTAGCACGCTATCTGTAATTGCCGGTTTTGTTACTTTCACGCAGGATGCGCAACGAATTTGCGGCTAATGTTCGTAATTCCGGATACAAAGGGCTCGTTTTGCTCACTGATGTCATTGTCATTGGTCATCGGAACGGCATAATGCCCGTCGCCTACATCTTTGCAGAGTCTAGGGAGCTAGCTTGTCTACGCCTGTCGAACCCTTGCGTTTGCTGCTACTGGCCGAAGAGCCAGCGTGGGCAGCGTTGTTGCGCGAGTGTCTGGCTCCTATGGGGAGCTCGGCCGTGCTCATCAGCGCGCCGAGTTGGGAGTCGGTCAGCAGCCTGTTCGATGACAACCGCAGCGCGGTGTTATTGACCATCCCGCAACTTCAACCGGCGCCGGGCCGTTGCAGCCTGCCGACGGTGTTGTTGCTCGACCATGAGCCGCTGACCCCGCCCGACGGCGTGAGTGACTGGCTGGTGCGCGATTTGCTCGATCCCGGCATGTTGCGCCGTTGCCTGCGCCATGTGCGCGAACGCGGCGTCCTGGAAAACACTCTGCAACGCCTGGCCGAGCAAGATCCGCTGACCGGCATCGCCAACCGCCAGGGTTTCCAGACCCTGCTGACGGCGCGCCTGGCGGAAAACGACGGTCGCGGCCTGGCCCTCGGTCATCTCGATCTCGACAACTTCCGTTATGCCAACGACGCCCTCGGCCATCAGGCCGGTGACCGCCTGATCCTGCAAGTGGTGGCGCGGCTCAAAAACCAGCTTGAGGCCGGCGATCAACTGGCGCGCCTGGGCAGTGATGAATTCGCTCTGCTGATCGACACCCGTCGCGCTCCCCAGCGTGCCGAGTGGATGGCCGAGCGCATCAGCGAAGCACTGGCCGAGCCTTACTGGGTCGACGGCGAAAGCCTGTTGATCGGCTCCAGCCTGGGCATCGCCTACGCCCGGGCCCAGGCCGGTGCGGACCCGCTGATGTGGCATGCGCACATCGCCATGCAGCAGGCCAAAAGCACCCAGGGCTGCACCTTTCACATTTTCAACGAGCGCATCAACCGCAATGCCCGCAGCATCGCCGACCTCGAAACCGAGCTGCGCCGGGCGCTGCGTCGTGATGAGCTGGAGCTGCATTACCAGCCACGGCTGAACCTCGAAGACGGGCAGATCGTTGGCCTCGAAGCGTTGGTGCGCTGGCGGCATGCCGAGCGCGGCTTGCTGCCTCCGAGTGAGTTCGTGCCGCTGGCTGAGCAAAGCGGTCTGATTGTGCCGCTGGGCTACTGGGTGATTTCCCGGGCCTTGCGCGACATGCAGGCGCTGCTTGAGCTGGGTTTGCCGCCGTTGCACATGGCGATCAATCTGTCGTTCCGACAGTTCCAGGACAGCCAGCTGTTGTCGACCCTCAGTCGCCTGATTGCCGAGCGAGGTGTCGAGGCGCAGTGGCTGGAGTTCGAGCTGACCGAAACCGCCGTGATGCGTCGCAGCGATCTGGTCAAGCAGACCATGGATGCCCTCGGGCGCCTCGGCGTGCGCTTCTCCCTCGACGACTTCGGCACCGGGTTCTCGTCGTTCGTGCACCTCAACAGCCTGCCGATCACCTTGCTGAAGATCGACAAGAGCTTTGTCGGCGGTATGGAGCAGCGTGAGGAAAACCGCAAGCTGGTCCACGCGATGATCAACCTGGCGCACAACCTCAACCTCGAGGTGGTCGCAGAAGGCGTGGAAACGCCGGAGCAACTGGATCTGCTGCGCGGGTTTGAATGCGATCAGGTGCAGGGATATTTGATCAGCAAGCCATTGCCGCTGGCCGAGTTGGTGGAATATCTGACGTTTGGTTCCAGTCAGCAGCCGATGCTGGAAATCGTGAGCTGACGTGTACACCCCTGTGGAGCGGGCTTTTGTGGCGAGGGGGCTTGTCGGAACGCCGCACTGCCCCGTTGGGTCGCGAAGCGGCCCCTTATCCTGCAACCGAGCTCTGTCAGGTACATCGCATTTTCTGGCTTTGCGGTTGCTGCGCAACCGAACGGGGGCAAGCCCCCTCGCCACAGGGCTGCTCCCACAGGGGATCTCAGTCTGGCTGAGCGACCGTGAAGTCGTTCTGTTGCGTTGGCTCCCGTCGAATCATCCGCTTCATCTTCCACTCAAACCCCAGCGTCAGGCTCACCGCCGCGCACGCCAGCCCCAGCGCCAAGCCCCACCAGACACCCGTTGGCCCCCAATTCAGGTGGAACGCCATCCACCACGCTGCCGGTGCGCCAATCAGCCAGTAGCAACCCAGGCCGACGAGGAAAGTGGTCTTGGCATCCTTGAGTCCGCGAATGCAGCCCATGGCAATGGTTTGCACGCCGTCGAACAGCTCGAACCATGCCGCCACCGCCAACAGGCTCACGGCCAGGTTGATGACATCGCGAAACGCCGGGTCGTTGTGGTCGAGAAACAAACCGACCAATTGGTTCGGCAATAGCCAGAAGACCATGGCGAAACACAGCATCGCCGCCGCCCCGAACGCAATGCCGACCCGCCCGGCCAGCCGCGCATACAGCAATTGCCCGGCGCCATAGTGCTGGCCGATGCGCATGGTGATCGCGTAGGAAATCCCCGCTGGCACCATGAACGCCACCGAGACGATTTGCAGGGCAATCTGATGCGCCCCCAGTTGTGTGCTGCCCATGGTGCCCATGCACAGCGCGGCGAAGGCAAACAGCCCGACTTCCACCGCGTAGGTGCCGCCAATCGGCAGGCCCAGGCGCCACAGCTCCTTCAGGTACTGGCGGTTCAGCCGCGACAGGCCCTGGCGTAGCGGATAGGCCTCATAAGCCGGATGCCGACGAATGTGCCACGCCAGCGCAAGTGCCATCAGGTTGGCGACAATCGCCGTGACCAGCCCAATGCCCGTCAACCCCAGCTTCGGCAGGCCGAACATGCCGGTGATCAACGCGTAGTTGAGCAGGAAGTTGGCGACCGTACCGCCAAGGCTGATGACCATCACCGGCGTCGCACGGCCAATGGCGCTGGTGAACCCGCGCAGGGCCATGAAGCTCAGGTAGCCGGGCAGGGCGAACGGCAGGAAGATCAAAAATTGACCGGCCGCGTTGACGTTGGTTTCGGTCTGCCCGAATAGCAGCAAGACCGGTTTGAGGTTCCACAGCAGCAAACCGGCGGCCAGTGCCATCAGCCATGCCAGCCACAGCCCGGCCTGGGTCAGCCGGGTAGCCCCGACGATATCGCCGGCCCCCTGACGGATCGCCACCAAAGTGCCGACGGCCGCAATCACGCCGATGCAGAAAATCGACACGAACGAATAGGTCGCCGCACCGAGCCCGCCACCGGCCAGGGCCTCGGGACTCAGGCGCGCCATCATCAGGGTGTCGGTGAGGACCATCAGCATGTGCGCCAACTGCGAGGCAATCAGCGGCCCCGCCAGCCGCAGGATGGCCCAGAGTTCAGTACGTGCTGGATGCTGCATGGTCATCACGCTCGATTATCAAAGGGAACAGGAAAGCACCGATTCTCGGCGCTTTGCGCGGTTTGCACAAAGGGATAAAAAGGATGGGTAGCATGATTAAAACTCATGCTGGAGAGTTTCTGCTAGGGTAGGCGAACCCCGCACCAGGAGCTTTCCCAATGTCCCGTCGTCTTCCTCCCTTGTATGCCCTGCGCGCATTCGAAGCGGCGGCGCGGCACAGCTCGTTTACCCGTGCGGCCGAAGAGCTGTCGATTACCCAAAGTGCGGTCAGCCGACATATTCGTACGCTCGAAGAGCATTTTGCCTGCCGCTTGTTTCACCGCAGTGGCCGCAACCTGCAACTGACCGAGTCGGCCCGTTTGCTGTTGCCGGGCATTCGCGAAGGCTTCACCGCCCTTGAACGTGGCTGTAATACCTTGCGCGCCGAAGACGACATCCTGCGCATGAAGGCCCCGTCAACCCTGACCATGCGCTGGTTGCTGGCGCGCCTCAGTCGCTTCCGTCATCTGCAACCGGGCAACGAAGTGCAATTGACCAGTGCGTGGATGGACATCGATTCGGTGGATTTCAACGACGAGCCGTTCGACTGTGCGGTGTTGCTGGGCAATGGACATTTCCCCCCGGACTGGGAGGCGAGTTACCTGTTCCCCGAGGAATTGATCCCGGTGGGCGCCCCCAACCTGCTGAACGATCAGCCTTGGGATGTCACGCGTCTGGCCAATACCGAATTGCTGCACCCGACCCCGGACCGCCGCGACTGGCGCAACTGGCTGGAACGCATGGGGCTGGCTGATCAGGTATCACTCAAGGGCGGGCAGGTGTTCGATACCTTGGAGCTGGGCATGATCGCCGCCGCGCGGGGTTATGGCGTGTCCATGGGCGATCTGCTGATGGTGGCTGAGGACGTGGCCCAGGGGCGCCTGAGTTTGCCCTGGCCGACCGCCGTTGCCAGTGGCGAGTGCTATTACCTGGTATGGCCGAAAACCCGGCCCGGCGGCGAACGCATGCGCCGGCTCAGCGACTTTCTGCAAAATGAAGTCCGGTCCATGGAGTTGCCGGATGTCGTGCATCTGAGCTGAAACGATGAAGCCGCCGCAATGACGGCTTCAGGCAATCTCCCGGTGAATGACTCAAGTATTCAACTTCGCCGCTGAAAATTTGCTGATGGGACCTTCGTGCAGGTCCCTGTATTCCACTGCGGACTTGCGGCATCAGGTTGACCGGTTTCGTTGAGTCACTGCCGAAGTCGCCATCGCGAGCAGACTCGCGATGGCATCGACTCAAATCCGTTTGCCCCCCATCTACTGATCAATTGTCTTTCTTGGCATTTTTTCGACTTTTATGCTTGCTGAAACGTTTCATCATGTCTATAAAAATGGCACAACTCCAAGAAAGGCTATTTTCATGACACCGCTCAAACTCTTCGTTGCCCTCAGCGCACTGTCCGCTGCCTCCCAAGCCCTAGCCTGGGATTACGTCCTGCTCGACACCGAAAAAGCCGCCCAGAACTGGCAAATCACCAGCCAGCAACTCGGCGTAAAAACCGACAAACCTTTCAGCGTGACCCTGCGTACTTTGCACGGCGGTCGGCAGGAAGGCGTCAGCATCGTCGACATCGATAACGGCACGATGAAACTTTCGGTAGTTCCAACTCGCGGCATGAACGTCCTGCAGGCCTCGGTCGGTAACGTGCGCATGGGTTGGGATTCGCCAGTCAAGGAAGTGGTCAATCCGTCCTTCATTGAGCTCAACGGCCGTGGTGGCCTGGGCTGGCTGGAAGGCTTCAATGAACTGGTCACCCGCTGCGGCTACGAATGGGTCGGCCACCCCGGCATCGACAACGGCGAACTGCTGACCCTGCACGGTCGCGCTGCCAATATCCCGGCAAACAAAGTCACCCTGCACATCGATGAAAAACCGCCGTACGCCATCAGCCTGCGCGGCGAGCTGAAAGAGCAGGCTTTCAAGAAAGTCGACTTCTCGGTCGCGACCGAACTGGTCACCGAGCCCGGCAGCGTAGCGTTCGCCCTCAACGACACCCTGACCAACAACGGCGACTATCCGAAGGAATACCAGGCGCTGTATCACAGTAACTTCAGCACCCCATTCCTGGAGCAGGGCGCCCGCTTCGCTGCGCCGGTGAAACAGGTGTCGCCGTTCAACGATAAAGCCAAAAGCGATTTGCCGGACTGGCAAACCTATCGCGCACCGACCAAGGACTACGACGAAACGGTTTACAACGTAGTGCCGTACGCCGATGCCAAGGGCGATACATTGACCGTCCTGCATAACAAGGCCGGCAGCCTGGGCGTCTCGGTCGGTTTCAACACTCAAACACTGCCCGTGTTCTCCCTGTGGAAAAACACCGATACCGAAGGGCAGGGCTATGTCACGGGGCTGGAGCCAGGCACGAGTTTTTCCTACAACCGCCGGTATCAGCGGCCACTGAACCTGGTGCCAATGATTGGGCCGAAGGAGCAGAAGCAGTTCCGCATCAGCTACGGCTTGCTGGCGGATAAGACCGCTGTGGATAAGGCGTTGAAGCAGGTGAGCGAGATTCAAGGTGGGCGGGAGACTGAGGTGCGGCAGACGCCGTTGGTTGACCTTACCAAGGGGTGATTTGCGCCATCTTTCCGAAAAACCGCTCATTGGTCGAAAAAACACTTAGAAATGACGTTTTTCAAAACACTTACAAATTTGAGCTACTGGCTTGTTGGCCGATATTGCAGCGCTTCGGCCAAGTGCTCGCGTCTGATCTCATCGACTTGTTCAAGGTCCGCAAGAGTGCGCGCTACTTTGAGCAGTCGATGGGCCGCTCGCAGTGACAAGGTCAGTCGTTCACACGCTGTCTCCAGCCACGTTTCGTCTGTTGTGGATAACTTGCAGTGTCTGCGCAGGCCCGGCAAGTCGAGAAAGGCATTGGCACAGCCTTGGCGCTTTTGTTGCCGTTCTCGTGCATCGGCAACCAACTCGGCGGCGGTGGCAGTGTCCTCGCCGGGTTTTAACGCAGGATTCAATGCCGTGGCTTCGCGAGCAACCGTCAGGTGCAGATCAATACGATCCAGCAGTGGCCCCGACAGTTTGTTGCGATAGCGCTGAACCATGTCCGGCGTACAGGAACAACGGCCACTCGGTTCGCCAAGATATCCACAGGGGCAGGGATTCATCGCAGCGACCAGTTGAAAGCGCGCCGGGAAGCGTACGCGGTCCTTGGCGCGGGAAATCACGATGTGGCCGGATTCCAGTGGTTCTCTCAACACCTCCAATACCTTGCGATCAAATTCCGGGAGTTCATCGAGGAACAGCACGCCATGGTGAGCGAGGGTGATTTCGCCCGGTTGTGGTTTCGAGCCACCGCCCACCAGTGCCGGTCCTGAGGCGGAATGGTGTGGTTGTCGGAAGGGTCGCTGTGGCCAGTGGCTCAGCGGTACGCAGCTGGCGACGGATTGAATCGCCGCGACCTCCAGTGCTTCGTTTTCGGCCAAGGGTGGCAACAGCCCTGGTAATCGGCTCGCCAGCAGTGTCTTGCCCGTACCTGGTGGCCCGCTGAACAGCAGGTTGTGCGCACCCGCTGCCGCAATCAGCAGCGCGCGTTTGGCTGCCATTTGCCCCTGAACTTCATTCAAATCAGGATAGGGTTTGCTGGCGTAGAGCAAACCATTGGAAACGTAAGGTTCGATGGGGGTGTGCCCATTGAAATGCGCCACCGCTTGCAGCAGATGGTCCACCGCGATGACCTTCAACCCCGACGCCAGGCAGGCCTCTTCGGCATTCGCCTGCGGCACCATCAACCAACGCCCGGCCTTGCGCGCCGCCAATGCCGCCGGCAGCACCCCGCGGACCGGTCGCACTGCGCCGGAAAGCGCCAGCTCCCCCAGGCACTCCACGTCATCCAGTGTCAACGTCGGCACTTGCACGCTGGCCGAGAGAATCCCGAGGGCAATCGCCAGATCGAACCGTCCGCCATCCTTGGGCAAATCCGCCGGCGCCAGATTCAACGTGATCCGTCGCGCCGGAAATTGCAGTCCCGAATTGATGATCGCACTGCGCACCCGATCCTTGCTTTCCTTCACCGCCGCCTCGGGCAAGCCGACCATGGTCAGCGATGGCAAACCATTGGCCAGATGGACTTCTACAGTAACGGCAGGCGCCTCCACGCCGACCTGGGCGCGGCTGTGGACGATGGAGAGGGACATGATCGTTCCTTGAGCTAAACGGGGACCGCTTCCTGCGGGTTTTTGAAGGGTAGACGCGGGGTGAGGATCTGGCGTTGGAAACAGGCCGGGAAATGTTCGCCGGATGTTGCGAGGTCATATCCACTGCTGTTCGAAAACAAAAAAACCGCCCAAAAGGCGGTTTTTCATTCGTGCATACGGTGTTTATTCGGTCGGCGGATTCAGCTTCGCTTCCAGCTCCGCCACCTTCGCCTCAAGGCTCTCCAGTCGCGCCCGTGTGCGCGCCAATACAACCATCTGGCTATCGAACTCTTCCCGACTCACCAGATCCAGTTTGCTGAAGCCACTTTGCAGCAACATTTTGAACTGGCTTTCGATTTCAGCTTTCGGCAGAGGCGTGTCGCCGCTGAAGAGGCGGGAGGCAGTGCCGGTGAGGGCGTCGAGGAAGTCTTTTGGCGCAAGCATGGGCAATGTCCTGGAAACAATGACGGGCAGTGTATCACGCAGTGTCTATAGTCATTTGCGCGGGCAAGGGATGCACGCTTTTCGCGCATGGGGACGGACGGTGTTGCACCGTTATTGTGCGTAACCCGGCGAGTGTTGCTGCGATATGGCGGACATCTGTCGGCAAAAGATTGAAAACTATGAGTTTTGTGGAGATGGCAAGGTTTCTGCTTAGATGGTGATGACCCATGCACTGATGCAGTCACTGTGACGAACGAAGTGCGCCAAGCGAAGCGGGGGAGTGTTTCGTGAGGGGCGTCGGACGGGCAGGTCAGGGCCGACGATGCGTTACAAAGCCAGGCACTGCGCTTAGACTTGAGTCGGGTTTGTTTTCCTGGGGCAAGTCCACCAATTCGGGAGAGAGTTTTCATGAAGCTAGTCACTGCCATCATCAAGCCGTTCAAGTTGGACGACGTACGCGAGTCGCTGTCCGAGATCGGCGTGCAGGGCATTACCGTCACTGAAGTCAAAGGCTTTGGTCGGCAGAAGGGTCACACCGAGCTGTATCGCGGCGCGGAATACGTGGTCGATTTCCTGCCCAAGGTGAAGATCGACGTCGCCATCGACGATAAGGATCTGGACCGGGTAATCGAGGCCATCACCAAGGCGGCCAACACCGGCAAGATCGGTGACGGCAAGATCTTCGTGGTCAATCTGGAACAGGCGATTCGCATCCGTACCGGCGAAACCGATACCGACGCAATCTAAGCCGCCACAAACCCAACGCCCCAGGAGAAAACAATATGACTCTGCGTAAATTCGCAGGGCTAGGAGCCCTGTTGTCCATCGTAATGCCCAGCCTTGCTCTGGCGGCAGACGAAGTGGCGGCCCCAGTCCTCAACTCCGGCGACACCGCCTGGATGATGACCTCGACAGCCTTGGTGCTGTTCATGACCATTCCCGGCCTCGCGCTGTTCTACGGCGGCATGGTTCGGTCGAAAAACATTCTTTCCGTGATGATGCAGTGCTTCGCCATTACCGGTCTGATCAGCGTCCTGTGGGTCATTTATGGCTACAGCATCGCGTTCGACACCACGGGCATGGAGCAGGGCGTCATCAACTTCAACTCGTTCTTCGGCGGCATGGGCAAGGCGTTCCTCGCCGGCATCACGCCAGCCAGCCTGACCGGCCCTGCGGCGCTGTTCCCCGAGGCGGTGTTCGTCACCTTCCAGATGACCTTCGCGATCATCACCCCGGCGCTGATCGTAGGCGCCTTCGCCGAGCGGATGAAGTTCTCCGCGATGTTGGTGTTCATGGGCGTGTGGTTCACCCTGGTTTACGCGCCGATTGCGCACATGGTCTGGTCCGGTAACGGCGGTCTGTTGTGGGACTGGGGAGTTCTGGACTTCGCCGGCGGCACCGTGGTGCATATCAACGCCGGTGTGGCTGGTCTGGTTGCCTGCCTGGTGCTGGGCAAGCGTAAAGGCTTCCCGACCACGCCGATGGCGCCGCACAACCTCGGTTACACCCTGATGGGCGCGGCCATGCTGTGGGTCGGCTGGTTCGGTTTCAACGCCGGTTCCGCCGCTGCGGCCAACGGCACCGCCGGTATGGCGATGCTGGTAACTCAGATTGCTACCGCCGCTGCTGCACTGGGCTGGATGTTTGCCGAGTGGCTCACCCACGGCAAACCTAGTGCACTGGGCATTGCTTCGGGCGTGGTTGCCGGTCTGGTGGCAATCACCCCGGCTGCCGGCACCGTTGGCCCGATGGGCGCACTGGTAATCGGTCTGGCGGCTGGTGTGGTGTGCTTCTTCTGCGCCACCACCCTCAAGCGCAAGCTCGGCTATGACGACTCCCTGGACGCCTTCGGCGTGCACGGTATCGGCGGTATCCTCGGCGCAATCCTGACCGGTGTGTTCGCTGCTCCGTCCCTGGGTGGCTTCGGCACCGTGACCGACATCGCCGCACAAGTGTGGATTCAGTGCAAAGGCGTGGGCTTCACGGTGATCTACACCGCGATCGCTACATACATCATCCTCAAGGTGCTGGATGCGGTCATGGGCCTGCGTATCAACGAAGAAGAAGAGGCGGTCGGCATCGATCTGGCGCTTCACAACGAACGCGGCTACAACTTGTAAGCAGGCGCGTAAAAAAACTGCCCGGCTTGCCGGGCATTTTTTTGTCTGGAATTTGTCATTAAGGACTGAGCTGAAAGGTTTTTTCCTACAGGTTTTACGATGTTTACGTCGGGTGTTTTTGTGCCGCCAAAGGCTTACAGGATTGAAGGAATATTAGGGCCTTTGTTTTTTCCCAGAGCGCGCTAGAATGCGCCCCGAACGTGCGGAGAACAGTATGTGGCAACAGACTCTGATTACCTTGCGGGCGAGGCCCCGGGGCTTTCATCTGGTAACGGACGAGTTACTCGCCGGCCTGCCTGAACTCAAGGCGTGTCGGGTCGGTCTGTTGCATTTGTGGCTGCAGCATACCTCGGCGTCGTTGACCATCAACGAGAACGCCGATCCGGCGGTACGTCGCGACTTCGAACGATTTTTCAATCGTCTGATCCCACAAGGAACAGACGGCTATGAGCATAACGACGAAGGCCTGGACGACCTCCCGGCGCACTTCAAGGCCAGCGTGCTTGGCTGTCAGCTCAGTTTGCCGATTTCGGCAGGCCGGTTGGCGTTGGGGACCTGGCAAGGCGTTTATCTGGGCGAGCACCGTGATCATGGCGGTGCCCGTAAAGTCCTCGCCACCGTACACGGTGAAGAGGCATAGCCGCTGGTCAGCAGCGGCTGTTGAATTTTTTCCTGCAGCCTTCGACAGAGGGCAAAGCTGGGCTATAACTAATCTGCTTTTCGCAAGTCATGAGGTAGAACATGAGCGACGATGATCTGGAAAACGACGACCTCGAAGTAGGCGACGACGACGAAACCGAAGAAGGTCTGGAAGCAGCGGCGGAAGACGTCGCTGAAGACGACGGCGGTGATGCGCCGGTTCCGGCCGCCAAAGGCAAGGCCAAGGCAGCGGTATCGGTCGATGAACTGCCGAGTGTCGAAGCCAAGAACAAGGAACGCGATGCTCTCGCGCGGGCCATGGAGGAGTTTTTGGCCAAAGGTGGCAAGGTGCAGGAAGTGGAGGCCAATGTGGTCGCCGATCCGCCCAAGAAACCGGACAACAAGTACGGCAGCCGGCCTATCTGAGCCTGCTACCCGCTTGCTGAAAAAGCCCGCCGTCGCTGCGGGCTTTTTCATGTCTGAAACAAAAATTTGAAACCTGTGGTGATCCCTGTGGGAGCGAGCTTGCTCCGGGCGGCGATCCGACGATGGCGGAGTGTCAGGCAACATTTATTTTGAATGTTAAGCCCTCATCGTGAGCAGGCTCGCACACAGGTTCTGTGTCAGGCCGAGGCCTTGTTCCAACTCGCCAGCAACGCCGGCAAATCGGTCAGGCTGCGAATCTCCGCATCCGGCAGTCGTTCGGCTTCCCAGACCTTGCCCGCCGGATTGAACCAAATTGCCCGCATTCCCGCCTGCTGCGCACCGGCAATGTCATCGCCTGGATGATCGCCAATGTGCACCGCCGATTCAGCGGTCACGCCACCGCGCTGCAAGGCTTCCTGGAACAATCTCGCGTCGGGTTTGGCGATGCCTATGTCTTCGGCGCACAGCGCAAACTTGAAGTAATCCGCCAGGCCCAACCGACGCACATCGGCGTTGCCATTGGTGACCACGCCGAGGGCGTAATGGTTGGCGAGGATTTCCAGGGTCGGTTCAACCTCTGGAAACACTTCGATCTGATGCCGAGCATGCAGAAACACTTCAAAGCTCTTGTCCGCGAGGTCCGAGGCCTCGTCATGCCCATAACCGGACTCTTCCAGTGCATGGAACAGCACCCGTCGACGCAGGGCGCTGATGCGGTGCTTGAGGCCAGGCTCGTTGCTCAATACGCGCTCGCGAATAGCCCACAGATGCTCCACCGGCACCGCCCCAAGATTGGGCGCGTGCTCGGTCAGCCATTCACGCAAAACGGCTTCGGCGCTGACGATGACGGGGGCGGTGTCCCACAAGGTGTCGTCGAGGTCGAAGGTGATCAACTGAATGCTCATGAATCGTCGCCCTTAATGCGTTTGGCCCGTGGGTGGGTGCTGTCGTAGACCGTGGCCAGGTGCTGGAAGTCCAGGTGGGTGTAGATCTGCGTGGTCTTGATGTCCGAGTGGCCGAGCAGTTCCTGCACTGCGCGCAGGTCCTGGGAGGATTCCAGCAAATGGCTGGCGAAGGAGTGCCGCAACATGTGCGGATGCAGGTTCTGCCCCAGTTCGCGCTCGCCGGCAGCCTTGACCCGCACCTGGATCGCCCGGGGGCCGAGGCGGCGGCCTTGCTGGCTGACAAACACCGCATCGTCCGCCGGGTTGGCCATGGCCCGCAATGGCAGCCACTGCTCCAGCGCTTCGCGGGCCTTCTTGCCTACCGGTAGCAGGCGGGTCTTGCTGCCTTTACCGAGCACCTGGACCATGCCGTCGGCCAGGTCCAATTGATCGAGATTGAGCCCCGTCAGCTCCGATAGCCGCAGCCCGGAGGAATAGAACAGCTCGAGAATCGCCTGGTCCCGTCGAGCGAGAAAATCATCTTCGACCCCGCCTTCAAGCAGTTGCAGGGCGCGGTCGGTATCGAGGGTTTTCGGCAGACGGCGTTCGCCTTTGGGCGGCGCGAGGCCATTGGCAGGATCGTGGTCGCACAGGCCTTCGCGGTTCAGGTAGTGATAGAGCCCGCGAACGGCCGACAGCAATCTCGCCAGGCTGCGGGACGATTGACCCTGGGCATGCAGACGGGCAACCAGACTGCGCAAGCGCTGGATGTCCAGCGCCGTCCAGCTGCCGATGTTCTGTTTGACGCACCAGCCCAGCACTTTATCGAGGTCGCGGCGGTAGGCCGACAGCGTGTGCGGCGACACCTGCCGCTCACTGCGCAGGTGTTCGCAGTAAGCGTCCAGTTGTCGTTCCATGTTCAGCGTACCGAGCGCAGGGAGTTGTTGACCCGTGGCAGCACGCGACCCATGACTTCAGCGATGTAGCTCAGGAACAAGGTGCCCACCGAGCTTTTGTAGTGCTGCGGATCACGGCTGGCGATGGCCAGGATGCCGTGGATGCCCTGGTGGCTGATGGCGACGACGGCGGTGGAGCCGATCTGCTTGCGCTGCTCTTCGCCGAACAGGAAGTCCAGTTCATGCTCGCGCAGGCTGCCGCTGACGCTTTTGTCTTCCGAGAGCAAACCGCCGATGGCCACTTGTGCTTCGGCGTGGGTGACCCAGCGGCCCACCGGCATGGCGTTGTCGCCGAGCAGAATGAGACTGACGAAGGGCACCTGGAATTCCTGGCGCAGGCTGTCTTCGACGCACATCACCACGTCTTCCAGGCTGGCGGCATCCATCAGCGCGAGGATCAGGCGACGGGTCTTTTCGAACAGCCGGTCGTTGTCCCGGGCCACGTCCATCAAATGCGACAGGCGATGACGCAGTTCAATGTTGCGGTCGCGCAGGATGGTCATCTGACGCTCCACCAGCGACACGGTATCGCCGCGTCGATGGGGAATACGCAGGGACGGGAGCAGTTCTTCGTGCTCGACGAAGAAGTCCGGATGAGCCTCCAGGTACGCGGCTACAGCCGCCGCCTCCAGGCTTTCGGCCGGTGATTCGTCAGCTTGTCGTGCGGGTACCTGAGGCTTGTCGGTCATGGATTTCGCTCACTCAAAGACGCACTTGTCCTTCATATACGCGCACTGCCGGGCCGGTCATCATCACCGGTTGGCCAGGGCCTGCCCATTCGATGGACAAGCGCCCGCCAGGCAGGTCGATCAATAGCGGCGAATCCATCCACCCCTGGCTGATCGCGGCCACTGCGGCGGCACAGGCGCCGGTTCCGCAAGCCTGGGTTTCCCCGGCTCCACGCTCCCAGACGCGCAACTGCGCGCGGCTCCGGTCGATGACCTGGAGAAAACCGACATTGACCCGTGCCGGGAAGCGCGGGTGATGTTCGATTTTCGGCCCCAGTTCATGCACCGGCGCGTTGTTGATATCGCTGACCCGCAGCACGGCATGGGGGTTGCCCATGGACACGGCGGCCAGATCGACCGGGGTGCCGTCGACGTCGACCTGATAACTCTTGGCCTGCTCCGGTGCCTGGAACGGAATATCCGCCGGCACCAGGCGCGGGGCGCCCATGTTGACGCTGATCTGGCCGTCGTTACGCACGTCGAGCTCGATGACGCCGCTTTTGGTCTCGACGCGAATCAGCCGTTTTGCGGTCAGGCGCTTGTCGAGCACGAAGCGGGCGAAGCAGCGCGCACCGTTGCCGCACTGTTCCACTTCGGAACCGTCGGAGTTGAAGATCCGATAGCGGAAGTCCACGTCCGGGTTGCTCGGCGCCTCGACGATCAGCAACTGGTCGAAACCGATGCCGGTGTGCCGGTCGCCCCATTGCTTGGCGTGCTTGGGCAGAATGTGCGCGTGCTGGCTGACCAGGTCGAGGACCATGAAATCATTGCCCAGTCCGTGCATCTTGGTAAAACGCAGCAGCATGGTTTTACTCCGGCAGCAGGCTTTCGCCAGCAAACAACTCGGCTACCGTTTCACGGCGACGCACTTCAAATGCCTGATCACCGTCCACCAACACTTCCGCGGTACGGCCGCGGGTGTTGTAGTTGGAGCTCATGACAAACCCGTAGGCACCGGCCGAATGCACGGCCAGCAGGTCGCCTTCTTCCAGCGCCAGCTGACGATCCTTGGCCAGGAAGTCGCCGGTCTCGCAGATCGGGCCGACGATGTCGTAGGCGCGGGCAGCTGAGGTGCGCGGACGCACGGCCGTGACGTCCATCCAGGCCTGATACAGCGCCGGGCGGATCAGGTCGTTCATGGCCGCATCGACGATGGCGAAGTCTTTGTGTTCGGTGTGCTTGAGGTACTCGACCTGGGTCAGCAGTACACCGGCGTTGGCCACGATGAAGCGGCCCGGCTCGAACACCAGCGCCAGGTCGCGACCGTCGAGACGCTCGCGCACGGCTTTGATGTAGTCGGCAGCCAGTGGAGGCTCTTCATCGCGATAACGCACGCCCAGGCCACCACCGAGATCGATGTGACGCAGGTAGATGCCGCAATCGCTCAGGCGGTCGACCAGGCCCAGCAGGCGGTCGAGGGCGTCGATGAATGGCGGCAGGGTGGTCAGTTGTGAGCCGATGTGGCAATCGACGCCGACCACTTCCAGGTTTGGCAGCTGCGCGGCACGCACGTACACGTCTTCGGCATCGGCAATGGCGATGCCGAACTTGTTCTCTTTGAGACCGGTGGAAATGTACGGGTGGGTGCCGGCATCGACGTCCGGGTTCACGCGCAGCGAAATCGGCGCGCGAACGCCCAGTTCGGCGGCGACCACCTGCAGGCGTTCCAGCTCGTCGGTGGATTCGACGTTGAAGCAGTGCACGCCGACTTCCAGGGCGCGACGCATGTCGTCACGGGTCTTGCCGACACCGGAGAACACGATCTTGTCGGCGCTGCCGCCAGCGGCCAGTACACGTTCCAGCTCACCACGGGAGACGATGTCGAAACCGGCGCCCAGACGCGCCAGGACATTCAGTACGCCCAGGTTGGAGTTGGCCTTTACAGCAAAGCACACCAGGTGCGGCATGCCGGCCAGTGCATCGGCGTAAGCCAGGTATTGGGCTTCGATGTGCGCGCGCGAGTAAACGTAGGTCGGTGTACCAAAGCGCTCGGCGATGGCAGACAGGGCAACACCTTCCGCGAACAGTTCACCGTCACGGTAGTTAAAAGCGTCCATGAGGTTCCCTTATTATTGGTAGACGTCGTGCTTGTGTGCTTTGGAAGCAGGCTGCTGCTGCGACGACTTGGCTTGCTCGACAGGGTCCTGGTCTTCATCGGGCAGGTACAGCGGGCCTTTTTGACCGCAGGCCGACACAAGACAGGCAACCGCGAGGAGCGCAGCAAGGGAAGAGATCAGGCGCTTCATGGCGAAATCCTTGAAAATGCATTAATTGCGCCGGAGTATACCGGCCACCCGGCAGCTTGCCTATGCAACGGACCGCCCGTCCGGCGGGGCTTGGCCGCAAGCACATCGAACCCTGTGGGAGCGGGCTTGCCCGCGATGAGGCCATAACAGACGCATTGATGTTGAATGTGAGGCCGCCATCGCGAGCAAGCTCGCTCCCACAGGTAGGCAACTGGGCGTTATCCTTTGCAATCGACGGGGCTCGGTCGTATCTTGCGGCGCTTGAGCCTGATCAGACACTTTTTGAGGTTGCCGTAATGAGTTTGTCCGAAGCGCGTTTCCATGACCTTGTCGATGCCACCCAGCAAACCCTGGAGGACATCTTTGACGAGAGCGACCTGGATATCGACCTCGAGAGCTCGGCCGGTGTGCTGACCGTCAAGTTCGAGAACGGCAGCCAGTTGATCTTCAGTCGCCAGGAGCCGCTGCGTCAGCTTTGGCTGGCGGCGGTTTCCGGTGGTTTTCACTTCGACTACGACGAAGAAAGCGAGCGCTGGATGTGCGACAAGAGCGAAGAACAGCTGGGTGAAATGCTTGAGCGTATCGTCCAGCAGCAGGCCGGTGTCGAGCTCGATTTCGAAGGCCTGTGAGATCGTGACCCAGCCTGCGCCTGTCCGTGCGCCCAAGCCGCTCTACAGCAACGTCAGCCCGGCGGTGCCATCGCCCTGCAGCGGTGTGTGCCGGCTGGATGAGCAGAAAGTCTGCCTGGGCTGCTTTCGTCACGTCGAAGATATTCGTGAGTGGCGTTCGGCAGATGATCAGCGTCGGCGGGTGATTTGCGCCGAGGCTGCCCACCGCAAATCCTTGGCATAAGGGCTTTTGTGGCGAGGGAGCTTGCTCCCGCTCGGTTGCGGAGCAGCCGCATGCTTTTTTAGGGGCGCTTCGCACCCCAGCGGGAGCAAGCTCCCTCGCCACAGAGGTAAAGCGACCTCAAATGGCGTGACTTGTATATTTTTTGAGCTGTGATAGTGTCCGGAAACGCCTCAACCCATCGAGGCTTATGAAAACCCCGCCTTTTTCTGGCGGGGTTTTGCTTTTTTCGTGCAGAAGAAAGGAGTCTGCCCAGATCATGACCGCACCTTCCATCACCCTTACCCGTCTGGACGTCCAGCGTCTGGAGCGTCTGATCGACAGCCTGGACGACACGCTGCCGGGCGTTATTGCGCTGCAAACCGAACTGGATCGCGCCGATACCCTGGTCGGCCACGATGAAGTGCCGGCGGATGTCGTGACCATGAATTCCCGTGTGCATTGCCGCGAAGAAGGCAGTGGCAAGGACTATCACCTGACCCTGGTGTACCCCAAGGATGCGAACGCCGACGAAGGCAAGGTCTCGATCCTGGCGCCGGTGGGCAGCGCTCTGCTCGGCCTGAAGGTTGGCCAGCACATCGATTGGCCGGCTCCGGGCGGCAAGATCCTGAAGCTGACGCTACTGGAAGTCGAGTCGCAGCCGGCCAATGGCGGCGCGTTCCCGGAGTGACACCCCTCAGACCTGATCAAGCGCCTCGTTCAATGCGTGCTCCAGGTCGGCTTTGTAGCGAAGGTACAGATGGGTGGAACTCTGCCCTTCGCCCAGCAGGCCCGACAGGTCGAGGTCGGTGATGTAGCAGCGGTAGCGTTCGGTTTCCCGGCGCTGCCCGACGATTTCCCGGGCGACCACGCGGAACAACTGGTCGCCATGTTCCAGCTCGGAAAACTCCCGTTGATTGCAATACAAGGTCACCTGCACCTGACCCGGTGCGGCTTTGCCGACGATCGCCTGCACGTCGTAGAACGGCTTGTTCACCGGCGTCTGCGGTGCCGGCCGGGCTTCGATGCGGCGCGCCCGGCCAGGGCCTGACGGCAACAACTGGCAATACAGGGTGTCGAGGTTCATGGGGTGGGCCGCCTCCATTGGCAGCAGGGCATCGCGGCGGTACTGGATCGATTGCAGGAAACGCTGCAGCGGCACCAGCAAGCTTTGCTCGTCATGCCAGGGCAGGCGTTGCTGCCACAGGGCATTGAACTCATCGAGCACGTACAGATCAGCCTGATCTTCGATAACCCGGTAGAACACTTGAATGCAGTCCGGCTGGCCCGTTGGCAGGAACAGCGAGAGGTCGTGCTCTTCCAATGCCTTTGGGTCCAGGTGAAGCGGGCTGTAGCTCGCCATTTCTTCACCCAGGTAATTGATCAGCGCCGGCAGAGTGGCCAGCGCGATGTGCTGGACCCGGCCCGGCACCAACTCCAGCACGTGGTAGTCCTGCTGGACCTGGATAAGGTAGCGATGATTGAGCCGGCTCAGCAGCAGGTTCTGCGCGGTATCGAGGATTTCCTCCACCCGTTGGGCAATGAATTGCGCGCGGTTATGGCAGAAGCAACGCACCCTCAGCTTCGGCTGTTGTGGCCCGGCCGGCAGGTTGTTGAGGTAGTCGCGGATGCAGTCGAGCAGGGCGTGGGGGCCGTCGTAGCGACCGACCAGCACTTCGTTCCAGCTATTGAGCGTGACCTGGTCCAGGGTCAGCACCAGATTTTCCCGGACACCGGCGTAGCTCAGGGAGTCGGTGCGTTCGGTGGTCATGAGGATGTTCAGGTCGCGATGGTGCTTGAGCGGATCGATGCCGACATTCACCAGGATCAGCACTTCACTCGGCACGCTGGCGCGCAACAGAGGTTCCTCGGCGACGGTGGGCAAGGGCAGGGCGATGGTCTGTTGCAGGCTGCCGAGCAGGTTGAACAGTTCGAATTCGCTCAAGTCGCTGGTGCCGGGGTGCAAGGCCAGGCGGGTACTGCTGTCGATCACGCCATTGCGGTGGCACCAGGTCAGCAGCTCGAGCAAGTGACGGCTGCGTTTGATCGGCGCGAAATGGTCCCACTCCAATGCCGTAAGACTGCCGTTGTACAAGCCCCACTGGCTTTGCCCAGGTTCCTTCTTGTTCGGGGCGTGCACCAGCGTCAGGGTGTCTTCAGCCAGGTCCGGGGCGATGCCGGGGTTGATGAATTCGACTTTGCCGGCCTTGCGCTCGAAAGCGGCGTACAGGCGACGGCCGAGGACACTCAGGTCGCGCTTGTTGATGCGGCTGACCGTTTGTTCGTGACGGGCAAACTGGGTGAGAAAGCGGTAGCTGTAGTTCAGCTCGTTGACCAGTGCCCGCCGCTCGGAGCTGACTTGGCGGACTTTCCACTGGCTGCGGCTGTCGAGCAGGCTCAGCTGGCGCTGGTCCCAGTGCCATTCATGGGCCAGGCGTTCGAGCAAAGAGCGCTGCCAGCTCTGGGTGCGGCTGTTGCCAGTGAGTTTGCGATTGACCTTCAGGTACAGCGCGCGACGCACCAGTTCCAGGCGTTCCGGTTCGTTGCGGGCAATCAGGTATTCCTCGATGCGCCGGTACACCACGACGTACGGATCCAGTTCGTCGAGGTCGAGCCGGTTGGCGAACACCGCTTGCTTGAAGCGCAGGCTCAGGCAATGGACCCTGGGGTGCTCACTGGCGTAAACCTCCGTCAGCAGCAACTTGAGTACCGATTTGTAGGGCGACTCGATGCCCTTGAACAACTGCCAGAGCCCGGCACCGATAAATTCGCCGGGCGGGATGTAGGCCAGGTTACCGAGGTCGAGGGTTTCATCGGCACGGATGAAGCGTTTGGAGATCAAGGTATGGGTGTAGCGGTCGTAGCTCGACTCCTCGTAGACCGGCACCAGCCACCAGATCGGTGTGCGCCCGGCGAGCCAGATTGCGGTGCGGTAAAACTCGTCCAGCAACAGGTAGTGCTGGGTGGTGCCGCAATCTTCCGAACTCAGCTGGGTATCGCGCTCGCCGCGGACGAAACGGCTCGGGTCGATCAGGAAAAAATGCGCTTCGGCGCCCTGGCTGGCGGCCCAGGCTTCCAGCAACTGGCATTTCTTGCGCAGCTCGGCGAGTTCGTTTTCAGTCAGGTCCGGTCCATGACAGACCCACACATCCATGTCGCTCTGGTCAGCCTGCGCCAGGGTGCCGAGGCTGCCCATCAGGAACAGTCCGTGAATCGGCCTTGGCGGGTTGCTGCCGTGGCGCGGCTTGTAGGAAAACGAGCGGGTCAGGCGCTGGGCTTCAGCGAGGACATTGGCATCCGGTTCGAAATTCGACAGTCCGGCCGGCGTACTGCCGGAAACGTAGCCGGGCAACAGCGGATGGTTAACGTGGAAAAACAGCGGCAGCAAGGTCAGGACCCCTTGCTGGCGCGTCGACAACCCTTCCATGGCGCGAGCCATGCGTCCTTCGTTGAGTTTCAGAAAGCGTGCGCGCAGCTGGCTGAGAACCTTGCGGTCGATTCCCTCGTCCAGATCAGGGCGGATTTCATGGGTGCGCGTCATGTCAGCTCAAACCGGCTCGCAGGGCTCGGACGTGGGGCTCTTCGGATGAGTGGCAGTTTAGCGCCTTGAGGCGAGGACTTTTAAGCTGATTTTATTTTTCTGGCGTCAGATTTCTAACGGCTGGAGACAGAAATCAGGGGAATGTGCCCGCGGAAATCCCTGGATCGGGGTCTCCGTGGGCGATACGGCAGAATTCAGGCTGTTACTTCGGCGTTAAGAATGGTCAGCACGGATTGCACATTTTGCGCGGCGTCACGACCCAGACTGGTCAGGTAACCGCCATCAGGCTGGTTGGTCAGTTCTTTTTCAAAGAGGCGTTTGGCGGCGGCAATGTGTTTCGGGGCAGCGGTCTGATGAATTTTCAAACCTTCCTGGGAACTGTCCAGGTTGAAGAGTGCGAGGACTTCCAGTTCGGCAACCAACTCAGGGGTAAGCGACATAAGGACTCCAGACTTTCTAGGAATTGGACGACAGCGCCCCTAAGGTGAACCCGCTTGTCCGGCATGTCCAGTGCTCGCGACAGGGTTTTTTTCCTCGGGTGGCCTTCCCCCGGTGGATGGTGGGGCAGCGGGGTGGTTCCAGTGTAGTCAGATGCCGGGAGACGGCAGGCGGGATTGGCAACAAAATGTGTGGGAGCAGCATTTTGTGGCGAGAGAGCTTGCTCCCTCGCCACAGGAATCGGTGTCGGTGCTTACTGCTTTTCCGGCGGCAGCTCGGGCAATGCGCGCAGGGCAGCTTCGTACCATTCGGTGTTGAACGCGCGGTCTTCTTCGAGGATCGCGTCGATTTCTACCGCCAAAACGTGAGCCATCAGGTTAAGAATTTCTTCGCGCTCATAACCCACCAGCGTCAGCTTGTTGAACGTCGCTTTGGCAGCCGGCGGGTTGTCGCTTTCGATCTGGTTTTCGATGGCCTGGATCAGGGTGCTTTCGGCGAACTCTTCTTCGTCGTTGTCGATATCGGTTGGCTCGCTCATGGCAGGCTCCTCAGGGAAAGGCGGCCAGTTTACCCGCATTCAGTCGCGTGATGCTGCTGGCAAGAATCCCGGCAGCGTTCTATAAAAAGGCACTGCCCACCCCGCATGGCCTGGAGGCTTTGTGATGATCAAGCTTTATGGATTCTCCGTCAGTAACTACTACAACATGGTCAAACTGGCGCTGCTGGAAAAAGGCCTGCCCTTCGAAGAAGTACCGTTTTACGCGGGCACCAGCCCCGAGGCGCTAGCCATCAGCCCTCGCGGAAAGGTCCCGGTGCTGCAGGTAGAGCAGGGCTTCATCAATGAAACCAGCGTGATCCTCGAATACATCGAGCAGAGCCAGAAAGGCCCGCCGCTGCTGCCGAGCGATCCGTTCGAGCGCGCGCAGGTGCTGGCACTGGCCAGGGAAATCGAGCTGTACATCGAATTGCCAGGCCGGGCCTGCTATCCCGAAGCCTTTTTCGGCATGACCCTGCCGGATGCGATCAAGGAAAAAACCAAAGCCGAATTGTTGCTGGGGATGGCGGCGCTGGGCCGGCACACCAAATTCAGCCCTTACGTGGCTGGCGACAGCTTGAGCGTGGCGGATCTGTATTTCCTGTTCAGCGTGCCGCTGGCGTGTGGGGTCGCCAAGAAGTTGTTTGGCATCGATCTGTTGGCCGAGATGCCGAAGGCCAAGGCGCTGCTGGAGTATTTGGGGGGGAATCCGAATGTGCAGCGTGTGGCGGCGGACCGGGAGGCCGCGATGCCGGCGTTCATGGCGATGATTGCTGCCAAGAAGTAATTCTGTTGCGCTCTGAAGATCGCATTCGCGAGCAAGCTCGCTCCCACGAGGTATGCGTCAGACACCGGTTTTGTGTGTGACGATCAATGTGGGAGCGGGCTTGCTCGCTAAGTTTTTGGCGATTTAGCGGCTGGCGAGCAACGCCTGGCCGCGAGCCACGGCAGCCTTCACCTGCGCCGGCGCGGTGCCGCCGATGTGGTTACGGGCATTGACCGAGCCTTCCAGGGTCAGCACGGCGAACACGTCCTGGTCGATCTGATCGCTGAACTTGCGCAGTTCTTCCAGGCTCATTTCCGCCAGGTCCTTGCTGCTGTCCACGCCGTACTTCACGGCATGGCCGACGATTTCGTGGCAATCACGGAATGGCAGGCCGCGACGCACCAGGTAGTCCGCCAGGTCGGTGGCGGTGGAGAAACCGCGCAGGGCCGCTTCGCGCATCATCGCGTGCTTGGGCTTGATCGCCGGCACCATGTCGGCAAATGCGCGCAGCGAGTCGCGCAGGGTGTCGGCGGCGTCGAACAGCGGTTCCTTGTCTTCCTGGTTGTCCTTGTTGTAGGCCAGGGGCTGGCCTTTCATCAGGGTCAGCAGGCCCATCAGCGCGCCGAACACGCGACCGGTCTTGCCACGCACGAGCTCTGGCACGTCCGGGTTTTTCTTTTGCGGCATGATCGAGCTGCCGGTGCAGAAACGGTCGGGCAGATCGATGAACTGGAACTGCGCGCTGGTCCACAGCACCAGCTCTTCGGAGAAGCGCGAGAGGTGCATCATCGCGATGCTGGCCGCCGAGCAGAATTCGATGGCGAAGTCACGATCGGAGACGTTGTCCAGCGAATTGCCGCCAACCGCGTCGAAACCCAGGAGTTGGGCGGTGTATTCGCGATCGATCGGGTAGGTGGTGCCGGCCAGCGCCGCGCTGCCCAGTGGCATGCGGTTGGTGCGCTTGCGGCAGTCGACCAGGCGTTCGTAGTCGCGGCTGAGCATTTCGAACCAGGCCAGCATGTGGTGCCCGAACGTCACCGGCTGTGCGGTCTGCAGGTGGGTGAACCCCGGCATGATGCTGGCGGCTTCGCGCTCGGCCTGCTCCAGCAGACCTTTTTGCAGGCGGGTGATTTCGGCCAGGATCAGGTCGATCTCGTCACGCAGCCACAGTCGGATGTCGGTGGCGACCTGATCGTTACGGCTGCGGCCGGTGTGCAGTTTTTTACCGGTCACGCCGATGCGGTCGGTCAGCCGTGCCTCGATGTTCATATGGACGTCTTCGAGGTCGATGCGCCAGTCGAACTGACCGGCCTCGATTTCGCCCTGGATGGTGTTCAGGCCATCGATGATGCTGTCGCGCTCGGCATCGGTCAGCACGCCGACCTTGGCCAGCATGGTAGCGTGGGCGATCGAGCCCATGATGTCGTGGCGATACAGGCGCTGGTCGAAGGTGACGGAGGCGGTGAAGCGGGCGACGAAGGCGTCGACGGGTTCACTGAAGCGGCCGCCCCAGGACTGATTGGTCTTGTCAGTGCTCATGAATTCGCTCGTATCGGCTTGAAGTAAGAAGGCGTGGAACGCTGGCGCGGATAATAACAGGGTTGCCAATCCTGTCGCTGACACTGGTCGATACGTTTTTTTGGGGGGAGAGAGCCCGGGCCCGGGCAAGACTCGCGCATTTTTGCGGAACGATATTTTCCAATTGAGCTATATCGTCCCGGCAACCGTCTACAGTTGGACAGTAGGATCAGCGCACTTCTCGGTGCAGCCGCTGACTATAAGAAGAGTGGGGTGTTCATATTGCGTATCAGCAAACCCTGTGGCGATGCGTCGCCAACGCGGGCCTGGGCCGCCAATCGCCCGGCAGATGAAAATTTAGCCGCCGGACCAACGGCACTTTTTGGCGCTCGCGCTAGTCTTAGCGTGGATCGCGGTGACGGATGTCACTTCACCTGTCTACGCTATCCTTGTGCGAGACTCACGCAGGAATCCAGCGCAATATGAATGTCCTGATCGTTGATGACGAACCCTTGGCCCGCGAGCGCCTGAGCCGAATGGTTGGCGAACTCGAGGGATACAGTGTCCTGGAGCCTAGTGCCACGAATGGCGAAGAGGCGTTGGCACTGATCGACAGCCACAAACCGGATATCGTGCTGCTCGATATCCGCATGCCCGGCCTGGATGGCCTGCAAGTGGCTGCTCGGTTGTGTGAACGCGAAACTCCGCCCGCCGTGGTGTTCTGCGCCGGGCCCGATGAATTTGCCGTGGAAGCCTTACAGGCCAGCGCCGTAGGCTATCTGGTGAAACCTGTGAGAACTGAACAATTACATGACGCATTAAAGAGAGCCGAGCGCCCCAATCGTGCCCAGCTCGCCGCCCTGACCCGCCCTGCTGCCGAAAGCGGCAACGGCCCGCGCAGCCATATCAGCGCCCGAACCCGTAAAGGGATCGAGCTGATTCCGCTGGATCAGGTGGTGTATTTCATTGCCGACCACAAATACGTGACCTTGCGCCACGAAAGCGGCGAAGTGCTGCTCGATGAGCCGCTCAAGGCCCTCGAAGACGAGTTCGGTGACCGTTTCGTGCGTATCCATCGCAATGCGCTGGTCGCCCGCGAGCGTATCGAGCGATTGCAACGCACACCCCTGGGGCATTTTCAGCTGTTCCTCAAAGGCCTCAATGGTGATGCGCTGATCGTCAGCCGGCGTCATGTGGCTGGGGTACGCAAAATGATGCAACAGCTTTAAACGGCTGTTCGCAGGCCAGTTTTACACCCGATTGCCGGACATCCGGGGCCAGGGAGGCCGAGTAGTATCTGATACAAGTCAAAGTGGATTTGGCTGAGCTGTTATTATCCGCCGTATCTATTCAGTACGGATTGATCCATGTCCTCTCGCCAGATCCGCATCGCCACCCGCAAAAGCGCTCTCGCCCTTTGGCAGGCCGAATACGTCAAAGCCCGTCTTGAAGCGGCTCATCCCGGCCTGCTGGTGACCCTCGTCCCTATGGTCAGTCGTGGTGACAAGCTGCTTGACTCGCCGCTGTCGAAAATCGGCGGCAAGGGCCTGTTCGTCAAGGAACTCGAAACCGCGCTGCTGGACAATGAAGCCGACATTGCCGTGCACTCCATGAAGGACGTGCCGATGGACTTCCCCGAAGGCCTCGGTCTGTTCTGCATCTGCGAGCGGGAAGACCCGCGCGATGCCTTCGTTTCCAACACTTACACCAGCCTGGATGAGTTGCCCCAGGGCAGCATCGTCGGCACCTCCAGCCTGCGCCGCCAGGCTCAATTGCTGACCCGTCGCCCGGACCTGCAAATCCGCTTCCTGCGCGGCAACGTCAACACTCGCCTGGCCAAGCTCGATGCCGGCGAATACGACGCCATCATCCTCGCCGCTGCCGGCCTGATCCGCCTGGGATTCGAAGATCGCATCACCTCGGCCATCAGCGTCGACGACAGCCTTCCGGCCGGTGGCCAGGGTGCGGTGGGTATCGAATGCCGCAGCGCCGACAGTGAAATCCATTCGCTGCTGACACCCTTGCATCACCAGGACACCGCCACCCGCGTGACCGCCGAACGGGCCCTCAACAAGCACCTCAATGGCGGCTGCCAGGTGCCGATTGCGTGCTACGCCGTGCTGGAAGGCGAGCAGGTCTGGTTGCGCGGATTGGTGGGCGATCCGGCTGGTGGCCTGCTGCTCAGCGCACAAGCCCGCGCCCCTCGCGACGATGCCGAGGCGCTGGGTGTGCGAGTCGCCGAAGACCTGCTCAGCCAGGGTGCCGATGCCATCCTCAAAGCGGTCTATGGCGAGGCTGGTCACGAGTGATCGGCTGGCGCTTGCTGCTGACGCGTCCCGCCGAAGAAGCGGAGGCGCTGAGCAGCCTTTTGGCCGAGCAGGGGATATTCAGTAACAGTCTGCCGCTTTTGGACATCATGCCCATTGCGGCCACTGACACAATGCGCCAGGCGATTCAGGCCCTGGATCAGTTCTGCGCCGTCATCGTGGTCAGCAAGCCGGCCGCCCGGATCGGCGTCGAACTGCTCGAGCGATATTGGCCAACACCGCCTGGTGTGAAGTGGTTCAGCGTCGGCGCGGCGACTGCGCAGATCCTCGAGGATCACGGGCTGGACGTGAGCTTCCCGGCAGAAGGCGATGACAGTGAAGCCTTGCTCGAACTTTCCCGATTGCGCGAGGCTATTGCACGACCCGATGCGCGCGTGCTGATCCTGCGCGGGGAGGGCGGGCGCGAGTTGCTGGCTGAGCGTTTGCGTGAGCTTGGTGCTAGTGTCGAGTATCTGGAGTTGTACCGCCGGGGATTGCCGATTTACCCGCCAACACTGCTGCCGCAACGGATCCAGGCGGAACGCCTGAACGGGCTGGTGGTCAGCAGTGGACAAGGTTTTGAGCACCTGCATCAACTGGCCGGCGATGCCTGGCCGCAGTTGGCGCGGTTGCCGTTGTTCGTACCGAGCCCCAGGGTTGCCGAAATGGCGCGTGCCGCCGGGGCCAAAACAGTTGTGGATTGTCGTGGCGCCAATGCCGCGGCCTTGCTGACGGCGTTACGGGAGCATCCCGTACCCGTTTTCTGATGCAAAGGATGGATACGTGAGCGAAACAGCCTTGCCTAAAGATGACTCGCGACCGGTGCTTGATGCACCTGTTGATGCTCCTGTTGATGAAATGCTGCCGCCGCCACCTGCTGCCGAGCAGCGTCGAGGCAATGGTCTGGCAATCATCGCGCTGCTGTTGGGTGCGGCCGGTGTAGCGGTGGGCGGTTGGGGTGTCTGGCAGGTGCGTCACCTGCAGGCCAATAATCAGCAGCAACTGAGCCAGGTGCAGGCGCTGAATGACCAGGCACAAAGCCTCAAGCTCAATGAGGAACGCCTGAGCGCACGCCTGGCACAATTGCCTCCCGCCGATGAACTGGAAGCGCGCAGCCGTCTGGTTGTTCAGCTGCAAGGTGATCAGCAGCGGTTGAACCAACGGCTGGAAACCGTTCTCGGTGCCAGTCGCAAGGACTGGCGTCTGGCCGAGGCCGAGCACCTGCTGCGTCTGGCCAGCTTGCGACTATCCGCCTTGCAGGACATCAGCAGTGCCCAGGCACTGGTCCAGGGTGCCGACGAGATATTGCGTGAGCAAAACGACCCGGGCTCTTTTGCTGCTCGCGAGCAGGTGGCCAAGACCCTGATCGCCTTGCGCAGCACCGAACAGCCGGATCGCACCGGGCTGTTCCTGCGTCTGGGCGCGCTGCGCGATCAAGTAGCCAGCCTCACCGAGCTGGCACCGGAGTACAAGGACCGTGGCGATTCGTTGCTGGGCCTGACCTCCGATGGCGACGGTGCCAGTCGCTGGGCGCAATGGTGGGATCAGATTTCGCGCTACATCCGTATCGATTTCAATGCCGACAAAAACGTTCGCCCATTGCTGGCCGGCCAGAGTCTGAGTCAGGTCCGCCTGGCCCTGAGCCTGGCGCTGGAGCAGGCGCAGTGGGCCGCACTCAATGGCCAGGCGGCGGTTTACTCCCAGGTGCTGGACGAAGCGCGGGACATCCTCAAGGGCAACTTCAACCCGGACAACGCGCAAAGCAAAGTCATGCTTGAGCAGGTCGCCGAGTTGAGCGGGCAACCTGTCACCGTCGTCACGCCGGATATGACCGGCACCCTGAGCGCGGTGCAGGGGTATCTGGAGCGGCGCAACGTCAACGCCGAGGAATCGGTCAAGCCACTGACCAGGCCTGCCGCGAACGCCGCGCCGGAGGCCACGCCATGAGACGCCTCTATGTGATCGTGTTCCTCGTGATCGCCGCTGCCGCTGCGCTGGGGCTGGCGATTGCCGAACACTCCGGCTATGTGCTGATTGCCTACAAGACCTTCCGTTATGAGTCGAGCCTGTGGGCTACCTTGGCGCTGGTGGCTGTGCTCTGGCTGGTGATCTGGGGCATCAAGTCACTGGTCGAACTGGTGATGGCTTCCAGTGGCGTGGTCAATCCATGGTCACGACGTAACCGCAGCCGTCGGGTACAGGTGGCGATCGAACACGGTCAGCTGGACTTGGCCGAGGGTCGCTGGGCCAGCGCGCAACGGCACTTGCATCGGGCTGCCGAAGCCGAGCGCCAGCCGCTGCTTTACTACCTCGGCGCTGCCCGTGCCGCGAACGAACTCGGCAATTACGAAGAAAGCGACAACTTGCTGGAGCGCGCCCTGGAGCGTCAGCCTCAGGCCGAGTTGGCGATCGCCTTGAGTCACGCCCAGTTGCAGACAGATCGCGGTGATACCGACGGTGCCCTCGCCACCCTGCAAGCCATGCGTGAACGCCATCCTCATAACGCTCAGACCCTGCGTCAGTTGCAGCGCCTGCTTCAGCAGCGTGGTGACTGGTCGGCAGTGATTCGCCTGCTGCCGGAGCTGCGCAAGGACAAAATCCTGCCGGCGACTGAGCTCGCCGAACTGGAGCGTCGGGCCTGGGGGGCGAACCTGTCCCTGGCGGCGCAACGGGAAGAAGACGGAACGGTAGGGAAGCAATCGCTGGAACGTGCCTGGCAACAACTGACTTCGGCACAGCGTCAGGAGCCGCAACTGGTGCTCGCGTATGCCGAACAACTGCGGCAATTGGGGGCTCAGGTCGAGGCCGAAGAAGTGCTGCGCACTGCGCTCAAGCGCAGCTACGACAGTCATCTGGCACGACTCTACGGACTGGTTCGCGGCAATGATCCGGCCCGCCAGCTGCAGGCCGCCGAAGGCTGGCTCAAGGACCATCCGGCTGATCCGGGCCTGCTGCTGACACTGGGTCGTCTATGCCTGCAAAACAGTTTGTGGGGCAAGGCCCGGGACTATCTGGAAAGCAGCCTGCGTATACAGCGCAATCCGGAAGCCTGTGCCGAGCTGGCACGCTTGCTGGCGCAAATGGGCGATGCCGAGCGCAGCAACCAGCTGTTTCAGGAAGGCCTGGGGTTGTTGGATGAACGCTTGCTCGCGGCCCCTCTGCCAGTGCCAGTCCGCGCTTGAACCATTCGCTGGCGCCGGGCTCCGGCGCCTGAGCGATGACCTGCGGCGAGGGAGCTATCGCCCTCGCCGTAGTGCAATGACGGGTTGAAATTCAGCCGCAAAATTTCGTCGCAGGCAAAGTCCTACAGAGGACTACATTTTATCCTCTCGCCTGCGTCGGGATTTCCCTACTCCTGCGCTGAAGTCTCTGTGGGCACTTGCCTTGAAAGGCTGTCGCGCTTTCCTCTACCGTAATGGTCTGTCACTACTTTTACGGAAAAGCCATGTCTTTGGCCTGCTCACGCTCCTTGTTTTTCATGGCTTTCATTGCAGGTGCCCTGGCGATGGGCGTTTCCTACTACCTGGAATATGCAGTCGGCCTGCGACCTTGTGGCTTGTGTCTTGTGCAACGGGTTTGCCTGGCGCTCCTTACCGGCATCTGCCTGATGGCTTCGGTCCATGGCCCCGGTCGCATCGGTAACGTTCTGTATTGGCTGCTCAGTCTTTGTTGCAGCCTGGCCGGCACTGTCACGGCGTGGCGACAGGTCCTGCTGCAAAGCCTTCCGACGGAGCAGGTAGCGGCATGCTCAACGCATCTTGCGGACCTGCTGGCCAATTCGCCGTGGCTATCGGTCGTACAGCAGATGTTCAAGGGCGCTGCCGATTGCGTGGAAATTTCCTGGACGCTGTTCGATCTGAGTCTCACCGAGTGGAGCTTGCTGTTCTTCGTCGCGATGATGATTCTGGCCGTTTACCAGTCGCTGCGACTGGTCTGGACCAGCTATCAGCGACCGCTCAGCGGCGAGTCGTCGCACCGGGCCTTTGCAGGCGATTAAACACTTGTATGAACTTTATCGCCTGCGTACCTTGAAGCCAGTGTCGTGCGGGCATAATCTGGCCCGCACGTGTCATTGGAATTATGTTGCTCGATGACGCTCTGCCTGACCGCCCACCGACGTTACAAGAGGCGAGCGGGCATAGAGCAGCTGACCCACAAGGGAAGAGAGATCACCATGCTCGAAAGTTGTCAGAATGCTCAGGAACGCTGGGGCGGAGTGCACCTGCTGATCGATCGCTGGTTGCAGGAACGACACGAACTGATCGGGGCCTATGACGCTCTCGGCGCAAAGCCTGAGGTGCTGGGTGAGAACCGCAAGCCCTTGCAGGAATTCTGCGGCGTGCTGGTCGATTATGTATCGGCCGGACACTTCGAGATCTACGAGCAGCTGACGGGGGAGGCCAAGGCTTTCAACGACCAGCGTGGCCTGGAGCTCGCCGAGACGATCTACCCGCGTATCGACGTCATCACCGAAAAGCTGCTCGCCTTCAATGATCTGTGTGACGCAGGAAAGTGTGTCGCCGAAGAGTTCAAGACACTCGGCGGACTGTTGCATGAGCGCTTTGAACTGGAAGACTGTCTGATCGAAGTGCTGCACACCGCCCACAAGGAAACTGATTCGGTTCAGGCCTGAAGCTCTTTCTGCAAGATCCCGAAACGGCGTGCCAAGGCACGCCGTTTTTCGTTTGCGTCGTCAGCTGGTGGCGCCGCGCAATTCGACTTCGAACACCAGTGGAGTGAACGGAGCAATCACGTCACCGGCACCGTCTGCGCCATAGGCTTGAGCCGATGGAATCACCAGTCGCCATTTCGCCCCGACCGGCATGTTTTGCAACGCGCTGCGCCATCCGGCGATCACGCTGTCGAGACTGAACCATTGTGGCTGACTGTTCTGATCGAACACCGTTCCGTCGGGCAAGCGACCGATGTACAGCACCTGCACTTTGCCGTTCGGTCCGGCCTTGGCGCCAGTGCCTGGCGTCAACTCGGTCAGCAACACGCCATCAGCCAGTTCGCGCACACCCGGCCTGGCTTTTTCCGTGGCGAGAAAACGCTGTTCTTTTTCCAGTGCCATTTCGCTTTGCGGCTCGGCTGACTGCATGGCGATCCGGGCTTCATGCTCGTTCAGTATCTGCTGGATCTGCTCGTCCTTCAGCGCCAGTGGTTTGCCCTGATAGGCCTGCTGCAATCCTTCGACCAGTGCCTGGAGCTGCAGATCGGGAGCCTCCTGGCGCAGGCGTTCGCCAAGGCTTGCACCCAGGCTGTAAGCGAGATCGTGGGCTTCATTTTCCTGCGTTTTTTCGGCGGCCTGGGCCACCGAAAAAAACACGCACAGCGATAAAAAAAGGTAGCGCGACATGAGCTCTCTCCGACCTGAATTGCGGGCGATTATGCCAGCGAGAATGTGCGCAACGGTGAACTGCTTTTGCGTCGAGGCAGAAGTTTTTCAATCCTTTGCAACGTAGCGCTTTCGATAGTGTCAACATGCCCTAGCGGCGGTTGCAGCAGAGGTCTAGTATGAGCCGCACTCACTTCAGCCAGGAGGTAAACCATGTCGGCCACCAAGAAGCCAGTAAACACTCCGTTGCACTTGCTCCAACAACTCTCGAGCAGCCTGCTCGAGCATCTGGAAACCGCTTGTTCCGAAGCCTTGGCTGATGCTGAAAAGTTGCTCGCCAAACTGGAAAAGCAGCGCGGAAAAGCGCAAGAAAAACTGCACAAGTCCCGCACCAAATTGCAGGACGCTGCGGCGGCCGGAAAAGCCAAGGCGCAAGCCAAGGCCAAGGGCGCAGTGGCCGATCTTGAGGAGCTGCTCGATGCCCTCAAGGATCGTCAATCGGAAACCCGCGGCTATATCCTGCAACTCAAGCGCGATGCTCAGGAAAGCCTGAAACTGGCCCAGGGCGTCGGTCGTGTACAAGAGGCTGTCGGCAAGGTGTTGTCCTTGCGTGCGGCCAAACCTGCTGCGGCACCTGCGAAGAAAGCCGCTGCCAAACCGGCTGCTGCAAAAGCACCGGCCAAGCCTGCTGCTGCCGCCAAACCAGCCGCTGCCAAACCAGTCGCTAAAACTGCCGCAGCCAAACCTGCTGCCAAACCGGCTGCGAGAAAACCGGCTGCTGCCAGCGCTGCAAAACCTGCGGCTAAAACCACGGCTGCCAAACCAGCCGCCGCACGACCTGCCGCTGCAAGAGCCGCTGCTGCCAAACCAGCCGTGGCTAAAACCGCCGCCGCGAAACCGGCTGCAAAACCAGCTGCAAAACCGGCCGCTAAACCAGTTGCCCGCACCGCTGCCGCGAAACCTGCTGCCAAGCCGGCTGCAAAACCCGTCGCTGCAAAACCGGCAACCAAACCTGCAGCTAAAGCAGCAGCCAAGCCAGCGGCAAAACCTGCTGTAAAAGCGGCTGCCAAACCTGCTGCCAAACCTGCTGCTAAACCAGCCGCAAAACCAGCTGCAGCGAAACCAGCCGTTGCCGCCAAACCAGCCGCTACCAAGCCAGTTGCCGCCAAACCGGCTGCTGCGAAACCCGCTGCAAAACCAGCAGCCAAACCTGCAGTGAAAAAGCCGGTTGCCGCCAAGCCAGCCACCGCTCCGGTTGCCAAGCCAGTCGCTCCGGCTGCGCCCGCAGCACCTGCTCCGGCAGCAACTACTACCTCGACAGCCGCGCCAGCGCCAACGCCTGCCGCAACTTCGAGTGTTGTAACCACCCCAGCCAGCGCTTCCTAAGTGCCGGTTACCGCGACGCGCAGCTGATGCAGCGCGTCGCGGTGCAGGTGGGCGGCCTCAGCCGCCGCACCTTCCAGCCAGGCCGATAGATCGGTCTCGGCATTTTGCGGCCAACTCTGCGCCGCTCTCTCCAGCCGCAACAACAGATGCCGTTCGGCTTCCAGCTCCAGTGCCTTCACTTGTTCACGCAGGGTATGCAATTCAGCGTCTTCCTTGGCCGCGGCTTTCCACTGTATGCGCAAGGCGCGTAACGGCCGCACGACATCGGTGTCCCAGGCGAAAGCCACGCTGCGCAATTGCTGCAAGCGCTGCTCATCGCAGGCCACACCTCGATGTCCCAACCACGCACCACACAGCAACAGGCACACATTGACCCCCGCCGATTGCAATTGCAGGCAGGCCTGCTCAACGCCCGGGCGGGCGTAAGTGGTTAGGGAAAAGCTCCACAGGTCAGAGGACATAGTGCTACTCGCGCCAGTTGCGAGCGAAGCTGGTAGACTCCGCCGCCATTATGATTCGACTTCAGAGCCTGACTTTACAGCGTGGCCCGCAACGTCTGCTAGAAGACGCCGAGCTGACGCTGCACGCCGGCCAGAAAGCCGGCCTCATCGGTGCCAACGGCGCCGGCAAATCGAGCCTGTTCGCCTTGCTTCGGGGTGAGCTGCACCCGGACTCGGGTGATTGCTTCCTGCCGGCCGACTGGCGTATCGCCCACATGCGCCAGGAGGTCGACACCCTCGAGCGCCTGGCGGTCGACTACGTGCTCGATGGCGACCTGCGCCTGCGCCAGGTGCAACGCGACCTGGCGGTAGCCGAAGCGGCCCATGACGGTGCCGCTCAGGCCCGCCTGCACTCGGAACTCGACAGCGCCGACGGTTACACCGCCGACGCCCGGGCGCGCAAGTTGCTGGCCGGACTTGGGTTCACCAACGAGCAGATGGATCGCCAGGTCGGGGATTTCTCCGGTGGCTGGCGGATGCGCCTGAACCTGGCGCAGGCCCTGATGTGCCCATCGGACCTGCTGCTGCTCGACGAACCGACCAACCACCTCGATCTCGACGCCATCATCTGGCTCGAAGAGTGGCTCAAGAGTTATCCCGGCACCTTGATGCTGATTTCCCACGACCGGGATTTCCTCGATGCCGTGGTCGACCACATAGCCCACGTCGATCAGCGCAAGATCACCCTGTACCGCGGTGGCTACAGCGCCTTCGAGCGCGCCCGTGCCGAACGCCTGGCCCAGCAACAGCAGGCGTACGAGAAGCAGCAGGTGCAACGTGCGCACATGGAAAGCTACATCGCCCGCTTCAAGGCCCAGGCCACCAAGGCCCGTCAGGCCCAGAGCCGGATCAAGGCCCTGGAGCGGATGGAAGAGTTGACCGCTGCCCACGTCGACTCGCCGTTTGATTTCGTTTTCCGTGAATCACAGAAAATTTCCAGTCCGCTGATCGACCTGTCCGATGCCCGCTTGGGTTACGGCGACAAAGCCGTGCTGGAGAAGGTCAAGCTGCAACTGACCCCGGGTGCGCGAATCGGTCTGCTCGGCCCGAACGGCGCCGGTAAATCGACCCTGATCAAGAACCTTGCCGGTGAGCTGTCGCCATTGGCCGGCCGCTTGACCCGTGGCGAGAACACCGTGGTCGGTTACTTCGCCCAGCATCAACTCGATTCTCTGGACTCCAAGGCCAGCCCGTTGCTGCACGTGCAGCGCCTGGCGCCGACCGAGCGCGAACAGACCCTGCGCGACTTCCTCGGTGGTTTCGACTTCCGTGGCGCGCGAATCGACGAGCCGGTACTGAATTTCTCCGGTGGCGAGAAAGCGCGCCTGGCGTTGGCTTTGATCGCCTGGGACCGACCGAACCTGTTGCTGCTCGACGAACCGACCAACCACCTGGACCTGGAAATGCGCCTGGCGCTGACCATGGCCCTACAGGAATTCAGTGGTGCGGTACTGGTGGTCTCTCACGATCGCCACTTGCTCAAAAGCACCACCGACAACTTCTATCTGGTGGCGGACGGCAAAGTCGAAGAGTTCGACGGCGACCTGGAGGACTACACCCGCTGGCTGGTGGAGTATCGCCAGCGCAACGCCCCGGTCAGCAACACGCCGGTCAACCCGGACAAGACCGACAAGAAAGCCCAGCGTCAGGCTGCTGCTGCGTTGCGCCAGCAACTGGCACCGCACAAGCGCGAAGCTGACAAGCTTGAAGCCGAGCTCGGCAAGCTCCACGAAAAATTGGCGAAGGTCGATACCAGCCTCGGCGACAGCGATATCTACGAGCCGGCGCGCAAGAGCGAATTGCGTGATCTGCTAGCCGAACAGGCCAAGCTGAAGGTGCGTGAGGCGGAGCTGGAGGAAGCGTGGATGGAAGCCCTGGAATTGCTGGAAGGCATGCAGGCGGAGCTGGAGGCACTGTCCTGATGGACGCCTTCAAGCTGCCGTTGCCGGCGGTGTGGGTCGAGCCGATCTGGCTTGGCGTGCAAATCCTGCTGATCCTGCTCGCCGGCTACTTCACCCAGCGATTCGTCGCCAAAGGCCTGACCCGCCTCGGTGAGCGTTACCCGTTTCCGCCGCAGTTGCTGATGCCGCTACGGGGCGGATTGCGCTGGCTGATCATGGGCAGCGCGCTGATTTTCGTCCTGGAGCGACTCGGTGTATCGGCCACGGTGCTCTGGACCGCGTTGTCCGGTTTCGTCGCAGTCGCGGCGGTGGCGTTTTTCGCCATGTGGAGCGTGCTCTCGAACCTGCTGTGCGCGATCCTGATCTTTACCGTCGGCCCGTTCCGCATCGGTGACGTGGTTGAGTTGGTGGACACCACCGACAAGCCTGGTGTCAAAGGTCGAGTGGTAGCGATCAATCTTCTTTACACCACGCTGATCGAGGCCGAAGAACTCGGCACTGGCAGCGCCATGGTGCAGGTACCCAACAGTTTGTTCTTCCAGCGTTCGGTACGGCGCTGGCGCGGGACGGATGTGTTTCCTTCCAGTGGGTTTGAAAAGTAAGCCTTCAGCTGACTGATACACCGCCATCGCGAGCAAGCTCGCTCCCACAGTGTCTTGTGTAGCACCCGGATATTGCGTCCGCAGCAGATCCCTGTGGGAGCGAGCTTGCTCGCGATGGGGGTCTCAAGTCGGCCGTCGCCATGTCCTACAAAAAATCGGTAGTCATCCAATCAAAGCCGCATTAGCTTAGACGTCTGTCACGAGTCTGAGTCGAGGTGTGCAATGGAGCTTCAAACATGGCTGGCGTTTTTTGCCGCCTGCTGGGTGATCAGCCTGTCCCCCGGTGCCGGCGCCATTGCGTCGATGTCCAGCGGCCTGCAATACGGTTTCTGGCGCGGCTACTGGAACGCCCTGGGCCTGCAACTGGGCCTGGCTTTACAGATCGCCATCGTCGGTGCCGGTGTCGGCGCCATTCTTACTGCGTCGGCCACAGCCTTCTACGCCATCAAATGGTTTGGCGTGGCGTACCTGGTTTACCTCGCGATCAAGCAATGGCGCGCGCTGCCCAGCGATATGAGCGATGACGCGGCAGTGCGCCAGATCGGCAAGCCGATGGCCCTGGTGTTCCGTGGTTTTCTGGTGAACATCAGCAACCCCAAGGCGCTGGTGTTCATGCTGGCGGTGCTGCCGCAGTTCATCGACCCCCATGCTCCGCTGCTGATTCAGTATCTGGTGATCGGCGTGACCATGGTCTGCGTCGACCTGATCGTGATGGCCGGGTATACCGGTCTGGCGTCTAAAGTGCTGCGTCTGTTGCGCACACCGAAACAGCAAAAACGCATGAACCGCACCTTTGCCGGGCTGTTCATCGGGGCGGCGGCGTTCATGGCGACGTTGCGCAGGGCTGCTGTGTAAAACGGCGACTTACAAAAAAGGCGACCCTGGAGGTCGCCTTTTTCATTTGGGGGAGCAATTCCAGAATCCAATGCAATTACGAAGAAGTATCAACAAAGCTTGAGCGAAACCCGTCAGGCGTTAACAATATGTAACTTCGCATTTCCAATTGAGATTCATTCATGATTCCCCCCTCCCGTTTCCTGGCGTGGCTGTTGCTGCCGCTGTTGGCTGCGTGCAGTTTTCAGCTACTGGCCGCTCCCGCCGAAGGTGCGCCGCAGGCGCTGCACTTGCTCGATTACATCGGCGCGGATTACCCGGACACGGTGCAGGCGGGCAGCATCACGGACCAGGCCGGATTTCGCGCGCAGCAAGACTCGGTCAAGACACTGGGCAGTCTGATTGCAGCCATGCCGGTCAAGCCGGAAAAAGCCGCGCTGGAGCAAAGCCTGGCCGCACTGGGAAATTCCATCGGCGCCCGTCAGGAGGGGACCGAGGTCACTCGCCTGGCCCGGCAACTGGGCGCGAAGCTGGCTGTGGCCTATGAAGTCAGCCAGGCCCCGGTGATTACACCGGACCCGGCGCGTGGCGCGCCGCTGTACGCTCAGCATTGCTCGGTCTGCCACGGCGATACAGGGGCCGGCGACGGCCCGGCAGGTGTCGGCATGACGCCTCCGCCATCCAATCTGAGTGATACCACACGACTGGATCGACTGAGCCTCTACGCGATCTACAGCATCCTGGGCCTGGGCGTCGAAGGGACTGACATGCCTGCCTTTGCCGATCAACTGGATGATCGTCAGCGCTGGGACCTGGCCACCTATATCGCCAGCTTCAGTGTTGACCCGGCGACGGCCAAGGCTGAAAAGACTTACAACATCGCCGACCTCGCTCGTCAGACCCCGACCGAAGTACAGGCCGCCGAAGGCCCGCAAGCCGCCGCGACCTTCCGTGCCCAGCGGGCGCAACCGCCCCAGGTCAAGCGTGGCCCGGCGCAACTGCTCGACTACACCGCGGCCACTCTGGACAAGAGCATCGCGGCGTATCGTGCCGGTGAGCATGATCAGGCTTATGACTTATCGGTAGCGGCGTATCTGGAAGGCTTCGAGCTGGTTGAGAGCTCGCTGGATAACATTGACGCCAACGTGCGCAAAGACACTGAAAAATCCCTGATGGCCTACCGTCAATCGTTGCAGGACGGCCTGCCGGTGAGCGAGGTCGAGCAGCGTCTGGACGTGACCAAGGGCAAGTTGAAGGCATCGGCCGGCCTGTTGGGCAACGAGGGTTTGAGCTGGTCGCTGAGTTACATTTCCGGCCTGCTGATTTTGCTGCGCGAAGGTCTGGAAGCGATTCTGGTGCTGGCGGCGATCCTTGCTTTCCTGCGTAACACAGGCCAACAAACGGCAGTGCGCAGCGTTAACGTCGGCTGGGGCCTGGCGTTTGTGGCGGGGCTGGGCACCTGGGCGCTGGCAGCCTATGTGATTGATGTCAGCGGTTCGCAGCGCGAGTTGCTGGAAGGCGCGACAGCGTTGTTTGCCAGCGTCATGGTGCTGTGGCTGGGCGTGTGGATGCACGATCGTCGTCACGCGGCGGCCTGGCAGGATTACATCAAGAGCAGCCTGGTGGGCGGCGGCGGGCGTTTCGGTTTTGCGACCCTGGCGTTCTTCTCGGTGTATCGCGAACTGTTCGAAGTGATCCTGTTCTACGAAACCCTGTGGTTGCAGGCAGGCCCCGCAGGGCACAACGCGGTGCTGGCTGGTGGGGCCACGGCGCTGGTGCTGCTGGTCGGCCTGGCCTGGGTGATTTTGCGCGGTTCGGCGAAGTTGCCGCTGGCGCTGTTCTTCAGCATCAACGCCGGTCTTTTGTGCGCCTTGTCGGTGGTGTTTGCCGGGCATGGCGTGAAAGCGCTGCAGGAAGCCGGGATTTTCGGCACGCGGCCGGTGCCGTTCTTTGACTTTGAATGGCTGGGGATCCATGCCGATGCGTATTCGTTGAGCGCCCAGGCTGTGGCGATCATTGCGATTGTCGTGTTGTACGGTCGTAGCCGGGTGGTTGAGAGGCAGCGGGTGCAGGTTTCTTAAACGGCATTCGCTGCGCTCACTTTCGCGGGCAAGCCACGCTCCCACAGGTTTAGCGTTAACCTGTGGGAACGTGGCTTGCCCGCGATGCTTTTCAACAGAGGAAAATTCAATGCGTGTGTGGATCGATGCCGACGCCTGCCCGCGGGCAGCCAAGGATCTGGTGGTGAAGTTCGCCCTCAAGCGCCAGTTCGAAGTGGTGCTGGTGGCCGGGCAACCGCAGACCAAACCGGGGCTGGCACTGGTCAAGCTGATCGTGGTGCCGAGCGGACCGGATGCGGCCGATGACTACCTGGTGGAACACGCAGTACCCGGTGAGCTGGTGATCTGCAGCGATGTGCCGCTGGCCGATCGTCTGGTGAAGAAGGGCGTGGCAGCGCTCGACCCACGGGGCAAGGAGTTTGATGCGCAGAACATGGGCGAGCGGCTGGCGGTTCGCAACCTGTTCACTGATTTGCGCGAACAGGGGCAAATGGGTGGTGGGCCCGCACCGTTTGGCGACCGTGAGAAGCAGGCGTTTGCCAATGCGCTGGACCGGATTCTCACCCGGCTGGCCCGCAAACTGTAGGAGCGAGCTTGCTCCGGGCGGCGATCCGACGATGGACGTCAACGATGACGAGTGCTGGCTGGATGAACGCGGCGCTCTCACGTCTTTCTCGAGCAAGCTCGCTCCTACAGTTCTGAACAGTATCAGGCGTCGTTTTCGTGGGTCAGTTCGAGCACACGGTCGACCAGTTTGTTAATGCCTGAAGCCGCTTCACTGATCGATTGCGCCAGCATATAGGCCGGTGTGCTCACCAGTTTGCGTGCCTTATCCTCGACGATCTCACTGACCGCACAATCGGTATGGGTCGCGCCCATCTTGTTCATCGCGGCAGCCGTGTCGGTGTCGTTGCCAATGGTGCAGATGACGCCAGGGCCGTAGATCTTTGCCGCCAGGGCGGGGGAGATGCACATCAACCCCACCGGTTTGCCGGCCTCGGCAAAGGCTTCGGTCAGTGCCAGGACATCCGGTTGAACGGTGCAGCCGGCGCCTTCGATGGCGAAGTTGGACAGGTTCTTGGCCGAGCCGAAGCCGCCGGGCACGATCAGCGCATCGAACTCATCGATGTTCGCTTCACGGATATCCTTGATGTTGCCCCGGGCAATCCGCGCCGATTCCACCAGCACGTTGCGCGATTCGGGCATTTCTTCGCCGGTCAGGTGGTTGATCACATGCAATTGCGCGATGTTCGGTGCGAAACACTGCACCTGGGCCCCGCGCTGGTCCAGACGCAGCAGGGTGATGACGCTCTCGTGGAGCTCGGCGCCGTCGTACACGCCACAACCGGAAAGGATCACTGCAACTTTTTTGCTCATGGGCTTTTCTCCAGATTCATGGCGTTAAATGTCCACTAATTTGTCCCGCGTTGCCATAGGGTTAATTCGCGGCTGCACATAGCATCTGTCCTCAAGATTCCGATCAGGGCGCGTCATGGACTTCATTCTGTATGCAGTGCCGTTTTTCTTTTTTCTGATAGCCGTCGAGTTGCTGGCGGACCGTTGGCGCGGGGTAAGCAATTATCGGGTGGCGGACGCGATCAACAGCATCAGCACCGGCGTGCTGTCGACCACCACGGGTCTGTTGACCAAGGGTGTGGGACTGGTGACCTACGCCTTTGCCCTCAAGCACCTGGCGCTGTTCGAACTGTCGGCCGACAGCGTCTGGACCTGGGTGTTTGCCTTTGTCTTCTACGATTTCTGCTACTACTGGCTGCATCGCATGGGCCACGAGCGCAACATCCTCTGGGCCGCCCATTCGGTGCATCACCAGAGCGAGGACTACAACCTGTCCACGGCGTTGCGCCAGACCAGTACCGGATTCTTGTTGGGCTGGATCTTCTACCTGCCGATGGCGGTGTCCGGCGTGCCGCTGCTGGTGTTCGTCAGTGTCGCGGCGCTGAACCTGCTGTACCAGTTCTGGGTGCACACCCGGCACATTCCCAAGCTTGGCTGGTTCGAATGGTTCTTTGTCACGCCGTCCAATCATCGGGCCCACCATGCACAGAACGCTCTCTACATGGATCGCAACTACGGCGGTGTGTTCATTATCTGGGACCGTTTGTTCGGTTCGTTCCAGGAAGAAGACGACAACGAGCCGGTGATCTTCGGCGTGACCACGCCGCTGGCGAGCTGGAACCCCGTGTGGGCGAACGTGCAGTTCTATGCGCAGTTGTGGGCCGATGCGCGGCGTGCCGAAAGCACCTGGGACAAGCTACGGATCTGGTTCATGCGCACCGGCTGGCGCCCGGCGGACGTGGCGGCCAGATACCCGATGAACAAGCCGGACCTGAGCCAGTTCCGTAAATTCGAGGTGGCGCTGGACGGGCGTCAGCAGCTCTACGTCCTCTTGCAGTTCTGCGTCTATATCGCGCTGGGCAGTTACCTGATGAATCTTGAACCGAAGCTGCCAGTCGCCGCCCTGGTGTTGGGTTGGGGAGCGGTGGCGTTCGGTCTGTTTGTGCTGGGCGTAGCCCTGGAGAATCGCCCGAGGGCGTTGAAGCTGGAGCTGGTGCGGCTGGCGTCGAACCTGCCATTGGCATGGCTGGCCCCGATGGTGGGGCTGTGGCCGGCCAGCGCGGTGGGCTGGGTCGGCCTGCTCAGCTACAGCCTGTTGAGCGGCGTCGGTCTCTACTGTTGCAGGAACCGCATCACTCGGTTGGCGTCGTAGGGCCTTCGGTGTTGGTCCGCGTAGCTTTCAGGGCTTGTTCGTCGGCGTAGACCTGCTTGGCCAGGCGGGCATTCTTGAAGCGCCGGCGCAGCCACAGCACGAAGCCCAGGACCAGCAGTGCACCGAGCACCCAGAGTTCGTACTTCTTCACACTGCCGAGCATGCCTTCGAGCACTGCGCCGAAATGGTACGCGGCCGCTGCCAGGGCTGCGGCCCAGATCGCTGCACCAATTCCGTTGAGCAGCAGGTAACGGCCCGGCGGATAGCCTGACAGCCCGATGGCCACCGGCATCACCGTGCGTAAACCGTAGACGAAACGGAAGCTCAATACCCAGATGTCCGGATGCTTGCGAATGTGTTCCAGCGCCCGGTCACCCATCATTTGCCAACGCGGCTTGCGCGCTAGCAACTTGCGGCCGTGCTTGCGCCCCAGGAAATACCACAGCTGGTCGCCGGCATAGCTGCCGAAGAAGGCCACGACCACCACCAGGTTGATGTCCATGTATCCACGGAACGCGAGGAAGCCCGCGAGTACCAGAATGGTTTCGCCTTCGAAGAACGTGCCTAGAAAAAGGGCAAAGTAGCCGAAGTCATGCAGAAATTGTTGGAGCATTGTCTGGGTGCTGGCGAAATGAACGCGCAGCCTAACCCTTCGGACACATTCAGGAAAGTGTCCAAATGTGTCTCGACGTGAACATTTCCTACAATGACAATGGAATGCGGCTACCTGTCACAGGGGTGCACACAACTGTAATACGTTCGTCATAATGGCCGCTTATAACTGTCACGCTCGCCCGTAAGCGCGGGCTCAGGAGTCTGCCGTGAGCTTTACCCCCGCCAACCGTTTGTTCCCCGCAACCCGCCTGCGCCGCAATCGTCGTGACGACTTCTCGCGTCGTCTGGTCCGTGAAAACGTCTTGACCGTCGATGACCTGATCCTGCCGGTGTTCGTTCTGGACGGTGAAAACCGTCGCGAAGCGGTGGCTTCGATGCCGGGCGTCGAACGCCTGACCATCGACCTGTTGCTGGAAGAAGCGGCCAAGTGGGTCGAACTGGGGATTCCGGCGCTGGCGCTGTTCCCGGTGACACCCGCGGAACTCAAGTCCCTGGACGCCGCTGAAGCGTGGAACCCCGAAGGTATCGCCCAGCGCGCGACCCGTGCGCTACGTGCACGATTCCCTGAGCTGGGCGTGATCACCGACGTCGCCCTGGACCCGTTCACCACCCACGGCCAGGACGGCATTCTTGATGAAGAAGGCTACGTGCAGAACGACATCACCGTCGACGCACTGGTCAGGCAAGCCCTGTCCCACGCCGAAGCCGGCGCTCAGGTCGTGGCTCCATCGGACATGATGGACGGTCGCATCCAGGCGATCCGCGAAGCCCTCGAAGTGGCCGGTCACGTCAATGTGCGGATCATGGCCTACTCGGCCAAGTACGCCAGTGCCTATTACGGCCCGTTCCGCGATGCGGTCGGTTCGGCGCTGAACCTGGGCAAGGCCAACAAGGCCTCCTATCAGATGGACCCGGCCAACAGCAACGAAGCCCTGCACGAAGTGGCGGCGGACTTGTCAGAAGGTGCAGACATGGTCATGGTCAAGCCGGGCATGCCGTACCTGGACATCCTGTGCCGGGTAAAAGAAGAGTTCAAAGTGCCGACGTTTGTTTATCAAGTCAGCGGCGAATACGCCATGCACATGGCGGCGATCCAGAATGGCTGGTTGAGCGAAGGGGTTATCCTAGAGTCCTTGACCGCTTTCAAACGTGCAGGGGCTGATGGCATCCTGACGTACTTTGCCGTTCGTGCCGCTCAATTGTTACGAGAGCAAAAATAGCCCTCCCAGGAACATTCGATGAATACCGAAGTACTCACTGAAGTTGCCGTAAAAGACGCTCAACCTGTGGTGGAGCAAGTCGAAGAGACCCCGCCGGAGCTGGAGCCAGCTCCGCCCGCGGCGGTCGTCGAAACCGCCGTGACAGCGCCAGTGCTGGCCATTCCCGGCCTGGATGACAGCAGCCTGTACATCCACCGCGAGCTCTCGCAACTGCAGTTCAACATCCGCGTGCTGGAGCAGGCGCTGGACGAGTCCTATCCATTGCTGGAGCGGCTGAAGTTTCTGTTGATCTTCTCCAGCAACCTGGACGAGTTCTTCGAGATTCGTGTCGCCGGCCTCAAGAAGCAGATCACCTTCGCCCGTGAACAGGCCGGCGCCGATGGTCTGCAGCCGCATCAGGCGCTGGCACGCATCAGCGAACTGGTCCACGGTCACGTCGATCGCCAGTACGCGATCCTCAACGACATTCTGTTGCCGGAGCTGGAAAAACATCAGGTCCGCTTCATCCGTCGCCGCAACTGGACGACCAAGCTCAAGACCTGGGTCCGCCGCTATTTCCGTGACGAGATCGCACCGATCATCACCCCGATCGGTCTCGACCCGACGCACCCGTTCCCGTTGCTGGTGAACAAGAGCCTGAACTTCATCGTCGAGCTCGAAGGCATCGACGCCTTTGGCCGCGATTCCGGTCTGGCGATCATCCCGGCGCCACGCCTGCTGCCGCGCATCATCAAGGTGCCGGAAGAAGTCGGCGGCGCTGGCGACAACTATGTATTCCTGTCGTCGATGATCCACGCCCACGCCGATGACCTGTTCCAGGGCATGAAGGTCAAGGGCTGCTACCAGTTCCGCCTGACCCGTAACGCCGACCTGGCGCTGGACTCCGAAGACGTCGAAGACCTGGCCCGCGCCTTGCGCGGCGAACTGTTCTCCCGTCGCTATGGCGATGCGGTGCGTCTGGAAGTGGCCGACACCTGCCCGAAACATCTGTCCGACTACCTGCTCAAGCAATTCAACCTGAGCGAGACGGAGTTGTATCAGGTCAACGGCCCGGTGAACCTGACGCGGCTGTTCAGCATCACCGGCCTGGACAGTCAGCGCGAACTGCAATACCTGCCGTTCACCCCGCAGATTCCGAAACTGCTGCAGAACAGCGAGAATATTTTCAGCGTGATCAGCAAGCAGGACATCCTGCTGCTGCACCCGTTCGAGTCGTTCACCCCGGTGGTCGACCTGCTGCGCCAGGCCGCCAAGGACCCACACGTTCTGGCGGTGCGCCAGACCCTGTACCGTTCTGGCGCCAACTCGGAAATCGTCGATGCGCTGGTGGATGCGGCGCGTAACGGCAAGGAGGTCACGGCGGTGATCGAATTGCGCGCGCGCTTCGACGAAGAGTCCAACCTGCAACTGGCCAGCCGTCTGCAAGCGGCCGGTGCGGTGGTGATCTACGGTGTCGTCGGCTTCAAGACCCACGCCAAGATGATGTTGATTTTGCGGCGCGAAGCCGGCGAGATTGTGCGTTATGCGCACCTCGGCACCGGTAACTACCACGCCGGCAACGCCCGCCTGTATACCGACTACAGCCTGCTGACCTCCGACGACGCCTTGTGCGAAGACGTCGGCAAACTGTTCAGCCAGTTGATCGGCATGGGTAAGACGCTGCGCATGAAGAAACTGCTGCACGCGCCGTTCACCCTGAAAAAGGGCATGCTCGACATGATTGCCCGCGAAACCCAGTTCGCCCTCGACGGCAAACCGGCGCACATCATCGCCAAGTTCAACTCGCTGACCGATCCGAAGATCATCCGCGCGTTGTACAAGGCCAGCCAGTCAGGTGTGCGCATCGATCTGGTGGTGCGTGGCATGTGCTGCCTGCGGCCAGGCATCGCCGGGGTTTCCCATAACATCCACGTGCGTTCGATCATTGGCCGCTTCCTGGAACACACCAGGGTCTTCTACTTCCTCAACGGTGGCGACGAGCTGATGTACCTGTCCAGTGCCGACTGGATGGAACGCAACCTCGACAAGCGCGTCGAGACTTGCTTCCCGGTGGAAGGCAAGAAGCTGATCATGCGGGTCAAGAAAGAACTGGAGTTGTATCTGACTGATAACACCCACAGCTGGAGCCTGCAGTCGGACGGTCGTTACATCCGTAACACACCGACCGGCAACCAGAATCCGCGCAGCGCCCAGGCGACATTGCTGGAGCGTTTGGGTAGTCCGATACTGGCTGTGCGGTAACGCGGATCAGGCAGACAAAAAAAGGGCGATCCAAATGGATCGCCCTTTTTCGTTTTCACTGTATTCCTGTGGCGAGGGAGCTTGCTCCCGTTGGGCTGCGCAGCAGCCCCAAAATCAGTGACCAGATATTTTCTGATTACCTGCAAGCGCGGAGGGGGGCGCTTCGCACCCCAGCGGGAGCAAGCTCCCTCGCCACAGGGGTTGGCTTCATTTCTGGTGTTTCAGCGAGCGCTCAACACGATATCGACCCGGGTCAGCCATTGCGCTTCGATTTCGAAGTCGGCCTGCGTCAGCTGGTTTTCGTCCAGCCAGTTCTCCGGGAACACCACTTCCAGGCTATTGCCATGGGCGTTCAGTTCCACCTGGGGCATTTGCTGGGTGCCACGGATGTGGTGGAACAGGATCGCAAAGCGCAGCAGCGCGCACAGGCGAATCAGCTTGATGCCGTCGTCGCCGAAATCGGCGAACCTGTCCTTGGGAATATTGCGGCGGTGACCGCGTACCAGCAGCGCGAGCATCAACTGGTCTTCGCGGGAGAACCCGGCGAGGTCCGAGTGCTCGATCAGGTAGGCGCCGTGCTTGTGGTACTGGTAGTGAGCGATGTCCAGACCCACTTCATGGACCTTGGCCGCCCAGCCGAGCAGTTCGCGCCAGACGCCGTCTTCCAGATCCCAGTCCTCGGCCACTTGGTCGAAAGCATGCAGTGCCTTGCGCTCGACCCGTACCGCCTGTTCCTGATCGACGTGGTAGCGCTCCATCAGCGAAGTGAGGGTGCGTTCGCGCACGTCTTCGTGATGATGGCGGCCCAGCAGGTCATAGAGCACGCCTTCGCGCAGGGCGCCTTCGCAGTGATCCATGCGTTGCAGTTCGAGGGAGTCGAAGATCGCTTCGAGGATCGCCAGGCCCGCCGGGAAAATCGCCCGGCGATCCGGTTTGATACCTTCGAAATCGATTTTTTCGACGTCGCCCATCTTGATCAGTTTGCGCTTGAGCCAGGCCAGGCCTTCGGCGTTGACCTCGCCGGTACCATGGCCGCCAGCCTTCAGCGCCAGACCGATGGCGCGGATGGTGCCCGAGGAGCCAATGGCCTCATCCCAGGTCAGGCGGTGCAGGGCGTGCTCGATGCTCATGATCTCCAGCCGCGCCGCGGTGTATGCCTGGGCGTAACGGGCCGGGGTGATCTTGCCGTCCTTGAAATAGCGCTGGGTATAGCTGACGCAACCCATCTGCAGGCTTTCGCGCAGCAGCGGTTCGAAGCGCTGGCCAATGATGAATTCGGTACTGCCGCCGCCGATGTCGGCCACCAGGCGTTTGCCGGGGGTGTCGGCGAGGGTGTGGGACACGCCGAGGTAGATCAGGCGCGCTTCTTCACGGCCGGAAATGACTTCCACCGGGTGGCCGAGAATTTCTTCGGCGCGACGGATGAATTCGGCGCGGTTGCGGGCTTCACGCAAGGCGTTGGTGCCGACGATGCGAACGGCGCCGGTGGGCATACCGCTGATCAGTTGGGCGAAACGCTTGAGGCAGTCGAGGCCGCGTTGCATCGATTCTTCGTTGAGATGGCGCTCTTCGTCGATACCGGCGGCCAGCTGAACCTTCTCCCCGAGACGCTCGAGAATACGGATCTCGCCGTTCTGGGCCTTGGCCACGACCATGTGAAAACTGTTGGAGCCCAGGTCGATTGCGGCGATCAGGGACAGATTCTTGGCTTGGGATTGCGGCATGGTCTGGGGTCTCGGTCGATAACCTCGACATCGTGCCACGATCAAAGGCTGGCGCCAACGCGTAGGAGCTGCCGAAGGCTGCGATCTTTTACCACGGGGGGACCTGCGGCGATGCAAATGGCCTCTTCGCGGGCTTGCCCGCGAAGGTGGCGTCATTAGCACCGATGATCTTCAGCCCGCCGCCTCAACTGTCCCGATGAAATTCGCCAGCTCCGCCGTCTGCGGGTTGGCGAACAACACCTTCGGATCGCCTGTCTCATGCACCTTGCCCTGGTGCATGAACACCAACTTGTCCCCAACCTCCCGGGCGAAGCGCATTTCGTGGGTGACCATGATCAGCGTCATGCCTTCCCTGGCCAGTTGCCGGACCACGCTCAGCACTTCGTTGACCAGTTCCGGGTCCAGCGCCGAGGTGATTTCGTCGCATAGCAAAACCTTCGGCGACATCGCCAGTGCCCGGGCAATCGCCACCCGCTGTTGCTGCCCGCCGGACAGTCGATCAGGGAAAGCATCGAACTTTTCCCCCAGCCCGACCCTTTCCAGCATCTGCCGCGCCAGTTCGGCGGCCTTGGCTTTTGGCACTTTCTGCACCACTTGCGGCGCGAGCATGACGTTCTCGCCGACGGTCAGGTGCGGGAACAGGTTGAACTGCTGGAACACCATCCCGACTTTCTGCCGCAGGCTGCGCAGGTCGGCGCGGGCGGCGTCGAGGTACTCGCCGTCGACTTCGATCACGCCGTCGTTGATCGACTCCAGGCCGTTGAGAGTGCGCAGCAGGGTGGACTTGCCCGAGCCACTACGACCGATGATCGCCACCACCTGGCCTTCCTCGATGCTCAGGTCGATGCCTTTGAGCACATGGTGATCGCCGTAGTATTTATGCAGGGCGGAAATTCTAAGCAGAGGCATGCAGTCTCCTTTCCAGGTAGCGCGCACTGAGCGACAAGGGGTAGCACAGCAGGAAGTAGCCGAGGGCGACGAGGCCGTAGACCATGAACGGTTCGAAGGTGGCGTTGGCGAGCATGCCGCCGGTCTTGGTCAGCTCGGTGAAGCCGATGATCGAGGTCACGGCGGTGCCTTTGACCACTTGCACCGAAAAACCCACGGTCGGCGCCACGGCGATGCGCAGGGCCTGGGGCAGGATCACATAGCGCAATTGTTCCAGCGGGTTCAGCGCCAGGCTCGATGAGGCCTCCCATTGGCCGTTGGGAATCGAATCGACGCAACCGCGCCAGATCTCCGCCAGATAGGCACTGGTGAACAACGTCAGTGCAATCGCCGCCGCCATCCACGGCGAAATCTCTATCCCGGCTAACGCGACGCCGAAAAACACCAGGAACAGCTGCATCAATAGCGGTGTGCCCTGGAACAGTTCGATGTAAGTGCGGGCGAAACTGCGCGGCAGGGATTTGTCCGAGATGCGCATGACCATGATCAGCAAGCCGATCAGCCCGCCGCCAATGAACGCCACCAGCGACAGCGCTAGCGTCCATTGCAGGCCCATGAGCAGGTTGCGCACGATGTCCCAGAGGGTGAAATCGCTCATCGGCTGCTCCTTGCAATGAAGCGGTGGCCAATCCAGTTCAGCAACTGGCGGATCAGCAGCGCCATGCACAGGTACAGCAGCGTGGTCAGGGCGTAGGTTTCAAAGGCGCGGAAGTTGCGCGACTGAATGAAGTTGGCGGCGAAACTCAGCTCTTCGGTGGCGATCTGCGAGCAGACTGCCGAACCGAGCATGACGATAATGATCTGGCTGCTCAGGGCCGGCCAGACTTTGCCCAGTGCCGGCAGCAGCACTACATGGCGAAACGCTTCGAAGCGCGTCATCGCCAGTGCCGCTGCGGCTTCCAGCTGACCCCGGGGAATTGCCTGGATGCCGGCGCGGATGATCTCGGTGGAATAGGCGCCGAGGTTGATGACCATCGCCAGCACCGCCGCCTGCCATTCGGAAATCTGCACGCCCAGGGACGGCAAGCCGAAGAAAATGAAAAATAACTGCACCAGGAATGGCGTGTTGCGGATCAACTCGACATAGACCGCGAAAATCCCCGCGAAAGGCCGGATGTTCCACGCCCGCACCAGCGCCCCGACGATGCCCAGCCCCACGCCGAGCACAGCGCCGATGGCGGTCAGCTCAAGGGTGAACAACGCACCGCGCAGCAACAGGTCGGTGTTGTTCACCACCGGCAGGAAATCGAACTGATAAGCCATAAAACGTCTCCAGCGCGCCGAATCAGAGATCGGCCGGCAGCGGCTCTTTCAGCCAGGTCAGGGCGTTCTTTTCCAGCGCGCCGTCAGTCTTGGCGGTCACGAGGATCTGGTTGACCTTGTCCAGCAGCGCCGGCTCGTTCTTGTTGACGCCGACGTAGACCGGCGAATCCTTGAGCTTCACTTTCAGCGCGGGCACCCGTTTCGGGCTCTTTTCGCTGATGGCAACCATCACCACGTTGCCGCTGGCGATCAGGTCGACTTGCCCGGCCAGGTACGCGGCAATGGTCGAGTTGTTGTCTTCGAAACGCTTGATGGTCACGCCTTCGGGGGCGACCTTGGTCAGCTCGATGTCTTCGATGGCACCACGGGTGACGCTGATGGTTTTGCCCTTGAGATCGTCCAGGCCCTTGATGTCGGCGTCTGGCGGACCGAACACGGCGAGGTAGAACGGTGCGTAGGCGCGGGAGAAGTCGATGACTTTTTCGCGCTCCGGGTTCTTGCCGAGGCTGGAGATCACCAGGTCGACCTTGCCGGTGGTGAGGAACGGGATGCGGTTGGTGCTGTTGACCGGGGTCAGTTCGAGCTTGACCTTGAGCTGATCGGCCAGCAGTTTTGCGGTGTCGATATCGAGGCCACGGGGTTTCATGTCCGGGCCGACCGAGCCGAACGGCGGGAAGTCCTGGGGCACGGCGACCTTGAGGACGCCGCGCTTGACCACATCCTCCAGACCGTCGGCATGGGCGGGTGCCTGGCTCAGCATCAGGCTGGCGAACAAGGCTGCGAGGAGGGTGCTGTAACGCTGGGTCATGGCAAATCTCCGGATCGGCAAGAAGTGATTTCTGTGGATCGACAGAGCATGGGCCATGCCAACATGGGGTTTTGAGGGCGCCAGGGCGCGGTTTTGCTGGCGTCGCACGGTCTTACTGGTCTGAACAGTCAGGTTGCGTTTCGCACCCCGATGGCGCAGCCGTGAAAATCACCGAACCCCCATGGGGCACGACTTGCCGGGCGTCGCGAATAGCTTTACAACTGAGCGCACATTGGCCTGGTTCGTCTGGAAAACCATGAACTCGATCTCCCGCGCCGTACCTGAAGTGGCGCTGCAAGCCATCCGCAAACTGATTACCGAACAGGGCTTCGGGCCTGGGGATGCCTTGCCCTCGCAACGGGACCTGGCGGTGCAATTGGGGGTCAGTCGGGCGTCGTTGCGCGAGGCGTTGTCATCGCTGAGTGCGCTGGGCGTCATCAGCATCCAGCCGGGTAAAGGCGTGTTCGTGCAATCGCCGGTGGAGTTGCCGCGAGGCGATGCGGCGCCGGGCTGGCCGTTCGCGGCGCAGGCTTCGCCGCTGGACATCTTTCAACTGCGCTATGCGCTGGAGGGGTTTGCTGCGGGGTTGGCGGCCGTAACCTTGAGCACCGACGAACTCGATGTGCTGGAAGACAATGTCGCCGCCATGCGTAACGAGCTCAAGTCCGGCGACTTCGAAGCCGCGGCCCGCCTGGATTTCGAATTCCACCGCCGCATCCTGCTGGCCAGCGGCAATCAGGCGATGCTGAGCATCCTGACCGCCAGCGCCGACATCTTCCTGGAAAGCCAGAAGCTACCGTTCATCCGGGTCGAGCGGGCCATGGAAACCTGGCAGGAACACCGCAAAATCCTTCGTGCGCTGGCTCGCCGGACGTCTGGCGCCGCGCAAAAGGCCATGCAAGAGCACGTACGCAATGCCGCGTTGCGCACCGGAATCGCGTTCATCGCTCCCGTCACTTCATGACCTGAGCTATACCCAAACTCATGAATCACCATAGCGAGACTCAATCATCTGCACCTTCCTGAACGAGGGAAGGACCGCTATGATGGGCCACGTTTTTTTGCTTACAACCTGGAGAATTCCATGAGCAGCGATCTTATCAAACACGTTAGCGACGCTAGCTTCGAGGCCGACGTACTCAAGGCCGAAGGCGCTGTACTGGTCGACTACTGGGCTGAATGGTGCGGCCCTTGCAAAATGATCGCTCCGGTTCTGGACGAAATTGCCGAGACTTACAAAGGCAAGCTGACCGTTGCCAAGCTGAACATCGACGAAAACCAGGAAACCCCGGCCAAGCACGGCGTGCGCGGTATCCCGACCCTGATGCTGTTCAAGAACGGCAACGTTGAAGCGACCAAGGTCGGCGCACTGTCGAAGTCGCAACTGGCTGCCTTCCTCGACGCCAACATCTAAGCGTCGCTGCAAAGTGTCCTGAAAAAGCCCCGCAAATAGCGGGGCTTTTTGCGTATTCAGGGCTAGACGCTCCTAAACTCAGGTGTTACATTCGGCCCCGCACTGGTTTCTCCATTGCCCCCTGCTAGCCGTCGCCGACGCACTCCTTTTCGAATAAGTACGCGATCCTGTCGCCTTCTCTGCGGCGCGGCCTCATTAAGCCAAAAGCTTAATTTCCCCCCTCCATAAATGATTACGTCATTCCTATATGAATCTGACTGAACTCAAGCAAAAGCCGATTACCGAACTGCTCGAATTGGCCGAACAGATGGGCATAGAAAATATGGCCCGTTCGCGCAAGCAGGACGTGATTTTCTCCCTGCTCAAGAAGCACGCGAAAAGCGGTGAGGAAATCTCCGGTGATGGCGTGCTGGAGATTCTCCAGGACGGCTTCGGCTTCCTGCGCTCCGCTGACGCTTCCTATCTCGCCGGCCCAGACGATATCTACGTCTCGCCGAGCCAGATCCGTCGTTTCAACTTGCGCACCGGTGACACCATCGTTGGCAAGATCCGCCCTCCAAAGGAAGGCGAGCGTTATTTCGCGCTGCTCAAGGTCGACACGATCAACTACGACCGTCCGGAAAACGCGAAAAACAAGATTCTCTTCGAGAACCTGACCCCGCTGTTCCCGACCGTGCGCATGAAAATGGAAGCCGGTAACGGTTCCACCGAAGACTTGACCGGTCGAGTCATCGACCTGTGCGCCCCGATCGGTAAAGGCCAGCGCGGTCTGATCGTTGCACCGCCGAAAGCGGGCAAGACGATCATGCTGCAGAACATTGCCGCGAATATCGCCCGTAACAACCCTGAAGTTCACCTGATCGTGCTGCTGATCGACGAACGTCCAGAAGAAGTAACCGAAATGCAGCGCACCGTGCGCGGCGAAGTGGTTGCCTCGACGTTCGACGAGCCGCCAACCCGCCACGTGCAGGTTGCCGAAATGGTGATTGAGAAGGCCAAGCGCCTGGTCGAGCACAAGAAAGACGTGGTGATCCTGCTCGACTCCATCACCCGTCTGGCTCGTGCCTACAACACCGTGATCCCGAGCTCCGGCAAGGTACTGACCGGTGGTGTCGATGCCCACGCCCTGGAGAAACCGAAGCGTTTCTTCGGCGCCGCGCGGAACATCGAAGAAGGCGGCTCGCTGACCATCATCGCCACCGCGCTGGTTGAAACCGGCTCGAAGATGGACGAAGTGATCTACGAGGAATTCAAAGGCACCGGCAACATGGAGCTGCCGCTGGATCGCCGTATCGCTGAAAAGCGCGTCTTCCCGGCCATCAACATCAACCGTTCCGGCACCCGCCGCGAAGAGTTGCTGACTGCCGACGACGAGCTGCAGCGCATGTGGATCCTGCGCAAGCTGCTGCACCCGATGGATGAAGTAGCTGCCATCGAGTTCCTGGTCGACAAGCTGAAAACGACCAAGACCAACGACGAATTCTTCCTGTCGATGAAGCGCAAGTAACATCGTCCGTTGAGTTCAAGAGAATGGCGTCCCGGTGGGGCGCCATTTTTTTGCCTGCAATTTTTTGCCCGGGCCATGGGATGTTTTTGATTGGCCAGGGTCAGTTGCTTGGCACTTCAACCAGCCGCGTTTGCAGTCATCGTCCGGGGACGATGCTCAAACGCGCTGAAAACAACGATCTGACTGGTTTATGTTTATGAGCACACTGGCTTATCGAAGGGATATCGACGGCTTGCGCGCGGTGGCGGTGATTGCTGTCGTGCTGTTTCATTTTGGCGTTCCCGGATTTACCGGCGGCTTTGTCGGCGTGGATGTGTTTTTCGTGATTTCCGGTTACCTGATCACCTCGATCATCTGGAATCAGCGCCAGGCCGGGCAATTCAGCTTCGTCGATTTCTGGGTCCGGCGTGCACGGCGGATTTTGCCGGCATTGTTCGCGATGATCATCGCGGTGCTGGCGGTCGGCTGGTTTTTGCTGGCACCGAAGGATTACGACGAGCTGGGGCGATCGGTGCGTTACCAGGTGATGTTTGTGTCCAACATCCTGTTCATGCGCCAGGACGGCTATTTCGATGTCGCCTCCGACCTGAAGCCCCTGCTGCACACCTGGTCGCTGGCGGTGGAGGAACAGTTTTACATCGTCTTCCCGTTGCTGCTGACACTGCTGTCGAGCCGTCTCAGGCATTGGCGACTGGCGCTGTTCGGCGTATTGCTGCTGTCCTTTGGCTTGAGCGTGTGGGCCGTCGCCCATCATCCGGAAAAAGCCTTCTTCCTGCTGCCGATGCGTGCGTGGGAACTGTTGGCCGGTGCGATGCTGGCGGTAGCGCCCAAGTCTGCATGGCGTCTCAAGCCGATGGCGGCGCAGTGGCTGAGCCTGCTCGGCATGGTGCTGATACTGTTGGCGGTGTTCGGTTATGACAAGGCCACGCCATTCCCGGGCGTCGCGGCGTTGCTTCCGGTGCTTGGTGTGGTGCTGCTGATTCTGGCCAACGGTCATCGTGAAACCTGGGCTGGTCAGTTTTTGAGCAGTCGGGTGATGGTCGGCCTCGGCCTGGTTTCTTATTCCTGGTACCTGTGGCACTGGCCGGTGTTCGTATTCTCCAGCTATGCCAGCGTCGGTGAACCGAGTGCTTTCGACAGTGCCGGGTTGATTCTGCTGACGCTGTTGCTGGGTTATCTGTCCTGGAAATTCGTCGAAACCCCGTTTCGTGAGCGTCGCCTGCTCGCCGGACGCCGACAGGTTCTGCTCGCCGGCGCCTGCGGTATCCTGCTGCTCGGCCTGGCCGGGCAAACCTTGCGATGGACCGACGGCTTGCCGTGGCGTCTGTCTGACCAGGCCCTGCAATACGCAAAGGGTCGCGAATGGCGGCCGGAGCTGATGGCCTGCCTGGCCGATGACAAGACGCCGGATGACAAGTTGTTCTGCCGTTATGGCGCACAAAATCGCCTGCCCCCAGCGCTTGTCTGGGGCGATAGTCATGCCACGGCATTGATCCCGGTTTTCGACGAGGGTGCCAAGGCCCATGGCGTCAACGTGATCCTGGCCAGTTCTCCCGGTTGTGTACCAGTCGATGGCCTGGAGCACGATGCGCGTTGTGCGCGGTTCAATCGGCGGGTTGAACAGGCCTTGGAGTCGCAAGCCGTCAGCGATGTGGTGTTGGTGGCGCACTGGAGCCTGTACCTCTATGGCGACGGCAAAGGCGATCTTGGTCACGCTCTGAAAAGCGCTGACGGGCACTACGACCGTGCCAGTGCCGAACAGCGTCTGGCCGATGGCTTGCGTAACCGGGTCGCGCAATTGCGTGCCGGCGGACATCGGGTCTGGCTGGTAAAAGAGGTGCCGTTGCAGCCCTTCAGCCCACCGTATCGCCTCACACGTCTGGCAATGCTGGACCGTCCGGTCGACGATGTCGGGCTGGCGCTCGCAGAGCACCACAAGCGCCAGGCATTCATCAGTCAATTGTTCGCACAACTGGCGCAAGACCCGGCGGTACGGGTGGTGGACCCGGCGCCGAGGTTATGTGACGCGAGCGGCCTGTGCCGCGCCGAACGCGGCGGCTACTCGTTGTACACCGATGACAATCACCTCTCGGAAGTCGGTGCGCGGTTCGTGGCGCCGATCCTCGAACCGCTGTTTGTCAGTCTGCAAGCCGGGGCAAACCCGGGGAAACCGCAGGTGAATGCATCCAGATAAGCAGCGATAAGCTGCCAGCGGCCGGCAGAGCAGGTAGGATGTACGCCTATTTTTCGGGTGCCATCATCAATGAAATTCAAGGATCTTCGGGATTTCGTGCAGCAGCTTGAGCAGCGCGGAGAGTTGAAACGCATCCAGATCCCCGTCTCTCCAGTGCTGGAGATGACCGAGGTGTGTGATCGCACGCTGCGTGCCAAAGGCCCGGCGCTGTTGTTCGAAAAGCCGACAGGCTATGACATCCCGGTGCTCGGCAACCTGTTCGGCACCCCCGAGCGGGTCGCCATGGGCATGGGTGCCGAGTCGGTCAGCGAGCTGCGCGAGATCGGCAAGCTGCTGGCGTTCCTCAAGGAACCCGAGCCGCCGAAGGGCCTGAAGGATGCCTGGTCCAAGCTGCCGATCTTCCGCAAGATCATTTCGATGGCGCCGAAAGTCGTCAAGGACGCGGTGTGCCAGGAAGTGGTCATCGAGGGTGACGACGTCGACCTGGCCATGTTGCCGGTGCAGACTTGCTGGCCGGGCGACGTCGGTCCTCTGATCACCTGGGGCCTGACCGTCACCAAAGGCCCGAACAAGGATCGCCAGAACCTTGGCATCTATCGTCAGCAAGTGATCGGTCGCAACAAGGTCATCATGCGCTGGCTGAGCCACCGTGGCGGCGCGCTGGATTACCGCGAGTGGTGCGAAAAGCACCCGGGCCAGCCGTTCCCGGTTTCTGTGGCACTGGGCGCTGACCCGGCGACCATCCTCGGTGCCGTGACCCCGGTGCCCGATAGCCTTTCCGAATACGCCTTCGCAGGCCTGCTGCGCGGTAACCGCACCGAGCTGGTGAAGTGCCGTGGCAACGACCTGCAAGTGCCGGCCACCGCCGAAATCATCCTCGAAGGCGTGATCCATCCGGGCGAGATGGCCGATGAAGGCCCGTACGGCGACCACACCGGTTACTACAACGAAGTCGACAGCTTCCCGGTGTTCACCGTCGAGCGCATCACCCACCGGATCAAACCGATCTACCACAGCACCTACACCGGCCGTCCACCGGATGAGCCGGCGATCCTCGGCGTGGCATTGAACGAAGTGTTCGTGCCGATCCTGCAGAAGCAGTTTCCGGAGATCACCGATTTCTACCTGCCGCCCGAAGGTTGCTCGTACCGCATGGCCATCGTGACCATGAAGAAGTCGTATCCGGGCCACGCCAAGCGGGTAATGCTGGGTGTCTGGTCGTTTTTGCGACAGTTCATGTACACCAAGTTCGTTATCGTCACCGACGACGATATCAACGCCCGGGACTGGAACGACGTGATCTGGGCCATCACCACGCGCATGGACCCCAAGCGCGACACGGTGATGATCGACAACACGCCGATCGACTACCTCGACTTCGCCTCGCCGGTGTCCGGCCTGGGGTCGAAAATGGGCCTTGATGCCACGCATAAATGGCCGGGCGAAACTACCCGTGAATGGGGTCGGGTCATCGTCAAGGACGATGCCGTGACCCAGCGGATCGATGCCATCTGGAATCAGTTAGGAATAGATTGATGCGTGTAACCTTGCAGCCCTCCGGAGCAATGCTTGAGATATTGCCCGGCGAGCGGATTCTCGATGGCGCACGACGTCTGGGCTACGAATGCCCGCAAAGCTGCCGCAACGGCAATTGCCACGTGTGCGCGGCGCTGCTGGTGGAAGGCCGGGTCGAGCAGGCTGGCAATGTGCGTGACCATGGCGAGTTCTACACTTGCATAGCGGAGCCGCTGGAAGACTGCATCGTGCTGTGGGATGGCGTGCTCGCGCTGGGAGAACTGCCGGTGCGCAGCGTGTCGTGTCAGGTCATTGAGTGCAAGGAGGTGGGCGGCGACACCTGGCGCGTGCGTCTGCGGGCTCCGGCCGGAAAACCGCCGCGTTACCACGCCGGTCAGTACCTGATGATCGAGCGCGAGAACGGCGAAAAGTCCGCATTCTCCCTCGCCTCGGCACCGCATGCGGGGCGCGACCTGGAAATCCACGTACTGGCGCGCGAATCCAGTGCGCTGAGCCTGATCGAACAGCTCCAGCGCAACAGCATGGTGCGGGTCGAGTTGCCGTTTGGCGATACCCACCTGGAGGAGTTGCCGGACGGTCCTCTCGTGCTGATCGCCGCTGGTACCGGCATGGGCCAGGTCCACGGCCTGATCGAACATTGCCGGGCCTCGGGTTTCAAGCATCCGGTGCATCTGTATTGGGGCGTGCGCCGTCCAGAAGACTTTTACCAGGTCGAGCATTGGGACGAATGGCTGAAGCTGCCCAACCTGTTCCTGCACAAAGTCGTCAGCGATCAATGTGGTTGGGAAGGGCGATGCGGCATGCTGCATGAAGCGGTCTGTGAAGACTTCCCTGACCTCAAGCCGTTGCATGTGTACGCCAGTGGCTCTCCGGCCATGGTCTACGGCACGCTGGATGCGCTGGTGGAAGCAGGGATGGACGCCCACCAGATGCGTGCCGACGTTTTTGCGTATGCGCCGCGCTCTTGAGCCGCGCTCTTTCGTTATAACTCTATATATAGCCAATCGGCATTTATAAACTTTTATAAATGTCGGTAGGTTATATCTCATTCAGGCATTTAAATAAGTACGGTGCCATGGCATTCAAATTGCCTTAAAACTTATGTGCCTTATTGTTACAGCTGTGCGTTCTATTAAGTAATTCTTCACCCGCGGGGAGCTGAACGCTATTCGCCATGAGCGCCATTGAATCCGCTTTTTTGAATCTGGCTTACCCTCCGCGGCTCGATCTGGGGCCGCAGCTCACTCACGAACAATTGCTCAGCTCGATGCAATCGACTATGGCGCGCCACAAGGGTGGGCCAGTATGGCTGTTTGCGTATGGTTCGCTGATCTGGCGCCCTGAATGCACGGCGGTTGAGCGGGTTCGCGGCCGGGTGCATGGCTATCATCGCGGGTTGTACCTGTGGTCCCACGAACATCGCGGCACACCGGAAATGCCCGGCCTGGTGTTTGGCCTGGATCGCGGCGGTTCTTGCAGCGGTTTCGCCTATCGCTTGCCCGAAGAGCAACTCGAAGCCTCGCTCTACGCACTGTGGCAGCGCGAGATGCCTTTCCCTTCCTACCGCCCGCACTGGCTAAACTGCCGTCTCGAAGATGGCAGCCAGGTTCAGGCATTGGGATTCGTTCTGGAACGGCACCTGCCCAGCTATGCCGGCAACTTGCCGGACCATGTGCTGAGCCATGTGTTCGAAAACGCCTGCGGGCGCTACGGCACCACTCGCGATTATGTCGAGCAGACCGCGCACGCCCTGCGCAGCCACGCCATGCCAGACCGGAATCTGGAGGCGCGGCTCAAGCGCTGTAAATCAACGGCCGATCAAGCGAGTGCTTCGCGGCCCTGACTGGCGATTTGTTTGTGCCGTAGTGTCGGGGCCAGGAAGGCCATCGCCAGCAGGCAGGCGCCGACCAGCAACACGAAACCGCCGTCCCAACCGAAATGGTCCACGGTGTAGCCCATCGCTGCACTGGCCGCGACCGAACCGCCCAAGTAACCGAACAGACCGGTAAAGCCCGCCGCCGTACCGGCAGCTTTCTTCGGTGCCAGTTCCAGCGCCTGCAAGCCGATCAGCATCACCGGGCCGTAGATCAGGAAGCCAATGGAAAGCAGCGCGATCATGTCGACCATCGGATTGCCGGCCGGGTTGAGCCAGTAAACCAGCGTCGCAACCGTCACCAATGCCATGAACACCATGCCGGTCAGGCCACGGTTGCCACGGAAGATCTTGTCCGACATCCAGCCGCACAGCAGCGTGCCCGGGATACCTGCCCACTCGTAGAAGAAGTACGCCCACGAGGTTTTATCCACAGTGAAACCCTTGGCTTCCTTGAGGTAGGTCGGCGCCCAGTCCAGCACGCCGTAGCGCAGCAGATAGACAAAGACGTTGGCCAGGGCGATGTACCAGAGCATTTTGTTGCGCAGCACGTATTTGACGAAGATTTCCTTGACGCTGAATTCCTCTTCGTGGCTGGCGTCGTAGCCTTCCGGGTAGTCGTTCTTGTATTGCTCGATCGGCGGCAGGCCAACCGATTGCGGGGTATCGCGCATGGTTACAAAGGCAAACACCGCTACCGCCAGCGCCACGGCTGCCGGCACATAGAACGCGGCGTGCCAGTCATTGAACAGGCCCATGCCGATCAGGAACAACGGACCAATCAGGCCACCGCCGACGTTGTGTGCCACGTTCCACACGGACACCACGCCGCCACGTTCCTTCTGCGACCACCAGTGCACCATGGTCCGGCCACTCGGCGGCCAACCCATGCCCTGCGCCCAGCCATTGATGAACAGCAGGATGAACATCATGGTCACGCTGGACGTCGCCCAGGGCGCGAAACCGAAAATGAACATCACCCCAGCCGACACCAGAAGGCCGAACGGCAGGAAGAAACGCGGGTTGGAACGGTCGGACACCAAGCCCATCAGAAACTTCGACAGACCGTAGGCAATCGCGATGGCGGACATCGCCAGGCCCAACTGACCACGGGAGTAGCCCTCGTCGATCAGGTACGGCATGGCCAGGGAGAAGTTCTTTCGCAGCAGGTAGTAACCGGCATAGCCAATGAAGATGCCGGCGAAAATCTGCCAGCGAAGGCGTCGGTAGGTGCTGTCTATTTTTTCTTCAGGCAATGGAGCCTGATGTGCGGCAGGACGAAAGAAAGCAAACATTCAAGAGCTCCAAATTTCTTGTTTTGACTGCGGATACGAATGTTACAGTTTCGTTACCGAAAATAGCACTGGTTCTCATCGGCAAAACAGCGGAAATGTTGGATATCGCGCGTTCCTTTATGAGCGTGTCGCTCAGATGTAAGCGAGGGGCGTTGTAGGAAGCGTTACCTGTTTAGTTGGCAGGCGCGTGGTGTACCTGAAATAGGGCAGGCCTTTAGGAAAGGTCCTTCGTTTAAAGCAGAAGTCATGGCGTTATGCCGAATGCCCTGGCGCTTTAACCTTTGTACTGTTGCCAGGTCTGGCGTTGCAGGCGAAGGGAGAGGGACATGCGGTGGTGGGTATGTGTGCTTTTGTTGGTGGCGTCCATGGATGTCAGGGCCGGGGAGGTGTTCCTGATACCCGAGCATAATCCGAAGCCGGTTTATCCGGTGGCGCTGCATCGGGCGGGTGTCACCGGCATGGTGCGTGTCAGCATGACTGTGAAGGCCGATGGATCAGTCAGTAATGCCGTGATTGCGCAAAGTGCACATCCCGAACTCGAAGAGGCATCATTGGCTGCAGTCAATCAATGGCGATTCAAGCCGTGGACAATTACCGAGGATCAACCTGCGCAAATCATCGTGGTCGCACCCATGGAATACAGGCTGGACAGAGAACATCCCTTCCATGTCAACAAGGAATTGGAGCGGCTGAAATGCAGTGCTATCGCACGGGCATCGCTGAACATCGCCGATTCCTCGTGGGTGGACCTGCCGGTTTTCAGCTGGACCCGCAGTTACCTGACGCACTCCCTTTCACCGACGCAATTGCCGGAGGAGAAGCGTCTGGCGCTGATTGCCAAGCTCAATAAAAGCGTCCCATCAATAGTCAGGCGCTGTAATACCTATCCCGCGGGCCGATACGTACGGTTTCTTCCAGAAGAGATAAGAGTGCTGTTATGATAAAAAAGCGCGGCAGCGTGACCGCGCTTTTATTGCAGATAGTGATTCAGCGAACCTGCACCACCACTTTCCCGACCGCTTTACGCTGGCCAAGATCATTGATGGCTTGGGCTGAATTGCTCAGCGGATAAACCTGCGACACCAGGGGCTTCAATTTGCCTTCGGCAAACCAGCTAAACAACTGCTGGAAGTTCGCCGCATTGTCTTGTGGCTGGCGTTGGGCGAACGAGCCCCAGAACACGCCGAGCACTGCCGCGCCCTTGAGCAGGGCCAGGTTGACCGGCAGCTCGGGAATGCGCCCGCTGGCGAAGCCGACCACCAGCAGGCGGCCGTTCCAGGCAATGGCGCGGATCGCCTGGTCGAACAGGTCGCCGCCCACCGGGTCGTAGATCACGTCGGCACCCTGGCCGTCGGTCAGGCGTTTGATTTCGTCCTTCAGGCTGGTTTCGCTGTAGTTGATCAGTTCGTCGGCGCCGGCGGCCTTGGCCACGGCGAGTTTCTCTGCGCTGCTGGCCGCGGCGATCACCCGGGCGCCCATGGCTTTGCCGATTTCCACCGCCGCCAGGCCGACACCGCCGGAGGCGCCAAGTACCAGCAGGGTTTCGCCCGGTTGCAGGTTGCCGCGCTGCTTGAGGGCGTGCATCGAGGTGCCGTAGGTCATGCTGAAGGCGGCGGCAGTGTTGAAGTCCATCGATGGCGGGATCGGCAGCGCGTTGTAGCCCGGCACGGCAACCTGCTCGGCAAAGCTGCCCCAGCCGGTCAGGGCCATGACCCGGTCACCGACTTTCAGGTGGCTGACTTTTTCACCCACTGCGCTGACCACGCCGGCCGCTTCACCACCCGGTGAAAACGGGAAGGGCGGCTTGAACTGGTATTTGCCCTCGATGATCAACGTGTCGGGGAAGTTCACCCCGGCGGCGTGCACGTCCAGCAGGATTTCGTTCTTCTTCGCGACAGGACTGGCGACGTCTTCCAGCACCAGCGATTCGGCAGGGCCGAAGGCTTTGCACAGCACGGCTTTCATCAGGGCTATTCCTTTGGGAGTGATGGCCGATAAGTGTAGGTGTATGGGTCGGCGGGTCAACGAGCATGCCCGGCCCTGATAGTCAGCCATAAGCTTGTGCTTGCGCGGCGGGTCGTTATGCTAGGCCGCAAACCGGATAAGGAGCGAATTTTGAAAGCGTGGATCATGTTGATGCTGGCCCTGTCCCTGCCTGTGGCAGCGGTGGCCGAAGAAGCCAAAGAAGATGCTGCTCCGAAGGTCAGCTACATCACCCTGAGCCCGCCGTTCGTGGGTAACTACGGGCTGGACGGCACGCCGAAACTCAAGGTCTACAAGGCCGACGTGGCGTTGCGGGTGACCGGTGACGAGGCCGCCAAGGCGGTGAAGGCCAATGAGCCGTTGATCCGCAATCAATTGGTCGCGCTGTTCGCCCAGCAGACCACCGAGACGATGAACAATGTCGAGGCCAAGGAAAAGCTGCGTCAGGAAGCGTTGAAGCAGACCCAGCAGGTGATGAACGACGAAACCGGCAAGCCGGTGGTTGAGGATCTGTTGTTTAACAACTTGATCATTCAGTAAGACTTCTATTGCTTGATTTGACGTCATCGCGAGATTGCTCGCGATGAGGCCTGTCCAGGCGATAAATGGCTCAGGGCTTTAAAGCAATCACCGCCGCCCACTGCTCCGCCGTCACTGGCATCACCGACAACCGCGAGCCTTTCTGCACCAGCGGCAACTCGGCCAGCGCCGTCTGCTGCTTCAGATAATCCAGTTTCAGCACCCGGGCAAACGACTCGACATGCGCGACATCGATCGCGCTCCAGGCGTTTTTGTCCGTAGTTGCCTTGGGGTCGTAGTAATGACTTTCCGGTTCTAGCGCCGTCGGGTCCGGGTACGCGGCTTCGACAATCCTGCCAATTCCGGCGATGCCCGGTTCAGGGCAGCTGGAGTGATAGAAAAAGAACTCATCCCCCACCGCCATGGCCCGCAGGAAATTGCGTGCCTGATAGTTGCGAACCCCATCCCAGCGCGCTTTGCCGAGCTTTTCCAGCCCTTTGATCGAGAGTTCGTCGGGCTCGGATTTCATCAGCCAATAGGCCATGTCTTTTGCTCCTTGCGTGGTGATTGAGCAGCTTGTCGGCGATTTTATGACAAACCGACAGTCGGTTGACGTCAGCATTTGCGCAGCGGTTCACGTTGCCGCAAAATGCCGGCCTTTAGAGCTTGACGCTGCTGCACGGCCTACAAACGGAAACCGCTGCTGTCATCGTGTTGATGTGCCTTTGGGGGGCAATCGATGAAACGCAAACCGGATTTACTATGGATTTTGGTCATTTTGTTTGGCCTTGGTGTCGTGACCACTGGCTATGCCCAAAGCCTGTGGGCCAACAAGACCGATGCACCGGTCGAGCTCGCCCAACTGCAGCAACAGTCGACCGCCTTCAAGCGCTGATCCTGTTGCCTCGGCGCCGCTGATCGAAGTGGCGTCTAGCCTGCGTAATACCAGGCCTTGTCCGTCACCGTTCCTTGCAGCGGCACATCCCAGCTCGCTTGAGCCAATCGCTCCACCTTCTGACATTCATGGGCCAGCCCCAACAGCGTCGGCTTGCGCCAGTCATTTCGTCGCGCCAGGTAGGCCAGGCTCCGATCGTAGAAGCCACCGCCCATCCCCAGGCGTCCGCCTACATCGTCAAAACCCACCAATGGCAACAGCACCAGATCCAGCGCCCAGATCTTGCGCTGCCGGGCGAGGTTGGCCCGTGGTTCGAGAATGCGGAAGCGGTTGGGTTTGAGTTTTTCCCCGGGACGGATGCGCTGGAACACCATTTTGGTTCGCGGCCAGGCGCTCAGCACCGGTAGATAGGTGGCTTTGCCCCGGCGCTGTGCGGCGCGCAGCAACAGGCGCGGATCGATTTCACCGTCGGTGGGCAGGTAGAGCGAGATGTGTCTGGCGCGGCGGAACAGCGGTTGCTGGGCCAATTGCTTGTACAGCCCGCGAGCGGCCTGGCGCTGCTGACTGGGAGTCAGTGCGCGGCGGGCCTTGCGCAGCATGCGTCGAAGTTGCGGGCGGGGGAGCAGCGCAGGTTCGGTCATGTATTCGGGCTTCAACAATGCGGATACGTGAAGCGTACCCGTAAAAACGCCAATGCCGGTATCAAAACCGGCATTGGACTGAAATCAGGCTCCCCGAATGTGCCGCTGTCAACTTAGCCCTTGAACCCGAAAGTTCAAGGTGGAAGATGCAGTAGGCTTTAAGGCTTTCCGTCTAGCGGACATGCACACCAGCCCAACGTGCAACCTCCAGGGTATAGCAAATCGGCTCAGGGACATCGCCAACTGGCAAGCACCCCAGGGAGTGAGGGGATTATACCGCAAGCGGCGACGCGAATCAGCCTTTGGTGACGTCCGGATCGGTGGCGAGTGCCAGATCGACGCGATCGAGCAGGTCACGCACCTGTTCGCGGGTCGATCCGCTGGCCTGGATATCCGGGCGTTCTTCCTTGTGCAGCAGGTCGTGGGTGATGTTCAGCGCGGCCATCACGGCGATACGGTCGGCGCCGATGACTTTGCCGCTGCTGCGGATCTCGCGCATCTTGCCGTCCAGATAACGGGCGGCGCTGACCAGATTACTGCGCTCTTCCTGAGGGCAGATGATCGAATACTCTTTGTCGAGGATCTGCACGGTGACGCTATTGCTTGAACTCATGAGTCTTGCTCCAGGGCCTTGAGGCGCGAAATCATCGATTCGACCTTACGCCGGGCGATTTCGTTTTTTTCAATGAGGTGCGCGCGTTCCTCGCGCCAGGTCTTTTCCTGAGCTAGTAAGAGTCCGTTTTGACTCTTAAGTTGCTCGACTCGGGTAATCAGCAGCTCGAGTCTGGCCATCAGCGCTTGCAGGTCGGTGTCTTCCATTGTCTTCACTGTCTGATGGGTGTTGGACTGTAGGAGCGAACTTGCTCGCGATGAACCTGAGAACGCCGCGGGGTGTCAGGTACCCAGCGTTATCGTTGACGACCATCGCGAGCAAGCTCGCTCCTACAGGGGTAGTCGATGTAGGATACAAGGCCTTCATTCTAGACATAGCGCCGTCTGGCGCCTAGCTGCCCATGACCATTCAGAATTCCCCGTACCAAGCCTTCGCCACCCTGCTGACTTCCAGCGGTCACAACGTCTCGCCTGCTGAACTGCACGGCCTGTTGCTCGGCCGCAGCTGCGCCGGCGCCGGTTTCGACGCCGAAGGCTGGCTGATCGACGCCGCCGAACTGCTCGAAAGCGAGCCGCAGGACAACGTTCGCAACGCCCTGATCGGCCTGCAAGCGATGGTAAAAGGCGAGCTCACCGGCGATGACGTGACCGTCGTTCTGCTGTTGCCCACCGACGACGCTCCGCTCACCGAGCGTGCCGCTGCACTGGGCGAGTGGTGCCAGGGCTTCCTCAGTGGCTTTGGCTTGAACTGCCGTGACAGCAGCGCCCTGAGCACCGAGGCAACCGAGGTGCTGCAGGATCTGGCGGCCATTTCCCAGGTGCAAGATGCCCTGGAAGAGTCCGACGACGGCGAAAACGACTATATGGAAGTCATGGAGTACCTGCGCGTCGCACCGCTGCTGCTGTTCTCCGAGACCAAAAAAGACGTGCCGGCCGCCGCCAAACCGTCTTTGCACTAATCGTAAGACAGGGAAAACCATCTGCCCATGATCCACATCCCGAAATCGGAATACAGCCGTCGCCGCAAGGCCCTGATGGCGCAGATGGAACCCAACAGCATCGCCATCCTGCCCGCCGCCGCGGTGGCCATTCGTAACCGCGACGTCGAGCACGTCTACCGCCAGGACAGCGACTTCCAGTACCTCAGCGGTTTTCCCGAGCCTCAGGCCGTACTGGTGCTGATGCCGGGGCGCGTACATGGCGAATACATCCTGTTCTGCCGCGAACGCAACGCCGAGCGCGAGCTGTGGGATGGCCTGCGTGCCGGGCAGGAAGGCGCGATTCGCGACTTCGGCGCCGACGACGCCTTTCCGATCACCGATATCGACGACATCCTGCCGGGCCTGATCGAAGGCCGTGACCGGGTGTATTCGGCCATGGGCAGCAACCCCGAATTCGACCGCCACCTGATGGAGTGGATCAACGTGATCCGCTCCAAGGCCAACCTCGGTGCCCAGCCGCCGAACGAATTCGTTGCCCTGGATCATCAGCTGCATGACATGCGCCTGTATAAATCGGCGGCAGAAGTGAAAGTGATGCGCGAGGCGGCGCGGATTTCCGCCCAGGCGCACGTACGGGCAATGCAGGCCTGTCGCTCCGGATTGCACGAATTCAGCCTGGAAGCCGAGCTCGATTACGAATTCCGCAAGGGCGGGGCGAAGATGCCGGCCTACGGGTCGATCGTCGCGGCGGGGCGCAACAGCTGCATCCTGCATTACCAGCAGAATGACGCGCTACTCAAGGACGGGGATCTGGTGCTGATCGACGCCGGTTGCGAGATCGACTGCTACGCCAGCGACATCACCCGGACCTTTCCGGTCAGCGGCAAGTATTCAGCGGAACAGAAAGCGATTTACGAATTGGTGCTGGCCTCCCAGGAAGCCGCCTTTGCTGAAATCGCCCCGAACAAGCACTGGAATCAGGCGCACGAGGCCACGGTCCGGGTCATCACGGCCGGGCTGGTCAAGCTGGGTCTGCTGCGGGGCGACGTTGACGAACTGATCGCCAGCGAAGCCTACAAGGCGTTTTACATGCACCGCGCCGGCCATTGGCTGGGCATGGATGTGCATGACGTCGGCGAATACAAGGTAGGCGGCGAGTGGCGCGTGCTGGAAGTCGGCATGGCGTTGACCGTGGAGCCGGGGATCTATATCGCCCCGGACAACCAGAATGTTGCGAAGAAATGGCGCGGCATTGGCGTGCGCATCGAGGACGACGTAGTGGTCACCAAAACCGGCTGTGAAATATTGACGAACGGCGTGCCGAAAACCGTCGCCGAAATCGAGGCCCTGATGGCCGCGGCGCGGACACAGGCAGCATGAGTCGAGTCAACCTGGCTATCATCGGTGGCGGGCTGGTCGGTGCAAGCCTGGCACTGGCGCTTCAGGCCGGCGCCAAGGCCCGAGGCTGGAAGATCGTGTTGATCGAGCCGTTCGCCCCTGGCGACAGCTATCAACCGAGTTACGATGCCCGTTCCTCGGCGTTGTCCTTCGGTTCGCGACAAGTCTATCAACGGCTGGGCGTCTGGCAGGAAGTCTCTCGCCGCGCCGAGCCGATCAAGCAGATTCATGTTTCCGACCGTGGTCGGTTCTCGACGGCGCGGTTGTCGGCGATGGAAGAGGGGGTTCCAGCGCTGGGTTATGTCGTTGAAAACGCCTGGCTCGGCCAATGCCTGTGGCAAGGCCTGGACAAGGACGTGATCAGTTGGCGCTGCCCGGCGGAAGTCACCCGCATGGAGCCGCTGACCGACGGCTACCGCCTGACCCTGAACGATGAAACCACCCTGGAGTGCGACCTCGCGGTGCTCGCCGATGGCGGACGCTCCGGTTTGCGCGAGCAACTGGGGATCGGCATCCGCAAGCGTCCGTACAACCAGAGCGCGCTGATCGCCAACATCACCCCGAGCGAAGCGCACAACGGCATGGCCTTTGAACGTTTCACCGACGAAGGCCCGATGGCGTTGCTGCCGCTTCCGGATAATCGCTGCGCACTGGTCTGGACCCGCCTGGGCATGGACGCGCAACGCCTGGCGGCCCTCGATGAGCGCAGCTTCCTCAGCGAGTTGCAGGGTGTGTTCGGTTATCGCCTCGGTACCTTGAAGCAGGTGGGTGCGCGGCATCTGTATCCGCTGACGCTGGTCGAGGCCGAAGAGCAGGTGCGCCCGCATCTGGCGATTCTCGGCAACGCGGCGCACAGCCTGCATCCGATTGCCGGCCAGGGGTTCAACCTGTCCCTGCGCGATGCCCAGGCCCTGGCCGATGCCTTGCTCGCCAGCGAAAAACCATTGGGCGACTTCGCCACGTTGCAGGCCTATCGCGAACGCCAGCGTCTCGATCAGGACCTCACCGTGGGCTTCTCCGATCAGGTCACGCGCCTGTTCGGCAGCACCCAGCCGCTGGTGTCCCTGGGGCGCAACATCGGCCTGCTCGGCCTCGATCTGCTGCCACCGGCCAAACGCTGGTTTGCCCGGCAGGCGATGGGGTTGGGTACCCGTTCAGATGCGTGACTGGCTGATCCGCCGATTCGGCATGGCGCGATTGATAAAAATACCTGCCTTGCAGGTTCGACATTCATGACGGCTCCTGCCACCTGGTGGCGCGGGTCGGGAAAACCCTTTACGTGCGGCTCAGGCCGCAAGAGAGACAGGCTTAAAGCATGGAAATGCGCGCAGATCTGCTGATTGTCGGGGCCGGAATGGTTGGCAGCGCCCTGGCGCTGGCGTTGCAGGACAGCGGGCTGGAAGTCCTGCTGCTGGACGGCAGCCCCATGAGCGTCAAACCGTTCAACGCTCAGGCTGCGTTTGAACCGCGGGTGAGCGCCTTGTCGGCCGCCAGCCAGCGGATTCTCGAGCGCCTGGGCGTGTGGGACGGCATCGCCGGGCGGCGCAGCAGCCCCTACACTGATATGCAGGTCTGGGATGGCAGCGGCACCGGGCAAATCCACTTCTCGGCGGCCAGTGTGCATGCCGAGGTGCTGGGGCATATCGTCGAGAACCGCGTGGTTCAGGATGCCTTGCTCGAGCGCCTGCACGATTGCGACCTGGGGCTGCTGGCCAATGCTCGCCTGGAGCAGATGCGCCGCTCCGGTGATGACTGGCTGCTGACCCTGGCCGACGGCCGCACCCTGCGCGCGCCGCTGGTGATCGCGGCGGATGGCGCCAACTCGGCGGTGCGACGCCTGGCCGGTGTGGCGACCCGCGAATGGGATTATCTGCACCATGCCATCGTCACCAGCGTGCGTTGCGCCAAGCCGCATCAGATGACGGCCTGGCAACGCTTCACCGATAACGGTCCGTTGGCGTTTCTGCCCCTTGAGCGGGATGGCCAACAGGATTGGTGTTCGATCGTCTGGTCGACCACACCCGGCGAAGCCGAACGCCTGATGGCGATGGATGAACAAGGTTTCTGCAAGGAGCTGGAGCGGGCCTTTGAAGGTCGACTCGGCGAGGTACTTAGCGCCGACCCGCGCCTGTGTGTGCCTCTGCGCCAGCGGCATGCCAAGCGTTATGTGGCTGAAGGCCTGGCATTGATCGGCGATGCGGCCCACACCATTCACCCGTTGGCCGGGCAAGGGGTGAATCTCGGATTCCTCGATGCCGCCGTGCTGGGCGAAGTGTTGCTGCAAGCGGCAACACGTGGCGAACGCCTGGCGGATGTGAAAGTCCTCAGCCGTTACGAGCGTCGACGCATGCCCCACAACCTGGCGCTGATGGCGGCGATGGAAGGCTTCGAGCGCTTGTTCCAGGCCGATCCGCTGCCTGTGCGCTGGTTACGTAATACCGGGTTGAAACTGGTTGAGAAGATGCCCGAGGCCAAGGCGTTGTTCGTGCGTGAAGCGCTGGGGTTGACCGGGGATTTACCGGCGCTCGCCAAACCCTGAAGTGAGCATGGCCCTGTGGCGAGGGGGCTTGCCCCCGTTCGAGCGCGAAGTGGTCGCAGACCGGATTGCAGGATTTATCTGGATAAATGCCAGGACTGCTTCGCAGTCCAACGGGGCGATGCGGCGTTCCGACAAGCCCCCTCGCCACAATGGTCAGCCAAACTGCCTGTGCAACATCCGGTAACTCCTCTACGGCCAGCTTCGATTGAGAAGCTAAATGTGAGTCCTTATCATTTGCCCTCATTTTTCAATCGAGAGACCGCTCCCATGTTGGCACCGAAGCGTCTACTGACTGCACTGGCCTTGACCCTGATCGGCAGCACCGCCGCCCAGGCCGCTGACGAGGTGGTGGTCTACTCCTCGCGAATCGACGAGCTGATCAAGCCAGTATTCGATGCCTACACCGCCAAGACCGGCGTGAAGGTGAAGTTCATCACCGACAAGGAAGCGCCGCTGATGCAGCGGCTCAAGGCCGAAGGCGCGAATACGCCGGCCGACCTGCTGCTCACCGTCGATGCTGGCAACCTCTGGCAGGCCGAGCAGATGGGCATCCTCCAGCCGTTCACCTCGAAAACCGTCGACGCCAACATTCCGCTGCAATACCGGGCCGCCTCCCATGCCTGGACCGGCCTGAGCCTGCGTGCGCGGACCATCGCCTACTCCACTGATCGGGTGAAACCGGGTGAGCTGACCACCTACGAGGCGCTGGCCGACAAGCAATGGGAAGGCCGCCTGTGCCTGCGCACGGCGAAGAAGGTCTACAACCAGTCCCTGACCGCGACCATGATCGAAGTGCACGGCGCCGAGAAGACCGAGGAAATCCTCAAGGGCTGGGTCAAGAACCTGTCCACTGACGTGTTCTCCGACGACACCGCCGTGCTGGAAGCGATCAACGCCGGCCAGTGCGACGTCGGTATCGTCAACACCTACTACTACGGCCGCCTGCACAAGCAGAAGCCAGACCTGCCGGTGAAACTGTTCTGGCCGAACCAGGCTGACCGTGGCGTACACATCAACCTGTCGGGTATCGGCCTGACACAGCACGCGCCGCACCCGGAAGCGGCCAAGGCCTTGGTGGAGTGGATGACCACCCCTGAAGCGCAGAAAATCTTTGCCGACGTGAACCAGGAGTTCCCGGCGAACCCTGCCGTGCAGCCATCGGCTGAAGTCGCCGCATGGGGCAAGTTCATCGCTGACACCTTGCCTGTGGAAATCGCCGGCAAGCGCCAGGCCGAGGCGATTCGCCTGATGGACAAGGCTGGCTGGAACTGAGGCATCTTACACTTCAGGACGCTAACCTGTGGCGAGGGGGCTTGCCCCCGTTCGAGCGCGCAGCGGTCGTAAAATTGCCAGACGTGTCTTGCCTGAAGTGGTGAAGTCGTTAATTTCAGGACTGCTTCGCAGCCCAACGGGGGCAAGCCCCCTCGCCACAGAATGAAGCCTGCCGATGTACCATGGCAGGCTTCGTCATTTCAGAGAGCTTTTCCTTGGCCCATCCCGCCCAACGCCGCTGGTATCCAGTCGTCTTCGCCATCGCTGCGCTGGTCCTGTTGCCCCTGAGTGTCCTGCTGTTTTCCTGGCAAACCATCGATCAACAGATCTGGTCCCATCTCTGGGACACACAGATGCCGCGTTTGCTGGGCAATACCCTGACCCTGGTGCTAGGCGTCGGTGTCGGCGTGACAGTCCTGGGGGTCAGCCTCGCCTGGCTCACCAGCCTTTGCGAATTCCCCGGCCGGCGCTGGCTGGACTGGGCGCTGATGCTGCCTTTCGCGATCCCAGCCTATGTGCTGGCCTTCGTCTTCGTCGGCCTGCTGGATTTCGCCGGACCCGTGCAGACCCTGCTGCGGGAGTGGTTTGGCAGTGGTCTGCGGCTGCCGCGCGTGCGTTCCACGGGCGGTGTGATTGTGGTGCTGGTGCTGGTTTTCTATCCCTATGTCTATCTGCTGGCGCGCACCGCCTTCCTCGCCCAAGGCAAAGGCCTGATGGAAGCGGCGCGGGTCCTTGGCCAATCGCCCTGGCAAGCGTTCTGGCGGGTGGCGTTGCCCATGGCGCGACCAGCCATCGGCGCGGGCGTGGCATTGGCACTGATGGAAACCCTGGCGGACTTCGGCGCTGTGTCGGTGTTCAACTTCGATACCTTCACCACGGCCATCTACAAGACCTGGTACGGTTTTTTCAGCCTGTCGTCCGCCGCGCAACTGGCCAGCCTGTTGCTGCTGGTGGTGATGCTGGTGCTCTACGGCGAACGGCGTGCCCGCGGAGCCAACCGGGCGAGCAACGAGCGACCACGGGTCAAGGCGCTGTATCACCTGCGAGGCGTCAAGGCACTGGCGGCCATGACGTGGTGCGGCCTGGTGTTCGCCTGCGCCTTCGTTATCCCGATGCTGCAATTAGCGGTGTGGTTCTGGCTGCGCGGGCGCTTCGATCTCGACGAGCGCTACACCGGGTTGATCGTCCATACCTTGTACCTGGGGGCGATGGCGGCGTTGATCACCGTCAGCGTCGCCTTGTTACTGGCGTTTGCCCGACGACTGGCACCCACCCGGGTCATTCGTTCCGGGATCAGTCTGGCCAACCTGGGTTATGCCTTGCCCGGTTCGGTGCTGGCGGTGTCGATCATGCTGGCGTTCAGTTACCTGGATCGCGAACTGGTGATCCCGCTATCGAGCTGGCTCGGTGGCGCGGGCAAGCCGCTGCTGCTGGGCAGTCTGTCGGCGTTGTTGCTGGCCTATCTGGTGCGCTTCATTGCGGTGGCCTACGGGCCACTGGAAAGCAGCCTGGCGCGTATACGGCCATCTTTGCCCGAAGCGGCACGTAGCCTTGGCGTCAGTGGGCCACGACTGTTTTTCAAAGTGTATCTACCATTATTGCTACCCGGCACGTTGAGCGCCGCGCTGCTGGTGTTCGTCGACGTGCTCAAGGAAATGCCCGCAACCCTGCTGATGCGCCCGTTTGGCTGGGACACGCTGGCGGTGCGAATCTTCGAAATGACCAGCGAAGGCGAATGGGCCCGGGCGTCTTTACCGGCATTGACCCTGGTGCTGGTCGGGCTGTTACCGGTCATTGGATTGATCCGGCGTTCGGCACATCGAAACAGCTAGGTGTCAGTCCTACACCTTGCGGCTACAATGCGCGGCATTCGGTGCGGTCCGTCTGACAGACCAGGTAGCTGAAATCGGCTGAAGGCCCTTTGTTTCAAAGCATTCAGTCCGTGCAGCACCTGCCCGCACCCTCGCCACGCCCGGAAGGAGAAACCCATGGGACAGCGTACGCCTCTGTATGACCTTCATCTCGCACTCGGCGCGAAGATGGTCGATTTTGGCGGTTGGGACATGCCTCTGCATTATGGATCGCAGGTCGAGGAGCACCATCAGGTGCGCCGCGATTGCGGTGTCTTCGATGTATCCCACATGACCGTAATCGATGTCGGCGGCGCCCAGGCCAAAGCCTGGCTCCGGCATTTGCTGGCCAATGATGTCGAACGCCTGCACAGCCCCGGCCGTGCGTTGTACAGCACCATGCTCAACGAGCAGGGCGGGATCGTCGACGACATGATCGTCTACCGTCTCGATGAGGGTTATCGCCTGGTGGTAAACGCCTCCACCCGCGATCAGGACATGGCCTGGATGCAAGCGCATCTCAACGGTTTCGACGTACAACTTCGCGAGCGTTCCGAGTTGGCGATGCTGGCCATCCAGGGCCCTCACGCCCGGCAGAAAATTGCCGAACTGGTCAGCCAGCCCCGCGGCAACCTGATCCAGCTCCTCAAGCCCTTCGAAGGCCTGTCCGATGGTGACTGGTTCATCGCGCGCACCGGTTATACCGGCGAAGACGGCCTGGAAATCATTCTGCCGGCCGATCAGGCGCCAGGCTTTTTCAACGATCTGGTCGGAGCCGGGATTTCTCCCATCGGCCTCGGCGCGCGGGATACCTTGCGGGTCGAAGCCGGCATGAACCTTTACGGTCAGGACATCCAGCAGGATATTTCACCCTTGGCCTCCAATATGGCCTGGAGCATTGCCTGGGAACCCGCCACCCGGCAGTTCATCGGGCGCAAGGCGCTGGAAGTCGAGCAGGCCGCCGGCGTACAGCACAAACTGGTCGGTCTGGTCCTTGAGGAGCGCGGTGTTTTGCGTGCTCATCAGGTGGTTCGTATCGCGGATGTTGGCGAAGGGGAGATCACCAGTGGTAGTTTCTCTCCTACGCTAAGCAAGTCGATTGCACTGGCGCGCGTGCCGATGGCAACAGCCGACCGCGCTGAAGTGGAAATCCGTGGCAAGTGGTACCCGGTCCGGGTGGTCAAACCGACCTTCGTACGCCACGGCAAAACCTTGATCTAATCTTTTTCAGTGGTTAACGACCGCTGACAATTTCCTGAGGACACAGAACATGAGCAATATCCCTGCCGACCTGCGTTTTGCCGAAAGTCACGAATGGGCACGTCTGGAAGCCGATGGCACCGTCACCGTGGGCATCAGCGATCACGCGCAGGAAGCGCTGGGTGACGTGGTGTTTGTCGAGCTGACTGAAGTCGGCAACGTGTTTGCTGCCGGTGATCAGTCGGGTGTCGTTGAATCGGTTAAAGCCGCTTCCGACATTTATGCACCGATCAGCGGTGAAGTGATTGCCGTCAATGAAGCGCTGAGCGGTGAGCCTGAGCTGCTCAACTCCGATCCGTACGGCGCGTGGATTTTCAAGCTCAAGCCAAGCAACACCGCCGAGCTGGAAAAACTGCTGGATGCCGCCGGCTACCAGGCTGCCATCGGCGAATAAGCCCGACGCAACATCCCAAAGCCCCGATCCGTCGGGGCTTTTTCATTTGCGGACTCAGGCGTCGCGCAAAACCGCTTTCACGGCCGCCACCGAACGCTCGACATCCGCTTTGCTCATCGCCGTGAACATCGGCAGCGAGACAATCAGCCGACCGACCCGCTCAGCGATCGGGAACATGCCTTCCTTGAAGCCGCGCTCGCGGTACAGGCTCAACAGGTGAATCGGCGGGTAGTGATAGCCGATCCCGACACCCAATGCCTGCATCTGCTCCATGAAAGTCGCCCGCGCCGGTTTGCCATCCTTGCGCTCCGGCAATACCAGCTGGAACAGATGCCAATTGCTTTGGGTGAAATCCGCCGGAGGCAGTTGCGCCCCGTACTGCGCTTCGAAATCCGCGCCAAAGCAGGCGAAATAGTGCCGGGCCAGGTCACGGCGATGAGCGGTGATGGTTTCGATATGAGCAAACTGCCCCAGGCCAATGGCTGCGGCGACGTCGGTCATGTTGAACTTGCCACCCAGCACGTCGACGTCCAGGCCGTCGAAGCCGTTGCGGGTAACGCCCTGCAGCCGGTATTTCTCCGCCAGTCGTACTTCTTCGGCCGTATTCAGCACCAGGCAACCGCCCTCGGAGGAGGTGACGTTTTTGTTCGCCTGGAAACTGAAGGACACGAAATCCCCTGTCGAGCCAATGCGCTGGCCGTTCCAGCTGGAGCCCAACGCCTGGGCTGCATCCTCCACGATCCGCAGGCTGTGCTTTTTCGCCAGGGTGTACAAACGTGTCATGTCCACCGGCAACCCGGCGAGGTACACCGGGATGATGGCTTTGGTGCGGGGGGTAATCGCCGCTTCCAGTTGATCGAGATCGATATTGCGGGTCACCGGGTCGATGTCGGCAAACACCGGGGTGGCGCCGACTTCCATGATGACGTTGGCGGTGGCCACCCAGGAAATCGGCGTGGTGATCACTTCATCGCCGGGCCCGACCCCGGCAATCCGCAAGGCGATTTCCATGGTGCAGGTGCCGGAATTGAAGGTGCGCACCGGGCGCCCGCCAAAATACTCCGAAAGCTGCGCTTCGAAGGCCTGGACCTTGGGGCCGCTGGTGATCCAGCCCGAGCGCAATACATCACCGACGGCGGCGATCGTGGCTTCATCGATGGTGGGTTTGGAAAACGGCAGGAAAGGCAGTTGGCTCATGAATACAGTCACCCGATCAGCGGACATTAAGTTGGCGCCGGACATGATGATCCGGATTGGTCGACCGCGCCACGTCATCCACGCGAAGATCGACTGCTATGCTGGTTTGACCGTGTTGCATCGACGCCGAGCGCCAGTCAAGAGAGAGCCCGTCATGTCCCAATTGCCGTCCCTGAGCCAGTTACGCGACCCCAATGCCTTTCTGCGCCGCCATCTCGGACCCGACGCCGCCGAGCAACAGGCGATGCTCGACAGCCTCGGCCTGGGCAGTCGGGTCGAATTGATCGAGCAAACGGTGCCGCCGGGCATCCGCCTCAACCGGGCGCTGGACCTGCCCCCGGCACTCGATGAAGAGGCCGCGCTGGCCAAGCTGCGCGGTTATGCCGAGCAGAACCAGGTCTGGACCAGCCTGATCGGCATGGGCTACCACGGCACCCTCACACCGGCGGTCATTTTGCGTAACGTGCTGGAAAATCCCGGCTGGTACACCGCGTACACCCCCTACCAACCGGAGATCGCCCAAGGGCGGCTCGAAGCGCTGCTGAACTTCCAGCAACTGACCATCGACCTGACCGGCCTGGAACTGGCCAACGCCTCGCTGCTTGATGAGGCCACCGCTGCGGCAGAAGCCATGGCCTTGGCCAAGCGGGTCGCCAAGTCGAAAAGCAACCTGTTCTTTGTCGACGAAAACTGCCACCCGCAAACCATTTCCGTGGTGCAGACCCGCGCTGAAGGTTTCGGTTTCGATCTGATCGTCGATGCTGTGGATAACTTGAAGCAGCACCAGGTGTTCGGCGCGTTGCTGCAATACCCCGACACCCACGGTGAAATCCACGACCTGCGGCCGCTGATCGATCATCTGCACGCGCAACAGGCCCTGGCCTGTGTCGCCACGGATTTGCTGAGCCTGTTGTTGCTGACCCCGCCGGGTGAACTGGGCGCCGATGTGGTGTTCGGCTCGTCCCAGCGATTTGGCGTGCCCATGGGCTACGGCGGGCCTCACGCGGCATTTTTTGCCAGCCGCGATGAATACAAGCGAGCAATTCCCGGGCGGATCATTGGTGTTTCGAAAGATGCGCGGGGCAACACCGCCCTGCGCATGGCCCTGCAAACCCGCGAGCAACACATCCGCCGGGAAAAGGCCAACTCCAACATCTGCACGGCCCAGGTACTGCTGGCCAATATCGCCAGTTTCTATGCGGTCTACCACGGCCCGGAAGGGCTCAAGCGGATCGCCCAGCGGGTTCATCGGCTGACATGCATCCTGGCCGCCGGGCTTGAACGCAACGGTATCACCCGGGTCAACCGGCACTTCTTCGACACCCTGACGCTGGAAGTCGGCGGAGCCCAGACCGCGATCATCGAAAGTGCCCGGGCCGCGCAGATCAACCTGCGCATTCTCGGGCGCGGCCAACTGGGCCTGAGCCTCGACGAGGCTTGCGACGAAGGTACCGTGGCGAAGCTGTTCGACGTGTTCCTGGGTGCTGATCACGGGCTCAGCATCGATGACCTGGATGCCGAAGTCTTGCCTGGCGGAATTCCCGAAAGGCTGGCGCGAACTTCGCCTTATCTGCGCCATCCCGTGTTCAGCGCCCATCACAGCGAAACCGAGATGCTGCGCTACCTCAAGCAACTGGAAAACAAGGACCTGGCGCTCAATCAATCGATGATCCCGCTGGGCTCCTGCACCATGAAGCTCAACGCCACCAGCGAGATGATCCCGATTACCTGGCCGCAGTTCGCCAACCTGCACCCGTTCGTGCCCAAGGAACAGGCCGCCGGTTATGGGCTGATGATCGAAGAACTGGAGCGCTGGTTGTGTGCGATCACCGGTTTCGACGCGATCTGCATGCAGCCCAACTCCGGTGCCCAGGGCGAATACGCCGGGCTGCTGGCGATCCGCAAATACCATGAGAGCCGGCAACAGGGCGGCCGCGATATCTGCCTGATTCCTTCGTCGGCTCATGGCACCAATCCCGCGTCGGCGCAAATGGCCGGGATGCGCGTGGTGATCGTCGAGTGTGACGAGGCGGGCAACGTCGACCTGGATGACCTCAAGGAAAAAGCCGCGCAGGCGGCAGACAAACTCGCCTGCCTGATGGCGACCTATCCTTCGACCCATGGCGTGTATGAGGAAGGCATCAGCGAAATCTGTGAAGTGATCCACCAGCACGGGGGGCAGGTGTACATGGATGGCGCCAACCTCAATGCTCAGGTCGGGCTGGCGCGGCCGGCCGATATTGGTGCCGATGTCTCGCACATGAACCTGCACAAGACCTTCTGCATTCCCCATGGTGGCGGTGGGCCGGGCATGGGGCCGATTGGTGTTCGGGCGCACTTGGCGCCGTTCGTGGCCAACCATCCGGTGGTACCGATCGACGGGCCGCACCCGCAAAATGGCGCGGTCAGCGCAGCGCCTTGGGGCAGCGCAAGCATTCTGCCGATCAGCTGGATGTACATCGCGATGATGGGGCCGCAACTGGCGGACGCCAGCGAAGTGGCGATCCTGGCCGCGAATTACCTGGCGCGGCATTTGTCCGGTGCCTTCCCTGTGCTCTACACCGGGCGCAATGAGCGGGTGGCCCACGAATGCATTCTCGACCTGCGACCGCTCAAGGCGTTGACCGGCATTACCGAGGAGGACGTGGCCAAGCGCTTGATGGACTACGGCTTCCATGCCCCGACCATGTCGTTTCCGGTGCCGGGGACGCTGATGGTCGAACCGACCGAAAGCGAGTCGAAGGCGGAACTGGACCGCTTTATCGGGGCGATGCTGAGCATCCGCGCGGAAATCAACGAGGTGCAGAACGGTAACTGGCCGGCTGAAGAAAACCCGCTGAAAGGTGCGCCGCATACGTTGGCCGATATCACTGGCGTGTGGGAGCGGCCGTACAGCATCGTGCAAGCGGTCACGCCGGACGCGCACACCAAGGCGCATAAATACTGGCCGGTGGTGAACCGGGTGGACAACGTGTATGGGGACCGGAACCTGTTTTGTGCGTGTGTGCCGGTGGACGACTACCGCTGATATTTCAGGATGCACATAACCCCTGTGGGAGCGAGCTTGCTCGCGAATGCGGTTCGGCAGTCAATGAAGTTTTTACTGATCCACCGCTATCGCGAGCAAGCTCGCTCCCACAGGGGGGGGGCGGTGAACATGGGATTTGTGTTCGCAAGGCAAAAAAAATGCCGCTCAATTGAGCGGCATTTTTCATTCGCAATGCTTATTTAGGTGCCACGGCATTCTTCGCCAGGATCGCGTTCGCCAGTTCCATGTCCGTGGCTTGCAGGCCCGGGTTGTCGGCGCGGACTTTCTGCATGGCTGCTTCCAGGTACGGACCGCGGATACTGCCATCACTGGCGACGAAGCTGCTGGCATCGTCCTGGGCTGCGACGACCAGCTTGTTATCCTTGGATGTCAGATAGCTCGAACCGGTGGTTGCACCGGACGTAAGAACGTTACGCCAAAAAGTATCGGCCATCGCCGAACCGACAGGCAGGGACAACAGCGCGACGGTAGCGACAGCAAGTTTGAAACGCATGACAGGGTGACTCCACTGGGTTGACTACGCGGTTGGATTGCCAACCCCCAATCGAGTTCCGTGGTTGCCTATTCCTCCGCTTCGACCAGCAGGATCGCGCCTTGCTGGCCGACCACCCGTACGCGGCTGCCAATGGCAGCGTCCGGCCCTCGGGCCATCCACACGCCGTCGGCCACCTTGATCTTGCCGCGACCGTCGACAATCGCTTCATGCACCACGAAGGTTTTGCCGATCAGCTCCTGACCGCGCAGATTCAGGTGCGGCTGATCGCTCGGACGCATCGCCGTGCGCTGACGCCGCCACCAGTACAACGCGGTGGTGATCGACAACAGGCCGAACAACAGAAACTGCCATTCCCAGGACAGGTCCGGCAGCAGGAAGGTCAAGACGCCCACGGCTGCCGCGGCCATGCCGATCCACAGCAGGTAACCGCCGGCGCCGAACACTTCGAGAATCAACAGCACCGTGCCCAGCGCCAACCAGTCCCAGAACGAAAGGTGCTGTAAAAATGCCCACATGGCGCGCCTCAGGCTTTCTTGTTATCGAAAGTGGCCTTGACGATTTCGCCAATGCCGCCCACCGCGCCGATCATCGAGCTGGCCTCCAGCGGCATCAGGATCACTTTGCTGTTGTTGGCCGAAGCCAGCTTGCCCAGCGCATCGATGTACTTCTGCGCCACGAAGTAATTGACCGCCTGCACGTTGCCGCTGGCGATGGCTTCGGACACCACTTTGGTCGCCTGGGCTTCCGCCGCGGCTTGCCGTTCGCGGGCTTCGGACTCCAGGAAGGCGGCCTGGCGACTGCCTTCTGCTTCAAGGATCTGTGCCTGCTTCTTGCCTTCGGCGGTCAGGATCGCTGCGGCACGCAGACCTTCGGCCTCGAGGATCTGTGCACGCTTGATCCGTTCGGCTTTCATCTGCCCCGACATCGCTGCCATCAGGTCGGCGGGTGGGCTGATGTCCTTGATCTCGATCCGGGTGATCTTGATGCCCCACGGCGCGGTCGCTTCGTCGACGGTGCGCAGCAGTTTTTCGTTGATGCCGTCACGCTGGCTGAGCATGGCGTCGAGTTCCATCGAGCCGAGCACGGTGCGGATGTTGGTTTGCAGCAGGTTGCGGATAGCGTGTTCGAGGTTGTTGACCTCGTAGGCCGCCTGGGCCGTGTTGACCACCTGGAAGAAGCACACGGCGTCGATTTGCACAGTGGCGTTGTCGGAGGTGATGACTTCCTGCGGCGGAATATCCAGCACGCTTTCCATCACATTCATCTTGCGGCCGATGCGGTCCATGACCGGAATGATGACGTTCAGCCCCGGCTTGAGCGTGTTGGTGTAGCGACCGAAACGCTCGACGGTCCATTCAAAGCCCTGGGGCACGACCTTGAAGCCCATGAACAGAATGGCGACCACCAGGCCGACAAAAAGCAAAAGCACACTACCGATCTGCATAACGATTCCTTGTTGATGTGTGGATCTGTGGAGTTGCAATCGCTGGAGTGTAGCTGTGCCGATGCCGGATAAGTACAGCCGGGCTCAGTTCTGCTCACTCTGGGGCGTCACCCGCAGAACCTCCTCGATGGTCGTCAGCCCGGCGCCGACCTTTTGCGCTCCTGACAGCCGCAGGCTGCGCATGCCTTCCTTGAATGCCTGGCGCCGCACGGCCAGCAGATCGGTATCAGGACTGATCAGCGCTTTGATGCCATCGCTCATTTGCATGATTTCGTAGACCCCGGCGCGACCGCGATAACCGGTGTCGCGGCATTCCACGCAACCGATGGCTCGCTGGGCATTGGTCGGCAAGGGTGCTTGCCAAGGACGGGTCAGGGTTTGCCAGTCGTCTTCGCCCAGCGTCAGCGGCGCCTTGCAGTGCGGGCACAGGGTCCGCACCAGTCGCTGGGCCATGACGCCGAGCACCGTTGCCTTGATCAGGTAATGCGGCACGCCGAGCTCCAGCAGGCGGCTGATGGCGCTGGGTGCATCGTTGGTGTGCAGGGTCGACAGCACCAGGTGCCCGGTGAGCGCAGCCTGGATCGCCATCTCCGCGGTTTCGAGGTCGCGGATCTCGCCGATCATGATGATGTCCGGGTCTTGCCGCATCAGCGCGCGCACACCGGCGGCGAAGGTCAGGTCGATGTTGTGCTGGACCTGCATCTGGTTGAACGCCGGCTCGACCATTTCGATCGGGTCTTCGATGGTGCAGAGGTTGACCTCCGGCGTCGCCAGTTTTTTCAGGGTGGTGTAGAGGGTGGTGGTCTTGCCCGAACCCGTCGGCCCGGTGACCAGGATGATGCCGTGGGGCTGGCGGGTCATGTCTTGCCAGCGGCGCAGGTCGTCGGCGGAAAAACCAAGCTGGTCGAAATCCTTGAGCAATACTTCCGGATCGAAGATCCGCATGACCATTTTTTCGCCGAAGGCCGTGGGCAGCGTCGACAAGCGCAGTTCGACTTCACCGCCGTCCGGGGTCTTGGTTTTCACCCGGCCGTCCTGGGGTTTGCGTTTCTCGGCGACGTTCATGCGACCTAGGGTTTTCAGGCGACTGACGATGGCCATGGTGACCTGGGGCGGGAATTGATAGACATTGTGCAGCACACCGTCGATGCGAAAGCGCACCGTGCCTTGTTCGCGCCGGGGCTCGATGTGGATATCGCTGGCGCGCTGCTGGAACGCGTACTGGAACAGCCAGTCGACGATGTTGACGATGTGTGCGTCGTTGGCGTCCGGCTCCTGGTCGCTGGCACCGAGGTTGAGCAGCTGTTCGAAATTGCCGAGGGTACTGACTTGCGGGTCGGCGCTGTTCGCCCCGGTGACCGATTTGGCCAGGCGGAAGAATTCGACGCTGAAGCGCTGGATGTCCACCGGGTTGGCCACTACACGCTTGATCGGCAATTTGAGCACGTGGGTCAGGTCAGCCTCCCAGCCGCTGACATAAGGCTGGGCGCTGGCCACGGTCACCGCCTCGCGGTCGATCGCTACCGCGAGGATCTTGTGGCGTTGGGCGAAGGCATAGGACATCAGCGGGGTCACGGCCGCGACATTGATTTTCAGTGGGTCGATGCGCAGGTAAGGCTGGCCGGCCTGCCGGGATAACCACAGGGTCAGGCTCTCGAGATCCAGCGGTTTGCCGGGACGGCTGAGATCGTCCAGCTGTTGGCTGGCAATGAACTCTAGCGGATGCATTTGGCCAAGGGAGGCGTTGCGGCGGCGGGCATTGAGCGCGTGTTCGGCCGAATCCTGACTGATAAAGCCTTGGGCGACCAGTTCGCGCAGCAGGTCATTGAGATCCAGCCAGCGGTCCTGAAAGGCGAGATGTACGGACATGCGGGCTCCTTTTGAACGACAGTGCGCAAAGGATAGCCGTGAGCAGGCTGACCGCTGGGCCACTACCCGATGAAGCCGTTTCGGAGTTTTTCAGCCCGCCGCTTGAGCCGCTTCGGCCCATGGGGCATCAGCTTCTTGCAGCTCCACCGAGCAGACGCTGATCAGGTTACGAAGTTTTTCCGCAATCACTTGCGCGCGGTGCCAGCTCAAACCGTCGATGACGATTTCGATGGTCATCCAGTCGTCCTGGTGTTGCGCGTTGACCTGTTCCGGCGTGAGCAATTGCAAGGCGAACAGATTGAGGGCGCGACACAGCAGGTCCGGTTCAGCCTCGGCCGTCATTTGATAGCGAACCCGGCAATGGGCGTTGCCGACGTTCCAGACATCGGCGCGGGCAGGTGGGGTGTTCACGGCTTCGAGATACGGCATGGTCTGGCTCCAAAATCATTGGAGAAATGTTTACATCCTGTGCCGGGTATTTCTTCTCTATGATTGGCTGTATTGCAGAAATGAAGAATAAATCAATTCACTTGTTACTCGGTTAAGGGTTTTTTTATGCAAAGCGAACTGGACAGCTACGACCGCAAGATCCTCGCCTTGCTGCAAGAGGATGCTTCGCTTTCCAGCGCACAGATCGCCGAGCAGGTCGGCCTCTCGCAATCGCCGTGCTGGCGGCGGATTCAGCGGATGAAAGAGGAGGGCATCATTCGCGGCCAGGTGACTTTGCTCGACCGCAAGAAAATCGGACTGAACACACAGATCTTCGCGGAGGTGAAACTCAATGCCCACGGGCGTTCGAACTTCACCGAATTCACCGAGGCGATTCGCGGCTTTCCGGAGGTGCTGGAGTGTTACGTGCTGATGGGGGCGGTGGATTTCTTGCTGCGGATTGTCACGGCGGACATCGAGGCCTACGAGCGTTTCTTCTTCGAGAAACTGTCGATGGTGCCGGGGATTCAGGAGGTCAATTCGATCGTGGCGTTGTCGGAGATCAAGTCGACGACCAGTTTGCCGGTGGTGCGCTGATGATGCTTGAGGGCCTTTGTGGCGAGGGGGCAAGCCCCCTCGCCACAAGGTATTACAGGCGCAGCAACATCTTCCAGGCACGGTTCTGATACACCGCAATCGCCTGCTGCTTGCGGGCATCCAGGACTTCATCGGTGATCGATTCGTTGGCCAGTTGTGCCAGTTTGTTCAGCTCGCCGTACAGGCGATCCATTTCCGGGATCTCCAGCACGTTGCGCGCATGGTGCAGCCAGACCTGGATGCGTTCGATGCGCGGCAGTTGCTCGGCCAGGTCTTCTGGTTGTTGCTGGTAACGTTGCAGTTGCAACGAAGTGGCTTCTTCGCCCAGCAGGCGCGGCAACCAGCTGCCCAGTTGCGCAGCGCCCTGGCGATTGCCACGGGTGTTGCGGTCGGCGGCCCAGGTGCGGGCCAGCAGCCAGCGCGAGGTGGTCAGGGAGAACAGGCCCCAGCGCGGATCTTCGAGTTCTTCGAGGAACTGCTCGGGTGCGGCTTTGCGCACGTCTTCATCTTCCAGGCCGGCCTGGACCAGCGGGCGCCAGTCTTCCAGCAAGGCATCGAGGGCGATACGCAGATCGTGGGTCGACTGACGTGGTGCGGCCTGGCCCAGGCTGCTGATCAGCGCGCGCATTTCCGCGAGGCATTCGACCCAGTCCTGCAACAGGCGCCAGTGGCCGTTGAAGCGATACTGCTCGGCCAGACGCTGGCTGCTGCCCAGCAAGTGCCAGCTCAGCGCGGCGAACGCGTCGTCCAGCGGTGTTTCCGCCGTGATCTGCGGTGCCGGCAGGCTCAACGAATAGCTGTGGGCGTCGTACAGGCGATAACCGCGCTCGGCCTTGCTGATGTCGCAAGGCATCAGGGCCAGTTTCTCGGCCAGCTCGGCGGCCAGTTCCAGCAGGGCTGCCGGCTCGCCTTCGCGCAGTTCCAGTTCCAGCTCACAGATTTCTTCTTTCTGCTTGCCGACCACGACGTGACCCAGGTCCAGCGCGGCTTCGATGACCACTTTGGTCTTGCCGCGACCCCAGGCGATTTCCGCGCGTTCGCGGACGAAGTCGGTGGTGAAGATCGGCTTCAGGGTTTTCTTGTCGAGCTCGGCCAGCTCCTCGGGCCAACATTCGCCGTCGAGTTTCTTCAGGTCGAGCTTGGCCTTGGGCAGGGGCCAGTTGAATTCATTACGCTCGGACAAGCCGGCGATGCTCTGGCCACGGGTCTTGAGGGTCTGAATCACTTCTTCGCCATCCTTGCGCAGGCGCAGGGCGACTTTGGCCTGGGCCAGGTCGCGCTCGGGCGTGTCGAAGTACTGGTTCATCAACTCACGGCGTTCCCAGCCACTTTTGTTGCGTTTTTTCAGTAACGGGTGCTCGCGCAGGGCGGCGAGGGTTTCGCGGCTGACGCGGAGTTTGATTTCGGTTTCTTTCTGCATGGCCGGAAAATCCAGGATCGGGAGCGCAGCCGGGGGAATGTGTGGCTGCCAAGGTCGTGCAGTGTACAGGACTCAAGGTTAGTCCGCGTCGCGACGGTTTATTCCTGCCATCGGTTGGTTCTATGATGGACCTCAATTCGGGTGCCGGGAGTCAGCGATGCCATTGCCGTCGATGAAAGAACAATTCGCTGCTTTGATCGCCGCACCGTCGGTCAGTTGCACCCAGCCCAGTCTCGATCAAACCAACCGCCCGGTCATCGATCTGCTGGCGACCTGGCTCGGTGAGCTGGGTTTCACCTGCGAGATTCAGCAGGTCAGCCCCGGCAAGTTCAACCTGCTGGCCAGTTTCGGCTCCGGCCCCGGCGGCCTGGTGCTGGCCGGGCACAGCGACACCGTGCCGTTTGACGGCGCGCTGTGGCAAACCGACCCGCTGAAGCTGACTGAAGTCGACGGTCGCTGGATTGGCCTGGGCAGTTGCGACATGAAGGGTTTTTTCGCCCTGGCCATCGAGGCGGTCAAACCGCTGCTCGATCAGCCGTTCAAACAACCGTTGCTGATCCTCGCCACTTGCGATGAAGAAAGCTCGATGTCAGGCGCCCGCGCGCTGGCCGAAGCGGGGCGACCGCTGGGGCGGGCGGCGGTGATCGGCGAGCCGACCGGGCTCAAGCCGATCCGCATGCACAAAGGCATCATGATGGAGCGCATCGACATCCTCGGGCAGAGCGGTCATTCCTCCGACCCGCGCCTGGGCCACAGCGCCCTGGAGGCCATGCACGATGCCATCGGTGAACTGCGTGGCCTGCGTCTGTTGTGGCAGCGCGAGTTCCGCAATCCACAGTTTGGCGTGCCGATGCCAACGATGAATTTCGGCTGCATCCATGGCGGCGACAACCCCAACCGCATCTGCGGCCAGTGTTCGCTGGAATTCGATTTGCGGCCATTGCCCGGCATGGACCCCAAGGTCCTGCGTGCCGAGATCCTGCAGAAGCTCAAGCCGGTTGCCGAGCGGCATCAGGTCAAGATCGATTACGCACCGTTGTTCCCCGAAGTGCCTCCGTTCGAGCAGGCCGAGGACGCCGAGCTGGTGCGCCTTGCCGAAAAGCTCACCGGTCACAGCGCCGAAGCAGTGGCGTTCGGCACCGAAGCACCTTATCTTCAGCGCCTTGGCTGTGAAACGCTGGTGCTTGGCCCGGGTGATATCGCCTGCGCCCATCAGCCGGGGGAATACCTCGAAATGTCACGTTTGCAGCCTACGGTGCATCTATTAAGGCAACTGATCGAACACTATTGCCTGACACCCCTGTAGGAGCGAGCTTGCTCGCGATGGACGTTAACGATGACGAGGTCCGCCTGGATAAACGCGGTGCCCTCATATCCATCGCGAGCAAGCTCGCTCCTACAGGGTTTTGCAGTTAAATTGCCGATGTTCCAACCCGTATTCATGAGGAGAGCGCGCGTGTCGCCAAGCCTGTTCCGACGATAACCATCAGCCCGCTGTGCGTTTTCAGTTTCGCCCTTTTTTCGGCTGCTATTTATTACAGGCCCAGGTTCATGCCCGAATACGTCAATTGGCTTCGTCACGCTTCGCCTTACATCAACGCCCACCGCGATTGCACCTTTGTCGTCATGCTGCCCGGCGACGGCGTTGAACACCCGAACTTCGGCAATATCGTCCACGACCTGGTGCTGTTGCACAGCCTGGGTGTGCGTCTGGTGCTGGTTCACGGTTCCCGCCCGCAAATCGAAGCGCGCTTGGCAGCTCGTGGCCTGATCCCGCATTACCATCACGGCCTGCGCATCACCGATGCCGCGACCCTGGAGTGCGTGATCGACGCGGTTGGCCAGTTGCGCATTGCCATTGAGGCTCGCCTGTCGATGGACATGGCTTCGTCGCCGATGCAGGGCTCGCGCCTGCGGGTGGCCAGCGGCAACCTGGTGACTGCACGGCCGATCGGCGTGCTTGAAGGCGTCGACTATCACCATACTGGCGAAGTACGCCGGGTCGATCGCAAGGGCATCAACCGTCTGCTGGACGAGCGCTCCATCGTGCTGTTGTCGCCGCTGGGTTATTCGCCGACCGGGGAGATTTTCAACCTGGCGTGCGAAGACGTCGCCACCCGTGCGGCCATCGACCTGGGTGCGGACAAACTGCTGCTGTTCGGCGCCGACCTGGGCTTGATCGACGAACACGGGCGCCTGGTGCGTGAACTGCGTCCGCAGCAGGTGCCGGCGCATTTGCAACGGCTGGGCAGCAACTATCAGGCGGAATTGCTGGATGCCGCGGCCGAAGCTTGCCGTGGCGGCGTGGCCCGCAGCCATATCGTCAGCTACGCCGAAAACGGTGCGCTGCTGACCGAACTGTTCACCCGCGACGGTGGCGGCACCTTGGTGGCCCAGGAGCAGTTCGAAGTAGTGCGCGAAGCGGCCATTGAAGACGTCGGCGGTTTGCTGGATTTGATCAGCCCGCTGGAAGAGCAGGGCATCCTGGTGCGCCGTTCCCGCGAGGTGCTGGAGCGCGAGATCGAACAGTTCAGCGTGGTCGAGCGCGAAGGCATGATCATCGCCTGTGCGGCGCTGTATCAGATTGCCGATTCCGATGCGGGTGAGCTGGCGTGCCTGGCGGTGAACCCGGAGTATCGCCATGGCGGTCGCGGTGATGAGTTGCTGGAGCGCATCGAGACCCGCGCCCGGGCTCAGGGTTTGAAGACTTTATTCGTCCTTACCACCCGCACCGCTCACTGGTTCCGCGAGCGTGGTTTTGTGCCGAGCAGCGTTGACCGCCTGCCATCGGCGCGGGCGTCGCTGTACAACTATCAGCGTAATTCGAAGATCTTCGAAAAAGCCCTTTGATGTTGGAGCGGCAGAGGTTCCTGTGGCGAGGGGGCTTGTCGGAACGCCGCATCGCCCCGTTGGGCTGCGGAGCAGCCCCAAACCTGCCTGACCGAGCCGTATGATCTTGCGGCCGCTTCGCGACCGAACGGGGGCAAGCCCCCTCGCCACAAGGTTTTACATTCACTCCTGGACAAACTTCGCGCTGACATACGGCGAATAATCCGGCAGCACCGTCTCCACCTTCCCTTGCTCCTTCAAGAATTTCGCCGTCTCGCCAATGGCCTTGGCCGTGCCGCCATCCAGCAGTGCGGTGCTCTGTTGCGCCTTGGCATCCGGGAATGCGGAACCTGCTAGTAACTCCGGCACATCGGCGGCATTGGCACCGGTCAGTTTGGCGATTTTTTGCACAGGTTCCGAGTCGACCGTCCAGTTGGCTTTATTTGCTGCGTAATCAGCAAAGGCGTCGAGGGTGACCTTGGCGAATTTGGCCACGACCTCTGGGTGCTTCTCTGCGTAATCCTTGCGCGCCACCCAGACCTCAAAGGTGGGTGCACCCCATTGGCCTACCTGTGCAGCGTCGGTCAGGGTCTTGCCACTCTTGCGGATTTCCCCCAGGGCGGGCGACCAGACAAACGCGCCATCAATATCACCACGCTTCCAGGCTGCTGCGATTTCCGCGGGCTGCAGGTTCACGACTTTGACTTTCGAACTGTCCAGGCCCCAGTGCTTCAGCGCGCCAAGCAGGCTGTAGTGGGAGGTTGAAACGAAAGGCGTGGCGATGGTCTTTCCGATCAGATCTTGCGGTTTTTCGATGCCGCTGCCGTTGCGTACCACCAGCGCTTCGGCGGCATTGATCTGGGCCGAGACGATGAACGCGACAATCGGCAGGTTGCGCGAGGCGGCAGCGGCCAGCGGACTGGAGCCGAGATTGCCGATTTGCAGATCGCCGGAGGCAATCGCCGTGACCACTTCCGGGCCGCTGTTGAAGCGCCGCCAGTCGATTGGCTGGCCGATGGTTTTTTCATAAAGGCCATCGGCCTGGGGGACTTTGCTCGGGTCGATACCGGTTTGATAGCCGACGGTAAGGTTCGCCGCATGAGCGGTGAAAGAAAATGCGAACAATACACAAACTGTAACAATTGGTCCGGATAGTGCACGTTTTGACGTCATGGGGCCGCCTTTCGGTAAAAGATTTGTTTCCGAATTACGTCGAAAACTAATCGATCTAAAAAAGCGAAAATAAATACCGATTAGGAATTAGCTTATGAGCCAAACCTTCTATTCTGGGATGGTTAGGGAGTGGGGAGCTAAATTCCTAAACGGTATTAGAAAAGAATCGGGTAATTCTTTTCAGGTTCATGACGGATTCATGACCCTGCAGGGACCAAAAAACCGGGGATTAGACTATGGTCGTAGACACACATGGTTACGATTGACTTGTGGGTCACGCTCTGGCGCTAATCGCGCATCTTAGGATTTCGGGCATCGACTCGAGACCAGGAACACAAGAATTAGAATCGAGAGGAGCTACACAATGAACAAGTCCACCTTGGCTTTGGCCGTGACCGTGGGGGTTTTGGCGCAGCAGGCAGGCGCCGCAGGTTTCCTGGAAGACAGCAAGGCGTCCATCAGCTCTCGCACCATGTATTACGATGCCGATATGCGCGAAGGTGCGAGCACTCCTGCCAACCGTCAGCGCGAAACCGCTGAAGGTCTGAAGTTCGATTACCTGTCCGGTTTCACCCAAGGTACCGTAGGTTTTGGTATCGACGCCCAGGCGCTGGTGGGTATCCACCTGGATGGCGGCAAGGGGCATCACCCGACCGGTAACAGCAACTCATTCTTCCCTAGCGATGGCAATGAGGCGGCCGACGAGTGGAGCCGTTTGGATGGCAACGTCAAGGCGCGCTTCTCGAAGACTGAAGCCCACCTGGGTGGCGCTCTGGCACCTAACCTGCCGATCCTGATCGCGAACGACAGCCGTCTGCTGCCGCAGACCTTTGAAGGTGGCACCATCACCTCCAAAGAAATCGACAACGTGACCTTCAACTTTGGTCAACTGGAGCACGCGTCGGGTCGTGCTTCCTCGAACTCCACTGGCCTGTCTGTGGCTGGCGCCACTCAGGACAGCAACAAATTCCTTTACGGCGGTGCTGACTGGAAGGTCACCAAAGACCTCTTGCTGCAGTACTACTATGCGAACCTGGAAGACTTCTACAAGCAGAACTTCCTCGGTCTGGTGCACGTCTACCCGATCGCGGCCAATCAGTCGTTCAAGACCGATATCCGTTATTTCGATAGCAGCTCCGACGGCAAGAACGGCGATCCGGGTTTCCGTTTCAACAACAACAACGGTTTCGCCAAGACCCCGGGTGAGATCGATAACAAGACCTGGAGCGCCATGTTCACCTATACCCTGGGTGGCAACGCGTTCCTGATCGGGCATCAGCGTGTCAACGATGACGGCGGCTTCGTTTTCTTGAACCAGGGCAACCTTGTCGATGGCAACGGTAATCCTGAAGGTGCCGGCGGCGCGAGCTTCTACTCGTTTACCGATGCCACAGTTGGCAGCTTTATCCGTGCCGGTGAAAACACCACGTTCGGTCAGTACTCCTATGACTTCGCCTCCCTGGGTGTACCAGGCTTGAAAGCTTCGATTGCTTACTTGAATGGCCAGGACATCAAGGCTACCAACGGTATTGGTAAAGACCTGAGTGAGCACGAGACCGACGCGCGCATTGATTACGTGATTCAAACGGGTGCACTGAAAGGGTTTGGTACGACGCTGCGTCACGGTACCTACCGTGGCAACACCAGCACCCTTGATCAAGACCAGACCCGTCTGATCTTCAACTACACCTACAGCTTCATGTAATCGCCGTAAGAAAAAGCCCCGCTCGCTGGCGGGGTTTTTTTTGTCTGTTTTTTGTTATTCCATAAAGATCTTTTATGATTATTTATTATTCTTTTTAGTTTCTATCCATCCCGCTTAAAGTGCGCCTGTCCGACACTCATCCCTGAGCTCGGGTTTAGCAATTTCGCCCCTCGACAATAGATCAGGTTCAGGAACCGGCCTCACCGCCGATACCTCGGATCTGTCGTGGAAAGGCATATTCCCAGTTGATATTAAAAAGCATCAAAAAATTCTTTTTGGCTTTAAGGCCATGTATCCTGCGGCCCGCCAAATGACCGGCCTAGACGGTTTGCCGCGAATTTACGCATTCAGGATCCCGGGCAATCGATTCGGGACCAGGAACATCAGAATTAGAAACGAGAGGAGCGAAACATGAACAAGTCCACCTTGGCCATCGCTGTGGCCGTCGGGGTTTTGACCCAGCAGGCAAGCGCCGCGGGTTTTATCGAAGACAGCAAGGCAACATTGGGGCTGCGCAACTTCTACATCAACACCGATTACCGTGACGGCACTGGCCCGAACAAAAACGAAGAATGGGGCCAAGGCTTCGATCTGCGTTTCATCTCGGGTTACACCCAGGGCACCGTCGGCTTCGGTATCGATGCGATCGGCCTGTTGGGCGTCAAACTGGATTCCGGTGGCGGCACCAACGGCGCGAGCAACAACTCGTACGGCGGCACCGTGTTCCCGAGCAAGTCCAACGGCGAAGCGGTTGATGACTTCTCCAGCCTGGGTTTGACTGCCAAAGCCAAGATCTCCCAGACCGAGCTGAAGCTGGGTACCTTGCAGCCAAAGCTGCCGGTAATCGTGACCAACGACGGTCGTCTGTTGCCGCAAACCTGGCAGGGCGGCCAGATCGCCTCGAACGACATCAAGGACCTGACCTTGATCGGCGGTCAGATCGAGCAGGTAAAAGGTCGTAACTCGAGCAACAACGAACAGTTGTCTATCTCCGGCGCCAACAGCCGTTCCGCTGCAGGTCGCGACAGCAACAAATTCATTTATGCCGGCGGTGACTACAAGATCACCAAGGACCTGACTGCCCAGTACTACTACGGCAACCTGGAGGAGTTCTACAAGCAACACTTCCTGGGTCTGGTGCACAACTGGGCAATCGGCCCTGGCGTGTTGAAGTCTGACTTCCGTTACTTCAACAGTTCCGACGACGGTGCCAACGGTCACGATCCTCTGTACTTCACCACTGGCAACTACAGCGGTGCAGCCAACGGCAAGGGCAAGGTCGACAACAACCTGTACAGCGGCCTGTTCCTGTACACCGTTGCCGGTCACACCTTCGGTGGCGGTTACCAGGTCAGTAACGGCAACAGTGACTTCCCTTGGCTGAACCAGGGCGACGGTTCGTCGAACTACACCATCACTGATTCGCAAATCCAGAAGTTCGGCCGTGCGGGCGAGCGTACCTGGCTGGCACGCTATGCGTATGACTTCGCCAAGGTCGGCGTACCTGGCCTGACGGCGGGTCTGGTGTACCTGCACGGCGACAATATCGATACCGTTAACGCCAAGGGCCGCGAAGCGGCCAATGGTGCTTCCGAGTGGGAGCGCGATCTGAGCGTGGCTTACGTCGTTCAGGAAGGTCCGCTGAAAAACCTGGGCCTGGCGTGGAAAAACGCGACCTGGCGCACCGACCTGCCGAACACGCGTTCGCAGGACGAAAACCGCGTGATCCTCAGCTACTCGATCCCGCTGCTGTAATAGCGCTCGCGTAACCGAGACAAAAAAAGCCCCGCCTGGTATTGCACCGGGCGGGGCTTTTACATTTTCAAGACGGGTTCACCCCCGTAATCCCGCCTTGAACTTCCCTCTTTGCAGCAACTCAAGGCCTTCTCGAACCTTGGGGCGATGTTCGGCGGGTTGTGCGGGCACGTCCAGTGAACAGATATTTAATATTTCTTTATGATCTAAATAAATCGATATTTATTCTTTTTAATAGATAAAAAACACAGGCACAGTTGAGCCCATCAAGCACTCACAAGGAGCAGCACCATGGGTCTCAGACTTGGCGATATCGCCCCCGATTTCGAACAGAACTCCAGCGCCGGCATCATCCGTTTCCATCAGTGGCTGGGCGATAGCTGGGGCGTGCTGTTTTCCCATCCTGCGGATTTCACCCCGGTGTGCACTACCGAGCTGGGTTTCACCGCCAGGCTCAAGGATGAGTTCGCAGCGCGCGGCGTCAAGGCCATCGCTTTGTCGGTGGACCCGGTAGAGTCTCATCACAGGTGGATCGAGGACATCAACGAAACCCAGGCCACCGTGGTCAACTTTCCGATCCTGGATGACGCCGACCGCAAGGTCTCGGACCTCTACGACCTGATCCACCCCAACGCCAACGACACCCTGACCGTGCGCAGTCTGTTCGTGATCGACCCGAAGAAAAAGGTCCGGCTGACGATTACCTACCCGGCGAGCACCGGCCGCAACTTCAATGAAATCCTGCGGGTGATCGACTCGCTGCAACTCACCGACAACTACAAGGTGGCCACGCCGGCCAACTGGCAGGACGGTGATGAGGTGGTGATCGTGCCGTCGCTCAAGGATGAAGATGAAATCAAACAGCGCTTTCCCAAGGGCTATCGGGCGGTCAAGCCTTACCTGCGCCTGACGCCGCAGCCGAATCGGTAAGTCTTCAGCATTTTTGGCGCAGCTGCGGACCCCTGTGGGAGCGAGCTTGCTCGCGATGGCGGCGGATCAGGCGCAACGGAATTCAAGATGTGTACCCACAAAGCAGGGGATTTTCAGGCCGTTTCGACGGCCTGTTTTTTTGCCTGGAAGAAACCGGTTTTCATATTTCTTTAACGAATAACCAAATGAATAAATATGATTTATGGATATATAAATCAGCTGTTAAGGTCACTCTATCGAAGCGAGATCGCAAGCCGCGAATCGCCAACACCGTGCAAGGAATCGTCTGAATGTTGGTTGTCTCACTCGGTGGCAGTCCCAGTCAGCGCTCTCGTTCCGGGGTGCTGCTGGATCGCTCCCAGCGTTGGTTGCAAGGGCAGGGCGTGGAAGTGGTGAGTTATCAGGTGCGGGACTTCCCGGCCGAGGACTTGCTGCACGCACGCTTCGACAGCCCCAAGGTGATCGACCTGCTGCAACAGATTGAAAACGCCGATGGCCTGCTGATCGCCACACCGGTTTACAAGGCATCGTTTTCCGGAGCACTGAAAGTCGTGCTGGATCTGCTGCCCGAACGTGCCTTGAGCCACAAGGTGGTTTTGCCGATGGCCACTGGCGGCAGCATCGCTCACATGCTGGCGGTGGATTACGCGCTCAAGCCGGTGCTGTCGGCATTGAAGGCCCAGGAAATGCTGCAAGGGATTTTCGCCGTCGACAGCCAGATCGCCTACGGCGAAGGCAGCGCACTGGCGCAGTTGGCGCCGGAGCTGGAACAACGACTGAATGAATCGCTGGAGCTGTTTTTCAGCGCCATGGCGCGACGGCCCAAGCCGCTCGATCCGAACCTGTTGAATGATCGTTTGTTGAGTGCTCGCTGGAGCATTTGAGCCTCACCGAAAATTGAAGTACTGGCCTTACTCGCCCGCCAACGGGCAAGCAGGTGCAGCCAAAACCCAACTGCAAAAAGGAGAGCGCCATGCGCCCTGTCATTTTGCGTCGTGGCCTGGTCGCTCTGTTTGCTGCGGCTGTCACCTTCGGCGCCATTACTCAAGCTCAAGCCGAGACATTACGAATCGGCTATCAGAAATACGGCACCCTGGTGCTGCTCAAAGCCAAGGGCACCCTGGAAAAACGCCTCGCCGCCCAAGGCGTGGACGTGCAATGGACTGAATTCCCCGGCGGCCCGCAACTGCTCGAAGGCCTGAACGTCGGCTCCATCGACTTCGGCGTCACCGGTGAGACGCCGCCCGTGTTCGCTCAAGCGGCCGGTGCCGATTTGCTCTACGTCGCCTATGAACCGCCAGCGCCGCACAGTGAGGCGATCCTGGTGCCGAATGACTCGGCGATCAAGTCGGTGGCGGACCTCAAGGGCAAGAAAGTCGTGCTCAACAAGGGCTCCAACGTGCACTACCTGCTGGTGCGTGCGCTGGAAGACGCCGGCCTCAAGTACACCGACATCCAGACCGTATTCCTGCCGCCAGCCGATGCCCGCGCCGCGTTCGAGCGGGGCAGCGTCGACGCCTGGGTGATCTGGGACCCGTACCAGGCCGCCGCCGAACAACAGCTGCAAGCGCGCACCCTGCGTGATGGTCAGGGCATCGTCGACAACCATCAGTTCTACCTGGCGACCAAACCTTACGCGCAAAAAAACCCCGAGGTGATCAAGACCCTGGTGGAAGAAGTGCGCGCGGTGGGCGAGTGGTCCAAGGCTAATCCGCAAGAGGTGACCCAACAGGTTTCACCGCTGCTCGGCCTGCCAGCGGACATCACCCTGACCTCGGTGAAACGCCAGGGCTATGGCGCGCTGTTCCTCACCCCGGAAGTGGTCGCGGCGCAGCAGAAAATCGCCGACAGCTTCTACCAGCTCAAGCTGATTCCCAAGCAGTTGAGCATCAAAGACGTGATCTGGACGCCGCCGGCTGCCGTTGCCCAAAGCTCAGTAACCAAAGCCCAATAAATCGTTTCCCCAAGGAGACCACTCCATGAGCCTCAATATTTTCTGGTTCCTGCCTACCCACGGCGACGGCCATTACCTTGGCACCGCCGAAGGCGCACGCGCCGTTGACCACGGTTACCTGCAACAAGTCGCGCAAGCCGCTGACCGCCTGGGTTTTGGCGGGGTACTGATCCCTACCGGGCGTTCCTGCGAAGACTCGTGGCTGGTGGCGGCATCGCTGATTCCGGTGACCCAGCGCTTGAAGTTCCTGGTTGCCCTGCGCCCCGGGATCATTTCCCCGACGGTGGCGGCGCGTCAGGCGGCAACCCTGGATCGACTGTCTGGTGGTCGTGCGTTGTTCAACCTGGTGACGGGCGGTGATCCGGAAGAGTTGGCGGGCGATGGTCTGTTCCTGAGCCACGAAGAGCGCTATCAGGCCTCGGTGGAATTCACCCGCATCTGGCGCCGGGTGCTGGAAGGCGAAACCGTCGATTACGACGGCCAGCACATCAGCGTGAAAGGGGCGAAATTGCTCTATCCGCCGATCCAGCAACCGCGTCCGCCGCTGTACTTCGGTGGTTCTTCGGACGCTGCACAAGACCTGGCCGCCGAACAGGTGGAAATGGTCCTGACCTGGGGCGAACCACCGGCCGCCGTCGCGGAAAAAATCGAACAGGTCCGAGCCAAGGCCGCCAAGCTCGGACGCACCGTGCGCTTCGGCATTCGCCTGCACGTGATCGTGCGTGAAACCAACGATGAAGCCTGGAAAGCCGCGGATCGGCTGATCTCCCATCTCGACAACGAGACTATCGCTCGTGCCCAGGCTTCACTGGCGCGTTTCGATTCGGTCGGTCAGCAACGTATGGCCGCATTGCATGGCGGCAACCGCGACAATCTGGAAGTCAGTCCTAACCTGTGGGCCGGCGTCGGTCTTGTGCGCGGCGGTGCCGGTACGGCGCTGGTGGGCGATGGTCCGACCGTGGCCGCTCGCGTGAAGGAGTACGCGGACCTGGGCATCGATACGTTCATCTTCTCCGGTTATCCACACCTGGAGGAGTCGTACCGGGTGGCCGAGCTGCTGTTCCCGCATCTCGATGTCGAGCGTCCTGAACTGCCGAAAAGCGCCGGTTACGTCAGCCCGTTCGGCGAGATGGTCGCCAACGATATTCTGCCCAAAGCCGCGTCCCAGAGCTGAGGCGCGCCATGAACAAATTCATCCACAGCCTGGCGCCCTGGGCGTTGCCGGTGTTGCTGTTGGCGGTATGGCAGTTGAGTGTGTCGGCGGGTTGGTTGTCGACAAGGATCCTGCCGGCCCCCATCGCCGTCATCGAGGCCGGTGTGAGCCTGGTGCGTAGCGGCGAAATCTGGACGCACCTGGCGATCAGTGGCTGGCGCGCCGCGCTGGGCTTCACCATCGGTGGTGGCATTGGCCTGACCCTTGGCTTCATCACCGGCCTGTCGAAGTGGGGCGAACGCCTGCTCGACAGTTCGGTGCAGATGATCCGCAACGTGCCGCACCTGGCGCTGATTCCACTGGTGATCCTGTGGTTCGGCATCGACGAGTCGGCGAAGATTTTCCTGGTGGCGCTGGGCACCTTGTTCCCGATCTACCTCAACACCTATCACGGCATCCGCAACGTCGACCCGGCGTTGGTGGAGATGGCGCGCAGCTATGGACTGAGCGGTTTCAGCCTGTTCTGGCAGGTGATTCTGCCGGGGGCGCTGCCTTCGATACTGGTCGGCGTGCGCTTCGCGCTGGGCTTCATGTGGCTGACGTTGATTGTGGCGGAAACCATTTCCGCGAGTTCCGGCATCGGCTACCTGGCAATGAATGCCCGAGAGTTTTTGCAGACTGACGTGGTGGTGCTGGCGATTCTGTTGTACGCGGTGCTCGGCAAACTGGCCGACCTCGCGGCCTGTGGACTTGAACGAGTGTGGCTGCGCTGGCACCCGGCCTATCAGGTTGCCAAGGGAGGTGCAGCATGATCGCCGAGCAACCTCCACGCCTGCTGCGCGGCATTCCGCTGGCGGTGCGCAAGCTGCAAAAAACCTTCGGCTCGCGGCAGGTGCTGCGCGAGATCGACCTGCACATTCCGGCGGGCCAGTTTGTCGCTGTGGTCGGTCGCAGTGGCTGCGGCAAAAGTACCTTGCTGCGCTTGCTCGCAGGCCTCGATCAACCAACTGGCGGTGAGTTGCTCGCCGGTGCCGCGCCATTGAGTGATGCGCGGGAGGACACGCGGCTGATGTTCCAGGAAGCGCGTTTGCTGCCCTGGAAAAAGATCATCGACAACGTCGGTCTGGGCCTTAAGGGCAACTGGCGGCCGCAAGCGCTTGAAGCCTTGGAAGCGGTGGGCCTGGCCGATCGCGCCCACGAGTGGCCGGCTGCGCTGTCCGGTGGACAGAAGCAACGCGTGGCATTGGCCCGTGCGTTGATTCATCAGCCGCGCCTGTTGTTGCTCGATGAACCCTTGGGGGCGCTGGATGCCCTGACCCGAATTGAAATGCAGCAACTGATCGAACGGCTCTGGCAACAGCACGGTTTCACGGTGTTGCTGGTGACCCATGACGTCAGTGAAGCCGTGGCGATTGCCGATCGGGTGATCCTGATCGAAGACGGCGAAGTCGGCCTCGACCTGCACGTGGAACTGCCGCGCCCTCGGGTGCGCGGTTCCCATCGGCTGGCGGCGCTGGAAACCGAAGTCCTCAATCGCGTGCTGGCGCTGCCCGGCCAACCACCGGAACCGGAACCTGTTTCACCCTTGCCTACGCAATTGCGCTGGGCTCAATAACTCAAGTCTTACCCAACGACAGGAATCAACATCATGACTATCAAGGCCATCAACGTTCGCAACCAGTTCAAAGGCTCCATCAAGGAAATCGTCCTGGGCGACGTGCTGTCGGAAATCGACGTGCAGACCGCGTCCGGCATCGTCACCTCAGTGATCACCACGCGCTCGGTGAAAGAGCTGGAGCTGGCGGTGGGCAGTGAAGTGATCGCGTTTGTGAAATCCACCGAGGTGTCGATCGCCAAGTTGTAAGGCGAATGCGTAAACAACAACCCCGAAGGGTTTGAGCCCTTCGGGGTTTTTTGTGCGTGTGATTCATTGAGATCGGTGGTGCCGCCTTCGCGAGCAGGCCAGTAGGCCAATCAAGAAATCAGGATGGAATGCTGCGCTTGGGCAAATACGGTGGCAAATACAACCCCACATAAGCATCAAACACCCGCATCCCTTCCTCTGCCATGCGCGGCGTAATCTGCCCGTGCTGCTGCACCGAGCGCGCATACACCCGGTCGCCCAGTTCCATGGCCAGGGCGAACACATCGACATCACTCGGCAATGTCGGCAGCTCGAAGTGATGGTCGAACAGCTTGTGCATCAGGTCGCCCAGCTCGATGTCGTGCTGGCGGTCGGCTTGGGTGACTTCGGTCAGACCATGCTGGGCCAGAATGAGTTGGCGGGCCGCGGCGTCCTCGGCGTAGATGTCGAGCATGCGTTGTTCCACCAGTCGCGACAGATCGCGCCAGCCATCCAAGGCGAGGTGATCGATGGGGGCTTGCAGGCAGGCGCGGAAGGCCGCGTGGACGTCAGCGGTCAAGGCTTCAAGCAACGCCGGCACGCTGGCGAAGAAGTGGTAGACCGAGGAGGGCGGAATCTCCGCGCGCTCGGCGACGCTGTAGATCGACAGACTGGCCACGCCCTCGGCGGCCAACAGCGTGCGGGCCGCATCGAGTATCGAATCGATCCGGGCCTGGCTGGTTGCGCGGGGTTTGCGGGGGGTGGCTACGCGTGTCATTGGAGTCTCCTGCGGGGCAGCGGGCATTGTACGCAGAGCGGGCAGATGTTCCATATCCCCCTGTGGCGAGGGAGCTTGCTCGCGCTGGGTCGCGAAGCGGCCCTAAAACCGGTAAATGCGGTGCACCTGATAGAACCGTCTCGCGGATTAGAGGGAGTCCTTCGGCCTCCAGCGGGAGCAAGCTCCCTCGCCACAGGGATTGATGTTGGCCATAAAAAAACGCCGCAGGCTATGAGGCCGGCGGCGTTTCTTCACTACTGCAACCGCTTACACGGTATGCAGGTACCAGTTGTACTCGAGGTCGGAGATGGAGTGTTCGAACTCCTCCAGCTCGCTCTCTTTACAGGCCACGAAGATATCGATGTATTTCGGATCGATGTACTTGGCCATGACTTCGCTGTCGTCCAGCTCGCGCAGTGCATCGCGCAGGTTGTTCGGCAGGCTCTGCTCGTTCTGCTCGTAGCTGTTGCCTTCCACTGGGGCGCCAGGCTCGATCTGATTGGTCAGACCGTGGTGCACCCCTGCCAGGACCGAAGCCATCAGCAGGTACGGGTTGGCATCGGCGCCGGCTACACGATGCTCGATGCGCACGGCGTCGGAGGAACCGGTCGGAACGCGAATCGCCACCGTGCGGTTATCCAGGCCCCAGCACGGCGAGTTCGGCACGTAGAACTGTGCGCCGAAACGACGGTAGGAGTTGACGTTCGGGCAGAGGAAGGCCATCTGCGCCGGTAGGGTCTCGAGCACACCGCCGATCGCGTGACGCAGTGCGGCGTTCTGCTCGGGATCCTCACTGGCAAAAATGTTCTTGCCGTCTTTGTCGAGAATCGAGATGTGCACGTGCAGACCATTACCCGCCTGGCCTGGGTAAGGCTTGGCCATGAAGGTGGTGTCCATTTCATGGTCGTAGGCGATGTTCTTGATCAGGCGCTTGAGCAGGACCGCGTAGTCGCAGGCCTTGATCGGGTCAGCCACGTGGTGCAGGTTCACTTCGAACTGCGCCGGGGCACTTTCCTTGACGATGGCGTCGGCCGGAATACCTTGCTCTTTTGCACCTTCCAGAATGTCCTGGAGGCAGTCGACGTATTCGTCGAGGTCGTCGATCAGGTAGACCTGAGTCGAGTGCGGACGTTTGCCGGAAACCGGCGAGCGAGGTGGTTGCGGACGACCGTTCACGTTCTCCTGGTCGATCAGGTAGAACTCCAGTTCGAACGCGGCGCAGATGGTCAGGCCCATTTCGTCGAACTTGCGTACCACATTGGCCAGCACTTCACGCGGGTCGGCGAAGAATGGCTCGCCTTCGAGTTCGTGCATGGTCATCAGCAGTTGCGCGGTCGGGCGCTTCTGCCATGGCTCATTGCATAGGGTATCGGGGATTGGATAGCAGATTCGGTCAGCATCACCGATGTCCAGGCCCAGGCCGGTGCTTTCCACCGTCGAGCCATTGATATCCAGAGCAAATAAAGAGGCCGGCAGGTTGATGCCTTTCTCGTAAACCTTGTGGAGGCTGGTGCGTTCAATGCGCTTGCCGCGCACCACACCATTCATATCCGCAATCAGAAGGTCAACGTACAGAACCTCAGGATGTTCCTTAAGGAACGCGTTCGCTTCGTTAAGCTGAACGGCACGCGGGGGTACCGACATGATGCAACACCTTTGTTGTTAAAAATATCAATCATTGATCTTTTCAGATTCCAGTCAACCCGAACGGCATGCCGAAGTCAAGCGAGGCCTTTTTTGCCCTAAAAAAGCGCCCGTGTGGCTTTTTTGAGGCACTTTGGGGCGTTTTTATGCCCTTGACCTCTATGGCGCCCGCAGGCTTGAGCGGGCCGTGTTGTATTTTTTACGGGGGTGTTGTGTAAAAAAATGAACAAGGCTAAGCTCGAATCAAACCCATAACAGCAATAATACCGGGGTGCTTCATGTCTCGCCTGCCGATAATCGGCGTCACCGACTGCTCAAGACAGGTCGGTCGGCATGTTAATCACATCAGTGATGACACGTCCGTCCGTTCCGTGGCCTCAGCGGTTCTGGTGATCCTCCCATCCGTGACGGTTCGACCGTCCCCGTCCGATATTCTGGACGGTCGCGATGGCACCCCCATTACGGTTACTCCATTCAATATAGAACCGATTCACAATAGCGGCCTGACCATCGTTCAGGGCACCGCTCGCGATTCTGCACGCCCGGCCTCTGCAGCCGTGTCGGCAAGCACGATAATCTGCCGCGCAAACGCTCTACAACGCGACGCCGATGCGTCAAACAACGCCTGACCTTAAAAGGGTCGGACAACTCAAGCCTAGAGGCATTTATGAGTAACAACCTCGACCAGCTCACCGATTGGTTGAAAAACCACAAGATCACAGAAGTCGAATGCATGATCGCCGACTTGACCGGGATTACCCGGGGCAAGATTTCGCCGACCAACAAATTCATCGCCGAAAAAGGCATGCGTCTGCCAGAAAGCGTGCTGTTGCAGACAGTGACCGGCGATTACGTCGAAGACGACATCTATTACGAACTGCTCGACCCGGCCGACATCGACATGATCTGCCGCCCCGACCAGAGCGCGGTGTACCTGGTGCCGTGGGCCATCGAGCCGACCGCCATCGTCATCCACGATACCTACGACAAGCAAGGCAACCCGATCGAGTTGTCGCCGCGCAACGTGCTCAAGAAAGTCCTGAAACTCTATACCGACAAAGGCTGGCAGCCGATCGTGGCGCCGGAAATGGAGTTTTACCTGACCAAGCGCAGTGACGACCCGGACTACCCGTTGCAGCCGCCGATCGGCCGCTCCGGTCGCCCGGAAACCGGTCGTCAGTCGTTCTCCATTGAAGCGGCGAACGAATTCGATCCGCTGTTCGAAGACGTCTACGACTGGTGTGAACTGCAGGACCTGGACCTCGATACGCTGATCCACGAGGACGGCACGGCGCAGATGGAAATCAACTTCCGTCACGGTGATGCCCTGTCCCTGGCCGACCAGATCCTGGTGTTCAAGCGCACCATGCGCGAGGCCGCGCTCAAGCACAACGTCGCTGCGACCTTCATGGCCAAGCCGATGACCGGCGAGCCGGGCAGTGCCATGCACTTGCACCAGAGCATCATCGACATCGAGACCGGCAAGAACATCTTCTCTAATGAAGACGGGACCATGAGCCAGCTGTTCCTGCACCACATCGGTGGCCTGCAGAAACTCATTCCCGAGCTGTTGCCGCTGTTCGCACCCAACGTCAACTCGTTCCGCCGCTTCCTGCCGGACACCTCGGCGCCGGTGAACGTGGAGTGGGGCGAAGAGAACCGCACCGTGGGCCTGCGGGTGCCGGATGCGGGGCCGCAAAACCGTCGGGTGGAAAACCGCCTGCCGGGCGCCGATGCCAACCCGTACCTGGCGATTGCCGCGAGCCTGCTCTGCGGTTACATCGGCATGGTCGAAGGCCTGAACCCGAGCGCGCCGGTGGTGGGACGTGGCTATGAACGCCGCAACCTGCGCCTGCCGCTGACCATCGAAGACGCGCTGGAACGCATGGAAAACAGCGCAACCGTCGAGCGGTACCTGGGCAAAAATTTCATCACTGGCTACGTCGCGGTCAAGCGGGCCGAGCATGAAAACTTCAAGCGCGTGATCAGTTCGTGGGAAAGGGAATTCCTGCTCTTTGCCGTCTGATACGCCGGGCGTCGCCGCTGTCTGGCGGCGCCTTCACCTGATTTTTTTAGGAGATTCGTATGACCAGCAACAATCCGCAAACCCGTGAATGGCAAACCCTGAGCAATGATCACCACCTGGCTCCGTTCAGCGACTTCAAGCAGCTGAAAGAGAAAGGCCCGCGGATCATCACCAACGCCAAGGGTGTTTATCTCTGGGACAGCGAAGGCAACAAGATCCTCGACGGCATGGCCGGCCTGTGGTGTGTAGCGATTGGTTATGGTCGCGATGAACTGGCCGATGCCGCCAGCAAACAGATGCGCGAACTACCGTACTACAACCTGTTCTTCCAGACCGCGCACCCGCCGGTACTGGAGCTGGCCAAGGCCATCGCCGACATCGCGCCGCAAGGCATGAACCATGTGTTCTTCACCGGTTCCGGCTCCGAAGGCAACGACACCATGCTGCGTATGGTTCGTCACTACTGGGCGATCAAGGGCCAGCCGAACAAGAAAGTCATCATCAGCCGCAAGAACGGCTATCACGGTTCCACCGTGGCCGGCGCGAGCCTGGGTGGCATGACGTACATGCACGAACAGGGCGACTTGCCGATCCCGGGCATCGTTCACATTGCCCAGCCGTACTGGTTCGCCGAAGGCGGCGACATGACCCCGGAAGAATTCGGTATATGGGCGGCCAATCAGCTGGAAGAAAAGATTCTGGAAGTCGGCGTCGACAACGTCGGCGCCTTTATTGCCGAGCCGATCCAGGGTGCCGGTGGCGTGATCATTCCGCCAGAGACCTACTGGCCGCGCATCAAGGAAATCCTCGCCAAGTACGACATCCTGTTCGTGGCTGACGAAGTGATTTGCGGTTTCGGACGTACCGGTGAGTGGTTCGGTGCCGATTTCTACGACCTCAAGCCCGACATGATGACCATCGCCAAGGGCCTGACCTCGGGCTACATCCCGATGGGCGGCCTGATCGTGCGTGATGAAGTGGTGGACGTGCTCAACGAAGGCGGCGACTTCAACCACGGTTTCACCTACTCCGGGCACCCGGTGGCGGCGGCTGTGGGGCTGGAAAACATCCGTATCCTGCGCGACGAAAAAATTGTCGAGCGCGTGAAGTCAGAAACGGCACCGTATTTGCAAAAGCGTCTGCGGGAACTGAACGATCACCCGCTGGTGGGTGAAGTTCGTGGGGTGGGTCTGTTGGGGGCCATCGAACTGGTCCAGGACAAGGCCACGCGCAAGCGTTACGAAGGCAAGGGCGTCGGCATGATCTGCCGCCAGTTCTGCTTCGATAACGGCCTGATCATGCGCGCCGTCGGCGACACCATGATCATCGCTCCGCCACTGGTGATTACACCGGCGGAAATCGATGAGCTGGTGACCAAGGCTCGCAAGTGTCTTGACCTGACCCTGAGTGCATTGCAGGGCTAAGTGCTAGGCTCTGAGCGGAAGTCCAAAGTTCTACATATGTAGTAGGAACTTTCGCTCAGAACTGTCAGAAAGCATGGCCGTTTCCTTGAAAGACCGATGTGGATCTTGCCAGACTAGCCGCGGTTCCAGTTGCCCGGGTTCGGTCGCTGAACAAGTGGTTCAAAAAAGAAAAATTTGGAGCATTACGCATGAAGGCACTAGGTAAAAAGCTCGCTGGCAAGACTCTGCTTGCCATGTCCGTGATGGGTTTGATGGCGGGCGCGGTTCAGGCCGATGACAAAGTACTGCACGTGTACAACTGGTCCGACTACATCGCACCGGACACCGTCAAGAAGTTTGAAGACGAGTCGGGCATCAAGGTTGTCTATGACGTCTTCGACAGCAACGAAACCCTGGAAGCCAAGTTGCTGGCTGGCAAGTCCGGTTACGACATCGTTGTACCGTCGAACAACTTCCTGGCCAAGCAGATCAAGGCCGGCGTCTACCAGAAGCTGGACAAGTCCAAGCTGCCTAACTGGAAAAACCTGAACACCGACCTGCTCAAGGCTGTTTCCGTGAGCGACCCGGGCAACGAGCACGCCTTCCCGTACATGTGGGGTTCGATCGGTATCGGCTTCAACGCCGAGAAGGTCAAGGCTGCACTGGGTGCCGACGCACCGGTCGATTCCTGGGACCTGATCTTCAAGCCTGAAAACGCCGCCAAGTTGAAATCGTGCGGTATCAGCCTGCTGGACTCGCCAACCGAGATGATTCCGGTGGCGTTGCACTATCTGGGCCTGCCAACCGACAGCCAGAAGAAAGAAGACATCGACAAGGCTGAAGCGCTGATCATGAAGGTCCGTCCTTCGATCGCCTACTTCCACTCGTCCAAGTACATCTCCGACCTCGCAAACGGCAACATCTGCGTGGCCGTGGGTTACTCGGGTGACATTTACCAGGCCAAGTCCCGTGCTGCTGAAGCCGGTGACAAGGTGAAAGTCAGCTACAACATTCCGAAAGAAGGTGCAGGCAGCTTCTACGACATGGTCGCCATCCCTAAAGATGCCGAAAACGTCGAAGGCGCCTACAAGTTCATGACCTTCCTGCAGAAGCCGGAAATCATGGCTGAAATCACCAACGCCGTGCGTTTCCCGAACGGTAACGCGGCTGCCACTCCACTGGTGGATAAAGACATCACCAGCGACCCGGGCGTTTACCCACCTGCGGACGTGTTGGCCAAGCTGTACGCAATTGCCGACTTGCCGGCCGCGACCCAGCGGATCATGACCCGCAGCTGGACCAAGATCAAATCCGGTAAATAAGCCGGTTTGATTCAACAACCTGTTGTCGCCACCCGCGCGGTGGCGACAACAGGTGTAATTAAATGACAGAAAGTTTTGCTGGAACGGTTTTTCGAGGGTAAGTTGCGCGCCGGTTTTGTTGCCGGGCAACCACGGTTGTCATGTAGCGCGGGGCAACTTGGGCCCAACTAATTTCAGAGGACCTCCACTTGCCTATTTTTTCTTTGTTGCGCAATGCCATGCTGGTGGGTGCCGGGCTGACGATTGCTGTCAGTGTCCAGGCCGCCGGTACTGTGCATATTTATAACTGGTCGGACTACATCGGCGAGACCACCCTGGCCGATTTCCAGAAAGAGACCGGTATCAAGCCGGTTTATGACGTCTTCGATTCCAACGAAACCCTGGAAGGTAAATTGCTGGCCGGGCGTACCGGCTACGACGTGGTCGTGCCGTCGAACCACTTCCTCGGCAAACAGATCAAGGCCGGGGCATTCCAGAAGCTCGACAAGTCGCAGCTGCCGAACTATTCGAACCTCGACCCGGTGCTGCTCAAGCGCCTTGAGCAGAACGATCCGGGCAACCTGTACGCCGTGCCGTACCTGTGGGGCACCAACGGCATCGGTTACAACGTCGACAAGGTCAAGGCTGTGCTGGGCGTCGACAAGATCGACTCCTGGGGCGTTTTGTTCGAGCCGGAAAACATCAAGAAACTGCACAGCTGTGGCGTCGCGTTCCTCGATTCCGCCGATGAAATGATGCCGACAGTGCTCAACTACATGGGCCTGAATGCCAACAGCACCAACCCTGAAGATTACAAAAAGGCCGAAGATAAGTTGCTCGCAGTGCGGCCTTATGTGACCTACTTCCACTCCTCCAAGTACATCGCGGATCTGGCCAACGGCGACATCTGCGTGGCGATCGGTTTCTCCGGCGACATCTTCCAGGCCAAGCACCGCGCCGAAGAAGCCAAGAAAGGCGTGAACATCGCCTACTCGATTCCGAAAGAGGGCGGCGCGCTCTGGTTCGACATGCTGGCGATTCCGAAGGACTCGGCCAACGTCAAGCAGGCCCACGCCTTCATCAACTATTTGCTGAAGCCTGAGGTAATTGCCCAGGTCAGTGATTACGTCGGCTATGCCAACCCCAACCCGGGGTCGGACAAACTGATGGAACAGTCCATTCGCACCGACGAAGCGGTCTATCCACCGCAAGAGGTGCTCGACAAGACCTACGTGTCGGTCGAGTTACCACCGAATATTCAACGTTTGATGACCCGCAGCTGGACCAAGGTCAAGTCGGGTAAATAGCTTCAAGGCTCAAACTATCCAAGGTTGGCTCACCTTGAGCGAACTGCACTCTTTTTTTCTGGGAGTTTCGTAAATGGCAGTTGCCTCCGGCGCCTATAAGAAAGCCCTCGAGGGCGACCAGCAACCTAAACAGGTGCTGGTCAAAATCGACCGGGTCACGAAGAAGTTCGACGAGACGATTGCCGTGGACGATGTGTCCCTGGAAATCAAGAAAGGCGAAATTTTCGCCCTGCTCGGCGGTTCGGGATCGGGCAAATCCACTTTGCTGCGCATGCTCGCAGGTTTCGAACGGCCCACGGAGGGACGCATTTTCCTCGATGGCGTAGACATCACTGACATGCCGCCCTACGAGCGGCCGATCAACATGATGTTCCAGTCCTACGCCTTGTTCCCGCACATGACCGTGGCGCAGAACATCGCCTTCGGCCTCAAGCAGGACAAGATCCCGGCCGCTGAAGTCGACGCCCGCGTGGCCGACATGCTCAAGCTGGTACAGATGAGCCAGTACGCCAAGCGCAAGCCGCATCAGTTGTCCGGTGGTCAGCGTCAGCGTGTGGCCTTGGCCCGTTCCCTGGCCAAGCGTCCGAAGCTGCTGCTACTCGACGAACCGATGGGTGCACTGGACAAGAAGCTGCGTTCGCAAATGCAGCTGGAGCTGGTGGAGATCATCGAGCGCGTCGGCGTGACCTGCGTCATGGTGACCCACGACCAGGAAGAGGCCATGACCATGGCCGAGCGCATCGCGATCATGCACCTGGGCTGGATCGCCCAGATCGGCAGCCCGATCGACATCTACGAAACCCCGACCAGTCGCCTGGTCTGCGAATTCATCGGTAACGTGAACATCTTCGAAGGCGAAGTGATCGACGACGCCGAAGGCCACGCGATCATTACCTGCAAAGACCTGGATCGCCAGATCTACGTCGGCCACGGCATCAGCACTTCGGTGCAGGACAAGTCGGTCACCTACGCGATCCGTCCGGAAAAACTGCTGGTCACCGCCGACATGCCGACCTGTCAGTACAACTGGTCCAGCGGCAAGGTGCATGACATCGCCTACCTGGGCGGGCACTCGGTGTTCTACGTCGAACTGCCAAGCGGCAAGCTGGTGCAGTCGTTCGTGGCCAACGCTGAGCGCCGCGGGCAGCGTCCGACCTGGGGTGATCAGGTCTACGTGTACTGGGAAGACGATAGCGGCGTGGTACTTCGCTCATGAACATGCGCAAACTCAAACGCCGTCTCAATCGAATAATTCCCGGTGGCCGTCAAATGGTCATCGGGGTTCCCTTCATCTGGCTGTTCCTGTTCTTCATGCTGCCGTTCTTCATCGTTCTGAAGATCAGCTTCGCCGAAGCGGACGTGGCCATTCCGCCCTATACCGAAATCTACAGCTACGCCGAGCAGAAGCTGCAGTTGCTGCTTAACCTGGGCAACTACGCGATGCTGGCCGGTGACGAGTTGTACATCGCCGCTTATCTCGGCTCGTTGAAGATGGCGCTTTTCAGCACCATCCTTTGCCTGCTGATCGGCTACCCGATGGCCTACGGTATCTCCGTTGCCCGCAAGGAAGTGCAGACGGTGCTGGTGCTGCTGATCATGATGCCGACCTGGACCGCGATCCTGATCCGCGTTTACGCGTGGATGGGCATCCTCAGCAACAACGGCCTGCTCAACGGTTTCCTGATGAGCATGGGCTGGATCGACGAACCGCTGCAGATCCTCAACACCAACCTGGCGGTCTACATCGGCGTGGTTTATTCCTACCTGCCGTTCATGATTCTGCCGCTGTACGCCAACCTGGTGAAACACGACCATAGCCTGTTGGAGGCTGCATCGGACCTGGGTTCGAGCACGTTCAACAGCTTCTGGAAAATCACCGTGCCGCTGTCGAAAAACGGCATTATCGCCGGTTGCATGCTGGTGTTCATCCCGGTGGTGGGCGAGTTCGTGATCCCGGAACTGCTCGGCGGTCCGGAAACCCTGATGATCGGTAAAGTGCTCTGGCAAGAGTTCTTTAACAACCGTGACTGGCCGGTGGCGTCTGCCCTGGCGGTGGTGATGCTGGCGATCCTGATTGTGCCGATCATCCTGTTCAACCGCAGTCAGGCCAAGGAAATGGAGGGTAGAGAATGAAGCGCTTCCGTTTCTCCAGCCTGATGCTGGTACTGGGTCTGTTGTTCATCTACCTGCCGATGCTGATCCTGGTGATCTACTCGTTCAATGCCTCCAAGCTGGTGACGGTGTGGGGTGGTTGGTCGATCAAGTGGTACGTCGGCCTGCTCGACAACACCCAGCTGATGGGCTCGGTGGTGCGTTCGCTCGAAATCGCCTGCTACACGGCGGTGGCGGCGGTGGCGCTGGGTACACTGGCGGCGTTCGTCCTGACGCGCATTACCCGCTTCAAGGGCCGTACCCTGTTCGGTGGCCTGGTGACTGCGCCGTTGGTGATGCCTGAGGTGATCACCGGTCTGTCGCTGTTGCTGCTGTTCGTGGCCATGGCGCAGATGATCGGCTGGCCGCAGGAACGCGGTATCGTCACCATCTGGATCGCCCACACCACGTTCTGTGCGGCCTATGTGGCGGTGGTGGTCTCGGCGCGCTTGCGCGAGCTGGACCTGTCCATCGAAGAGGCGGCCATGGACCTCGGTGCACGGCCGTGGAAGGTGTTCTTCCTGATCACCATCCCGATGATTGCGCCATCGCTGGCGGCGGGCGGCATGATGTCCTTCGCGTTGTCGCTGGATGACCTGGTGTTGGCGAGCTTCGTGTCGGGCCCGGGTTCAACGACCCTGCCGATGGAAGTGTTCTCGGCGGTGCGTCTGGGCGTGAAGCCCGAGATCAACGCCGTGGCCAGCCTGATCCTGTTGGCAGTGTCGATCGTGACCTTCATGGTCTGGTTCTTCAGTCGTCGCGCCGAAGAAAGCCGTCGTCGTGCGATCCAGCAGGCGATCGAGGAAGCAGCAGCCGACTCGTGGAAGCAACCGGACGTGCGTCGCGCGCAGGCACCGGAAGCGGCTTGAGCAATGCCGGATTGACCTCATTATCGAGTTCAACCCAAGTCCAAAATGTAGGAGCGAGCCTGCTCGCGATGACGGAATGTCAGTCGACTTAATTGTTGCCTGACACACCGCTATCGCGAGCAGGCTCGCTCCTACATTGGTTTTATGCAACCCAAGGGGATTTGCGGATGACCTCGACGAAGTTCATCGGCTTGAACCCCGGCTCCTGATCAACCAGCACATCGGTTTTCACATTGCCGAACGTGGTCTGCGGACGATGGCGCAAGCCGTCGGCAAACGCGCAGATGATGCACTCCTTGAATCCCTCGCCCCGTGGATGCGCATGCACCACCGCTTCGCGCTGCACGCTGGAAAACGCCGCGTAGTCCATGCCCAGCACGTCCATCTCGACGCCAGCCGTGACCAGCGCCACGGTGGGCCGCAAGTGCTGAGGCACGCCCGGCGTGGTGTGCAGGGCAATCGATAGCCAGACCTGTTCGATGTCGTCATCGCTCAACCCGTAGGGCTTGAGGAACGCCGCTGCCGCGTTTGCACCATCGACTTCGAAGCGCTCGTTGTCGCTGCGATGACCTTGCACCAGGCCCAGGTCATGGAACATCGCGCCGACGTACAACAACTCCGGGTTGTAGGCCAGTTGCTTGCGCTCACCGCTCAGTGCGCCGAACAGGAAGACCCGGCGCTAGTGGTGGTAGAGCAGGTCGGACTCGATGTCACGAATGTATTCGGTGGTGGCCTTGGCCAGTGCGCTGTCGGGGATCTGGATGCCGGCGATGGTGCTGCTCATGGAGTTTTCCTCTTCGTGATGAGGGTTTCAGTCTGTTCCGGCCCCCGAAACCGGACAATCGATCCATGGCTGCGATCCCGGCCAATGAGCGTGCATATCGCGCCAACCTCGCTTGTTGCGTGTGGATTGGCTAGGGTTGAACCGGGTTAGTGAGTTTACTGTGGCGATCCAGATTCATTGAGGGCGTTTTCAGACCATGAGTAAAACCGTAGCCATCGTGGTGTTTGCCGGCGTCCAGTCGCTGGATGTCACCGGCCCCATGGATGTGTTTTCAGAGGCCAATCGCTTCCTCGCCCCTGAGGATCACTATCGTCTGGAGGTGATTGGCGTCGAGCGCGGGATGATGGCGTGCTCCAACGGTTTGGCACTCAATGCCCATCGGCATTTCAGCGAAGCGCTGGAGCCGTATGACCTGTTGCTGGTGGCTGGCGGGCCGCAGTTGCCGTTCATGGATTTCGGCAGGGTATTCGATGGCTGGTTGCGCGATGCCTGTGCCCGGGCCACGCGCTTTGGCTCGATCTGCAACGGCGCGTTCATGCTCGCCCGGGCCGGATTGCTGGAGGGGCGCACGGTCACCACGCACTGGCAGGACGCATCGGATCTGGCGGCGTTGTGCCCCACGTCTCGGGTGGAAGCGGATCGACTGTATGTTGAGGATGGCGAGCTGTTCACCTCGGCCGGGGTCACAGCGGGGATCGATCTGTCGTTGTATCTATTGGGCCGGGATCACGGGCCGGAAGTGGCGCTGAATGTCGCCAAGCGGTTGGTGGTGTTCACCCAGCGTTCGGGCGGGCAATCGCAATTCAGCCCGTTCCTTACGCCCCACGCCGAACCGGATTCGGCGGTCGCAATGGTCCAGCATTACGTGTTGGCCAACCTGACGGGCGATCTGACCATCGCCGACCTGGCCAATGCCGCCAACATGAGCGCGCGCAACTTCTCCCGGGTGTTTGCCAGGGAAGCGAAAATCACCCCGGCCGAGTTTGTCGAGCGTGCACGGGTCGATGCGGCGAGGACGCTGCTGGAAAGCACCCGCGCGCCGCTCAAGACCGTGGCCTATCAATGCGGTTTTCGCGATGCCCAGCACATGCGCAGTGTGTTCAATCGTAGATTGGGGGTGACGCCTCAGCAGTTCAGGTTGAATTTTGCGGCGATGGTTTGAGCTGACATTTTTTGTTGTCTGTGAGGGCCCCTTCGCGAGCCTGCTCGCGCAGGGGCCGGTCCAGCCAGCAAAAATCTATGGCACAGCCCGCGCCGGCAACAGCTTCAACGTACTGCGCGTATTGGCCGTGACCTCTTCATCATTGAGATGCGCCTGGAAGTACATCCCCTCGACGTAGGCCTCGGCCTGATCATCATAGTGGCTGTCGAACAGGACGCCGCTCTGGCCGACCGGGTTGACGGTCAGGCTGTGGGTCGGGTCGTCGAAGTCGATCAGGCGTCGGGTCGAGGGGCCGTAGGTGACGGGCCAGGGTGCCGGTCCGATTTTCGCCGAGAGGTTGTTCGGTACTTCATGAGTGCCGGGTGCGGCGAAGGGGCCGACATTGAAGAACAGGTCCAGCGGCTTTTGCTGCCCCAGCGGATGGCCATGGGTCAATGTGTGCGCACTGCCCCACTGCCATTGCGAGGCGTCTGCGCCGAGGGTGCTCTTGAGGTGCGCGAGGCTGGCTTGCCAGGCGGCCTTCACCGTGTCGGCACGGGTTTCCTTGCCCTGGGTGTTGCGGTTGTCCCACCACGGTGAGTCGGCGCTGGCAGCCAGGCGGGGGAGCGCGGCATCGATCACCCGGGTCGAGAGCAGCGTTTCGAAGAAGTCGTTACCCAGCTCATCGTGCATCGTCGCGTCAGCCAGGTTGAACAGGAACTGGTTGAACAGCGTGGCGCTGGTCGAGTCGAGGGGGTAATCGCCTTGCCACTGGGCCAGTTGCTCCACCAGCTTGAGCTCGGCGGGATCGCTCACCACTTCGCGTAACACCGGCAACAGCGGTGCCAACAGGCGCGGGCCGTAGGCGGTGGTGGTGCCCAGTTGCAGCTTCTGGCTGTTTTCCAGGTCCCATTTGACCGTTTTGTCGCTGAGCTGGCGATTGAGTTGCTGGCCGCGATCGGCAAGGTTGTAGTAGCCGGGAATCTCCATGCCGGTCGGCGACACCGGCTGGAAGTTGGCCGAGACGATGTAGCCCCGCGCCGGGTTTTCTTCCTGGGGGTTGGCCGTGAACGGGTAGAAGCCGTCCTTGTCCGCCTCGGCGGTGCTGCCGTCGAGGATGAACCACGGGCGTACGCCCGCCGGGCGTTTAGGCAATTGCGCCGCTGCCCACCAGCCGATGTCACCCTTGGCATTGGCCCAGACAACGTTCAGGCCCGGGGCCTGGATTTTTGCCGAGGCACTGCGGGCCTTGGCCAGGGTGTCGGCGCGATTTAGCTGGTAGAAGCCCTCCAGGATCGGGTTCTGGCTTTCGAGAAACGCCCACCACATGGCAATCGGCGTTTTGCCGGCGCCGCTGCCCAGGGCATCGTTAACGATCGGACCGTGGGGCGATTGACGCAACACCAGGGTGACTGGCGCCTGGCCCTTGACCGCGATCTGCTGCTCGCTGGTCGTCATGTCCACCCACTGGCCGTGATACCAGACTTGATTAGGGTTGTCCGGGTTGACCTTCTCGGCGATCAGGTCGAGGTCGTCGTTCTGGAACATGGTGATGCTCCAGCCGAAGTCGCGGTTCATGCCCAGGGAGGCAAACGGCATCAGGGCCTGATAGTGGCCGTAGAGTTCGAAGCCCGGCGCCGAAAGTTGCGCTTCGTACCACACCGACGGCGCGGAAAAACGGATATGCGGATCCCCCGCCAGCAGCGGCTTGCCGCTTTGGGTCCGGCTGCCTGCGACGACCCAGGCGTTGCTGCCCTCGAACTGTGGCAGGCCGTTGTCAGCCAGGGCTTGTTCGCTCAGGCGGGCGAGGGCGTTGAGGTCTTTCCAGTCGGCGCTGGCCAAGGGGGTGCCAGTGCCGTTGAGCACGCCCTTGGGCTGCCAGTCGAGATCGAAGATGTTCAGGTATTCGGGCCCCAGTTGATCGCGCACGAATGTCAGCAAGGGTTCGGTACGAAATGCCGCGGCAAAACTGTAGGCCATGTAGCCGGCGATGCTGATGGTGTCCTGGGCGGTGAACGGGCGTTTTGGAATGCCCAGCACATCGAACTCCACGGGTTTTGCGTGGCTGTCCTGATACTGGTTGATGCCGTCCAGATAGGCTTGCATGGCGATAAAGGAGGGCGACTGCTTGTCGAGGTTCGCGAAGTAGGTTTCGGCGCGTTCGCGAATGCGCAGGCTGCGCATCAGTTTGTCGGTGTCGAGCAGTTTTGGCCCGAGTACTTCGGCCAGTTCGCCACGGGCCAGGCGACGCAGGACTTCCATCTGGAACAGGCGGTCCTGGGCATGCACATAGCCGAGGGCGCGGTACAGGTCGGTTTCGTTGTCGGCGCGGATGTGCGGGACGCCGCGCTCGTCGTAGCGCACAGTGACGGAGCCTTGCAGGTGTTGCAGTTCCACCATGCCCTGGCGTGACGGCTGCTTGCTGTAGAAGTACCAGCCGGCCCCGGCGGCCAGCGCGACGATCAACAGAGCGAGAGCGGTCAGGCTGCGTTTCATGGAGACTCCTTGTTGTTATTGTGATTCCTGGTGCCACTGTGTAACACGGCGTGCCGATTTGGCGCATCGCCCGTAGGAGGGATTCGTATTACCGCGTCTTTCCCTATTTAGTTGGCTCGACAGGCCACGGGCAGTAACACCCCACCGCCAGTGTGTGCGTGGCACTCACCGCACGTCCCTCATCCAGCGCTTGCAGGATCGGTTCGATAAAGCTGTTGCTCGAATTGCAGGTCAGGCCTTCGCTGTAGGGGCCGAAGTACGCCAGTTTGCCGCTGCGATCCCAGATTGCCACGGCCGGGCTGGCGGGGACCTGTTCGGAGCCGGGCAGGACGTCAATGGTTTTCAGACGGCTCAAGGTGCTTGGCAATTGGCCATGGCTACCGGGCTTTTGCACAGCATAGAATTCCACGCCATGGGGGGCGTAGCGCTCGACCAGTTCGCTCAGGTGTTGTTGATTGCCGACATTGCACGGGCAGGCCGGGTCCCAGAAATGCACCAGACGGATGGCGCCAGGCCCGGCGAGTGCTTCGGGAAGGCGCAGCGGATCGCCGGAAAACATCGCGGTGTGCTCGCTGAACGCCCGCAGGTAGCGCCCCTGGAACCAGTCGTAGGCCGCCCACAATACACCGGCACACATCACGGCGAGCAGGCTGGCAAACAGGGTGGCGCGAAGGGGCGAGCGCATCGGTTCAGTCCTCGAAGGTCGGCTAGCTTGCCATGCTTGCCGCGACAGAAGAATATCGCAGGCCTACAAAGTCCGTTTCACGCTCTGGAATCGTCCATGCCGGCCACTTTCGACCCCGATCTTTTACGTGCAAGTCTGCTGCCATTGGCGGCCGGGCAGCCGTTGTCGGCGCAGGCGCAGGCTTACCAGCGATTCTACGGGCTGGATTTTTCCCCGCGTCAGGTGCGCCGTGGCCTTGGGCGATTCGAGGTCGACGGTTATGAGCTGGTCAGCCAGTTCTGGTGGCCTGAGCGAGCAAAAGCGACGCTGTTTGTCATCCACGGTTTCTACGACCACACCGGGCTCTACCGGCATGTGATCGAATGGGCGCTGGACCAGGGCTTTGCGGTGATTGCTTGCGACTTGCCGGGACATGGCCTGTCCAGCGGCGAACGGGCGAGCATCAAGGATTTCGCCGAGTACCAGGACGCGCTGCAAGGCCTGTTCAGCGAGGCGCAGTCCCTCGACTTGCCGCAGCCGTGGCACCTGTGCGGGCAGAGCACCGGCGGGGCTATCGTGATCGATCATGTGTTGAATGCGGGGGCGAACAGCCCGGCCCAGGGCCAGGTGATTCTGCTGTCGCCGCTGGTGCGGCCGCGGGCGTGGGGTTGGTCGCAGCTGAGTTATTACGTGCTCAAGCCTTTCGTCAAAGCCATCGCCCGGCGTTTCAGCGAGAACTCCAATGACCCGGCCTTTCTGCCGTTCCTGCAAGCCGATCCGTTGCAGCCGTTGCGCCTGCCGACGGCCTGGGTGGGCGCATTGGCGCGCTGGATCAAGCGCATCGAGGCCGCCCCCATGAGTACCCGTCGGCCGCTGATCGTGCAGGGACAGGCCGACATGACGGTGGATTGGGAGCACAACCTGGAAGTGTTGCGAGGCAAGTTTGATCGGCCGCAGGTGTTGATGTTGCCCGAGGCACGGCATCATCTGGCGAATGAGACGCTGGTGATGCGAGAGGAGTATTTCGGGTTTTTGACCAGGCGGATCAAGGGTCGGAATCCCTAGTGCCTGCTCCGGCCCCTTCGCGGGCAAGCCCGCTCCCACAGGTTTTGCGGTGATCACAAATTTGTGGGGTGACTCAAAACACTGTGGGAGCGAGCTTGCTCGCTATAGCGGTCTATCAGTTGGTGAGGATCACTGGGTCAGGTTCGAATTGCTCTGTCCCACCGCCAACCCCGCCCGGATTGCCGCCAATGCGGCTTGATAATAAGCCTGGCCTTCCGTCGATTCGGCAAAGGTCGCGAACTCTTCCAGTTCGTTGTCCGACAGGTCGCGATAGACATACAGCAGTGTGTTGTTCAGGTCGCTGCCGATCTGGTCCATCAGGCGCTGGCGCTGGCCGTTGAGCATGCCCTGGGCCTGACCGGCACCGAGCAGGCCCGGGATCATCGAACTCAAGCTATCGGCGGCGACGCCAGCAATCGCCAGGCTGACTTCCGCGCCGGCCTCGCGTGCAGGCAGGGCTTGTGCCAAATGGCCGATGATCAGCATGCGGCTGTCGCTGGCCTGCATCTTCGGCAGGCCCTTGGCGTTTTTCGCCAGTTGGTCGCGACGGGTCGCCAGCAGTTCGGCGGCCACGACTTTCTTGCCCAAGGGCGACTGGAAAAACGTCAGCGCGGGTTTGGGGTTGGTGAGGTTTTTGCGCAATTGCGCTTCGGCTCGCTGGTCCACGGCCTGGGCGGAAAATCGCTGATTGCTGTTATTGACCAGTGCCTGAAACACCGTCGGTGGCAGGCTGCCCTGGTAGCGTTGCTGAGCGGCCGAGAGGGCGTCGCTGAAATGCGCGCGTTGTTCCGGCCAGCCGGCGACCTTGTACAACTGGTCGTGGCCGTCTGCCCAGGCGGGCAAAACGCAGAACATCAGCAGTGATAAAAGCAAACGGCGCATAGGGACTCCTGTCAGCAGGCGACTATTCTCCGTGCGGCATCCCTGCTTGTCGAGAATTCGTATCAACCCGCTGCGCGGCTCTGTCGGATTTCCGGGCACAGGAATACTATGCGCGCCATGCAAATATCCTCTGATCACCCGCTGCTGCTACGAATCGTCGACGACCTGGCCGAGCACGGCTGGTCGCAGCAGAATATTTTCCTGCCTCTGGATCTGACCCGAGCGCTGGCGGCCGAGTGTCGCAAACGTGCTGCCGAGGGTGAACTGGCTCCGGCCGCCGTGGGCCGTGGGCCGTCATCGGAGATCCGCGAAGGGATTCGTGGCGACCATATCCAGTGGATCGACCCCGGCCAGGCCGAGGTGTGCGACAGCTACCTGAGTTTGATGAACAGCCTGCGCGAGGCGATCAATCGCGGTCTGTTTCTCGGCCTGGAGGATTTCGAAAGCCACTTTGCGATGTACCCGCCCGGAGCCTTCTACCTGAAGCACGTCGACCGCTTTCGCGATGACGACCGGCGCATGGTTTCGGCGGTGGTTTACCTCAATGATGCATGGCTTCCCGAGCACGGCGGCCAGTTGCGCATGTATCTCGACAATGATCGCGTCCACGACGTGCAACCTATCGGTGGCTGCCTGGTGGTGTTTCTCTCCGGAGAGGTTCCCCACGAAGTCCTGCCCGCGACCCGGGATCGCCTGTCGCTGACCGGCTGGTTCCGCCGGCGCGGCAACGAGCCGTTCTGATCATGCAGAAAATTCTCGTCAGCCGTTGCCTGTTGGGCCACCGGGTTCGTTACGACGGCGGGGCCAGCGGGCCGTTCGATCAGCTTCAGCAGTGGCTTGATGAAGGGCGGGTCGTGCCGTTGTGCCCGGAGGTGGCCGGTGGTTTGCCAACACCTCGGGCGGCGGCGGAAATTCCAGGCGGGCAGGGCGCGCAAGTCCTCGATGACCAGGCGATGGTGATCACCACCGAGGGCGAGGATGTCAGTGCGCAGTTTCTGTCGGGGGCGTATCAGGCATTGGAGCTGGTACAAAAGCATGGCATCCGCATCGCCGTCCTCAAGGCCAACAGCCCGTCCTGCGGCAATCTGCTGACCTATGACGGGACGTTCAGCGGCGTGAAGGTCAGTGGAGAGGGCGTGACGGCGGCGCTGCTCAAGCGCCACGGGGTGCAGGTGTTCAGTGAGCTGGAGTTGCCGCAAGCTGCGGCAGCCTTGGCTGTACAAGACTGACAATCACCATGGATTCACTGTGGGAGCGAGCTTGCTCGCGATGGCGGCCTGATATTCAACATCAATGTTGACTGGACTGACCTCATCGCGAGCAAGCTCGCTCCCACAGGTTCTGCATTTACTTCAGTTCTGCAGCTTCGGCACCACACTCGCATCTGCCCCCAACCACTTCTGCTCCAGCGCCTGCAGTCGCCCGTCATCCTTGATCCGCTGCAAGGCGTTTTCCAGGCTGGCATGGAACGCCGGATTACCCTTCTGAAACGGAATCGCCAGGCTCACGGCCGGGTTGGTTTTGGGCTTCTCTTCCGTCAGCGACTGCACCAGCAAAATGGAGCGCGGCTCTTCCTTCTGCGCGATCAATTGCGCATGGGTTTGAATGTAAGGCTCGCTGAAGTCGAAACGATCCTGGAGATCCGGGGTCGCTGCTATGTGGTTGATAGCGATGTCGTACTTGCCGCTTTCGACGCCGGTCAGCAGATCACTGCCGTCGGTGACGACAAAGTCGGCCCGGACATCGAGTTCACTTGCCAGCAGTTGGCCCAACTCGACTTCGAAGCCGGTGAGCTTGTCGTCATCCTTGAAATTGAACGGGGGAGTGTTGGCTTCAACGGCAATGCGCAATTCGCCCCGGTCGTTGACGTCATCAATCAGTTCGGCATGAGCCAAAGGGCTCAAAAGGGGTAGCAGGCAGATCAGGCCAGGCAGAAAGCGCATGGTCACTCCTTTGAATTTATTATCGCGACCCACTGATTCAGGCTCGCTTTGCTATGGTTGTCGAGTGCCTTCGACAACAATTGGCCATGAAGTTGTCATGGTCATGCGGATTTTACGGAAAAACTGGAGAAGAGAATGAAAACCTTTATGTCACGTGCTGCTTTGGCTGGCCTGTTGATGGGTGTTTCTGTGCTGGCCAGTGCTGCAACGCCGGCTCCGAAAGGCGCCGAAGTGTCCATCGTGTCTCCCGAGGACGGTGCGACGATTCCACAGACAGTCGTCGTCAAGTTCGCGGTCGAGAACATTGCCCTGGCGCCGGCGGGCGATCCCACCAAGAACACCGGTCATCACCACGTGCTGATCGACGTCGACGAGCTGCCTGCCGCCGGTGCGCCGATTCCCAAGGATGCCAACCACCTGCATTTCGGCGGTGCGCAGACCCAGGCTGAAATAACGCTCACGCCGGGCAAACACACCTTGCAGCTTGAACTGGGCGATAGCAACCACATACCGTTCGATCCGCCGATCGTTTCCGAGAAGATCACCGTCAATGTGAAATAAAAAAGGGAGCCCGCTTCGCTGGGGCTCCCTTTTTTATAGTTGCAAGCTGCAAGCTGCAAGCTATAAGCTTCAAGTCAAAGCAAAGCGAACCTCACTTGCCGCTTGAAGCTTGAAGCTGCTCTTAAAACAACACACGGCTACGGATGGTGCCGTTGACGTGTTGCAGCTTCTCTTGCGCCAGGTCCGAGTACTCGGCGTCGACGTCGATTACCACGTAGCCGACTTTCTCGTTGGTCTGCAGGAACTGGCCGGAGATGTTGATGCCGTTTTCGGCGAAGACCTTGTTGATCTCGCTGAGCACGCCCGGGATGTTCTCGTGGATGTGCAGCAGGCGGTGCTTGCCAGGGTGAGCCGGCAGGGCCACTTCCGGGAAGTTCACGGACGATACCGAAGTACCGTTGTCGCTGTACTTGACCAGTTTTTCCGCCACTTCCAGACCGATGTTGGCCTGGGCTTCAGCGGTGGAGCCGCCGATGTGCGGGGTCAGGATCACGTTGTCCAGGCCACGCAGCGGGCTTTCGAACTCTTCGTCGTTGGAGCGTGGCTCCACCGGGAATACGTCGATGGCCGCGCCGATCAGGTGTTTGTCCTTGATCGCGTCCGCCAGGTGGTCCAGTTCGACCACGGTGCCACGGGCGGCGTTGATCAGGATGCCGCCTTTCTTGATGGCGCGGATTTCCTTCTCGCCCATCATCCACTGGGTGGCGGCGGTTTCCGGTACGTGCAGCGAAACGATGTCGGACATCGCCAGCAGTTCGTGCAGGTTGCCTACCTGAGTAGCGTTACCCAATGGCAGCTTGGTGATGGTGTCGTAGAAGTACACCTGCATCCCCAGGCCTTCAGCCAGGACCGACAGTTGTGTACCGATCGAGCCGTAACCGACGATGCCCAGCTTCTTGCCACGGATCTCGAAGGAGTTGGCCGCGCTCTTGATCCAGCCGCCACGGTGGCAGGAAGCGTTCTTCTCAGGGATGCCGCGCAGCAGCAGGATCGCTTCGGCCAGCACCAGTTCCGCTACGGAACGGGTGTTGGAGTACGGCGCGTTGAACACGGCGATGCCGCGCTCGCGGGCAGCACTCAGGTCGACCTGGTTGGTGCCGATGCAGAAACACCCTACAGCCACGAGCTTCTTCGCGTGATCGAAGATCTCTTCGGTCAGTTGAGTGCGGGAGCGAATGCCGATGAAGTGAGCATCAGCGATCTTTTCCTTGAGCTGGGCTTCCGGCAGAGAACCAGTGAGGTACTCGATGTTGGAATAGCCCGCCGCCTTGAGGACGTCGACAGCCGATTGGTGGACGCCTTCGAGAAGAAGGAACTTGATCTTGCTCTTATCGAGAGAAGTCTTGCTCATCTGCGTAAACCTGTATCCCGGAGAAAAATGGCAGGAAATGGTCAACAGATGCTGACCCGGACGGCAACTAAACCGTCACCGCAGAACAGCCCTTGGGCACTATCCTGCGGGGTCGTTATGCTAGCATATGCACCCCGCTAAACACTCATTCCTGCGACGTGAAGCGTTCTCAGGATGACCATGAATTGTTCGAGAGTTCTGTCGATGACCAATCCTGCCCTGATTGAAGAGCTGAAGACCCTGGTTGAGCCTGGCAAGGTGCTGACCGATGCCGACTCCCTGAATGCTTACGGAAAGGATTGGACCAAGCATTTCGCCCCGGCCCCGACCGCCATCGTGTTCCCCAAGACCACCGAGCAGGTCCAGGCCATTGTCCTGTGGGCCAACAAACACAAGGTGGCGCTGGTGCCGTCCGGTGGTCGTACCGGGTTGTCTGCCGCTGCCGTGGCAGCCAATGGCGAAGTTGTGGTGTCCTTCGACTACATGAACCAGATCCTCGACGTGAACCTCACTGACCGCACCGCCGTTTGCCAGCCGGGCGTGGTCACCGAGCATTTGCAGAACGTCGCCGAAGAAAAAGGCCTGTACTACCCGGTGGACTTCGCTTCAGCGGGTTCGAGCCAGATTGGCGGCAATATCGGCACCAATGCCGGCGGGATCAAGGTGATTCGCTACGGCATGACCCGTAACTGGGTCGCCGGCATGAAAGTGGTCACCGGCAAGGGCGATGTGCTGGAACTGAACCGCGACCTGATCAAGAACGCCACCGGCTACGACATGCGTCAGCTGTTCATCGGTGCCGAAGGCACCCTCGGGTTCGTGGTCGAAGCGACCATGCGCCTGGACCGCGCACCGAAAAACCTCACCGCGATGGTTCTCGGCACCGCCGATTTCGACTCGATCATGCCGGTGCTGCACGCCTTCCAGAGCAAGCTTGACCTGACCGCCTTCGAGTTCTTCTCCGACAAAGCCCTGGCCAAAGTCATGGCTCGCGGCGATGTACCGGCGCCGTTCGAATCCGATTGCCCGTTCTACGCGCTGCTGGAATTCGAAGCGACCACCGAAGAAGTGGCCAACCACGCCCTGGAAACCTTCGAGCACTGCGTCGAGCAGGGCTGGGTGCTGGACGGCGTGATGAGCCAGAGCGAAACCCAGCTACAGAACTTGTGGAAGCTGCGCGAATACATCTCCGAAACCATTTCCCACTGGACGCCGTACAAGAACGACATTTCGGTCACCGTATCGAAAGTCCCGGCATTCCTGAAAGAAATTGACGCGATCGTCGGTGAACACTACCCGGACTTCGAAATCGTCTGGTTCGGCCACATCGGCGACGGCAACCTGCACTTGAACATCCTCAAGCCGGATAACCTGAGCAAGGATGAGTTCTTCGCCAAGTGCGCCACTGTCAACAAGTGGGTGTTCGAAACCGTCGAGAAGTACAACGGTTCGATCTCTGCCGAGCACGGCGTGGGCATGACCAAGCGTGACTACCTGACCTACAGCCGTTCACCGGTCGAGATCGAGTACATGAAAGCGGTCAAGGCGGTGTTCGACCCGAACGGCATCATGAACCCGGGCAAGATTTTCGCTGTTTGATTTTCGAACTTTAAGAGCCAACGAAGCAGGAGTCGGTAATGAGCTATCAGCACCAGTATGTCGACGGTACGCGCATTCACTTCCCGCTGGGGAAAGTGGTGTGCATCGGCCGTAACTACGCCGAACACGCCAAGGAACTGGATAACCCGGTGCCGACCGAGCCGCTGCTGTTCATCAAGCCGGGCAGTTGCGTGGTGCCGCTGGAAGGCGGTTTCAGCATTCCGACCGAACGTGGTTCGGTGCATTACGAAGCGGAAATCGCGGTGTTGATCGGCAAGCCGTTGTCGACCAAACCGAGCCGTGAAGAAGTGCTCGACGCCATCTCCGGTTTCGCTCCAGCCCTGGACCTGACCCTGCGCGACAAGCAGGCCGAGCTGAAATCCAAGGGGCTGCCCTGGGAAATCGCCAAGTCCTTCGACGGCGCGGCAGTGCTTGCTCCGTTCGTGTCTGGCAGCACCTTTGCCGACCTGACCGATATCGGCATCCGCCTGACCATCAACGGCGAAGTGCGCCAGGACGGCAACAGCAGCGCAATGCTCAACCCGATCGTGCCGATGATCCAGCACATGGCCGGTTGCTTCTCGTTGCAGGCCGGGGACGTGATCCTCACCGGCACGCCAGTGGGCGTTGGTCCGCTGAATGTCGGTGACGAGATCGTTCTGGAATTGCCAGGCGCCAGCAGTTTCACCAGCAGCGTTCGCTGATCCAGGCGTCGCTGTACCCTGTGGGAGCGAGCTTGCTCGCGATAGCGGTCTATCATTCAACATCTCTGTTGACTGACACGGCCTCATCGCGAGCAAGCTCGCTCCCACAGTAGTATTTGGTGGGCTGAAGTCCGGATTCCACACAGTTCAACCCTGTCATTTCCCGTTTTTTTCACATCCAGTCTGGATAATTTCAGTGCTATTGGCCTCTGAGCCGGCCCCAAACTGTGCTATTACCCCTAGCCTGAATCTCTGGAACGCATCCCCGATGGTCACTCCTCCGCTTTCCACGCTTGAACCTGTCCGCCGCTCGCGCTTCGCCTTGCGTTGGTACATCTGGCTGCTGTTGGTGGCCGTTGTCGCCTACGGCGTCGCATTTGCCATGCAGTGGGATTCGCGGGGCGTGCTCTGGGTGAAAGAGCAATTCAAAAGCCCGGCCGAGCGTCAGGCGAGCATCTGGCTGCCGGACTATCGGGCGGTGATCGATGCCAAGCCATTGCCGGGCATGGAGAAGGATGAAGCATCGGACTTGGCCTACGACCCTCAGACCAAGACCCTGTTTTCGGTGATGGGCAAGAACCCGTTCCTGGTCGAGCTGACATTACAGGGCGATGTATTGCGCAAAATGCCTCTGGTCGGCTGGAGCAACCCTGAGGGCGTCACCGTGCTGGGCGACGGCCGGCTGGCCATTGTCGATGAGCGCGAGCATCTGATCGCTATCGTCCAGGTCGATGCCGATACCCGCGAATTGAATATCGCCGACTTCCCGAAATACGACCTCGGGCCTTCCAAGGACCAGAACAAGGCGTTCGAGGGTGTCACCTGGGACCCGCGCAATCAGCAACTGCTGTTGGGCGAAGAGCGCCCGCCGGCATTGTTTGCCTGGAAAGGTGACGGCAAGGTTCTGACCGGCGACAAGCTGAAACTGGCCAGCCATGCACTGGACATGCGCAACCTGTCTGCCCTGGCCGTCGATCCACGGACTGGCCACATGCTGGTGTTGTCCGCCGACTCGCACCTGTTGCTGGAGCTGGACAAGATGGGTGAGCAGGTCAGTTTCATCACCCTGCTGCGTGGCTTCAACGGCCTGAAAAATACCATTCCGCGTGCTGAAGGCGTGACCATGGATGAAGCGGGCACGTTGTACATGGTGAGTGAGCCGAACCTGTTTTATCGCTTCGAAAAACAGAAGTAATCAACGCCTGCGCTGATTGCCTGTACGTAAAAGGCCAGTGGCCATTAAGCTTCAGTTCAGACGGGCGTGATATTTCATCCGCCCGTTTTGACCCGAGCCCGCCCGAATGCATCGATTTGCCCGCCCCAAATCCCTGATTCTGATCCTGTCGGTGGTCTTGCTGATCGCGTTGATAGCGATCGCCCAGTACATGCGTCTGTTCGAGCGCGCCTGGTTCAATCTGCATACGCTGTGGCAGCCGGTGAGTTCCCGGTCCATGGGGCTGGACCAGTATCAGGTCGTGACCGAAGCGCAGGTGATCGATGGCCTGGCTGACAACGTTTCGGCGTTGACCTACGACCCGATACGCAAAAGCCTGTTCACCGTCACCAACAAACGGAGCGAGCTGGTCGAGTTGTCCCTCGACGGCAGGGTTTTGCGCCGTGTGGCGCTGCTCGGGTTCGGTGATCCGGAGGCGGTGGAGTTCATCAGCGAGGACATCTACGTGGTGACTGACGAAAGCCAGCAGCGGCTGATCAAGATTCGTCTGGAGCAGGACACCACCTTCGTCGATGCGGCAGACGCCGAGCAGATGACCATTGGCGTACACATGGGCAGCAACAAGGGCTTCGAGGGTCTGGCTTACGACTCTGTGGGCAAACGCCTGTTCGTCGCCAAGGAGCGCAACCCGATGCTGATCTACGAGGTACACGGTTTTCCGCGCTTCAACCCTGAAGACTCCTACTCGGTGCACGTGATCAACGACCCCAAGCGTGATGCCGGGATGTTCGTGCGGGATCTGTCGAGCCTGCAATACGACGAGCGCAGCGGGCATTTGCTGGCGCTGTCGGATGAGTCGCGATTGATTCTGGAGCTGGATGTGGATGGGCGTCCGCTGAGCACAATGTCATTGAGCAAGGGGCACCAGGGGTTGCAAAAAACCGTGCCGCAGGCCGAAGGGATCGCCATGGGAGACGACGAAACGCTGTACCTGGTGAGCGAGCCGAACCTGTTCTACGTGTTCAAGAAGCCAACGCAACTCTAGCCAACACCACAAAACACTGTGGGAGCGAGCTTGCTCGCGATAGCGGTCTGTCATTCAACATATCCGTCGACTGACACGGCCTCATCGCGAGCAAGCTCGCTCCCACAGGTCATTCATCTGCTCAGAAAATCTGGGCAGTCTGGCTTATTCCGCGCGCAGGGTCTTCACGCCCTCGCTCGTACCCAGCAACAACAGATCCGCCGGACGTGCCGCGAACAAACCGTTGGTGACCACGCCGACGATCGCATTGATCTGCGTTTCCAGTTCCACCGGATTGGTGATCTGCATGTTGAACACGTCGAGGATGATGTTGCCGTTGTCGGTCAGCACGCCTTCGCGGTAAACCGGGTCGCCGCCGAGTTTCACCAGCTCACGGGCCACGTGACTGCGGGCCATCGGGATCACCTCCACGGGCAGCGGGAAAGTACCGAGGACCGGCACCAGTTTGCTGGCATCGGCGATGCAAATGAAGGTCTTGGCCACGGCCGCGACAATCTTCTCGCGGGTCAGGGCCGCGCCGCCGCCCTTGATCAGGTTCAGGTGCTCGTCGCTTTCATCGGCGCCGTCGACGTAGAACTCCAGGTCGCTGACGGTGTTCAGTTCGTAAACCGGAATCCCGTGGCCCTTGAGGCGCGCGGCGGTGGCTTCGGAACTGGCGACGGCGCCATCGAATGCGCCCTTGTGCTTGGCCAGCGCGTCGATGAAGCAGTTGGCGGTGGAGCCGGTGCCGACCCCGACGATGCTCTTGTCGTCGAGTTTCGGAAGGATGAAGTCGACGGCGGCCTGAGCCACTGCCTGTTTGAGTTGATCCTGGTTCATGCGGGCTCCGGGGTGCCGAGGAGGGGACGAAAGGCCGGCATTATAGGCTTCGGGGCGGGGAAGGTCATTGCCCGATTGGCAGGTCAAAAGATCGCACCTGTAGGGGCTGCCGAAGGCTGCGATCTTTTCGCTGGCTTAAAACCACCTGTTTAGTGTGGTCGCCCGCCCAAAATGCGGGTTAGACTCCTTGGTCCTGCCCAACCCGCTCAGTGATGCTTTCCGATGCTTGAACAGTACGTCAAAAAGATCCTCACCTCGCGCGTTTATGACGTTGCCGTAGAAACCCCGCTGCAGACTGCCCGCCAGCTCTCCGAGCGGCTGGGCAACAGCATTTGGCTCAAGCGCGAAGACTTGCAGCCGGTGTTCTCGTTCAAGATTCGCGGCGCCTACAACAAGTTGACCCAGTTGAGCGACGAAGAACGCGCTCGCGGTGTAGTTACCGCGTCGGCGGGCAACCATGCCCAGGGTCTGGCCTTGGCGGCAAAGGTGTTGGGCGTGAAAGCGACCATCGTCATGCCCAAGACCACCCCGGAGATCAAGGTCGAAGGCGTGCGCTCCCGTGGCGGCAAAGTGGTGCTGCACGGCGATTCGTTCCCGGAAGCCCTGGCCTACTCGCTGAAACTGGTCGACGAAAAAGGCTACGTCTATATTCACCCGTACGACGACCCCCACACCATTGCCGGGCAGGGCACGGTGGCGATGGAGATTCTGCGCCAGCACCCACAGCCACTGGATGCGATTTTCGTCCCGGTGGGTGGCGGCGGCCTGATCGCCGGCATCGCGGCGTACGTGAAATATCTGCGCCCGGACATCAAGGTCATCGGCGTTGAGCCGGACGACTCCAATTGCCTGCAAGCCGCCATGGCAGCGGGCGAGCGCGTGGTGCTGCCGACTGTGGGCATCTTCGCGGACGGTGTTGCCGTGGCCCAGATCGGTCAGCACACCTTCGACATCTGCAAAGATTATGTCGATGAAGTGATCACCGTCAGCACCGACGAAATCTGCGCCGCCATCAAGGATATCTACGATGATACCCGCTCGATCACCGAACCTGCCGGCGCTTTGGGCGTGGCGGGGATCAAGAAGTATGTCGAGCAGCGCGGCGTCAGCGGCCAGACCTTCGTGGCCATCGACTCCGGGGCCAACGTCAACTTCGACCGCCTGCGCCACGTCGCCGAGCGTGCGGAGCTGGGCGAAGGCCGCGAAGCGATCATCGCCGTGACCATTCCCGAGAAACCGGGCAGCTTCAAGGCGTTCTGCGAGGCCATCGGCAAGCGCCAGATCACCGAATTCAACTACCGCTACAACACCGGCAGCGAAGCGCACATCTTTGTCGGCGTGCAGACCCATCCGGAAAACGACCCGCGTAGCGCGTTGATCGCCAGCCTGAGCGAGCAGGGTTTCCCGGTGCTGGACCTGACCGACAACGAACTGGCCAAGCTGCACATCCGCCACATGGTCGGCGGGCGTGCGGCGCATGTGGTCGATGAAGTGGTCCTGCGTTTCGAATTCCCGGAGCGTCCGGGCGCGCTGTTCAACTTCCTCAACAAGCTCGGCGGGCGCTGGAACATCTCGATGTTCCACTACCGCAACCATGGCGCGGCCGATGGCCGGGTCGTCGCGGGCCTGCAAGTGCCCCACGACGAGCGCCACCTGGTGCCGGCGGCGCTGGAAGAAATCGGTTACCCGTACTGGGACGAAAGCGACAACCCGGCCTATCAGCTGTTTCTTGGCTGAACAGCTACGCTGACGGGCAAGGCAATAAGGAAATCTGACAATGGAAACGTTAACTGCCCTGAAAGCGGCGCACATGGTGGCAACTGTTGTACTGCTGGCTTGTGCGCTGGGGCTGGGAGTCTGGGTTTTGCTTGCGCGGCGCAAGGGTGACGCGACAGCGGGTAGTCGCACCTTGCAGCGGCCAAGGGTGTTTGTCTGGCTGCTGATGGGGCTGGCGCTGCTGAGCATGCCGTTTACCGGCTGGTGGATGGTGCATCTGGTGGGCTGGCCGCTGGGGCAGACCTGGTTGCTGGCCTCCAGCGTGCTTTACACCGTGGCGGCACTGGCGTGGTTCTGGCTGCTGGTGCGGCTCAACAAACTGCGCAAGACGCCGGCTGGGGTGGGGAAATTCACCTTTGCCTTGGCGTTGTTCAGTTTTGTCTGTCTTGTGGCCATTGCCGGGTTGATGGGTGCCAAGCCTGTTTAAGGCTGGAGACCGTATCGACCCAATCGCGAGCAGGCTCACTCCTACATTGGAATGCGTTCCCCTGTAGGCGTGAGCCTGCTCGCGATAGCAATGTTAGTCGCGCAACGAAATCACCGGCCAACCCCGCTTCTCGGCCTCGGCCCGCAAATTCGGATCAGGGTCGACCGCTACCGCATGAGTCACCTGCTCCAGCAACGGAAAATCATTCATCGAGTCGCTGTAGAAGTAGCTGTCTTCCAGCGTAAACCCGGTTTCTTCCAGCCAGCGATTCAAGCGCGTCACCTTGCCCTCGCGGAAGCACGGCACGTCGGTGCTGCGCCCGGTGTAGCGGCCGTCGAGCATTTCGCATTCGGTGGCGATCAGTGTTTCGACACCCAGGCGCTCGGCAATCGGCCCGGTGACGAAGCGATTGGTGGCGGTGATGATGACCAGTTTGTCGCCGGCCGCGCGGTGCTTGGCCAGCAACTCGATGGCCTTGGGCAGCAGGATCGGTTCGATGCAGTCGCGCATGTAATCGCTGTGCCACTGATCCAGCGTGGCCATTTCGGTGCGGCCGAGCACTTCCAGGCAGAAGTTCAGGTAGGCGGCGTTATCCAGTTTGCCGGCCAGATAATCCTGGTAGAACGCATCGTTGCGAGCCTTGTAGGCGACGGCGTCGAGAAAGCCGCGCTCGCACAGGTAATCGCCCCAAGCGTGATCGCTGTCACCGCCCAGAAGGGTGTTGTCCAAATCGAATAAAGCCAGGCGCATTACAGTTACCCGCTGAAAAGTCAGTAAAAAGGCGACAAGAATACGGTCTTTTCACAAGAGTGCACATAAGGTAGGAACCTTCGTTGCCGCCTTAACAACCTTTGTGGAACAATGCGGCGACATGCGTTTGCGAGGTTGTTGCCGTGATCGACCCCGATGGTTTTCGCCCCAATGTCGGGATCATTCTGACGAATGACGCCGGCCAGGTGCTATGGGCTCGCCGAATCAATCAAGATGCCTGGCAGTTTCCGCAGGGTGGAATCAACCCCGAAGAGACGCCGGAAGACGCCTTGTACCGCGAGCTGAACGAAGAAGTGGGCCTGGAGCGCGAAGATGTTGAAATTCTCGCCTGCACCCGGGGCTGGTTGCGCTATCGTTTGCCGCAACGTCTGGTACGTACCCACAGCCAACCGCTGTGCATCGGCCAGAAACAGAAATGGTTTCTCCTGCGCCTGATCTCCAACGAGCAGCGGGTGCGGATGGATTTGACCGGTAAACCGGAATTCGATGGCTGGCGCTGGGTCAGCTATTGGTATCCGTTGGGCCAGGTGGTGACATTCAAGCGCGAGGTGTATCGACGCGCTCTCAAAGAGCTTGCCCCGCGCCTTTTAGCGCGCGACTGACGACGGAGTTCGACCCCGAGCCATGCTCAATACGCTGCGCAAGATCGTCCAGGAAGTTAACTCCGCCAAGGATCTCAAGGCGGCGTTGGGGATTATTGTGTTGCGCGTCAAAGAGGCCATGGGCAGCCAGGTCTGCTCGGTCTACCTGCTTGATCCGGAGACCAACCGGTTCGTGCTGATGGCCACCGAGGGCTTGAACAAGCGCTCGATCGGCAAGGTCAGCATGGCCCCCAACGAAGGTCTGGTGGGTCTGGTCGGCACGCGTGAAGAACCCCTGAACCTCGAAAACGCCGCGGACCACCCGCGCTACCGCTACTTCGCCGAAACCGGTGAAGAGCGCTACGCCTCGTTCCTCGGTGCACCGATCATTCACCACCGCCGCGTCGTCGGCGTGTTGGTCATCCAGCAAAAAGAACGTCGCCAGTTCGATGAAGGGGAAGAAGCCTTCCTCGTGACCATGAGCGCGCAACTCGCCGGTGTTATCGCCCACGCCGAAGCCACCGGTTCGATCCGTGGTCTCGGCCGTCAGGGCAAAGGCATCCAGGAAGCCAAGTTCATCGGCGTGCCGGGTTCGCCAGGTGCGGCGGTCGGTACGGCGGTGGTCATGCTGCCACCGGCCGATCTGGATGTGGTGCCGGACAAGAGCATCGCTGACATCGACGCCGAGCTCAAACTGTTCAAGACCGCCATCGAAGGCGTACGCGCCGACATGCGCACGTTGTCCGCCAAGCTCGCCACGCAGTTGCGCCCGGAAGAGCGGGCATTGTTCGACGTCTACCTGATGATGCTCGACGATGCCGCGCTGGGCAGCGAAGTCACCACCGTGATCAAGACCGGCCAGTGGGCCCAGGGCGCCTTGCGCCAAGTGGTCACCGATCACGTCAACCGTTTCGAATTGATGGACGACGCTTACCTGCGCGAGCGTGCATCCGACGTCAAGGACCTCGGTCGTCGCCTGCTCGCCTACTTGCAGGAAGAGCGCCAGCAAACCCTGGTCTACCCCGACAACACCATTCTGGTCAGCGAGGAACTGACGCCGGCGATGCTCGGCGAGGTGCCGGAAGGCAAGCTGGCCGGTCTGGTATCGGTGCTCGGCTCCGGTAACTCCCACGTCGCGATCCTGGCGCGTGCCATGGGCATCCCGACGGTGATGGGCCTGGTCGACCTGCCGTACTCCAAGGTCGACGGCATACAGATGATCGTCGACGGCTACCACGGCGAGGTCTACACCAACCCGAGTGACGTGCTGCGCAAGCAGTTCGCCGAAGTGGTCGAGGAAGAGAAACAACTGGCCCTCGGGCTGGATGCGCTGCGCGATCTGCCGTGCGTGACGGTCGATGGCCACCGCATGCCGCTGTGGGTCAACACCGGCCTGCTGGCGGATGTGGCGCGCGCGCAGAAGCGCGGTGCCGAAGGCGTGGGCCTGTACCGCACCGAAGTGCCGTTCATGATCAACCAGCGTTTCCCGAGCGAAAAGGAACAACTGGCGATCTACCGCGAGCAACTGGCCGCGTTCCACCCGCAACCGGTGACCATGCGCAGCCTGGACATCGGCGGTGACAAGGCGCTGTCGTACTTCCCGATCAAGGAAGACAACCCGTTCCTCGGCTGGCGCGGCATTCGCGTCACCCTCGACCACCCGGAAATCTTCCTGGTGCAGACCCGCGCCATGCTCAAGGCCAGCGAAGGCCTGAACAACCTGCGAATCCTGCTGCCGATGATTTCCGGCACTCACGAGCTGGAAGAAGCCCTGCACCTGATCCACCGCGCCTGGGGCGAAGTGCGCGACGAAGGCACTGACGTGCCGATGCCGCCGGTTGGCGTGATGATCGAGATTCCGGCGGCGGTGTATCAGACCAAGGAACTGGCGCGGCAAGTGGACTTCCTGTCGGTCGGTTCCAACGACCTGACCCAGTACCTGTTGGCTGTGGACCGCAACAACCCGCGGGTGGCCGACCTCTACGATTACCTGCACCCGGCGGTGCTTCAGGCGCTGCAGAACGTGGTGCGTGATGCCCACGCCGAAGGCAAGCCAGTGAGTATCTGCGGTGAAATGGCCGGTGACCCGGCGGCGGCGGTGCTGTTGATGGCGATGGGTTTCGACAGCCTGTCGATGAACGCCACCAACTTGCCGAAAGTGAAGTGGATGCTGCGCCAGATCAACCTGAGCAAGGCCAAGGAATTGCTGGCTGAGCTGATGACCATCGACAACCCGCAAGTGATTCACAGCTCGTTGCAATTGGCGCTGAAGAACCTCGGGTTGTCGCGGATGATCAATCCGGCAGCAATCAAGCCTCTCTAAAACGCTGACGGCCCCTGTGGCGAGGGAGCTTGCTCCCGCTGGAGTGCGAAGCGCTCCTAATCCGGCTAATGCGGTTTTTCAGAAAAACTGCGGTAGCTGGATTGCAACTGCTTCGCAGCCGAGCGGGAGCAAGCTCCCTCGCCACAGGACCGCGCCAGATCAAATTTTTAGTTCCACTTCCCCAAGATGCCCGCCATACGGCCCGAAACTTCTTTCGACCAGATGCAATGTCCCATCCGCCTGCACAATCAACGCCGTACTCGCCCGCGTTCCATAGCTCTGACTGGCAATGAACACGCTCGACAACAGAGTTTCAGTGGCCAGTCCCACTCCGGTATCCGGCAACTCGGCAAACGGCGCGGTTTGCGCATCGCTCAATAACGCCAGCAGCGCCTGAGGCTGCGGATCATCCAGTACCTCGCTCAAGGCGGCCTTGGCCTTGAGCAGCTTCGGCCACGGCGTATCCAGCCCGGCGTTCGACACGCCGTAGACTCCCGGTTGCAGCATCACGGCTTCCGTCTCCCGGGCATTGAAGTGCCAAAGCTCGTTTCTGTTGCCAACCAGTAGATTGAACCCGCCATATTCAGGCGAACGTCTGACAACGTCGGCCAAATAGTCATCAATCGAGCAATCGCCCTCGAGGAATCGCGCGACCAGCTCCCCACGAGACTTGCGCCCCGGAAGTCGATGGGGATCGCGGATGTTGGTCAGCGCCGCAAATCGACCGTTGGCACCGACACCGAGCCAGGTGCCACCGGCCTCGAGGTCGCGCCCCGCATGCACATGCGGCGCTTCGGGCCATGGCGCCAGCGGCAGGCTGGGGCGGGCGTAGAATTCATCGCGATTGGCCGCCACGACCAGCGGCTGGGCATGACCCGGTCGCCAGGCAAAAACAATCAGGCACATCAGGCTGTCCTTGTGTGTTTTTTGTTCACTCTACGCAGACATCGCTCATCGATCCATCGCCTTGCACAGTGGAGCTTGAGGCCATGCATCCGTTACCATGCCGCTCCGGTTTTGGGGAGGCGAGCGGGGACGACCATGGAATTTCTGCTCTATCTGGCGCTCGGCGCCTGTGCGGGTGTGCTCGCCGGGCTGTTTGGCGTGGGCGGCGGGATCATCATCGTCCCGGTGCTGGTGTTCAGCTTCACGGCCCAAGGGTTCGATCCGTCGATCCTCACGCATCTGGCAGTGGGTACCTCCCTGGCGACGATCATCTTTACTTCGGTCAATTCGGTACGTGAGCATCACCGCCGTGGCGCTGTACGTTGGCCGATCTTCATGTGGATGACCGTTGGCATTCTGATCGGTGCCGGGTTCGGCGCGCTGACGGCGGAAGCGATCTCCGGCCCCAACCTGCAGAAACTCATTGGCGTATTCGCCCTGGTGATCGCCGCTCAGCTTGCGCTGGATGTCAAACCCAAGGCCAGCCGAACCGTGCCGGGCAAACTCGGTCTGACCGTGGCCGGCAGTGTAATTGGCTGGGCTTCGGCGATTTTCGGCATTGGCGGCGGTTCGTTGACCGTGCCATTCCTGACCTGGCGCAGTGTGCCGATGCAGCAAGCCGTGGCCACTTCATCGGCCTGCGGTCTGCCGATTGCCCTGGCCAGTGCATTAAGTTTCATGATTCTGGGCTGGCACGATCCGTTGCTCCCGGCCCATAGTCTCGGTTTCATTTACTTGCCGGCGTTGCTGGGCATTGCCCTGACCAGCATGGTCTTCGCCCGCTTCGGTGCGCGACTGGCCCACAACCTGTCGCCAAAGTTGCTGAAACGGCTGTTTGCCGCTTTGCTGTTCTGCGTCGGCCTGAACTTCCTGCTCTGACGGGCAGCGCAATCCTGGCTTAATCCTGAGGTGGCAGCGTCGCCCGGGAATTTTTAAGATTTGAACTCTAACGAGGAGTCGCAATGCTGCCTTACCCGCAGATCGACCCGGTGGCCCTGGCCATCGGTCCGCTGAAAATCCACTGGTACGGTCTGATGTACCTGATCGGCATCGGCGGCGCCTGGCTGCTGGCGTCCCGCCGCTTGAACCGCTTCGACCCGACCTGGACCAAGGAGAAACTCTCCGACATGGTGTTCTGGATGTCGATGGGGGTGATCGTCGGCGGGCGACTGGGTTATGTGTTGTTCTACGATCTGAGCGCCTATCTGGCCAACCCGACGCTGATTTTCGAAGTGTGGAAGGGCGGCATGTCGTTCCACGGCGGTTTCATCGGCGTGATGCTGGCGGCGTTGTGGTTCGGCAAGAAGAACAACAAGTCGTTCTTCCAGCTGATGGATTTCGTTGCGCCGATGGTGCCGATTGGCCTGGGCGCCGGGCGTATCGGCAACTTCATCAACGCCGAGCTGTGGGGCAAGGCAACCGATGTGCCGTGGGCGATGGTCTTTCCGACCGATCCGGCGCAACTGGCGCGTCACCCGTCGCAGTTGTACCAGTTCGCCCTCGAAGGCGTGGCGTTGTTCCTGATCCTCTGGCTGTTCTCGCGCAAGCCGCGGCCGACCATGGCGGTATCGGGGATGTTCGCGCTGTTCTATGGCATCTTCCGTTTCATCGTCGAGTTCGTCCGCGTACCGGACGCCCAGCTGGGCTATCTGGCCTGGAACTGGCTGACCATGGGCCAGGTGCTGTGCGTGCCGATGATCGTCGGCGGGCTGTTCCTGATCTGGCTGGCGTATCACCGCGCCCCGGCGACTCCAGCGGCAGCCGTATAAAATTCGAACCCCGCAGCGATGGTTGCGGGTTCAAGGACACAGGTAATTCATGAAGCAATATCTCGAACTGGTCGCCCACGTCATCAAGAACGGCACCAAGCAGGCCAACCGTACCGGCGTGAACACCATCAGTTTTCCCGGTGCGATGCTGCGTTATGACCTGCAGGAAGGTTTCCCGGCGATCACCACGCGCAAGATGGCGTTCAAATCGGCCATCGGCGAAATGTGCGGGTTCCTGCGCGGCGTGAACAACGCTGCCGAATTCCGGGCGTTGGGCTGCAAGGTCTGGGACCAGAACGCCAACGAAAACGCCCAGTGGCTGGCCAACCCGTTCCGTCAGGGCGAAGACGACCTCGGCGAAATCTACGGCGTGCAATGGCGCAAATGGCCGGCGTACAAGCAGATCCCGGTCAGCAACCCGGCTGCTATCGAGCAGACCCTGAAGCAAGGCTACCACCAGATTGCCGAAGGCGAGGAGGACGGCCAGGCCTACGTGGTGCTGTACAAGGCCATCGACCAGGTTCGCCAGTGCGTCGACACCATCATCAAGGACCCGGGCAGCCGCCGCATCCTGTTCCACGGCTGGAACTGCGCCCAGCTCGATGAAATGGCGTTGCCGCCGTGCCACCTGCTGTACCAGTTCCACCCGAATGTCGAGACCAAAGAGATCTCTCTGACCCTCTACATCCGTTCCAACGACCTGGGCCTGGGCACGCCGTTCAACCTCACCGAAGGTGCTGCGCTGCTGAGCCTGATCGGTCGTCTGACGGGCTACACGCCGCGCTGGTTCACCTATTTCATCGGTGATGCCCACGTCTACGAAAACCACCTGGAGATGCTCAACGAACAGCTCAAGCGCGAGCCGTTCCCGATGCCGAAACTGGTGATTTCCGACCGTGTGCCGGAGTTTGCCAAGACGGGTGTTTATCAGCCTGAATGGCTGGAGCTGGTGGAACCGGGCGATTTCTCGCTGCAAGGCTACGAGCACCACGCGCCGATGACCGCGCCGATGGCGGTCTAAAAAACCACCATCGACCCTGTGGGAGCGAGCTTGCTCGCGATAGCGGTTTGTCAGTCACATCAATGTTGAATGTGCCGCCGTCATCGCGAGCAAGCTCGCTCCCACAGGGTTTTGTGTTGTTTTCAGTGGCCGTGACTACGGCCAACATGGGAATGCTCAACCTCCGTCGCCACAACCCCGCCGCTCACTTCCAGCCGCTGCAAAATCCCGCATTGATCGACCTCCGGCCCCTCGCCGCAGCGTTGGCGCAGGTCGAGCAGTTGTGTCTGCAAGGCCAGCAAGCCGTCGATCCGCGCCTTGACGTGGTGGATGTGCTCGTCGATCAGCGCGTTGACGCTTTCGCACTGGTCCTGCGGACTGTCGCGAAACGCCAGCAGGCTGCGGATTTCTTCGAGCGTCATGTCGAGGGTGCGGCAGTTGCGGATGAAGGTCAGGCGCTCGGCGTGAGGCTGGGTATAGACGCGATAATTGCCGTCACTGCGGGCCGGTTCCGGCAGCAGGTTCTCGCGCTCGTAATAGCGGATCGTTTCCACGGCGCAGTCCGTGAGTTTTGCCAACTCTCCAATTTTCATGACGCCAATCTCCAAAACTCCAGAATGGGTGCTTGACCCTATAGTGGCTACAGGGTCTTTACTTGGCAACAGGTACTCTTATGGACGCAACCAATGAGCGATTCACTGCACTCCCACAAACCCGGGGCTGAGCACAAGCACAGCCACAAGCTCAAACCCGTGCAAAAACATGGCCACGGCGGTCACGGCGACGCCTGTTGCTCATCTAAAGCGGCAGCGCCTGCGCTGGTAAAACTGAGTGAATCGCCGACGATTGGCGCTCGGCTGAGTCGTTTTCGCATCGAGGCAATGGACTGTCCGACCGAGCAGGCACTTATCCAGAACAAGCTAAGCAAACTGACCGGCGTACAGCAGTTGGAGTTCAATCTGATTAATCGGGTGCTCGGCGTGACCCACGATTTGCCCGGTATCGAGCCGATCGTCGAGGCCATCAAGTCCTTGGGCATGCAGGCCGAACCGCTGGACCAGGGTGCTGAAACCCCGACTCCGGCGCCTCGGAAAAAGCCGTGGTGGCCCTTGGCGCTGTCCGGTGTTGGTGCATTGCTGGCAGAAGTTATCCACTTCACTGGTTTCGCGCCGAACTGGGTGGTGGCGGTTATCGCACTGGTCTCGATCCTCAGTGGTGGCCTTGGTACTTACAAAAAAGGCTGGATCGCCCTTAAAAACCGCAACCTGAACATCAACGCCCTGATGAGCATTGCCGTGACCGGCGCGGTGCTGATCGGCCAGTGGCCGGAAGCGGCGATGGTGATGTTCCTGTTCACCGTGGCCGAGTTGATCGAAACCAAATCCCTCGACCGTGCGCGCAATGCCATTGGCGGTTTGATGCAGATGACCCCGGACACGGCAACGGTGTTGCAGGCTGACGGAAGCTGGCTTGAGCAGGATGTAAAAACCATTGGGCTCGGCGCGCGGGTACGGGTTCGTCCCGGCGAGCGTATCGGCCTGGACGGTGAAGTGCTGTCCGGTCGCTCGACCATCGATCAGGCGCCAATCACCGGTGAAAGCCTGCCGGTGGAAAAAACCGTCGGTGACAAAGTATTCGCCGGGACCATCAATCAGGCCGGCTCCCTGGAGTACGGGGTGACCGCCGCGGCGGATAACTCGACCCTGGCCCGCATTATCCACGCCGTTGAGCAGGCCCAGGGCGCGCGGGCGCCGACCCAGCGTTTCGTCGACAGTTTCTCGAAAATCTATACCCCGGCGGTGTTCGTCCTGGCACTGGCCGTGGCGGTGATCCCGCCAATGTTCATGGGCGCGTTGTGGTTCGACTGGATCTACCGGGCGCTGGTGCTGCTGGTGGTGGCCTGTCCGTGTGCGCTGGTGATTTCCACGCCGGTGACCATCGTCAGCGGCCTCGCGGCGGCGGCGCGCAAAGGCATATTGGTCAAGGGCGGTGTCTATCTGGAGGGCGGTTACAAGCTCGACTACCTGGCTCTGGACAAGACCGGGACCATTACCCACGGCAAACCGGTGCAGACCGATTACCTGTCGCTGGACCCGACCGCCGACGACTCGGCGCCCGCCATTGCCGCCGCGCTGGCCGGGCGCTCGGATCACCCGGTTTCCCTGGCCATCGCCAAGGCGGCTGTGGATAACCAGACCGCGACGCTGATTGTGGATAACTTCGAAGCGCTGGGCGGGCGCGGGGTGCGCGGCGAGATCAACGGCCAGCTCTATCATCTGGGCAACCATCGTCTGGTAGAGGATCTGGGCCTGTGTTCGCCGGCGCTGGAAGAAAAGCTGTTTGCCCTGGAAAAACAGGGCAAGTCGGTGGTGTTGCTGCTCGATTCGTCCGGCCCGTTGGCGCTGTTTGCCGTGGCGGACACGGTAAAGGAATCGAGCCGCGAGGCTATCCGGCAGTTGCATGACCTGGGCATCAAGACCCTGATGCTCACCGGTGATAACGTCCACACCGCCCAGGCCATTGCTGCGCAGGTCGGTATCGACGAGGCCAGGGGCGACCTGTTGCCGGGGGACAAATTGCAGTCGATCGAGGCTCTTTATGCCCAGGGGCATCGGGTCGGCATGGTCGGCGACGGCATCAACGACGCCCCGGCGCTGGCGCGTTCCGAGATCGGTTTCGCCATGGCCGCTGCAGGCACCGATACCGCGATCGAAACCGCCGATGTCGCCCTGATGGACGACGATCTGCGCAAAATCCCGGCATTCATTCGCCTTTCGCGGCAGACTTCGAGCATCCTCAAACAGAACATCGCCCTGGCTTTGGTCATCAAGGCGATCTTTCTTGGGGTAACCTTCGCCGGGGTCGCTACCATGTGGATGGCGGTGTTCGCCGACATGGGCGTGAGTCTGCTGGTGGTGTTCAACGGTTTGCGCCTGCTGCGCAAGTAAAGGATGAGGGACGGTTGTGCTGAGTGCGGAGCTGAAGGCGTTTTACATGGTGGCCCGCCTGGGCAGCATTACCCAGGCTGCCAAAAAGCTTGGCCTGAGCCAGCCGACGGTGACGACACAGATCCGCAACCTCGAAAGTCAGTATTCGGTCGAACTGTTTTACCGTGGCGGCCGGCGTCTCAGCGTCAGCGAGGAGGGCGCGCGGCTGCTGCCGATGGTCAAGGTGCTGATGCAGCAGGAAGCCGACATCGAGTTTTTCCTGCGTAACTGCGGCCAGGTCCAGGGCACATTGCGTATTGCCGCCACGGCGCCGTATTACATCCTCGACCTGGTGAAAACCTTCCGCGAGCGCCTGCCGCAGGTTGAGGTTTCGGTGGAAATCGGCAATTCCCAACAGGTGCTTGAAGCGCTGGAGGATTACCGGGTCGATGTCGCGGCGTCGTCGCAGTTGCTCGAAGACGCGCGGCTGATTCGCCGGGTGCTCGGCAGCGATCCGCTGGTGCTGGCGGTGCATCGCAATCATCCGCTGGCGGTTCACGATCACGTGCCGCTCGGCGCCTTGGCCGGGCATACCCTGCTGATGCGCGAACCGGGCTCGACCACCCGTCGTTTGACCGAAGATTTGCTGGCCAGTGCCAGCGTGTGTTTCGGCCCGCTGCTGGAGATCGGCAGCCGCGAATCGATCCGCGAAGCGGTGCTGCGCAACATCGGCATCAGCATCATTGCCCGTCAGGAAGTGCCCCATGATCCGCAACTGCGGGTGCTGACCATCGAGAATGCACCGCAGATTCCCGAATACCTGTACTGCCTCAAGGAGCGCAAAAACGCGCGGCTGCCGGCGGCGTTCCTGGGGTTGGCGCAGGAAATGGCCCCTGTGTAGAACTCTGTGGCGAGGGAGCAAGCTCCCTCGCCACAAGTTAGTCATTGTCCAATAACCAAAAATCCCGAATACCACTATCGGCAGTTTTTGCCTTACTGCCACATGACGGACTCATTACAACTCTAGGATGGCCCCATCTGCTAGATGAGATCCGTCCATGAACAACTCGATCGCAACTGCCCTGACCAACCCCGGCGCACCGATGAAGGTGCGCGGTGTACAGAAACGCTTCGGCGCCTTCACTGCGCTGGATAACGTTTCCCTCGACGTGGCGGCTGGTGAGCTGGTGTGTCTGCTGGGGCCGTCGGGCTGTGGCAAAACCACCTTGCTGCGCTGCATCGCCGGTCTGGAGAAGCAGGACAGCGGCGAGTTGTACCTGGGCGATCGCGACGTTTCCCACCTGGCGCCCCAGGCGCGGGACTACGGCATTCTGTTCCAGTCCTACGCGTTGTTCCCCAATCTCACCGTCGAAGCGAACATTGCCTACGGCCTCGCCGGCAGTGGTCGCGACGAAGTGCGCCGTCGCGTCGGTCAGATGCTGGAACTGGTTGGCCTGACCGGCAGCGAGAAAAAATACCCGGGCCAGTTGTCCGGTGGTCAGCAGCAACGTGTGGCATTGGCCCGCGCCCTGGCGCCCGCGCCTTCGCTATTGTTGCTGGACGAACCGATGTCGGCCCTCGATGCCCGGGTGCGCGAGCATCTGTGCACCGAATTGCGCCAACTGCAACGCAACCTCGGCATCACCACCCTGATGGTCACCCACAATCAGGACGAGGCCATGCTGATGGCCGACCGCATTGCCGTGATGAACAACGGCAAGGTCGAGCAGTACGCCACGCCGCAGGAAATCTACAACCGCCCGGCCACGCCATTCGTGGCAGAGTTCGTCGGCCAGGGTAACTGGTTGCCGTTCCAGCGCAGCAGCGACAGCCACGCCCAGGTCGGCGGGCTGAACATGCGCCTGGCCGATGGCAGCGCCAAGACCGCGTCGGGCCGTTTGTTCTGCCGTCCGGAAGCGATCAACGTCAACCCGCTGGTGCACGAGGAAAACCTGTTCCCGGCCAAGGTTCGTGAAATCACTTTCCTCGGCAACCGCTGCCGCATGAGCTTTGAACTCGATCAGTTGCCGGGTCATGCGTTGTTGGCGGAGCTGGCACCGGAAGCCATGCCACGCCTTGGCGCCCAGCAGATCATGGTCGCCTTGCCTCCGCGCAGCCTGCAGGTATTTGCCTGATGAGTGCGAACATCGCGCTGCCGCTGCCGTACAAGCAGGTTCGGCAGACTACCCGCGCCGAAATCGGTGACCGGTTGTTCGTGGTCGGCGGCAAAGTCCTCATGCTGGTGTTGTTGGGCGTTGCCGTAATGATGCCGTTGCTGGCGATCTTCTGGCGTGGTTTCAGCGCCGAGGCCGGGCAGGGCGGTGGCTGGGTCGCAGCGAAAGAACTGGTGACCAGCGAAAACTTCCACTGGTTGCTCGGTAACAGCCTGAAGGTATCCCTCAGCGTCGCGGCCATTGTCGTACCGCTGGCCTACCTGTTTGCCTACGCGCTGCAACGCACCTTGATTCCGGCCAAAGGCATCTGGCGGGGCATTTCGCTTCTGCCATTGATGGCGCCGTCGATGCTGCCGGGGATTGCGCTGGTTTACCTGTTCGGCAACCAGGGCATGCTGCGTGGCCTGCTCTCAGACAATATCTACGGCTTCTGGGGCATTGTGCTTGGCGAAGTCATCTACACCTTCCCACACGCCTTGATGATTCTTCTGTCGGCCCTGTCCCTGGCCGATGCGCGACTGTTCGACGCGGCCTCCAGCATGGGTGCGAGTCCTGCAAAAGCCTTCCGCAGTATCACCTGGCCGGCGACCCGTCAGGCCGTGTTCGCCGCATTCTGCCTGGTGTTCACTCTGACCATCACTGACTTCGGTGTGCCAGTGGTGGTCGGTGGCGACTATCAAGTGCTGGCGCTGGAAGCCTACAAGGCGGTGGTCGGCCAGCAGCAATTCGGTCGCGGTGCCTTGATCGGCATGGTGTTGTTGCTGCCGGCGCTGTTCAGCTTCGGCGTCGATGCCTGGTTGCGTCGTCGTCACGGTGACTCCATGAGCGGTCGCGCCCAGGTGTTCAAACCCGCGCCTTCGAAGCTGCGCGACAGCTGCTACCTGGCCATCGTCCTGCTGATCTGCGCCGCGCTGCTGCTGGTGTTCGGCATGGCGGTGTTCTCGTCCCTGGTGAAGTTCTGGCCGTACAACCTGTCGCTGTCGCTCAACCATTACCAGTTCAACGAAACCGCCGGTGGTGGCTGGCTGGCCTACGGCAATAGCTTGAAGATGGCCCTGGGCACGGCGTTGATTGGCAGCCTGCTGATTTTCACCGGCGCCTACCTGATGGAAAAAACCAAGGGCCAGCGCGGACTGAACCTGACCTTGCGCATGCTCAGTTTCGTCCCGATGGCGGTGCCGGGCCTGGTGCTGGGGCTGGGTTACGTCTTCTTCTTCAACCTCACCGGCAACCCGCTGCATGTGCTCTACGGGACCATGACCCTGCTGATCGTCTGCACCATTGCTCACTATTTGACCACCGCGCAAATGACCGCCACCACCGCGCTGCGTCAGCTCGACGCCGAGTTCGAAGCCGCTGCGCTGTCGCTCAAGGCGCCGCTGTACCGCCACTACCTGCGCGTCACCGTGCCGATCTGCCTGCCAGCCTTGCTGGACATCGTGCGCTACCTGTTCGTCTCGGCCATGACCACCGTTTCGGCGGCGATCTTCCTCTACAGCCCCGACACCATCCTCGCGGCAGTGGCGGTGCTGAACATGGACGACGCCGGCAACGTCGGCGGTGCGGCAGCGATGTCGACCCTGATCCTGATTACCTCGGCGGGCGTGTCCCTGCTGCTGGCCTGGGCCTCGCGCGGCTTGCTGCGCCGCTCCCAGGCTTGGCGCCAGACCGCGCCCGGTCATTGAATCTGCACAACCCATCAACTCAAAAACAGGAAAAGATCATGTTCAAGCCTATGGCCCTGGCCGCTGCTGTCCTCACCGCTTTCAGCCTGAACGCCTTTGCGGCGAAAACCGAGTTGACGGTGTACACCGCCCTCGAAGCCGAACAACTGAAGACTTACAAAGAAGCTTTCGAAAAGGCCAACCCGGACGTCGAAATCAAATGGGTGCGTGATTCCACCGGCATCATCACCGCCAAACTGCTGGCCGAAAAAGCCCGTCCGCAGGCTGACGCCGTGTGGGGCCTGGCCGCTTCAAGCCTGGCGATCCTCGATCAGCAAGGCATGCTGCAAAGCTATGCACCGAAAGACCTGGGCAAGATCGGCGCGAACTACCGCGACGCGGCCAACCCGCCAGCCTGGGTCGGCATGGACGTCTGGGCTGCGACCATCTGCTTCAACACCGTCGAAGCCGAGAAGCAGGGCCTGACCAAGCCAGTGAGCTGGCAGGATCTGACCAAGCCTGAGTACAAAGGCAAGATCGTCATGCCGAACCCGGCCTCGTCCGGCACCGGGTTCCTTGACGTCAGCGCCTGGCTGCAAACCTTCGGCGAGAAGCAGGGCTGGGCCTACATGGACGGCCTGCACCAGAACATCGGCCAGTACGTTCACTCTGGCTCCAAGCCTTGCAAACTGGCGGCGGCTGGCGAATTCCCGATCGGTATTTCCTTCGAGTACCCGGCCGTTCAGCTGAAACGCCAGGGCGCACCGCTGGACATCATCCTGCCGAAGGAAGGCCTGGGCTGGGAGATCGAAGCGACTGCGGTGATCAAGGGCACTGCCCACGAAGAAGCGGCGAAGAAACTGGCTGACTTCTCTGCCAGCCCTGAGGCGATGGATCTCTACAAAGAAAACTTCGCCGTACTCGCGCAGCCTGGCATCGCCAAGCCGCAGACCGAACTGCCGGCCGACTACGAGCAGCGCCTGATCAAGAACGACTTCGCCTGGGCTTCGAAGAACCGCGACGAGATCCTGACCGAATGGCGCAAGCGCTATGACGGCAAGTCCGAGAAAGTGGCGGCCAAGTAAGGTCTTCATCGGCTGACAGGGCCTCATCGCGAGCAAGCTCGCTCCCACAGGTCCTGTGGCGGTCACAAAATTTGTGTCCACTACAAATCACTGTGGGAGCGAGCTTGCTCGCGATAGCGGTCTCGAATTCAGGACAAGATTCCATGACACACCACAACGACATGCTGATCGTCGGCGCCGGCGTCCTGGGTTTGTCCCACGCGTATGCCGCCGCCAAGCGCGGTCTGAAGGTCACGGTTTTCGAGCGCAGCGAAACGCCCCTCGGCGCTTCTGTGCGTAACTTCGGCCAGGCACTGGTCACCGGCCAACCGCCGGGACCGATGCTGGAGTTGGCCCGCGCCAGTCGCGGAATCTGGGGCGATTGGGCGCAGCTCGCCGGCCTGCAACTCAAGCGCAATGGCTCGTACCTGTTCGCCCGCACCGAAGCGGAAGAGCAACTGCTGGAAGCCTTCTGCGAGGGCCGCGCCGTCGAATACGGTTACCGCGTCGACCTGCTGCGCGGCGCTGCGCTGCGTGATTTGTACGGCGGTCAGTTCCGCCATCACCGCGCGGCCTTGCATGGCATGGACGACCAGCAGCTGTATTCCCGCGAAGCGATTCCGGCGCTGATCGACTTCCTGCGCCGCGACCTGGGCGTCAAGTTTCACTTCTCTACCCTGGTGCGCGATATCGAGCCGGGGCGCCTGCACAGCACCGCCGGCAGCTTCAGTGCCGAGCAGATCATCGTCTGCTCCGGCCACGATTATCAGACCTTGCTGGCCGAACAGATCGCCGAACTCGAGCCGCAAATCTGCCGCCTGCAAATGCTCCGTGCCCGACCGCAAATCAACCTCAACCTGCAACACGCGTTGCTCACCGGTTTGAGCTGCGTGCACTACGGCGCCTTCGCCGATTTGCCGGAAGCTGCGGCGGTGCAGGCAGAAATTCTGCAGTACGCACCGCACCTGCACGAAAACGGTATCCACCTGCTGATCAGCCCGACGCCCTATGGCGAATTGATCATTGGTGATTCGCACCATTACGGCAGCGATCCGTCACCCTTCAATGCCGAGCAGGTCGACGACTGGATGATCGAACTGGCCGAGCAGACCCTGGGCTGCAAGGTGCAAGTGGTCGAACGCTGGCAGGGGGTCTATGGTTCACGGGGGCCGGGACCGTTCTCGTTCCTGCGCCCGGCAAAAGGCCTGAGCGTGGCGTTGATGCACACCGGTGTCGGCATGAGCGTCGGGCCGGCAATGGCTGAGCGCAACGTTGCCACGGTATTGGGGGAAATCTGATGGAGCGTAATGAACAAGTGATTGCCGAGGTGTTCGGTTTGTACGAGCTCTTCGGTGACAGCGACTACATCGGTGAGCCGGTGTCGCAGATCGAGCACATGTCCCAGGCGGCGGAGCTGGCCATGGCCGAAGGCTTCGACGATGAAGTAATTCTGGCGGCTTTCTTTCACGACATCGGGCATATCTGCGCCGAAAGCGTGGAGAGCATGGGCGGCTTCGGTGTGGTCAGCCATGAACGGCTCGGTGCCGACTACCTTCGCCGCGCCGGATTCAGCGAGCGCATGGCACGGCTTGTCGAATACCACGTGCAGGCCAAGCGTTACCTGACACTCAAGGAGGCGGGATACTACGAGCGCTTGAGTGAAGCCAGTCGCCGAACCCTGGAATATCAGGGCGGGGTGATGACGGCTGAAGAGGCCGAGGCGTTCGAGCAGGACCCGCTGTGTGCCGTGAGCTTGCGCATGCGCCAGTGGGATGAACTGGCGAAAGAGATGCATGTGCCGGTGATTGATCTGGCGGTGATGAAGGGCAAAGCGGTACGGCTGTTGGCGGCGTAAAGCCAGTGATACCGAGTTGCTGCCATCGCGAGCAGGCTCACTCCCACACTGGATCTGTGATCGACACAAATCCCCTGTAGGAGCGAGCCTGCTCGCGATGGCGTCAGTTAAAACAACACAAATGTTCAGGTGACTACAGCTGCTGCGCCAACCCCTCAACCTGCTCCTGCCGCTCCGCCTGATTCAATTTGGGATGAGGATTGAGCGACGACCACTGCGGATGCGCCCGCGCTTTGTTCAGCGCCTCAGGCAGTTTGCCTTCGCGCCAGCTTTTATCCCGTGGCGTGGCCACCTGAATACTGTCCATCGCTGCGTGCCCACGGGCATTGAGTGCTTGCAGCAATTGCCGCTGGCGCAGCGCCAACAGGCGCAGCACGTTGTCATCCACCGTCAATTCGCGCTGGCCCTTGATCTTGCCCAGCAAGCGGCTGCCATAACTGCGCGCGGTTTGCAGCGCGCCGCCGGCGATGGCCCCGGCCAGTGCGGCGGCGCCGAGGGTGATGCCACCGACCAGCAGATCAACCCCTGCCCCGGCGGCAGCACCCGCGGCGATTCCGCCGCCGACCCGCACGCCCAGTTGCTTCAGGGTTTCCGGGTTGAACAGGTCATCGCCCCAACGGCCGTCGAGCAGCGGCAAATCACTGGCAGCGGCATCCTGTGGGCGGAAGGCATAGAGCTTGAGCAGGGCCTCGACGCAACGCTGCTCACGCTGGCGTACGGCTTTGCGCAGTTCGCTGATCGCCTTTTGTTCCTGCTCGGCTTCACTGACCACGCTGCGTCGGCAGGCCGCGCAATCGATCAGTAATTCGGCAATCAATCGCTCTGCGCTTTGTTGGCGAGCCAGACGCTGGGCTTGCTGATCGGCGATCAGGCGTTCGAGTTGCGGCCGGGCAGACTCCAGCAACAGGGCGAGACTTTCATAGAGTCGACGCTCACCATCCTCCGGCGGCGCGACGCTGTCGAAGCGTACCAAGGCATGCAAGCCCAGCCGTGCCAGTGCTTCCCGCCAGGCCGGTTCGCGATGGTTGGCGCTGCTGACGAAATTCAGCACCGGCAGCAAGGGTTTGCCGCAACTGGCCAGCACCTCCAGCTCGTCGCGATACTTGGCCAGCACCGGCTCTCGGGCGTCGATCACGTAGAGCCCGGCGTCCGACGCCAGTAACTGGCGCAGCACCTTGGCTTCCTGTTCGAAGCGTTGCCGGGCTTCGCTGCCCTCAAGGAAGCGCGCCAGCCGCGCCGGGCCGTCGAGGCGTTCGCCGGGACGCTCCAGGCGTTCAAGGTAGTCGAGCAGGGCGATGGCGTCTTCCAGGCCCGGGGTGTCGTAGAGATCGAGCAAGGGCTCGCCGTCCACCGACAATCGTGCGCCTTCGACGTGTCGCGTGGTGCTGGGGCGATGGGACACTTCACCGAAGCCGACGTCGCGGGTCAGGGTGCGCAGCAACGAGGTTTTGCCAACGTTGGTGTGGCCGACCACGGCGAGTTTCAGGGGCTGCTTCCAGGCGTCAGTCATGACCGGACTCCAGCCAGCTCATCGGTGCGCAATCGGCAAACGGTAGCTCAAGCTGTTGCAGCGCCACGTGCCAGTCGCCCAGGCGTTCGGCGTCCAGCGCTTCACCGGGGGGCGCCTGCAACAACCACACGCGGGTGGCGCTGGCGCTGCGGGCCAGTTCGGCGATCAGCGCCAGGCTGCCGCGATCCGGCGAGCGCCGCGGATCGCACGCAATGGCCAAGCGCGCCGGAGGGAAGCGGCTCAGTTGTTCGAGGAGTTTGTGTCGCGATTCGCGGCTGTCGAGGATGCCGGCGTTGCTGACGTTTTTCGGCAATTGCGGTGGCCACGGGCGGTCGTCGTCCAGCTCGATGGCGACCAATAGAGCACCATCACTTTGTTGTTCGCTGACACCGCTTTCCATGCGATGCAGTTGCTCAGGCGCCGCATCGCTGATGCCGAGGCGTTCGCTGGTGGGCATCAAGCGTTCGCGTAGCTGTGCGTAACCGGGCAGGTTCAAATCCAGACGCAGCGCTGTTTGCCCCATCTTCCAGCGCCATAGGCAAAACAGCGCGAGCAGCAGGCGCGGCAAAACGCCGTAGACCAGCAGAACGCCCACCTGCCAAGCGGCCCAAGCCTGGCGGGCGCTTTCGATGTTCAGGGCGGCGTCGCCACTGGCGCGGATCATCTCCTCGGTGGGCACGCTGAAACCGAGCAGGGCCGGCAGCGCACCAAGGGCCTGAGTGACGGCGATAAAGGTGTCGGCGCTGAGAATGGTGGTTTCCCAGACGAAGCCATAGCGTCGGGTCGCCATCAACGTCAGCAGGATCACCAGCGCGCTGAGCATCGCCAGCAACCACAGGCTGTTGACCAGTACGCCGATGGCCCAGCGATTGAGCTTCTGGCGTTGCAGCAATAACAGCAGGGCCGGCGCCAGTTGTGCGGCCTTGGCGTCCCGGGCGAGTTTTTCACTTAGCCACAGCCACAGTCGCCCGAGGCTGGCGCCGTGTTCGCCGGCAAACACCAGGCCCAGGGCCCAGCTCAGCAGCAGGATCAGGTTGAGCCCGAGCAGGCTGCCCAAGGCCCAGAACACATTCACCGGGTGCAGGCCATCGCCCATGGCGGCAAAGGCCAGGCCGGCGCCGCTGATCACCGCCAGCACCGCCATGACGATCAGTGCCAGTCGCGCGCCTTGCAGCCAGTGTTTGAGGGCATCGGCCAGGCCATCGCGCTCGGCCAGCCACAGGGCTCGGCGTTGAATGCGCAACGGCAAATCGCCGCCGGCGCTGCGGGCCAGTCGGTTGGCTTCAAGGTCTTCCAAGGGACCTGCGTACTCTTCGCGCAGGCGGATGGTTTCTGTCAGCCAGAGGTTATTCAGTTCAGTCACGCGGCATCCCGTCGCTTAAATGAGCTGTGAGCATAACCGCTGTGACGCTTATCGGCGAAAGCGAGGCTCTGGTATCCTCGCCGGCATGACTAAATCACTCCCTCTCAGCCTGATCGCAGCCCTCGGTGAAAACCGTGTGATCGGCGTCGACAACAGCATGCCCTGGCACTTGCCGGGGGACTTCAAATATTTCAAGGCCACCACGCTCGGCAAGCCGATCATCATGGGGCGCAAGACCTGGGACTCCCTCGGTCGCCCGCTGCCGGGCCGCTTGAACATCGTGGTCAGCCGTCAGGTGGGTCTGCTGCTGGAAGGCGCGGAGGTTTATCCGTCGCTGGAAGCTGCTGTAGCTCGCGCTGAAGAGTGGGCAAAAGAGCAGGGCGTCGATGAGCTGATGTTGATTGGCGGTGCGCAGTTGTATGCGCAAGGGCTGGCGCAGGCTGATCGGTTGTACCTGACCCGCGTGGCGTTGAGCCCGGAAGGGGATGCGTGGTTTCCGGAGTTTGATTTGAACCAGTGGAAACTGGTGTCGAATGTGCCGAATCCGGCGGAAGGCGACAAACCGGCGTACAACTTTGAAGTCTGGGAGAAAGCCTAAACCTGTGGCGAGGGAGCTTGCTCCCGCTGGGCTGCGCAGCAGCCCCAAAACCCTGCACTGCATGCTTACTGAAAGATTGCATCAGGCCACACTGGGGCCGCTTCGCGACCCAGCGGGAGCAAGCTCCCTCGCCACAAAGTTGTTCGATCGTTAAGCCTGCGCCAACGCCGAATGCTCATCCGCATCCAGCAGTTCTTTATCAGTCTGCTGCATCACCTGACTGGTAATCGCCCCCGCCGTCATCGAGCCACTGACATTCAACGCCGTACGCCCCATATCAATCAGCGGCTCGACCGAAATCAGCAACGCCACCAGTGACACCGGCAAACCCATCGCCGGTAGCACGATCAACGCCGCAAACGTCGCGCCGCCACCCACCCCGGCCACACCGGCCGAGCTCAGCGTCACAATCGCCACCAAAGTCGCGATCCACAGCGGGTCCAGCGGGTTGATGCCCACAGTCGGCGCCACCATCACCGCCAACATCGCCGGGTACAGGCCGGCACAACCGTTCTGGCCAATGGTTGCGCCAAACGAAGCGGCGAAACTGGCGATGGACTGCGGAATGCCCAGGCGACTGGTCTGCGCTTCAATGCTCAACGGAATCGTCGCAGCGCTGGAGCGGCTGGTGAAGGCAAACGTCAGCACCGGCCAGATCTTGCGGAAGAAGCGCAGCGGATTGATCCCGGCGGCCGACACCAGCACGCCATGCACCACAAACATCAGGCCCAGGCCGATGTAGGACACCACGACAAAACTGCCGAGCTTGATGATGTCTTGCAGGTTCGAACCGGCGACGACTTTGGTCATCAGCGCCAGCACGCCGTACGGGGTCAGCTTCATCACCAGACGGACCAAGCGCATCACCCAGGCTTGCAGGGTGTCGATGGCGTTGATCACTTTCTGACCTTTCTCGGCATCATCCTTGAGCAATTGCAGGGCCGCGACACCCAGGAACGCCGCGAAAATCACCACGCTGATAATCGACGTCGGCTTGGCCCGCGCCAGATCGGCGAACGGGTTTTGCGGAATGAACGACAACAACAGCTGCGGCACATTCAGGTCGGCGACCTTGCCGGCGTAATCGGTCTGGATGGTTTGCAGGCGCGCCATTTCCTGGGTGCCGGCCACCAGGCCTTCGGCGGTCAGGCCGAACAGGTTGGTCAGGCCGATACCGATCAAGGCCGCGATGGCCGTGGTGAACAGCAGCGTGCCGATGGTCAGGAAGCTGATTTTGCCCAGCGATGAGGCGTTGTGCAGGCGGGCCACGGCACTGAGGATCGAGGCGAACACCAGCGGGATCACGATCATTTGCAGCAACTGCACGTAACCGTTGCCCACCAGATCGAACCAGCCAATCGAGGCTTTCAGCACCGGGTTGCCGGCACCGTAGACAGTGTGCAGCGCCACACCGAACGCCACGCCCAGCACCAGTGCGAGCAGGACTTTTTTCGCCAGACTCCAAGTGGTGTGGCGGGTTTGCGCCAAGCCCAGGAGCAGGGCGAGGAACACCAGCAGATTGAGGATCAGCGGCAGATTCATTGGAACTCCCATTAGACTTTTGCCAACTGCCTTCCGGGGCAGCTGCGAACCGGCAAGCCTAACAGCTTGAAAACTAATGAATTAATATCAAAAACGTATGGTCTCCGTCGTTTTTGGAATAAGCGGATGTCGCTGTCAGAAATGCACCTGGCGCGAAAGGGACGCAGGCGGTCGCTGACAGACGAGGACTGTCACACTTATTTGTTAGCGTCGATCTCTTTCACATTCAGGGAGAAACGCCAATGAAGTTCGCACCGAAATTGCTGGCAGCAGCACTTTGCCTGGGCCTTGCCGGCCAGGTGCTTGCAACGGATCTGAAACACTGGCCCGCCGATCAGGCCAAGGCGCTGGAGGCGATGATCGCCGCCAACGCTAACAAAGGTAACTACGCGGTGTTCGACATGGACAACACCAGTTACCGCTACGACCTCGAAGAGTCGTTGCTACCGTTCATGGAGAACAAGGGCCTGATCACCCGCGACAAGCTCGATCCCTCCCTGAAACTGATGCCGTTCAAGGACACCGCCGACCACAAGGAAAGCCTGTTCAGCTATTACTACCGCCTCTGCGAAGTCGACGACATGGTTTGCTATCCATGGGTCGCCCAGGTGTTCTCCGGCTTTACGCTCAAGGAACTCAAGGGCTATGTCGACGAGATGATGGCGTCGGGCAAACCGGTGCCGGCGACTTATTACGAAGGCGACGTGGTCAAGAAGCTCGACGTCAACCCGCCGAAGATCTTCACCGGCCAGCAAGAGCTGTACAACAAGTTGATGGAGAACGGCATCGAGGTCTACGTGATGACCGCCGCCTCCGAAGAGCTGGTGCGCATGGTCGCGGCCGATCCGAAGTACGGCTACAACGTCAAGCCGCAGAACGTGATCGGCGTGTCGCTGTTGCTGAAGGACCCGAAGACTGGCGAGCTGACCACCGCGCGCAAGCAGGTCACCGCCGGCAAGTATGACGAGAAGGCCAACCTCGGCCTCGAACTGACCCCGTACCTGTGGACCCCGGCGACCTGGATGGCCGGCAAGCAGGCGGCGATCCTGACCTACATCGATGAATGGAAAAAACCGGTGCTGGTTGGCGGCGATACCCCGACCAGTGACGGTTACATGCTGTTCCACAGTGTTGACGTGGCCAAGGGCGGCATCCACCTGTGGGTCAACCGCAAGGACAAGTACATGGCCCAGATCCAGGGCATGATGGCCAAGAACGCTGCGGCCCAGGCCAAGGAAGGGTTGACGGTGACGGCTGACAAGAACTGGGTGATCGTGAAGCCGGAAGACATCCAGTAAGACCGAGGCGCTCCAATCGCGGGCAAGCCCGCTCCCACTAGGTTCTGGGTGAAGCACAAATTGTGTGGACTCTGAAGATCCTGTGGGAGCGGGCTTGCCCGCGATGGCGGCGTCACATTCACAGTTGTATCCACTGCCAATCCCGCTTCGCAAACAAAAAAATGCCCCGCACATGGCGGGGCATTTTTTGTTCAACGGTTAAGCCTTACAGCCCGTCAAGCATCGCCTTGTTACGCACAGCACCCTTGTCGGCACTGGTGGCCAGCAGGGCGTAGGCTTTCAGTGCGGTGGTCACTTTACGTGGACGCACTTCCACCGGTTTCCAGCCTTTCTTGTCCTGCTCCACTCGGCGCGCGGCCAGTTCTTCATCGCTGACCAGCAGGTTGATCGAGCGGTTCGGAATGTCGATCAGCACCTTGTCGCCGTCCTGTACCAGGCCGATCGCGCCGCCGGCAGCGGCTTCAGGCGAAGCATGGCCGATGGACAGGCCGGAAGTACCGCCGGAGAAACGGCCATCGGTGAGCAGGGCGCAAGCTTTGCCCAGGCCTTTGGATTTCAGGTACGAAGTCGGGTAGAGCATTTCCTGCATGCCCGGGCCGCCTTTCGGGCCTTCGTAGCGAATGATGACGATGTCGCCTTCTTTCACTTCGTCGGCGAGGATGCCGCGCACGGCGCTGTCCTGGCTTTCGAAGATCTTGGCGTTGCCTTCGAACACGTGGATCGACTCGTCGACGCCAGCGGTTTTCACCACGCAACCGTCCAGGGCGATGTTGCCGTAGAGAACGGCCAGGCCGCCTTCTTGCGAGTACGCGTGCTCGACACTACGGATGCAGCCGTTTTCACGGTCGTCGTCCAGGGTGTCCCAACGGGTCGACTGGCTGAACGCGGTTTGCGTCGGGATGCCCGCAGGACCGGCCTTGAAGAAGTGGTGCACGGCTTCGTCGGTGGTCTGGGTGATGTCCCACTTGGCGATGGCTTCTTCCATGCTGCGGCTATGCACGGTTGGCAACTGGGTGTGCAGCAAACCGCCACGGGCCAGCGAACCGAGAATGCTGAAGATCCCGCCGGCGCGGTGCACGTCTTCCATGTGGTACTTCTGGATGTTCGGCGCGACCTTGCACAGTTGCGGTACGTGACGGGACAGACGGTCGATGTCGCGCAGGTCGAAATCGATCTCGGCTTCCTGTGCAGCGGCCAGCAAGTGCAGGATGGTGTTGGTGGAACCGCCCATGGCGATGTCCAGGGTCATGGCGTTTTCGAACGCCTGGAAGTTGGCGATGTTGCGCGGCAATACCGACTCGTCGTTCTCGCCGTAGTAACGCTTGCACAGCTCGACGATGGTGCGGCCGGCCTGCAGGAACAGCTGCTCGCGGTCACTGTGGGTGGCCAGTGTCGAACCGTTGCCCGGCAATGCCAGGCCCAGGGCTTCGACCAGACAGTTCATCGAGTTGGCGGTGAACATGCCGGAGCACGATCCGCAGGTCGGACAGGCGCTGCGCTCGTACTCGGCGACTTTCTCGTCAGAAGCGCTGGAGTCGGCGGCGATCACCATGGCATCGACCAGGTCGAGGCCGTGGGAAGCGAGTTTGGTCTTGCCGGCTTCCATCGGGCCGCCGGAGACGAAGATCACCGGGATGTTCAGGCGCAGGGACGCCATCAGCATGCCGGGGGTGATCTTGTCGCAGTTGGAAATGCAGACGATCGCATCGGCGCAGTGGGCGTTGACCATGTACTCGACGGAGTCGGCGATGATTTCGCGGCTCGGCAGCGAATAGAGCATGCCGTCGTGGCCCATGGCGATGCCGTCATCGACAGCGATGGTGTTGAATTCCTTCGCCACGCCGCCAGCGCGTTCGATCTCGCGGGCGACCAGTTGGCCCAGGTCCTTGAGGTGCACGTGACCCGGTACGAACTGGGTAAAGGAGTTGGCAATGGCGATGATCGGCTTCTTGAAGTCGTCATCTTTCATCCCCGTGGCGCGCCACAGTGCGCGGGCACCGGCCATGTTGCGGCCGTGGGTGGATGTTTTCGAGCGGTAATCAGGCATGAAGCACTCCGGGCGGCTAATCAGGTATCAAAAGGGAAGTGAGCTTCTATTGACGTCTGGAACACTCAGAAATGGCCGCGTGTCCGGAAGTTGCCGATAACTTTGCGGGATCGCCGCGCGCTTCAGCTTGAGCTCATAAACCCGCCGGGGATGACTGGCGATGAATGTTCGCGATTCTACACGGCTGGCGGCTGGAGGGAATGCCGTAGGGCGCTTGATCATCGCCCGACCCTCGCATTTGTCAGCAACCCCCACAGACTGAAACCGATAAAACTGACGGCAATTGTCACCAGCAGATGGGTTCCTGCCAGGGCTAGCACAGCGCTGCTGATGGCGGCGGTGATGAACATGATTGTATTGCCAGCGGATGCAGCGGTTCCGGCATTACTGGAAAACAACAGCATTGCTGCAGAAATGGCTGCTGGCCGAACCAAGGTGACGGCCAGTGCACTGATTAGCATCGGCACAAACAATGTGAGCGTCGTCATTGCGTCGAAGATCAGGATCAACCCTAAAGCCAGACCGGCGATGCTCAGTAGGCTCAATCCGAGGTTTATCTGTTTGCTGAGGGAAATGCGCTTCTGCGCGGCCGAAGCTAGAGCTCCACCGAGGACGTAAGCCACGCCATAAGCCACCAGAACCAACGCATACTGATATTCAGACAGTTTCAGGACGTCCATGAAAATCAGCGGCGTCACGCTGATAAGGGCAAAGTAACAGGAGAAGACCAGCGCGGCGATCCACCAATAGCGAACAAAGTCTTTGCTGTTCAGGATGGTTTTCAGTGTTGACGTAATAGAAGTGGTTTCGTGGTCGGTTCGGGCTGATCTGGCAGGCAACTCTGATTGCGCATGGATAAAGATACCGAGCGCCATCAGGGAAAACGCATAAAAGCTGCCCTGCCAACCAAAAGATGTTTGCAGCCATGAGCCAAGCAGAGGGGACAGTGCGACAAATGACCCGCTCAGGGTCATGTAATAAATGCGCACCCGGGCTCGATCCTTTTCTTCGAACAGGTCCTCTACTAGCGCGTGGCCCAGCACAAAAAAACCGCACCCCAACGCCTGAACGGCGCGAAAGCCCATAAAAGTCGAATAGTCCGTTGCCTGGGTACAGCCGATCGCACCTATCGAGCACAGGATCAGGCATCCAAGCAGCACTTCCTTACGCCCCCATTTGTCCGAAAGGGGGCCGGTGACCAGTTGCGCGAAAGAAAAAACCAGTGTGAACAAGCTGACCGCAAACGCGATATCAACCATTGATGTATTGAACTCCAGCGCCAAGGCCGGGAAAGAGGGAAGCAGGATGTTGAGTGGGAAAAAGCTGATTAACGAAATATTGGTAATAAGAATGAATCGGGAGATTTTTTGACCTGTGATGTTATCGCTTATCCTGGCGCTTGAGTGCTCTGACATTTTTATGGGTTTCCGGGGTTTACTGGTGGGGTATTTTTGTTCAGTAAGCTTTGTAGTTCCTCACACAATGTCTCTCCCTTGCTGTGTCCAGCACCTATAAAAAGAAATACTTGTTCTGATAGGTCGTCCAGTTTTATAAGTTTTTCTATTTTTGATTCGGTCAGTGCAGCGGTTAGCCAAGTATTCAATCCAAGTGATGTTGCACACAGTTGTATAGTTTGCGAAATGTGGCCGATCTCTAGTAGTGAAACCCGATAGGCTTGCGAGTGAGGGTATTTCCACCACATTTTATCGAGGCGCGAAGTAAGGAATATTCCAAAAGGAATGTTGTCGGCAAAGTGTTGGCCTTGTAGAAGAGAACCGAGAGGGCTGTTCAAACGACTCAATAACTTTAAAGCATGCAAGTTCGGGTGATAGTAATAAATCCCAGGGTCGAGCCCTTGGACGTTATAAGCATATAAATATCCTTCGCTGGCGTTCAGTCCACCACCTGACGGGCTGCTGCGCCGTGCATTGAACATGCCCGGAGTCAGTTCACAGGTATCCGACTCTCGCTCCTTCAGGTAACCGAGACAAAAGTAGAGAAGCGTACTGACATCATTCAGCGACACGCTTTTTTTCCGAAAGGAACGGCATGTTTTCCGCTGCAACAAGACTTGCTTGAATCCGGTATGCCCGTCTAATGCCCTATTGTCAGTCGGGGGTGGCAGGCAGAGCAGGTTCTCACGCTGGAGGTGGGCGAATGGGTGAGGTGGTGGGGGCTCTCGACTCAGCGCCTCCTGACAATGAGCGAAGTAACGATCAGCCCATTCCTTTGTGTTCGTTGGGGTATTGCCAGCACCAAGGTCTTTGGTTCCGATGTGAAAAATCTTCGAAAGGTCATCCCATTGCCAGTCATCTGGAGGTAAGTCCTGTTCGACGAATATACCGGCTTCAAAAAAATCAGTGTCAATTGGGTGGCATTTATCAAATAGTGTTGTTTGCTCGATAAGCTCAATTAATCGACCTGCGTGAGAACTGTCGATTTCGAATTGCTCATGGGTTTTATAGTTCCAGATGAAAAGCCGGGGAGGCTTGGGTAGTAAAAAAATATAGGGGTTCAGTTGCATACGGCATCCCTCTTTTTAAAAGCCGGACAGAAGGTATTCTGCCCGGCTTTTCCTGAGTGATTACTTAGGCGTGCTAAGCATTGCGTGGTGGTGTACCGCTAGATTTTTCTAAAGTTGAACTTTCTTCATGATTCAATCTCCAGTAAAGGTTTTGATATCCACCACTCAAGTATTCAAGTGGTAAGCTGGATGATAGGTCTGGATGGATTGAGGTCAAGCGAAATGGTGTAGGGCGTTTCTCGAAGTGAAGTAGTCCTGTTCCGATAACTTTTACGTGATCGGTAAATGCTTAATAAGGCTGAGGTTTTTGTATTGGTTTCGGATGGCTAGTTGATCGTCCGAACTATTGAAGTGCGGACGATCAATATAAGTGCTGTCAGCAATTAGCTATTCGGCAACAACCGGCAAGTAATGCTCTTGATATACCGCGTCTCGGCAATCGCCGGATGCACCGGATGATCCGGACCCTGACCGCCACGTTCCAGAATCTGGATATTACGGTCCAGGTGGCGGGCGCTGGTCAGCAGGATGTTTTGCAGGTCGTCTTCTGGCAAGTGCATCGAGCACGATGCGCTGACCAGGATGCCGTCCTTGGTAAGCAGGCGCATGGCTTGCTCGTTCAGGCGGCGGTAGGCGCCTTCGCCGTTCTTCATGTCTTTCTTGCGCTTGATGAACGCCGGCGGGTCGGCCACGATTACGTCGAAGCGTTCTTCGCTGGCTTTCAGCTCTTTGAGGGCTTCGAACACGTCGCCTTCGATGCAGGTCATTTTCTCGGCGAAGCCGTTCAGTGCGGCGTTGCGCTCGACACCGTCGAGGGCGAAGGCCGAAGCGTCGACACAGAACACTTCACTGGCGCCGAACGCGGCAGCCTGCACGCCCCAGCCGCCGATGTAGCTGTAGAGGTCGAGCACGCGCTTGCCCTTGGCATAGGGTGCCAGGCGTGCGCGGTTCATGCGGTGGTCGTAGAACCAGCCGGTTTTCTGACCCTGGATGACCGGGGCTTCGAATTTCACGCCGTTCTCTTCCAGTGCAACCCACTCCGGCACCAGGCCGAAAACGGTTTCGACGTAACGGGTGAGGCCTTCGGCGTCACGGGCGGCGGAGTCATTCTTGAACAGAATGCCGCTTGGCTTGAGCACTTGGGTCAGCGCCGCGATCACGTCGTCTTTATGGGCTTCCATGGTCGCCGAAGCGATCTGCACCACCAGGATGTCGCCGAAACGGTCGACCACCAGGCCTGGCAGCAGGTCGGAGTCGCCGTAGACCAGGCGATAGAACGGCTTGTCGAACAGCCGATCGCGCAGGGACAGGGCCACGTTCAGGCGGTGTACCAGCAGCGACTTGTCCAGCGGCAACTTGATGTCACGCGACAGTACACGGGCGCAGATCAGGTTGTTCGGGCTCATGGCAACGATGCCCAGCGGCTTGCCGCCGGCGGCTTCGAGGATCGCCTGGTCGCCGGCCTTGAAACCGTGCAAAGGTGTAGCGGCTACATCGATTTCGTTGCTGTAGACCCACAAGTGACCGTTGCGCAGACGACGGTCGGCGTTGGCTTTGAGGCGCAGGCTAGGCAGGGACATGTCGTCGCTCCGGAAAAAAGAGCGGGAGTATAGCGTGTTGGGACCCCGGATTGGCCTGCAAGTGGACATGTGGCGAGTGTTGTCATGCGATTTGGTATGTCGGATCCAACTTCATAAAGGTTAGAATCACCGTCTGACCCAGAGTGTGCACAAATGTCCCAAGAGCTGACTTCCGAACAGATCCAACAAGCCCTGCAGGGCATCAGCGTACCGGCCCAGCCGCAAATCATGGTGGATTTGCAGATGGAGCAGTACATGCCCGACCCGGATCTGGAAGTCATTGCCAAACTGATTTCCCAGGATCCGGGACTTTCCGGTTCCCTGCTGAAGATCGTCAATTCGCCGTATTACGGGCTGAGCAACAAGATTGCTTCGATCCAGCGCGCGGTGAATCTGCTGGGCAGCCGCTCGATCATCAACCTGATCAATGCACAGTCGATCAAGGGTGAGATGAACGACGACACCATTGTCACCCTGAACCGTTTCTGGGACACCGCTCAGGACGTGGCGATGACCTGCCTGACCCTGGCCAAGCGCATCGGCGTTGAAAATGGCGATGAAGCGTATGCCCTGGGCCTGTTCCATGACTGCGGCGTGCCCTTGATGCTCCAGCGTTTCCCCGACTACATGGGCGTTCTGGAGCAGGCTTATGCCAACGCCAGCGCCGAATACCGGGTGGTGGATACGGAGAATCAGGTGTTCAATACCAATCACTCGGTGGTCGGGTATTACACGGCCAAGTCCTGGCGCCTGCCGGAACACGTGAGCGCGGCGATCGCCAATCATCACAATGCCCTGGCGATATTCAGCGATGAATCTTCGCGCAACAGTTCGTTGAAGAACCTGTTGGCGATCCTGAAAATGGCCGAGCACATTTGCGCGTCGTACCGGGTGCTGGGCAATCAGACCGACGATCACGAGTGGAACAGCATCGCACCGCTGGTGCTCGATTATGTCGGCCTCTCGGACTACGACTTCGAGACCCTCAAGCAGACGATCCGCGACCTCGGCACTCATCGCTGAGTGTCGGAAACTTCCAGGCCATGCACCTGAGCCGAGAGCACCATGCCTGAATTGCCAGAAGTCGAAACCACCCGTCGCGGCATCGCGCCGTACCTGGAAGGCCAGCGGGTCAGCCGGGTGATCGTGCGTGAGCGGCGCTTGCGCTGGCCTATTCCCGAAGACCTCGATGTGCGGTTGTCCGGGCAGCACATCGTATTGGTGGAGCGGCGCGCCAAGTACCTGCTGATCAATGCCGAAGTCGGCACCTTGATCAGCCATTTGGGCATGTCAGGCAATTTGCGGCTGGTGGAGGCCGGGCTGCCGGCGGCCAAGCATGAGCATGTGGACATCGAGCTGGAATCGGGCCTGGCCCTGCGCTACACCGACCCGCGGCGCTTTGGCGCAATGCTCTGGAGCCTTGACCCACTCAATCACGAATTACTGATCCGCCTGGGTCCTGAGCCGCTGACCGACCTGTTCGACGGCGAACGCCTGTTCCAGCAGTCCCGTAGCCGTTCGATGGCGGTCAAGCCGTTCATCATGGATAACGCGGTGGTGGTGGGTGTGGGCAATATCTATGCGACCGAAGCGTTGTTCGCCGCCGGGATCGATCCGCGTCGCGAAGCCAAGGGCATTTCCCGTGCGCGTTACTTGAAGTTGGCCATCGAGATCAAGCGCATCCTGGCGGCCGCCATCGAGCGCGGCGGTACCACGTTGCGGGACTTTGTCGGTGGAGACGGTCAGCCTGGTTATTTCCAGCAGGAACTGTTCGTGTACGGCCGTGGCGGTGAACACTGCAAGGTCTGTGGCACGGGGCTGCGGGAAGTGAAGCTGGGGCAGCGCGCCAGCGTTTTTTGCCCGCGTTGTCAGAGCTGATACGTCAAGCAAGATCAAAAGATCGCAGCCTTCGGCAGCTCCAGGGTTTTGTGTACACCCGGAGCTGCCGAAGGCTGCGATCTTTTAAGCTAATCAAACTTTGCCGGTAATCTTCCGGTACTTCTCCATCAACTGCTCTTCAGTCTCCGGATGAGCTTCGTCCAGTGGAATGCAATCCACCGGGCAGACCTGCTGGCACTGCGGTTCGTCGTAGTGGCCGACACACTGAGTGCATAGGTTCGGGTCGATCACGTAGATCTCTTCGCCTTGGGAAATGGCGGCGTTCGGGCACTCGGGTTCGCAGACGTCGCAGTTGATGCAATCGTCGGTGATGATCAGGGACATGCTAACTCCAGCCGGGGCGGCAAGCCCGGGCGCAATAAACCAATGCACACAATTGTGCCGCATTGGCGCCCGCAGTGCACGCGGGCGCGATCAAGTGCAGAGAGGTGCAGAGAGGTGCAGGCTACGAAAGCTGAAAAGATCGCAGCCTGCGGCAGCTCCTACTTCTTGAAGCGTTCGGTCAGTGCGTCCGCCACTACAGGGTGCACGAACTTGGTGATATCGCCGCCCAGGGCTGCGATTTCACGGACCAGCGTCGAGGAAATGAACGAATAACGCTCGGACGGTGTAAGGAACAGGCTTTCCACATCCGGCGCCAGCTGACGGTTCATGTTGGCCAGCTGGAACTCGTATTCGAAGTCCGACACCGCGCGCAATCCACGCAGGAATACGTTGGCGTTCTTCTCTTTGGCGAAGTGCGCCAACAGCGTCGAGAAGCCGACGACTTCAACGTTCGGCAGATGTTTAGTGACCTCGCGCGCCAGTTCTACCCGTTGTTCCAGAGGAAACAGCGGGTTTTTCTTCGGGCTCGCGGCGACGGCGATGATCACGTGATCGAACAGGCGCGAGGCGCGTTCGACCAGATCGCCATGGCCCTTGGTAATAGGGTCGAAGGTACCTGGGTACAACACTCGGTTCATCGCGTCGTCCTGGCGGGAATCCGTTGGGGAGTCGGATGGTATCGCAGCCTTCCCGGTCGGCCAAGTCGCCTGTTGGGTAAGAAAGCACTATAGACGATAGGAATAATCGTCATTTTCATGGGTTTTTTAAACGTTCGGCCAAGGATGTCGCCAGTTGCGCCGTCAGCCCGTAGACCGACAGCTGCGGATTGGCACCAATGCTGGTGGGGAACAGCGAGCCGTCGTGAATCGACAGATTGCCCAGTTGATGATGCCTGCCGAGGCTGTCGGTCACCGCGATTGTCGGGTCTTCACCCATGGCGCAACCGCCCATCACATGGGCACTGCCCAGGCGTGTGCGATACAACTCCAGGCTCAGGCCGTCGATCAGCGTGCGGGCTTCGGCGAGGGTCTTCACGTAGCGGGCGTCGGCGTGCATCGGCATCACGGCCTTGGCGCCACCGGCGAACTGGATCTCGGCCATGGTATGGAACGCCCGGCGCAACCCATCCCAGGCGTAGGGTGATAGCTGGTAATCCAGCACCGGCGTGTCATCGCTGCGCAGTTCGACGCTGCCACCGGGGCTGTCCGGGTGAAAACCGTCCCGCAGCAACGCCAGCATGGCGTGGGTATGGGCCAGATTGGCCATGTGCTGCGAGTTTTCCTGACCGAAACCTCCGAGCAATGTCGTGGCCAGTGCCGGGTGCAGGGGCGGGACTTCCAGTTTGTAGGACATCTTGCCCGTAGTGCCGTCCTGCCATTGGAAATGGTCGGAATAGATCGACTGCGGCGCGCCGTAGAAGGGGTTGACCACTTCGTCGAACAGCGCGGCAGACATGTTCACCGGGTGCAGGAACGTGCGTTTGCCCAGGCGCTTGTGCGGGTCGGGCGCCCCGGAGCGCATCAGCAAGGCCGGGCTGTTGATGCCGCCACCGGCCAGCACGAAATGCCGCGCCTTGACCGTTATGGTTCGCCCGGTCGGTGCGACGCAGCGTTCGTCCATCGCCGAACATTGCAGGCCCGTGACCTTGTCGCCGCTGATCGTGAGTTTTTCGGCGCGGGCCAGGTAAAGCAGTTCGCCGCCTTTTTCCAGTGTCGCTGGAATGGTGGTGACCATCATCGATTGCTTGGCGTTGGTCGGGCAACCCATGCCGCAGTAGCCGAGGTTCCAGCAGCCGCGAACGTTGCGCGGGATGACGTGCCATGAGTAATTCAGTGCTTCGCAGCCCTTGCGGATCACATCATTGTTGGCGTTGGGTGGCACCATCCACGGCGCCACACCCAGGCGTTGCTCCATTTTCTCGAACCACGGCGCCATTTCCGCCGGGCTGTGGCCCTTGACGTTGTGCTCTTTGGCCCAGTGTTCCAGGGTCGGCTCCGGGGTGCGGAAACTGGAGGTCCAGTTGATCAGCGTGGTGCCGCCCACCGCCCGGCCCTGGAGGATGGTGATTGCGCCGTCCTTGCTCATGCGGCCGATGCCTTCCTGATAAAGGCTGGCGTAGGCCTGGTCTTCCAGCAGCTTGAAGTCGCTGCTGGTCTTGAGTGGGCCTTCCTCGATCAGCAGTACCTTGTAGCCAACCGCGCTGAGGATTTCGGCGGTGGTGCCGCCGCCGGCACCGCTGCCGATGATCGCCACGTCCGCTTCGAGTGTCAGGTCCTGGGTCAGTTGCGAGCCGTTGTAGGTTTTCCAGCCTCGGGCCATGCCTTCGCGGAACGGATCGGGTACGGGCATCTTCGGGTTCTCTTTTTATTATTGAGGTACACGTTCAAGTGTGGGAGCGAGCCTGCTCGCGATAGGGGCGACTCGGTCTCAGACCGTAGGCGGCCCGGGATACCCGCAATGCGCCCACGATTCCTTGCGGCCGTACCAGGCCATCATCACCAGTTGCAGCAAGGAACTGTGACCCATGCGCAACAGGCTCAACGAGCTGTTTTCCCAGCGATCGAGAAAGGCTCGGATGTCGTTGGCGCTGGCGTTTTCCCAGCTGCCCCAGATCCCGGTCAGCGGTCCGCGGGTCACGGCCATGCCCAGCACATCGAACAGTTGCTGGGTCAGCTTGAGCATTTCCGGCGACAGGTGGGCGAGGTTGTAATCCAGGCTTTTCAGCGTGCCCTCGACAGCCTCGGGCATCCGTTCGGTGTTCACGGCACCCTCAAGCATGACCGGAATCAACGCCCGTAAAAACAACAGGTCGCCACTGCGTAGAGTGATGAAACCATTGGCCGGGACGCTCGACGAGCAGCCGCTGAGGCTGGCTCCGAGCCCGGCGGTGGCGAGGAAAGCTGTGGCGCCGAGGCTGAATTTAAGCAGCCCGCGCCGTGACAGCGCGGGTGTATCGGACAGGCTGGGGTTCATTATTGTTATTACCCGACGGTGATGATCGTTAGCGGATGAACAGCTTCTGGATCAGCTTCTGAATCGACTTGCCGTACGGCGGATAGATCAACTTCGCGGCATTAAACCGTTGTTTGATCAGCACGCCTTTGGCCTTGCTGAAGGTCAGGAACCCTTCATGGCCGTGGTAGTGGCCCATGCCCGAGGCACCAATGCCGCCAAACGGCATGTCGTCCTGGGCGACGTGCAGCAGTGTGTCGTTCAGGCACACGCCGCCGGAATGGGTTTCGTGCAGCACGCGCTGTTGTTCGCGCTTGTCGTAGCCGAAGTAATACAGCGCCAGTGGGCGAGGGCGCTGGTTGATGTAGGCAAATGCCTGGTCCAGATCCTTGTACGGCACGATCGGCAGCAACGGCCCGAAGATTTCGTCCTGCATCACCGTCATCTCGTCCGTGACGTTGAGCAGCAGGCTATGGCTCATGCGACGCCCCTGGCCTTGGTCGAACAGCGGCATCAGCAGCGCACCCTTGCTGGTGGCGTCGCTAACGTAACCGTTGAGGCGCGCCAGTTGTCGCTCATTGATGATCGCGGTGTAGTCCGGGTTGTCGGCCAGCGTCGGATAAAACCCACGGACGGCTGTGCGATAGGCTTCGACGAAACCTCCGACGCGATCCTCCGGCACTAGCACATAGTCCGGTGCCACGCAGGTCTGGCCGGCATTCAGGATCTTGCCGAAGGCGATGCGCTCGGCGGCGTCCTTGAGCGGCACATCCCGGGAAACGATGGCTGGGGACTTGCCGCCCAGTTCCAGGGTCACCGGTGTCAGGTTTTCCGCGGCGGCGCGCATCACGTGTTTGCCGATGCTGGTGGCGCCGGTGAACAGCAGGTGATCGAACGGCAGGCGTGAAAACGCCACGCCCATATCCGCCTCGCCCAGAACCACGCAAACCAGGTCTTCGGGGAAGATTCGCGCCAGCAGTTGCTTCATCAGCAGGCCGGTCGCAGGGGTCGACTCACTGAGCTTGAGCATCACCCGATTGCCCGCCGACAGTGCGCCGACCAACGGTCCGATGGCCAGGTACAACGGGTAGTTCCACGGCACGATGACCCCGACCACGCCCAGCGGTTGGTAAACCACTTTGGCCGAAGCCGGTTGGAAGGCTGCGCCCACCTTGCGTCGCGAGGCTCGCATCCAGCCCTTTAGATGTTTGCTGGCGTAATGGATGCCGTGCAGGCTGGGCATCAACTCCGCGAGCAGGGTTTCATCGGCGCTGCGATTACTGAAGTCCTGGCTGATCGCATCGATCAGGGCCTGGCGCTCATTGTTCAACAAATCCTTTAGCGCCTTGAGCCATTGCTGGCGCTGCGCGGCCGGTGGCATCGGGTTGGCGGCGTAGGCGGCACGCTGGGCGTCGAACAGGGCCTGAAGCTCTTCCAGCGGCTGCTGTAGGTTCTGCAGGTAGGAAATTTCAGCAGTCATGGTCGGCTCCGGATTTATTGTAATGAAGCACTTTTTAGAGTCTATGCTCTAAAAAGTCAAATGACATCCTGGAACAGCTTTGTTTTATCCGCTCGCGGATAGATCTAAGATGCCCGTCAACGCACTCTGAATTAAAGCTCAAGCCATGGCCCCACGGATCAAAACCAGCGAGCGCATCGTGCAGAACAGCCTGGAGCTGTTCAACCAGCAGGGCGAGCGCAGCATCAGTACCAACCACATTGCTGCCCACATGGAAATTTCCCCGGGCAACCTGTACTACCACTTCCCGAACAAGCAGGCGATCATCGCCGTGTTGTTCAGCGAGTACGAAAGCCTGGTGGACAGCTTCCTGCGCCCGCCCCAGGGACGCGCCGCCACGGTGGAAGACAAACGTTTCTACCTCAAGGAACTGCTGTCGGCGATGTGGCGCTACCGGTTTCTGCATCGCGACCTCGAACATTTGCTCGACAGCGATCCGGACCTGGCCGACCGCTATCGACGCTTCTCCCAGCGCTGCCTGATCCAGGGTTCGGCGATCTACGAAGGTTTCGTCGCCGCCGGTATCCTGAAGATGGACAAGGTGCAGATCGAGTCCCTGACGCTCAATGCCTGGATCATCCTCACGTCCTGGGTACGTTTCCTGTGCACCACGCGAGAGAACTCCAGCCACTTGAGCGAGCAGGCCATTAAACGCGGGGTGTATCAGGTGCTGGTGCTGGAAGCCGGGTTTGTCACGGATGAGGCCCGCGATGCGGTCAGCGCCTTGTTCGACGAGTTTTACGTGCCCCTCGCCCAGGCACTGGAAGAAGTACAGTAGGATCAAGGCCGAGTTAATCACAGGAGCCCGCTATGCCCATTGCGCAACTGATCAGCCCGCAAGCACTGGACCTGAAAAAGGACCAGCCGGGGCTGGTGATTCTGGATTGTCGTTTTGCCCTCGAAGACCCGGATTACGGCCAGCGCAGCTATGCCGAAGGGCACATCGCCGGTTCGAGCTATGCCGACCTCGAGCGTGATCTGAGTGGCGCGGTGGTCAAGGGCGTGACCGGGCGTCATCCGTTACCCGAGCCGGCGCAACTGATCGAGCGCCTGCAAGCCTGGGGCATCAACGCCGATAGCGAAGTGGTTCTGTATGACGACGGTCCGGGGGCCTATGCGGCGCGGGCCTGGTGGTTGCTGGCATGGTTGGGCAAGCGCGACGGTGTATTCATCCTCGATGGCGGTCTCAAGGCCTGGCACGCGGCCGGTTTGCCGCTGAGCCTGGATGCGCCGGCGATTACCCGTGGCTCCTTCACCGGCAGTCCTGACTTGGCGTTGCTGATCGATGCCGAGCAGTTGCAAAAGCGCCTCGCGCGGCCGGAACTGACCCTGCTCGATGCCCGTGCATTGCCGCGTTTCAAGGGTGAAGTGGAACCGATCGATCCGATCGCCGGGCACATTCCCGGTGCCCAGTGTGCGGCGTTTACCGACAACCTGGGCAGTGACGGGCGTTTTCTGCCGGCCGATCAGCTCAAGCAGCGTTTCGCCGCGAAACTGGGCGATCGCTCGCCGAATGATCTGGTGGCGTACTGCGGTTCCGGCGTGACGGCGTGCCACAACCTGTTTGCGTTGTGTCTGGCCGGTTATCCGTTGGGTTCGTTGTATGCCGGGTCGTGGAGCGAATGGATCAACGAGCCTGCGCGGGGCATCGCCACCGGCGAATAAACACCACAAAACCCTGTGGGAGCGAGCTTGCTCGCTCCCACAGGGATGGATGGTGTTTTTGAGACCTGGTTAAACCTCAAGTCCCCGTTTTGCACTGCGATACGCCCCCGGTCCAACTCCATACACCTGCTTGAACTGCCGGCTCAGATGGCTCTGGTCGGCAAACCCCAGTTGCATCGCGACTTCCAGCGGCAAACAACCACGTTGCAGCAACGCCCGCGCCTGGGCGATGCGTTGTTGCATCAGCCAGGTGTGCGGCGGCATGCCGGTGGCCCGGCGGAACACCCGGGCGAAATGGAATGGCGAGAGATTGACCGCCGCCGCCAGCGCCTCCAGCGAGGGTGGTGCTGCCAATTGTGCGTGCAGCAATTCCTTGGCCAGGCTCACGGCCCGGTGTTCCTTGCCGGGTTTGCCGGCATCGGGCACCGCCGCATGACGCTGCAACAGCGACAGCACCAGTTCGCGCCAGACCGTTTGTTGCTGCAATGCGGTGGCGGGGCTTTCCAGCAAGCGGTGGAGTTGGCAGAAGCCGTTCACAAGATCCTGGTCGCGATACAGCGTGGCACCGAAGGCCGGCAAGTGATGGGTCGGCAGTTCGAGTTCAGCCAGCAGGGAGGTCATCTGCTCGCTGTCCGGATAGAACGCCCGGTACAGCCAGCCATCCTCGGTGCCTTTATGGCCGGTGTGCAATTCATCGGGATTGATCAGCACCAGCGTGCCGCTGCCCGCCAGGTGTTCGGCACCGCGATAGCGATAACGCTGGGCGCCGGCCATGATCATGCCGATCACATAGCCGTCATGCACATGAGGGGCGAAACGATGATCGATGTAGCGTGCGGACAATAGCTCGACCCCGGCCAGCGGCGGGGTTTGCCAGAAGTGAATTGACTCGCCTTGGTCAGCATCCATGATTCAAGTGCGCCCTGAGGCGGCCAGCCACTCGGGGATGCGCCGCTCCAGGTAGTAGCCAGGTTGCGTGAGCGTACCGTCGACGAAGCCGACATGCCCGCCCTTGGCTTGCAGTTCGAATTGCGTGCAAGGGGACAACTCATCGACGTGCGGCAGGCTGTGGGGAAACACGAAGGGGTCGTCGGCGGCCTGAATCATCAAGGTCGGCGTACGGATTTCGCCGAGGAAATAGCGGCTGGAGGCGCGGCGATAGTAATCCTCTGCATCGGCGAAACCGTGCAGTGGCGCGGTGACGCGACCGTCGAAATCCCAGAACGTGCGCATGTTTTCCAGTGATCCGAGGGCCGCCAGGGCTGCCAGGCCCTCCTCGCGTCCGTCGTGCTGGAACTGTCGTTGTTTGTTCTTGATATAGGCAACCATCTCGCGCATGAAATGCGCCTGGTAAACCTTGGAGAAGCCTTGGCCGATGCGGTCGGCGCACTGGTCCAGGCGGAACGGCACCGACACCGCCACGGCGCCCATCACACCGCTGTCGCTGCCGGTTTCGCCCAAATGCTTGAGCAGGACATTACCGCCCAGGGAGTAACCCACCGCATACAGTGGCGCGAGAGGTCGTTTGGCTCGCAAGTGCCTGATGGTTTCGGCCAGGTCTTCGCTGGCGCCGGAATGGTAGCTGCGCGGCAACAGGTTGGGTTCGCCCGAACAGCCGCGCCAGTTCAGCGCGACGCTGGCCCAGCCTCGGTCACCCAGGGCTTTTTGCATGCCGGCAACGTAAGGCGAATTCGACGAACCGGTGAGCCCGTGCAACACCAGTACCAAGGGGGCGCCGGCGCTGTGCGGGCCATGCCAGTCGAGGTCGAGAAAATCGCCGTCTTCAAGCCAAAGACGTTCGCGTTCGCGGCCGATGTGCACGGTTTTACGCCACAACGGCCCCCACAAGGTTTGCAAGTGCGGATTGCCGAGGCCGAAGGCGGGGGTAAAGGGCGGCGGTGAGGCCAGTGCGGGGTGCGATTGCACAGTCATTCTCGGTGGAAGTGTTCATGCGTCTGCCCGAAGACGCGGCGGGACAGCGCCGCGACCGCGTCATCATGGCTGTCTAACTTGCCACATTCTCGCCAGGCATGCGACACATGGCATTGGTTGCGCTTTCGCTCGGAGCTGGCAGCGGTTGTTGATCTGTCTTCGGCCCCAGGATGACAACGCGCCATTGATCGGCGTGGTGATGCCGATTGAGCGCGCTTTTGATTGAGGCGGGGCTCAGCTTCAAGGCTGCTTGCGTGGCAAAGTCGAGGTCCAGCGGCAGATTGTGCACGCTGATGGCGTACAACTGTCTCAGAATCTGCATATTGGTGACGCTGTTCAGTGGCGCGCTACCGGTCAGTTGCTGTTGGCTGTCTTCGAGTTCCTGTCGGGTCGGCCCTTGGGCGAGAAAGTCGCTGAACATCGTCTTGATATGGGCCAGCACGGCATCGGCCTGCTCTGGTCGGGTTTGCAGTTCAATGGTCAGCAACCCTTGTGCCTGAAGGGCAGAAAGGTCGGCTTTGACGTGATAGGTCAGGCCTCGGCGTTCACGCAGTTCATTGGTCAGCCGGTTGGTGAAAATCCGCATGGCCATTTGCAGCGCGACGTAGTCCGGACCGCTTCGCAGGTCACTTGGCTGGGCGAGGCGCAGGTAAGCCTGGGTCGATGGTCGTTCAACGCGCAGCAAGCTCGGGGCTGTTGGACTTGTCACTGGCTTGATCGCGGCAGCGGCCGGTCCCAGGGGCAAGGCCGCGGAAATCTGCGTACCAATACGCTGGGCTTCTTCCTCGGTGAGGTCACCGACCAGTGTGATCTGGGCATTGCCTGCGGCATAAGCCTCGCGATGAAAGTCTTGCGCCAAGGAGCGGGTGATGGAGGCAAGCCCGGCCCGGGTTCCGTAGAGGGACTGAGCATTGCCGTGCTCGGGAAACAGCTGAGCGAGGTTCGCTTGTCGGGCTTGAGCGGCATGGGACTGGTCTTCAAGGTCCAGAAAGTACTGCAATTGGGATTTCACCCCAGGCAGGGACTCTTGCGGCAACAGCGGTTTGCCGAGTACCTGGGCAAACAGCTCCAGGGCTGGAGTGCGCCGTGATTCGTCACTCAGACTACGCAGGGAAAACCAGGTCCGGTCCTGGCTGATACCCATATTCATCCTTGCACCCAGATTATCGAACGTCGCCTGTATGGCGTTGACGTCCTTGCCGGTCACTCCTTCGTTCAAAAGGCTATAGGTGACAGCGGCCAGGCCGGGTTGAATCGGTGTGTGGGCGCTGCCGGCGGCAAAGCTTACAAGAGCATCGAACATCGGCAGGCCAGGGGTGCGGATGAACAGGATCTTCGTTCCGCCGAGAGTTTTGTAACCCTTGATCGGCAGCGTACGTTGGGTCGCCGGAGCCTGTGGTTCATTGAGCGATTGCAGCCCCGGTTTCCGGGCCTCCGTGGTTGCAGCGGCAGGGGCCTGTGCACTCAACAGCATGCCGGCCAGGATCAATCCATTGATGAGACCTTTGAGCTTATCCATTGTTTTTCTCCGGCAGGATTTTCGCGGTACTCAGGCGCTCACGCGTCAGGTAAGTCTTTGCGACTTGTTGAATATCCAGGGGAGTGACCTTGTTCAGCTCATCCGTGTCCTGATCGGTTAGCCGCCAGTCCAGACCGATGGTTTCCAGCAGGCCCAGAGTGTTGGCCTGCCCTTCCAGATCATCCTGCGCATAAACCGTGTTAGCGATCACAAGGTTTTTCGCGCGCTCCAGTTCTGCCGGTTCCGGTGCCTTGCTCTTCAGTGATTCGATCACTTGCCACAGGCGGGCGAGGCCTTCGTCAGCGTCATTGAGCTTGTCCGGGTTGAGCTGGGTGCTGATGGTCAGCAACGAATCACCGCGATTGAAGGCGTCGTACTCTGAGTTGGCCTCAGTGAATATCGCCTCGCTCCGTTGCAGTTGCTGTTTGATCCGCGCGCTACTGGATCCGGCCAGTAACATATCGAGCAAGCGCAGGGCATGGGCGGTCCGACGATCCGGTGCCGTGGCCAGGCTGGGCGCGTTGAAGCTCATGATCAGGCGCGGGGAGGCTACGGGTGCATGCAGGGTCAGTGACCGTTCACCGGCAGAAGCCAGCTCGACGGGGGCAGGCGCCACGGGTGTCGCACGTCGCTCAAGGTGGCCGAAGTGCTGCTGTGCCAGGGCCTTGATCTGCTCGGGTGCAACATCGCCAACGACCACCAGCGTCGCATTGCTTGGCGAATACCAGGCCTGATACCACTGCCGCAATTGCACGGCGTTCATTCGTTGCAAATCGTGCATCCAGCCAATCGTCGGGGTGCGGTAGCCGCTGGCCGGGTGGGCGATGCTGTTCAGTCGTTCGTGAGCAGACACGGTGATCTCATCATCAACGCGCATCCGGCGCTCCTCCTGAATGACCTTGAGCTCCGGCGTGAAGTCCTGTGCATCCAGCTCGGCCGTATTCATCAGGTCGGCCAGTATTTCGAAAGCGACGCCAGTGCGGCCGGAAGGCAGTGTCTGGTAAAAGACCGTGAAGTCAGTGCCGGTATATGCGTTTTGATTGGCGCCAAGCTTTTCCAGTATCACCGCGAACTCTCCGGCGCAGGCCTTGCTGCTGCCTTTGTAGACCATGTGTTCGAGGGCGTGGGACAGGCCGGACTGGCCGGGCGGTTCGTAGCTTGAACCGACCTTGATCCAGAGTTGGGCGGTGACGATGGGGGAGCGGTGGTCCTCGCGCACGACAACCTTGAGGCCGTTATCCAGTACGAAGTCTTGCGTCGCAGGAGGGGTCGCTGCGCTGGCCATGAGCGGCAGCCAGGCGATAAAGGGCAGCACAAATATGCTGCGGGAGATGTTCATCCGTGTTCATCCTCAGTGGTTTGCAGTTAATTGCGCAAACCACTGTGGATGATCCGGAAGGACGTCAGGCGGTAACTATGTAGTGCACTTCACAACCGGTTTGGGGCAGTCGCCCCGCCGAAATGTCAGGCGCTGCGTTGCCACAACGAGTAATACACGCGCCCGGATTTCTGCTCCCGGTGCAGGCGCCAGTTCTCCGGTAGGCCCAGGGTCGACGGCGCCGACTCGCTTTCGGTGTACACCCAGGCGTCTTCCGCCAGCCATTGGCGCTCTTCGAGCAACTTGCAAACGGCAGGCAGCAGGTTCTGGTTGAACGGCGGATCGAGGAACACCAGGTCGTAGGCCGTTGCGGTCTGGGTTTCCAGGTAGCGCAGGGCGTCGGCGGTCTGGACCTGGCCGTTGGTGCAACGCAGCGTGCCCAGGTGTTCCTTCAGGCTGGACACCGCGATACTGCTGGCGTCCAGCGCCTGGCCCATGGCTGCGCCACGGGACAGGGCTTCGAGGAACAGTGCGCCACTGCCGGTGAACGGGTCGAGCACCTTGGCGCCCGGCACGTAAGGCGCGAGCCAGTTGAACAGGGTTTCACGCACTCGGTCCGGCGTCGGGCGCAGGCCTGGGGCGTCGGGGAAACTCAGCTTCCGGCTGCGCCATTCGCCGCCGATGATGCGCAACTGGTTCACGCCGTTATGGACGTTCTTGGCGGGTTTTTTAGGATGGGCCATTAATGCTCCGGAACCCCGAGCGGTTGCTCGGAAGGTTTATCAGTAGGGGCCGGTAACGGCTTTTGCGGCACGGTCGGGCCAGCGCTGACGATGACCATCTTGTCCGTGCTCAGGTGTTTGTTCATGGCGGCTTTGACCTGCTCGACGGTCAAGTCCTGGGACTGTTGCATGAAGTCTTCCAGGTGACTCAACGGCAAGTTGTAGAAACCGATGGCGCCAAGCTGGCCGACGATATCGGCATTGCTCGCGGTGGACAGCGGGAAGCTGCCGGCCAGTTCGCGCTTGGCGTCGTCGAGTTCTTTTTCGGTCGGACCGGTTTTAAGGTAGTCGGCCAACACATCCTGCACCAGTTTCAGGGTGCCCTCGCTCATCTCGGCGCGGGTTTGCAGGTTGATCATGAACGGGCCACGCGCCTGCATCGGGGTGAAACCCGAATACACGCCGTAAGTCAGGCCACGCTTCTCGCGCACTTCGCTCATCAAGCGGGTGCCGAAGCCGCCGCCACCGAGAATCTGGTTACCCATGGACAACGCAGCGTAGTCCGGATCGTCGCGGTCGATGCCCAGTTGCGCGAGCATCAGGTTGGTCTGCTTGGACGGGAACTCGATATGGCCGACGCTGGCCTTGGGCTCGACCGGTTGGGCAATTTTCGGCAAGGCCGGGCCTTTGGGCAGGGCGCTGGAAACCTGGGCGGCAATCGCTTCCGCTTCCGCGCGCGACAGGTCGCCGACCAGTGCGATCACCACATTGCCGGCTGCGTAGGCTTTCTCGTGGAAAGCACGCAGTTGGGCCACGGTGATCGCCGGGACGGTTTTCGCCGTGCCGTCGCTGGAATGCGCGTATGGGTGATCACCGTACAAGCGGTTCATCAGTTCCAGGCTCGCCAGTTTGCCGGGATTCTGTTTCTGGTATTCGAAGCCGGCGAGCATCTGGTTCTTGATGCGGGCAAACGAGTCGGCGGGGAAGGTCGGTTTGCCGACGACTTCGGCGAACAGCTTCAGGGCTGGCTCGCGCTTGTCCTTGGCACTCAGGCTGCGCAGCGAAGCGATTGCCATGTCCTTATAAGCGCCGTTGCCGAAATCGACGCCCAGGCCTTCGAAGCCCTGGGCAATGGCACCGACGTCTTTGCCGGCCACGCCTTCGTTGAGCATGGCGTTGGTCAACACCGCCAGGCCCGGTGCGTCGCCGTCCTGGCTGCTGCCGGCAGCGAAGATCAGGCGCATGTCGAACATCGGTAGCTCATGGGCTTCGACAAACAGCACCTTGGTGCCTTCGGCGGTGTTCCAGGTCTGCACATCCAGCTTGCGGTGGTCCGGTGCCTTACCGTTGAGTTCGGTCAGCGATTGCAGTTTCTGGCTGGCCTTGGCCTTGTCCAGGGCTTCGCTGGCATTGGTTTGCTCAGGGCGCGACAAATAGAACGCTGCGGAACCGATAACGGCGACGGCGACCAGGCCGATCAGGGCCAGGCGAGAGGGTTTACGCTCACTCATGAGTCGTCTCCAGAGGCAGTACATGGGCGACGCTGAGACGTTCGCGGGTGAAATACAGCTTGGCGGCTTTCTGGATATCTTCCGGCGTGACGCTTTCCAGATCGGACAGTTCGGTGTCCATCAGTTTCCACGACAGGCCGACGGTTTCCAGTTGGCCGATGGCCGTGGCCTGACTGGTGATCGAGTCGCGCTCGAAGACCAGGCCGGCGATGACTTGTGCGCGTACGCGTTCCAGCTCTTCGGCGGTAGGCGCCGTGGTTTTCAGCTGGTCGAGCAGCTTCCACAAACCGGCTTGCGCCTGGGCGATGGTCTTGTGTTTCTGCGAGTTTGGCGATGCCGACAGGGTAAAGAGGCTGTCGCCACGGGTGTAGGCGTCGTAACTCGACGAGCCGCCGGACACCAGTTCTTCTCCGCGCTCCAGTTGCGTCGGGATGCGACCGCTGTAGCCGCCATCGAGCAGTGCCGAGATCAGGCGCAGGGCATTGACCAGGCGCTTGTCTTCGGCGGTGGCGATGCTCGGCACGTTGAAGGCCAGCATCAGGCTAGGCAGTTGGGTCTGCACGTGCAGAGTGATCTGGCGCTCGCCCGGTTCGGCCAGTTCCAGCGGCTTTTTCGCGGCGGGCACTTCACGCTTGGCGATCGGGCCGAAATAGCGTTGGGCCAGGGTTTTGACTTCGTCCGGGGTGACATCGCCAACCACCACCAGCGTGGCGTTGTTGGGCACGTACCAGGTTTCGTACCAGTGGCGCAGCTCTTCGACTTTCATCCGCTCAAGGTCGGCCATCCAGCCGATGGTCGGCGTGTGATAGCCGCTGGCCGGGTAGGCCATGGCCTTGAAGCGCTCGTAGGCCTTGGCCATCGGCTTGTCGTCGGTGCGCAGGCGGCGCTCTTCCTTGATGACTTCGATTTCCTTGGCGAACTCATCGGGTGGCAGGCGCAGGCTGGCCATGCGGTCGGCTTCCAGCTCGAAGGCCACGCCCAGGCGATCCCGGGCCAGCACCTGGTAGTACGCGGTGAAATCATCGCTGGTGAATGCGTTTTCTTCGGCACCGAGGTCGCGCAGGATCAGCGAGGCTTCGCCGGGGCCGACTTTCTCGCTGCCCTTGAACATCATGTGCTCCAGGGCGTGGGACAGGCCGGTATTGCCCGGTGTCTCGTAGCTGGAGCCGACCTTGTACCAGACCTGGGAAACCACCACGGGCGCACGGTGGTCTTCGCGCACGACCACCTTCAAGCCATTGTCGAGAGTGAATTCGTGGGTGGGTTGCGGGTCGGCAGCCAGGGCCGAAAGGGGCAGGCAAACTGTGCTGAGCAGCAGGCCAGCGGCGCGGCGGGCAAGAGCATTCATTCGTTTTCAAACCTTTGGGGCTGCCCGCTTGTTCTTAGCGTCAGCGGGCGAGAGGTAGGGCGTGTCATCAATCATTACCAGTACCGCGCCGGAGCCTGATAGTCCGCAGGGCAAGGCGCGAGGAGTGTAGTTTGGTCATTCCAAATAAACTCCGAGCAACGCAGCCCTGCGGACTATCAGGCCCGGCCCTCCGGGTGGTCGCCTGAAAGCGGGCCATACTGCGTTGCAGTCCTTGGCAAGGAAAGCACATTCCCTGCGGCCTGCGCCTTGTCTGGCCCGCTTTCAGGCGGCCACGCGGTACTGGTAATGATTGATGACACGCCCTAGGATACTGATCCGTTTTACTGGCGGCCACGCCTATCAGGCCTTTGATTGGCCTGCGGGTTGTATGGGTTACCGGCAGAAACTTTGAGTTTGTCAGCTAAACTCTGCGTTTTCGCCGACGATGCCGTTCCAGTCCTTCGTATTAGTCGACCTTTGAGGCGCCGTTGGCACCTCGACAAAATGTTGCGCGTGAACAAGCTGGGTCAATCGCAGTCTGTTCTGCATCGAATATTTAATTGCCGGGGCGCCATTGGCGCGTCGCTACCGTGAGATAGCCGTCCTCCATGTTTGGTTCCAACGACGACAAGAAGACCCCAGCTGCGGCTGGCGAGAAAAAAAGCCTGTTCGGATGGCTGCGCAAAAAGCCGCAGGAACCCGTCGTCGAACAGCCACAAGCCATTCCTGAACCAGCGCCGACGCCGGTCCCGGTAATAGAAGAAGTGCCCGCGCCGGTTGTTCTGCCGCTTGCCGAGCCGTTGCTGCAACCCAAGGTGGAGGCCGCTCCTGAACCAGTCAGCGAAATCGTCACCGAACAGCCACTGGCCCCGACAGCCGAACCGTGGTTGACCCTGCCGGTAGCCGAAGAGCCCGTGGCATTGGTCGAAAATGACCTGGCTCCTCACGTGACGCCACCGATTCCGGCTTCGACAGCGCTTACGCCTGCACCGGCTCACGCGCCTGTGGTCGAACCGATTGTTGCACCGGTCGTCGTGGCCGAGCCTGTGCCCGTTGTCAGCCAGCCAGAGGTTCCGGTATTCGTTGCTCCGGTTGCTCCGGTTGCTCCGGTTGCTCCGGTTGCTCAAGCACCGGCACCCGCTCCGATTCCTGAGCCGATTGCGGCACCCGTCGAAACCCCGATCGAGCCGGTACGCACCGAAGAAACCAAAGCCGGTTTCTTTGCCCGCCTCAAGCAGGGCCTGTCCAAGACCAGCGCCAGTATCGGCGAAGGCATGGCCAGCCTGTTCCTGGGCAAAAAGGTCATTGATGACGAACTGCTCGAAGACCTCGAAACCCGTTTGCTGACCGCCGACGTCGGTGTCGAAGCCACCTCGGTGATCATTCAGCGTCTGACGCAGAAGGTTGCGCGCAAGGAGCTGGCCGACGCCGATGCCCTGTACAAATCCCTGCAAGCCGAGCTGGCAGCGATGCTCAGGCCTGTCGAGCAGCCGCTGAAAATCACCTCGCAGAACAAACCGTTCGTGATTCTGGTCGTCGGCGTCAACGGTGCCGGCAAGACCACCACCATCGGCAAGCTGGCGAAGAAACTGCAACTGGAAGGCAAGAAAGTCATGCTCGCCGCCGGGGATACCTTCCGTGCCGCGGCGGTGGAGCAATTGCAGGTCTGGGGCGAGCGCAACAAGATCCCGGTGATCGCACAGCACACTGGCGCCGACTCGGCTTCGGTGATCTTCGACGCCGTGCAGGCCGCCAAGGCTCGTGGCATCGATGTCCTGATCGCCGACACCGCCGGCCGCCTGCACACCAAAGACAACTTGATGGAAGAGCTGAAAAAGGTTCGCCGGGTGATCAGCAAGCTCGATGCCGACGCACCTCACGAAGTGCTGTTGGTGCTTGACGCCGGCACCGGCCAGAACGCCATCAACCAGGCCAAGCAATTCAACCAGACCGTTGAACTGACCGGCCTGGCGCTGACCAAGCTCGACGGCACCGCCAAGGGCGGGGTGATTTTCGCCCTGGCCAAGCAATTCGGCCTGCCGATCCGCTACATTGGCGTCGGCGAAGGCATCGACGATTTGCGTACCTTTGAAGCAGAACCCTTTGTCCAGGCATTGTTTGCCGAACGGGAGCGTTCATGATTCGTTTCGAACAGGTCGGTAAGCGCTACCCGAACGGTCACGTCGGCTTGCATGAGCTGAGCTTTCGAGTCCGCCGTGGCGAGTTCTTGTTTGTCACCGGCCATTCCGGTGCCGGTAAATCCACGCTGTTGCGCCTGTTGCTGGCGATGGAGCGCCCGACCAGCGGCAAGCTGCTGCTCGCCGGGCAAGACCTGAGCACCATCAGCAACGCGCAGATTCCTTTCTTGCGCCGACAGATCGGTGTGGTGTTCCAGAATCACCAGTTGCTGTTCGATCGCACGGTGTTCAATAACGTCGCGTTGCCTTTGCAGATCCTGGGGTTGTCCAAGGCCGAGATCGCCAAGCGCGTGGACTCGGCACTGGAGCGTGTGGCGCTGTCGGATAAAACCGACTTGTACCCGGGCGACCTGTCCACCGGTCAGCAGCAGCGCGTCGGCATCGCCCGTGCCATCGTCCATCGTCCGGCCTTGCTGCTGGCGGATGAACCGACCGGTAACCTCGACCCGCGTTTGGCCGCCGAGATCATGGGTGTGTTCGAAGACATCAACCGCCTCGGCACCAGCGTGCTGATCGCCAGTCACGACCTGGCCCTGATCGCCCGCATGCGCCATCGCATGCTGACGCTGCAACGCGGTCGATTGATCGGTGACGGGGAGGCCGCGGTATGAGTGCAACACGTAGCCCCAAGGTTTCCGAGCGCGTGGCCCCGAAGGCCGCCGATCCGCAGCCGCAAAAGAAAAAACGCGATGATGACGACGGTCCGGACTTTGCCACGTTGTTCCGTGCCTGGATCGAAAGTCATCGCGCCAGTCTGGTGGACAGCCTGCGCCGCCTGGGCAAGCAGCCCATCGGCAGTTTCTTCACCTGCATGGTGATGGCGGTGGCCCTGAGTTTGCCCATGGGGCTGTCACTTTTGCTAAGTAACGTCGAGCGTCTGGGTGGTTCCTGGCAGCGCGCGGCGCAGATTTCCCTGTATCTGGACCTTGAGGCCAAGCCGGCCGAAGGCGAATCGCTGCGCGATCAGATCAAGGGCATGCCTGGCGTCGCCGATGCCGAATATGTTGGCCGGGATCAAGCGCTGGAAGAGTTCCAGCAACAGTCCGGGCTGGGCGAGGCGCTCAAGGAATTGCCAGAGAACCCGCTGCCGGGCGTGGTCTTGGTGACGCCGGCCGAAGTCGACAAGCCGGCCCTTGAAGCATTAAGACAAAAACTATCCGAGCTGCCGAAGGTACAACAGGCGCAACTTGATTTAGTCTGGGTCGAGCGTCTGGCAGCCATCCTCAAGCTGGGTGACCGTTTTGTCTTCGGTCTGACCGTGCTTCTGGTTTCTGCATTACTTTTGGTGATAGGCAATACCATTCGTCTTCATATTGAAAACCGCCGCACAGAGATAGAAGTGATTAAACTGGTCGGCGGCACTGACAGCTATGTGCGTAGGCCCTTTCTGTATATGGGCGCGTTGTATGGCTTCGGTGCGGGGATTCTGTCCTGGGGTGTACTGGCGTTCGGCCTTGATTGGCTGAACGACGCGGTGGTAGGGCTGGCCGGATTGTACGGCAGTGATTTTGCGCTGGCTGGAGTGCCAGTTGCCGACGGTCTGTCTCTCTTGCTTGGCGCGGTGCTGTTGGGGTATATCGGTGCATGGATTGCAGTCGCACGCCACCTGAGGGAGCTTGCGCCTAAGTAGTATCATTTTGCTCGTATTGACCTTTCAGCGTTTTTGGGTTTTAGGGAACTTGTCTTTCGGTTTCCGGTCAATTTTCGCAGTGCTGAACTGCACGAGTTTGTAAGTCGGAGGTTTTTTCGTATGACCAATTCTTTGCAACCTGCATATGCTCTGGTCCCGGGTGCGAACCTGGAGGCCTATGTGCACACCGTCAACAGCATTCCATTGCTGTCGCCGGAGCAGGAGCGTGAACTGGCCGAGAGTCTCTATTATGAGCAGGATTTGGGGGCGGCTCGGCAGATGGTGCTCGCCCACCTGCGTTTTGTCGTACATATCGCCCGTAGCTATTCCGGCTACGGTCTGGCTCAGGCTGACCTGATCCAGGAAGGCAACGTCGGCCTGATGAAGGCCGTGAAGCGCTTCAACCCGGAAATGGGCGTGCGCCTGGTGTCCTTTGCCGTGCACTGGATCAAGGCGGAAATCCACGAGTTCATCCTGCGCAACTGGCGCATCGTGAAAGTCGCGACCACCAAGGCCCAGCGCAAGTTGTTCTTCAACCTGCGCAGCCAGAAGAAACGCCTGGCCTGGCTGAACAACGAGGAAGTCCACCGTGTGGCGGAAAGCCTCGGTGTAGAGCCTCGGGAAGTGCGCGAGATGGAAAGCCGCCTGACTGGCCATGACATGGCCTTCGACCCGGCTGCCGAAGCGGACGACGACAGTGCTTTCCAGTCGCCGGCCAACTATCTGGAAGACCACCGGTACGACCCGGCCCGTCAACTGGAAGATGCCGACTGGAGCGACAACTCCAACCACAACCTGCACGAAGCGCTGGAAGTGCTGGACGACCGCAGCCGTGACATCCTCTACCAGCGCTGGCTGGCGGAAGAAAAAGCCACGCTGCATGACCTGGCGCAGAAGTACAACGTGTCGGCCGAGCGTATTCGCCAACTCGAGAAGAGCGCGATGAACAAGCTCAAGTTGTCGATCGCTGCGTAACTGGCGAGCAGGCAATAAAAAACGCCCCGATCATTGATCGGGGCGTTTTTGTTTGTGCCTGATTTGTTTGCATCACATTGAACCTGTGGGAGCAAGCTTGCTCCCACAGGGATCTTCAGTGTTTCAAAAAATGGTGATCGGTTACTCGGCCCAAGGCGCCCGGCGCGAATCGTTCAGCCCGACCAGATAGCTGTCGCCACCCAGTTGGCTCATCTGCTGCCGAATCCAGCCCGCCCGACGCGAAACGTAGGAAGTCGGATGGCTCGCACTCCACACACGAGGATTGGGCAGTACGGCGGCCAACAAACTCGATTGCTGACGGCTGAGGTTTCTGGCGCTCACGCCAAAGTGATGTCGGGCCGCCGCTTCGGCACCAAATACGCCGTCATCCCACTCGACACTGTTGAGGTACACCTCAAGAATCCGCTGCTTGGGCCAGAACACTTCGATCAGTCCGGTGAACCAGGCTTCCAGGCCTTTGCGCAGCCAGCTGCGGCCAGACCACAGGAACAGGTTTTTCGAGACTTGCTGGCTCAGGGTGCTGGCGCCACGGATCGAACCGCCGCGCTCGTTATGGGCAAACGCCGCCTGAATCGCGCCGATATCGAAGCCCCAATGTTCCGGGAATTTCTGGTCTTCGCCGGCAATCACCGCGACTTTCAGGTCATCAGAGATCTCGTCCCAGGGTTTCCAGGTCCGTTGCAGGTCGATGGGTTCACCGTCGAACCAGGACTCGATCTTGCGCTCGACCATTAGCATCGTCCCTGGCGGCGGTACCACGCGAAAGATCAGCACCAGCAATACGCTGCCACCCATGAACCAGAGCACGGCCTTGGAGAAATGACGGAAATAGATACGCAGCATAGAGATGGCTTGGCCGAACCCGTTGAGCGGGCCATTATACAGACCCTTTGGATCGAAACTGACTGGAGTTCTGCATGCTGCGTGGCTTTCTGATACTGGCCGCTTTTTTCGGCTTCACCGGTGTCGGCCTCGGGGCCTTTGCCGCCCATGGCTTGAAGGACCGCCTGAGCGCCGAGTACCTGGCGATCTTCCACACCGGCGTCACCTATCAATTGGTTCACGCCCTGGCGTTGCTCGGTATCGCAGCGCTGGCCACGCAAATTCCCGGTCGACTCGCCACATGGGCCGCTGCGTCGTTTGCCATCGGTATCCTGCTGTTCTCCGGCAGCCTGTATGTATTGACGCTGACGGGCATCAGCAAGCTCGGCATCATCACCCCGTTCGGTGGCCTGGCCTTCCTGGTGGGCTGGTTTTGCCTCGGACTTGCCGCCTGGCGCCTGAGCTGACTTAACGGTCCATTTCATGACGAATGGCTTGGGTCGACCTGACTGATCGGGCTAGAATGCCAGCCCCTAAAAATGATGGCGGCATCCGGCATGCGCATTCAGTTGAACGGCGAATCCCTTGAACTGCCCGACGGTGAAACCGTTGCGGCCCTGCTGACCCGTCTGGACCTGACCGGACGCCGGGTGGCGGTCGAACTCAATCTGGATATCGTCCCGCGCAGTCAGCACGCAGACACCGCGTTGAACGACGGCGACAACGTCGAAGTCGTGCACGCCATCGGCGGCGGCTAGCAGCCTCGGCCCAGTGGCCACAGAATTCTGCAAGTACCTCACCCCTACAGAGGATTTCCCATGAGCATCGTTCGCAGCGACAAGCCTTTCGTCCTGGCCGGTCGTACTTACCAGTCGCGTTTGCTGGTCGGTACCGGCAAGTACCGTGACATGGAAGAAACCCGCCTGGCCATCGAAGCCTCGGGTGCCGAGATCGTCACCTTCGCCGTACGCCGCACCAACCTTGGCCAGATCGAGGGCGAGCCGAACCTGCTCGATGTGCTGTCGCCGGATCGCTACACTTTCCTGCCGAACACCGCCGGTTGCTACGACGCCATCGAAGCCGTGCGCACCTGCCGCCTGGCCCGTGAGCTGCTCGATGGCCACAACCTGGTGAAGCTGGAAGTGCTGGCCGACCAGAAAACCCTGTTCCCCAACGTGATCGAAACCCTCAAGGCCGCCGAAACGCTGGTCAAGGAAGGCTTCGACGTGATGGTCTACACCAGTGATGATCCGATCATCGCCCGTCAATTGGCGGAAATCGGCTGTATCGCGGTGATGCCGCTGGCCGGTCTGATCGGCTCCGGTCTGGGGATCTGTAATCCATACAACCTGCAGATCATCCTCGAAGAAGCCAAAATCCCGGTGCTGGTGGATGCCGGTGTCGGTACCGCTTCCGACGCCACTATTGCCATGGAGCTGGGTTGTGATGCGGTGCTGATGAACTCGGCCATTGCCCACGCCCAGCAGCCGGTCATGATGGCTGAAGCCATGAAACATGCGATCGTCGCAGGTCGCCTGGCCTACCTCGCCGGCCGCATGCCGAAAAAACTCTATGCCAGCGCCTCTTCGCCGCTGGATGGTCTGATCAAGTAAGAGCCATTGATGACTGAATCGAACGACACGCCAATCCAGACGGAAGAAGGCGACGAGCGCCAACACCGCCGCATCAAGAGTTTCGTGATGCGCGCCGGGCGCATGACCGAAGGCCAGCAAAAGGGCCTGGAGCAGGGCACTCCGCTGTTCGTGCTGCCGCTGGCCGATGCGCCGGTGGATTTCGACCAGGTGTTCGGTCGCTCGGCACCGCGCTCGCTGGAAATCGGTTTCGGTATGGGCCATTCGCTGCTGGAAATGGCAGCGGCTTCACCGGATCAGGATTTCATCGGCGTCGAAGTGCACCGTCCGGGTGTCGGTGCGTTGCTCAATGGCGTGCTGACGCAAGGCCTGACCAACCTGCGGGTCTACGATTGCGATGCGATCGAAGTGCTCAACCGCTGCGTGGCCGATAACAGCCTCGATCGCCTGATGCTGTTCTTCCCGGATCCGTGGCACAAGAGCCGTCACCACAAGCGCCGTATCGTTCAGGCGTCTTTCGCTGAGTTGGTGCGCAGCAAGTTGAAAGTCGGCGGCATTCTGCATATGGCCACTGACTGGGAGCCGTACGCCGAGTACATGCTGGAAGTGATGAGCGTCGCGCCGGGTTACCGCAACCTCGCTGAAGACGGCAAGTGCGTGCCGCGCCCGGCCGAGCGCCCGATCACCAAGTTCGAACGCCGTGGCGAACGTCTTGGGCATGGTGTGTGGGATTTGAAGTTCGAGAAACAGTCCTAAGCCGTAATGCTGTAAAAACTGTAGGAGCGAGCCTGCTCGCGATGAGGCCATGACATTCAACATCTGAGTTGACTGTCAGACCGCTATCGCGAGCAGGCTCGCTCCTACAGTTGTTTTGTATTCGGCAAAAAAATCAGCGGCGGTCAGCGACCACGCCAATCAACACCAGCACCACCAGCAACACCGGCGCCAGGCTGTAGTTGTTGAACTGGCTCAAGCCGCGCACGACCCACGGCGTGGCGTAGATCAGTGCCGCGCCGCTGCCGATCATGCACAGCAGGGACATCAGCGGCACGCGCAACGCGCCGGCGATGCTGCCCAGGCGCTGCTCGACCCAGCCTTTGAAATCCGCACCGAACAGCACCAGCAGGCAGCCCACCAAGGCCAGGGCGATTTCCGAGAGGTTGCTGCGGCTCCAGCGAGACACGGTGGCAAGCAGGTCGAGTACCAAATCCATTCGATTTCCTTATGTCAGAAATTTCTGCAGCAAGTCGTTGAGGAAGAGTTGTCCGCGCATCGTGGCTACCAGACGTGACGGTTCGACCTGCAACAGGCCGCTTTGTTCGGCTTCACGGCGGCCTTCAGCAAGGCTTTCCAGCGTCATGCCGGTACGTTCCGGGTACAGCCGCGATTCGACGCCTTCAGTCAGGCGCAGCGCGTTCATCAGGAATTCGAACGGCATTTCATCGTTGCCCAGCGCTTTCTCGCCAGCCAGGAAATTCTTCGCCGGATTCAGGTAATCCTTCGGCAGGCGCGTCTTCCAGGTGCGAATGATGCGTCCGTCCGGATGACTGAGCTTGCCATGGGCGCCGGCGCCGATGCCAATGAAGTCGCCAAAACTCCAGTAATTGAGGTTGTGGCGCGCCGGGCGACCGGGCAGGGCGTAGGCCGAGACTTCGTATTGCGCGTAACCGTGTTCGGCGAGCAGCGCTTGCCCGGCTTCCTGAATGTCCCACAGCGTGTCGTCTTCCGGCAGTGTCGGCGGCTGGTTCCAGAACACCGTGTTCGGTTCCAGGGTCAGTTGATACCACGACAGGTGTGTCGGTTTCAGGGCGATGGCTGTGCGCAGGTCCGCCAAGGCATCGTCCAGGGACTGATTCGGCAAGCCATGCATCAAGTCCAGGTTGAAGTTGTCGAACCCGGCCTGCCGCGCCATGCCGGCGGCACGTACGGCTTCGTCGCCGTTGTGGATCCGCCCCAGGGCCTCAAGCTTTTCTTGCTGGAAGCTCTGGATGCCGATCGACAGGCGATTGATCCCCAGTTTCCGGTACGCGACGAACTTGTCTTGCTCGAACGTCCCCGGATTGGCTTCCAGCGTGATTTCGATGTCGCTGGCAAACGGAATGCGCTGTTCGACGCCTTTGAGCAAGCGCCCCAGCGAATCAGCGCTGAACAGGCTTGGCGTGCCGCCACCAAAGAAAATCGAGCTCAGCTCACGACCATAAACGGCGTGCAGGTCCTGATCGAGATCGGCCAGCAAGGCGTCGACGTACTCTTCTTCCGGCAGCACGGGGCTGGCGGTGTGGGAGTTGAAGTCGCAATAAGGGCATTTGCGCACGCACCACGGGATGTGGATGTACAGCGCCAGCGGCGGCAGCACAGGCAGGGCCGCCCGAGGCGATTGAGCGTCGCCGCCGAAGATCAGCGGCGACGCGGATGATTCACGGGTCATTTCAAGCCCAGACGCTGGCGCAGCAGATCCATTGCACGGGCTCGGTGGCTGATCTGGTTCTTGTCGCCAGGGCTCATTTCGGCACTGGAGCAATCGCGCTCCGGCACCCAGAACAGCGGGTCGTAGCCAAAACCGTGCTCGCCGCTGGCCTGGGTCAGGATTCGCCCATGCCACAGACCTTCGCAGAGGATCGGCAGCGGATCGTCGGCGTGGCGCACCAGTGCCAGCACGCATACGAACTGCGCGCCGCGTTCGGCTTCAGGCACGTCTTTCAACACGTCGAGCAGCTTGGCGTTGTTCGCCGCATCGCCCTTGCCGTCGGCATAACGCGCCGAGTAGATACCTGGCGCGCCGCCAAGGAAATCTACCGCCAGCCCTGAGTCGTCGGCCAGCGCCGGCAGGCCGGAAATGCGCGCGGCATTGCGGGCCTTGAGGATGGCGTTCTCGACGAACGACAAACCAGTCTCTTCAGGTTCGACGCTGCTGAACTCGCCAATCGAGCGCAGATGCACCGACTCGCCGAGCATGGCCTGGAGTTCCTTGAGTTTGCCGGCGTTATGGCTGGCCAGTACGAGTTGCGTGAAGTTGATCATTGGCCAGGGAAGAGCTCTTGGTTGAAATTGATGGTGTTGATCTTGTCGCCGGTCTGCACCTTGATGTCGAAGGTGCGGACTTCCTGCTGGGGTACTGGGTATTGGGCGATGTAGTAGATCGCTCCTTGCTCGGTGACCTGCTTGAAGTTCAGTGTGTAGCTTTGGCTGGTCAGGTCTTTGACGGTGCCGCTGACCTCGGCCGTCATCGGCGTGCCGGCCTTGATCACCGTAATGTTGATCACGCCCTGATCCTTGCTGCGGGTCAGTTGGGCGGCCTTGGCAACGTCCGGTAGCAGGTAGGTGGAGTTGAAGGTGTTGTAGTGCACCGTCACGTCACCGAAGGTTTCCTTGCGTTCGCTCTTGATGGCGTCGGCGGCCATGGTGGTGACGCTCAGGCAGGTAGTGAGTAGAAACAACGCTAGACGACCCATGATCGTTCTCCTTGAAATAGGGTGGATCAGACTGCGACCCTGTGGTCGGAAAGTCCCGGGCTGCTGACCCGGTAGATGCCGATCTCACCTAACAGATTAGGCCATAGCTTGCTGGCCCACCCGTGCCGATGTTGTTGATCCACGGCCAGCCGATCAATGACCTTCGCTTCACGTTCGCGACACAAGGCTTCAAAGTCGGCGAAGGTGCAGAAGTGAATGTTCGGCGTGTTGTACCAGGTGTACGGCAGGAACTCGGAAACCGGCATGCGGCCCTTGCTCGCCAGGTACCAGCGGCAGCGCCAGTGACCGAAATTCGGGAAAGTGATGATGCACTGACGGCCGACGCGCAGCATTTCCTCGAGGATCCTGTCCGGGTAGTGCACCGCTTGCAGCGCCTGGGTCATGACCACGACATCGAAACTGTTGCTGGCAAAGTTGCCCAGGCCCTTGTCCAGGTCCTGTTCGATGACGTTGATGCCCTTGGCCACGCACTCGGCGATGTTGTCGGCATCGTTTTCCAGGCCATAGCCGGTGACTTGCTTGTTGTCGCGCAGCCAGGTCAGCAGTTCGCCATCGCCGCACCCGAGGTCGAGCACGCGGCTGCCGGCGGGGATCCATTCCTGGATGATTTCCAGATCAGCTCTCATGGCTTTCTCACAACGTAATGCGGTTCATGTAATTGCCGAATGCCTGCAGGTAGCGCGGGATCGGAATCAGGAAGGCGTCGTGGCCTTGCGGAGCGTCGATCTCGAGGTAGCAGACGTCCTTGCGCGCGGCCATCAGCGCATCCACCAGTTCCCGCGAGCGGGCAGGGGAGAAGCGCCAGTCGGTGGTGAACGACATCACGCAGAACTTGGCCTTGGCACCTTCAAAGGTTTTGGCCAGGTTATCGTCGAAGTTCGCCGCAGGATCGAAGTAATCGAGCGCCTTGGTCATCAACAGGTACGTGTTGGCGTCGAAGCGCCCGGAGAACTCTTCGCCCTGATAGCGCAGGTAGCTTTCCACCTGGAATTCGACGCTGTGGAAGTCGTAGTTGAGCTTCTCGCTCTTGAGCCCGCGGCCGAATTTCTCGCCCATGGAATCGTCGGAAAGGTAGGTGATGTGCCCGACCATCCGCGCCAGCATCAGGCCGCGCTTGGGGATCACGTTGTGTTCCTGGAACGAACCGCCGTGGAATTCAGGGTCGGTGAGGATCGCCTGGCGCGCCACTTCGTTGAACGCGATGTTCTGCGCCGACAGCTTGGGCGCCGAGGCGATGGCCAGGCAATGACGGATGCGGTCTGGGTAGGTGATGCTCCATTGCATCGCCTGCATGCCGCCGAGGCTGCCGCCGATCACGGCCGCGAACTGGGCGATGCCGAGGCGATCCGCCAGGCGCGCCTGGCTGTGCACCCAATCCTCGACGGTCAACACCGGGAAGTCGGCGCCGAACGGCTTGCCGGTCTCCGGGTTGATGCTGCTCGGGCCAGTGGAGCCGTTGCAGCCGCCGAGGTTGTTCAGGCTGACCACGAAGAACTTGCTGGTGTCGATCGGCTTGCCGGGGCCGATGCAGCTGTCCCACCAACCGGGCTTGCGGTCGTCGACGCTGTGATAACCGGCGGCGTGGTGGTGACCGGACAGGGCGTGGCAGATCAGCACGGCGTTGCTCGCCGTGGCGTTGAGCGTGCCGTAGGTTTCGTAAATCAGGTCATAGGCCGGGAGCGAACGTCCACAGGCCAACGCCAGGGGTTCGCTGAAGTGCGCCACTTGCGGCGTCACCAGACCAACAGAATCGGGGGGAAAGGCAGCTGGCATCGACCCTGCTCTCATTGAAATGAGGCGTAAGTCTAAAGACCGCTGGGGTTAGCGGCAAGCAAAGGTCCGAGCTGTTTTCCTCCAGCTGTAACGAGGTGTATTCATTGCGAGCAGGCTCGCTCCCACAGGGATTGCATTTCAGATGTGGAAGCGAGCCTGCTCGCGATGAACGATGACGCGGTCAGCCTGCCGGGCGCACCAGATCAGGCAAGTCCGGCAACTTCTTCGGCGAACAGATTCGCACCCGTTTCTGCCGGTTCAACTCGCCACTGATCAGGCTGACCTGGCTCTTGGACACGCCAAAGGCCTTGGCCAGGAACGCCATCAGATACGCGTTGGCCTTGCCCTCGACCGGCGGCGCGGTCAGGCGGATCTTCAGGCGATCGCCGTGCAGCCCGCAGAAATCATCACTGCGGGCTGCCGGTTGCAGGTGACACTCCAGAATCAGGTCGTCACCGTCCCAGCGGAAGTAGCTCATCAGATCAGGCCGAGCAGACCCTGTGGCATGAAGGCATAGTACGCAAGGCGCGGGATCAGCCAGCTTTGCAGCAACTGGATCACGATGAACGCGAAGATCGGCGAAATATCGAGGCCGCCCAGGTTCGGGATGATGCGGCGGAACGGGGCGAGTACCGGTTCAGTAATCTGCGCGACCAGCTCAGCCCCTGGGTTGTGGCTGCCCGGGGCAACCCAGGAGAGAATCACGCTGATGATCATCGCGTAGAACAGCACATTCAAAAACAACGAGAACAGGGCGATCACCGACCATGGCGCAATCAGCAACCAGTTAACCTCGAAGCCTTTGAGCGTGAGGATGACCGCCATCAGCAGTATCTGCACGATCAGCGCCAGCACCAGCGACGACATATCCAGCCCGAACATGCTCGGGATGACCCGGCGCAGCGGCTTGAGCAGAGGTTGGGTGGCTTTGACGATGAACTGGCAGAGCGGGTTGTAAAAATTCGCCCGAACCAGTTGTAGGATGAAGCGCAGCAGTACAATCAGTAGATAAAGGCTGCCCAAGGTTTTAATGATGAAAACGGCAGCATCGTTGAGTCCTAGCATTATTGAGTCCTTTTTAAGAGCTGATTAGCGGCCAAGTTGCTCAGCCATCTCGGCCGAGCGATGCGCGGCAGCGCCGAGTGCCTTTTCGACCAGGGCTTCGAAGCCATTGGCCTGGAACGACTTGATTGCAGCTTCCGTGGTGCCCGCAGGCGAGGTGACACGGCGGCGCAACTCGGCAGCGTCTACGTCGCTGGAGACCGCCATGTGTGCGGCACCCAGGGCGGTTTGCAAGGTCAGTTGCGCGGCGATGTCCGCTGGCAGGCCGAGTTTCACGCCGGCGGCGGTCATGGCCTCGATCAATAGGAAGAAATACGCCGGGCCCGAGCCGGACACGGCGGTGACGGCATCCAGTTGCTGCTCTTCATTCAGCCATAGGGCGATGCCGACCGCGGACAGCAACTCCTGGGCCTGCTGACGCTGTTCGGCGGACACCTCGGCTGTCGCGAACAGGCCGCTTGCACCCTGACGCACCAACGCCGGGGTGTTGGGCATGCAGCGCACGATCGGCTGTGCGCCGAGCCAGTTGTTCATGCTGGCGCAGGTGATGCCCGCGGCAATCGAAACCACCAGTTGATCGGGCTTGAGGCTTGGGCGAATGGCTTCGCACACGGCTTTCATCGCCTGGGGTTTGACCGCCAGCACGACCACGTCGGCACCGTCGATGGCCTGGGCGTTGTCGGCAAAGGTTTTGATGCCGTGTTCAGCACTCACGCGGGCGCGGGTTTCTTCACCCGGATCGCTGGCGCGGATCTGCGCTGCTTCCAGACCCTTGGCCCGCAGGCCACCGATCAGGCTGGCGGCCATGTTACCGGCACCGATAAAGGCAATACGCGTCTTGCTCATGTCAGGTCCTTATAAAGAGAAGAGTCAGCCATTTTTCAAGGCTGACCGTAGTCGCGGGCGCCAAACAAGGCCGTACCGATACGGACCCAGGTGGCACCTAGGGCAATGGCTGACTCGAGGTCATGGCTCATGCCCATGGAAAGTGTGTCGAGCGGCAGGTTCAGGCTGGCTTGCAGGCTTTGCACGGCAGCGAAAGCGGCATCCTGGGCGGCGCGATCTTCCGTAGGCTCCGGGATTGCCATCAACCCGCGCAGTTTCAGGCGCGGCAGGTCGCTGATGGCGTTGGCCAGAGCCGGCAGGTCGGCCGGGGCGCAGCCGGATTTGCTGGCTTCACCGCTGACATTGACCTGAATGCAGATGTTCAGGGGCGGCAAATCGGCGGGACGCTGTTCGGACAGGCGTTGTGCGATTTTCAGACGATCCACGGAATGCACCCAGTCGAAGTGCTCGGCGATAGCACGAGTCTTGTTCGATTGAATGGGGCCGATGAAGTGCCAGATCAAGGGCAGGTCGGCCAGTTCCAGCTGTTTACCCAGCGCTTCCTGCAAGTAGTTCTCGCCAAAGTCGCGCAGGCCGGTGGCGTAGGCTTCACGCAGGTCCTGAGCGGGTTTGGTCTTGCTCACAGCCAGCAACCGGACGCTGTTTTCGGCGCGGTTCGCGGCAAGTGTTGCGGCATGTATGCGCGAACTAACCTGAAGAATGTTGTCTGCTATGGTGGACATCAAGAGGCGCCAGCGGTCTGAAGGTTCGCGGCATTCTACTGGAATTGAGAGGCGCTATGGATATCACTGAGCTGCTGGCATTCAGCGCCAAACAGGGGGCATCCGACCTGCACCTGTCTGCCGGCCTGCCGCCGATGATTCGCGTCGACGGTGATGTGCGGCGCATCAATCTGCCGGCCCTGGATCACCAACAGGTGCAGGCTCTGATCCATGCCATCATGAATGACGCCCAGCGGGTGGAATTCGAAAAGCATCTGGAAACCGACTTTTCCTTCGACGTGCCCGGCGTGGCGCGCTTTCGGGTCAATGTGTTCAATCAGAACCGTGGCGCGGGTGCCGTGTTTCGCACAATCCCGTCAAAAGTGCAGAGCATGGACGAACTGGGCATGGGCGGCGTGTTCCACAAGATGACCGACGCTCCCCGTGGCCTGGTGCTGGTGACCGGCCCGACCGGTTCCGGCAAGTCCACCACGCTGGCGGCGATGATCGATTACCTCAATACCCATCGTCATCACCACATCCTCACCATCGAGGACCCCATCGAGTTCGTTCATGAGTCGCGCAAATGCCTGATCAATCAGCGTGAAGTCCATCGCGATACCCGTAGTTTCGCCACCGCCTTGCGTTCGGCACTGCGGGAAGACCCGGATGTGATTCTGGTGGGGGAGATGCGCGATCTGGAGACCATTCGCCTGGCATTGACCGCGGCCGAAACCGGCCATCTGGTGTTCGGCACGCTGCACACCACGTCGGCGGCGAAAACCATCGACCGGGTGGTCGACGTGTTTCCGGGGGACGAGAAGTCGATGGTGCGCTCGATGCTCTCCGAGTCGCTGCTGGCGGTGGTGTCCCAGACCCTGGTGAAGAAAATCGGCGGCGGACGCATCGCGGCCCACGAGATCATGCTGGGGACATCGGCGATCCGCAACCTGATCCGCGAGGACAAGGTGGCGCAAATGTACTCGGCGATTCAGTCGGGAGGGTCGTTGGGGATGCAGACGCTGGATATGAGCTTGAAGGACCTGGTGACCAAGGGGTTGGTCAGTCGTGAACATGCGCGGGAGAAGGCGCGGTCACCGGATAACTTCTGAGAATTGCAATGTTACCTGTGGCGAGGGAGCTTGCTCCCGCTGGGTTGCGAAGCAACCCCAAAAAACCGGGAACGCTACGCACTCCAGCGGGAGTAAGCTCCCTCGCCACAAGTACTCGCCGTCAGGTGTGCGCTAGCCAATCAGCGCTGAACAACCCGCAGCTGATTCGGCTCTTTCGGCAGAACCCGCTTGGCAACCACGTAGTGGTTTTCCCAGTACGGTTTCTTCAAGGTATCGATGGACACCGACTTGCCACGACGTGGCGCGTGGATGAAACGGTCGTTGCCCAGGTAAATGGCAACGTGATTGACCCGACGGCTCTTGATGTTGAAGAAAATCAGGTCGCCCGGCTTCAGGTCGTCGCGATCGACTTTCTCCCCATGACCGCTGGCCATGGCGTTGGAGGTGCGTGGCAGGTCGAACGTGGCGTCGTTGAACGCGTATTTTACCAGGCCGCTGCAATCGAAGCCTTTGCTTGGGCTGCTGCCGCCCCAACGATAGGGAGTGCCAAGGACGTTCACAGCGCGGCTCAGCACGTTGCTGCTTTCCTTGGTGCCCATCGGTGGAACCAGGCCGCTTTTGTCGTTGGCCAGGCTTGGAGCATATTTAGCGGATTTCTTGTCTTTGCTCGAAGGAGCAGAGGCATGGGATTTTGGGGTGTAACCATTAACGTTAGGAAGACGTTGCTCACGATTGGTGGCGTGGGCGGCCAGTGGCATCAAAAGGCAAATGGTTAGCCATGTCTTGAAAAATGAACGCATTAGGCAAGGCTCTTAATAAGTTAGCGCGCAACTTTATAACAGCTTTTTTGCCGCCTCCGAGGCCGTTGGTCGATTCAATCTGGAGGGAAATGGTGGCAAAAAAGCGGCAAAATGGCGCAATTGTCGGACAGGAGTCCGGTGTTACAAGGCTTTGACGGGAGTGAAGGTAGCATTTGCCATACGTCGGATGCCTGTAAAAAAGTCACAAAGAATTAAAGAATATTTATCTATCGTATGAATCGAGGTCATTCATGAACCCCTATCAACAGGCTGTCCAGCAGCAAGACACCCACAGTAAAGTGATCGGTTACCTGCTGTGGATTTTCGGTTTCACCGGCGCTCACCGCTTCTATTACGGCAAGCCGGTGACCGGGACGATCTGGTTCTTCACCTTCGGCTTGCTGGGGATCGGTTGGCTGATCGACCTTTTCCTGATTCCGGCGATGGACCGCGAGGCTGACCTGCGGTTTACCGCGGGCCCCATCGAATACAACGTGGCGTGGATCCTGCTGACTTTTCTCGGGGTGTTCGGTGTGCACCGGATGTATCAGGGGAAATGGATCAGCGGGTTGCTGTACCTGGTGACGGGCGGGTTGTTCTTTATTGGCGTGCTGTATGACTTCTGGACGTTGAATGACCAGGTTTCTGTGCGTAACGCGCAGAGTCGATAAGCGAAGAGCAAAAGATCGCAGCCTGCGGCAGCTCCTGCAGGGAAATGCATATTCCCGTGTGAGCTGCCGCAGGTTGCGATCTTTTGTTTTTAAGCCTGGTGGCTGATCCGCCCATCCACCAGGGTGTAACGCACCACACCCGGCAGGCTATGGCCAATGAACGGGCAGTTTTCGCCCTTGGACAGCCAGGTTTCACCCGCCACGGTCGAGGCCGCAGGGTCGAACAGCACGATGTCCGCCGCGCCACCCACCGCCAGTTTGCCTGCCGGCAGGCGCAAGGCCTCGGCAGGGCCGGCGCTCAGGCGCTTGAGCAACGTCGGCAGGTCCAGCAAGCCGTCTTCGACCAGGGTCATTGCCAGTGGCAATAGCAGTTCAACGCTGCTGATGCCCGGCTCGGTCGCGCCGAACGGTGCCAGTTTGGCGTCACGCTCATGGGGTTGGTGATGGCTGGAGATGGCCGAGATCACGCCGGATTTCACCGCTGCGCGCAGGCCCTCGCGGTCGGCGCGGGTGCGTAGCGGCGGCTGGACGTGGTACAGGCTGCTGAAGCCGATCAGGGCTTCGTCGGTCAGGATCAGCTGGTACAGGGCGACATCCGCGGTCACCTTCAGGCCCCGGGCCTGGGCCTGGGCGATCAGCTCCACGCCGCGTGCGCTTGTGAGCTGGCTGAAGTGTGCGCGCACGCCGGTCTGTTCAACCAGCAGCAGATCCCGGGCCAGGGCGACGGTCTCGGCACTTTCCGGAATGCCCGGCAAGCCCAGGAAGCTGGCGGTCGGCCCTTCATGAGCCAGGCCACCTTCGGCCAGGTCGTAATCCTGGGAGTTGAAAATCACCGTCAGGTCGAAAGTCGCTGCGTAGTCCAGCGCCCGGCACAGGGTACGGGTGTTGCGGAAACTCTCCAGGCCGTTGCCGAAGGCCACGCAACCGGCATCGCGCAGTGCCACGAGCTCGGCCAGCTGTTCACCGTCCAGGCCTTTGCTCAGGGCGCCAATCGGGAAGACTTTGGTGTTGCCGGCCTCACGGGCGCGGTCGAGGATCAGTTCGGCCACCGCCGAGGTGTCCAGGACCGGTTTGGTCTTTGGCGGGCAGCACAGGCTGGTCACGCCGCCAGCCGCCGCCGCGCGGGTTTCGCTGACAATCGAGCCTTTGCGGCTGTAACCCGGTTCGCGCAGGGCAACGTTGAGGTCGACCAGGCCGGGAGCGGCCACCAGGCCTTTGGCGTCGATGGTGTCGACGGCGACAAAACCGGCTGGCGCAGCGCCAAGGGCGACGACTTTGCAGGCTTCAATGTGGATATCGGTCACTTGATCCAGGCCAGTGGCCGGATCGATCACGCGGGCACCGAGAATGCTGAGCTTCACTGGGCGTTCTCCTGCTCGAATTGGCGTTGCGCAGTCTGCCCGCTCATGGCCATGGACAGTACCGCCATACGAATGGCGATCCCGTAGGTCACCTGGTTGAGGATCACCGAATGCGGGCCGTCGGCCACCGCCGATTCGATTTCCACGCCACGGTTGATCGGCCCCGGGTGCATCACGATGGCATCGGGCTTGGCGCCGGCCAGGCGCGCGGTGGTCAGGCCGAACAGGCGGTAGAACTCGCCCTCGCTCGGCAACAGGCCGCCGGTCATGCGTTCACGCTGCAGGCGCAACATGATCACCACGTCGACGTCTTTCAGGCCTTCGGTCATGTCGGTGTAGACCTTCACGCCGTATTGCTCGATGCCGATCGGCAGCAGGGTTTTCGGCGCGATCACGCGGATGTCCGGGCAACCGAGGGTTTTCAGGGCCAGCATGTTCGAGCGCGCGACTCGCGAATGCAGGATATCGCCGACGATGGCCACCGAAAGGTTTTCGAAACCGCCCTTGTGTCGACGGATGGTCAGCATGTCGAGCATGCCCTGGGTCGGGTGTGCGTGCCGGCCGTCGCCGCCGTTGATGATCGCCACTTGCGGGCAGACATGTTCGGCGATGAAGTGCGCGGCACCCGAATCACCGTGGCGCACGACGAACATGTCGGCGGCCATGGCTTCCAGGTTGCGCAGGGTGTCGAGCAGGGTTTCGCCCTTGCTCGCCGACGACGTGGACACGTTGAGGGTGATCACGTCCGCCGAGAGCCGTTGGGCCGCCAGTTCGAAGGTGGTGCGGGTGCGGGTCGAGTTCTCGAAGAACACGTTGCACACGGTCTTGCCGCGCAGTAGCGGGACTTTCTTCACGGCCCGGGCGCCGACTTCAAGGAAGGAGTCGGCGGTGTCGAGGATTTCCGTCAACAGCTCGCGGCGCAAACCGTCGAGCGAGAGGAAGTGGCGCAGCTGGCCCTGATCATTGAGCTGCAGCGGGCGCTTGGTTTCTAGAGGCGTCATCGCGAGGGGGACTCTCAATAGGGCGAATTAAAGGGCGAGGTCTTGCAGTTCGAGCGCAAGCTCCGGGCCGGACAGCTTCACCCGTTCGTGGGCGGCCAGCGACAGGGTCGCGCCAACCACGTTCGGGCGGATCGGCAGTTCGCCGGCGTCCAGGTCCAGCAGGCACACCAGCGTCACGCTGGCCGGGCGGCCGTAGTCGAACAGTTCGTTCATGGCGGCGCGGATGGTCCGGCCGCTCATCAGTACGTCGTCGATCAGCACCAGGTGCTGGCCTTCGATCTCGAACGGCAGCGCCGAAGGGCGAACCTGCGGGTGCAGGCCGTTCTGGCTGAAGTCGTCGCGGTAGAAGGACACGTCCAGGGTGCCGAGGGGCTCATTGCTGCCCAGCTCCTTGAGCAGGGCCTGGGCCACCCAGACGCCGCCGGTACGGATGCCGATGAAGCGCGGGTCGCTGATGCCTCGTTTGACCAGATAGGCGTCAAGTCGGGTCGCCATCTGGCTGATCAGTTCGGCGGGATTGGGCAGGCTCATGGTTGCTCCTTCTTGGGCCCGAGCCAGCCTGTGCGGGAAGTGGCTCGGGTTGTAGCTAAGAGAGACGCACAGCGGCTCTTCAGGATTCAAACAGTGCGGTGTTTTCGTCGAGCCAGCCTTGCAGCAGCAGGGCGGCGGCGATGGCATCGACCGGGTTGTCGCGGTAACTGCCTTTCTGGCCACCACGAGCCAGGCGTTCGCCCTTGGCCTCGAAGGTGGTCAGGCGTTCATCGTGGGTATAGAAGGGCAGGTTGAAGCGGCCGTTCAGGCGCCGGGCGAACTTTTCCGCGCGGGCGCACATGTCGCTGGGCGTACCGTCCATGTTCAACGGTAGGCCGACCACAACAGCATCGGGTTTCCACTCTTTGATGAGAGCTTCGACCTGGTTCCAGTCGGGGATGCCGTTCTGCGCCTTCAGGGTGCACAGCTCGCGAGCCTGGCCGGTAATCACCTGGCCGACCGCAACGCCGATCTGTTTGGTGCCGTAGTCAAAACCCAGAATCAGCTTCAGGGCCATCAGGCGTGCCCCGCCTGGCTGGTCAGCAGGCTGAGGTTGACGCCCAGATGTTTGGCCGCCGCTTCCAGGCGCAATTCACTGCTGGTATTGAACAGGATGTCGGCGTCGAACGGGCAGTTCAGCCAGGCGTTCTGCGCCAGTTCGGCCTCCAGTTGCCCGGCTTCCCAACCGGCGTAGCCGAGGGCAATCAGGCTTTTCGCCGGGCCGACACCGTCAGCGATGGCGAACAGCACGTCCTGGGAGGTCGACAGGGCCAGCTCGTCTTCCAGATCAACGGTCGCCTGGAAGCTCAGACCTTTGGGGTGAAGAACGAAACCGCGATCGGTCTGCACCGGGCCACCGATGAAGATCGGCACATGCTGGCAGAGCGCTGGCGGTTCGATTTCCGGGCGCAATTGCTCAAGGATATCGGCCAGGTTCAGATCTTGCGGACGGTTGACCACCAGCCCCATGGCGCCATTGGCCGTGTGCTCGACGATGTAGGTCAAGGTGTGCGCAAAGTTCGGGTCGGCCATGTGTGGCATGGCGATCAGGAATTGATGCTTGAGGTAGCTGGGGCTGACGTTTTTCATGACCGCTAGTGTGGCGTTCGAGGGGCGAACTGACAAGCTGGGGATGCACAGGAAATGCCCCGAATATCAGTCGCGACACAGATTAAGTGTGGGAGCGAGCCTGCTCGCGATGATGGCGGTACATCCAGCATTTAAGTGTCAGACAGATCGCAATCGCGAGCAGGCTCGCTCCTACAGGGGGTTTGCGGTGAATCAATTGCTTGAGAGCCTGTCACCACGGGCAAATTTCCAGGTGCGGATGATCTCCAGCCGGTCGATATCCGACAAATCCCCGGTAAACGGTGCAAAGGGTGCTGCCAGTCGCACAATCCGCTGGGCCGCCTGGTCCAGCAGCGGTTGGCCCGAAGATTCCAGCACCAGCACTTCATACAGCGAACCGTCGCGGTTGATCGACACCATCAGGCGCAAGTTGCCGTAGATCTGTTTGCGCCGCGCTTCGTCGGGGTAGTTGAGGTTGCCGATGCGCTCGACTTTCTTGCGCCATTCGTCCTTGTACCAGGCGCCCTTGTCGCGCATGGTCGAGGCCGCGCTCAAACGGTGAATGCGTGGGCGCTTGGCGTACAGCTGTTGTTCGGCGGCCAGTTCCGCTTCGAGGCTGGCGATGTCGCTGGACAGTTGCTCGCTGTCGAAGGTCGGCGCCTGGACCTGGGGCTTGACCTCGGTCTTGGGCTCCTCGGTCTTGGCGGGGGCTTTTTTCGGCTTCGGCGCCACGGTGGTCACGGCAGCCTTCGGCGGGGCCTCCTGCGCTTCAGGCTTGGCGGCCGGCGGTGGCGTGACCTTTTGCACCTTGTTGTCCTGGAACGGCGCGACCTCGGTGGTCTTGGGAATCGCCTTTTTATCCAGGGTGCCGCTGCCTTGCTGATTTTCCTGGGCCAGGAAATCGGCTTTCTCGGGCTTTTTTTCGCTTTTGAAGGTGGCGAGGGTGATTTCCAGGGTTTTGCTGATCTGCTTGGGCTCGACCACTGCAAACCCGACACCCAACAGCAAGGCCAGGTGGATCAACACCGCCAGAAACAGGGTAAAACCGAGGCGATCAGCCGGGCGCACGCCACGGTGGGCGAGCTCAGCAGGCAGATCGGACGGGAGGGTCATGGCAAAAAAACCAACATCGCGTTTTTACGGGCCCGGCATGATAACGCAATGTTGGTTTTTAGCTTCAAGCTCTAAGCTTCAAGCGACAAGCTGTACTCCGCACGCTTCAAGCTTGCCGCTTGTGGCTTGCAGCTTGCAGCTGCTTCTCTATGGCATCCATCAACATGCCGCCGATGTCAGTGCCAAACGCGTTATCGATCTCGCGAATGCAGGTCGGGCTGGTGACGTTGATCTCGGTCAGGTGTTCGCCGATCACGTCCAGGCCAACGAACAGCAGGCCTTTTTCACGCAGGGTCGGGCCGACTTGCGCGGCGATCCAGCGGTCCTTGTCGGTCAGCGGACGGGCTTCGCCGCGACCACCGGCAGCGAGGTTGCCACGGGTTTCGCCTTGGGCTGGAATCCGCGCCAGGCAATAATCCACAGGCTCGCCATCGATCATCAGAATGCGCTTGTCGCCGTCCTTGATCGCCGGCAGGTAGGCCTGGCCCATGATCTGCTGGGCGCCGAGGGCGGTCAGGGTTTCGAGGATCACCGACAGGTTCGGATCGCCCGCGCGGTGACGGAAAATCGACGTGCCGCCCATGCCATCTAGCGGCTTGAGGATCACGTCGCCGTGTTTGGCGGCGAATTCGCGCAACACGTCGGCGCGGCGACTGACTACGGTCGGCGGCGTGCACTGCGGGAACAGCGTGGCGAACAGCTTCTCGTTGCAGTCACGCAGGCTTTGCGGCTTGTTGACCACCAGCACGCCAGCGCGCTCGGCTTGCTCCAGCAAATAGGTGGAGTAGACGAACTCCATATCGAACGGCGGATCCTTGCGCATCAGGATCACGTCCAGATCGCTCAGCAGCGCGTCGCTTTCGGCGCCCAGTTCGAACCATTTTCCCGGGTTGGCGAACACCTGCAGCGGACGCATCCGGGCCCGGGCCTGGCCTTCGCCCTGATACAGGTCGCGCTGTTCCATGTAGAACAGCTCCCAGCCACGCTTCTGCGCGGCCAGCAGCATGGCCAGCGAGCTATCCTTTTTATAGGAAATGCTGGCGATAGGGTCCATGACAATCCCGACGCGAACGCTCATTGGGTTTTCCTCGAAAATTGGCTACCGGATCGGTATGAAAAAAGTGGCGTCAGAGTGGCGCTGAGTGTGTTCCCGGTCAAGGAAAAACCACCTTGCGGGTCGGCCGATAGATTGGTTCTGGAGACTGTGCTAAAAAGGCTGCCATGTCGTGCCGGCCCTTGAACATCAAGGGTTTCGAGCCGCGTTAACCGGCAAACGGACAATTTGTTTCGCAAAGGCGACGGTAGAGCATTTTATGGAACAGCACCCCAGCGCCTTGAAGGTCATGGTGATCGACGATTCGAAGACGATCCGTCGCACCGCCGAAACGCTGCTCAAGAACGTGGGTTGTGAGGTCATCACGGCCATCGACGGTTTTGATGCCCTGGCCAAGATTGCCGACAACCATCCCGGCATCATCTTTGTCGACATCATGATGCCGCGGCTGGATGGCTATCAGACCTGCGCCCTGATCAAGAACAACAGCGCGTTCAAGTCCACGCCGGTGATTATGCTGTCGTCCAAGGACGGGCTGTTCGACAAGGCCAAGGGGCGCATCGTTGGCTCCGACCAGTTTTTGACCAAGCCGTTCAGCAAGGAAGAATTGCTTGATGCGATCCAGGCCCATGTTCCTGGCTTCGCCGCCGTTTTGCCGCAGTAGGACACGCACAGTGACGCTCGGCCATCGGGCCAGGCGTCGACAAGAATGGGGAAGACCATGGCACGTATTCTGATCGTCGATGATTCGCCGACCGAAATGTACAAACTGACCGGCATGCTGGAAAAGCACGGTCATGAAGTGTTGAAAGCCGAAAACGGCGCCGACGGCGTGGCCCTGGCCCGCCAGGAAAAGCCCGATGCAGTGCTGATGGACATCGTCATGCCCGGCCTCAACGGCTTCCAGGCCACCCGCCAACTGACCAAAGACCCGGAAACCGGGCATATCCCGGTGATCATCATCACCACCAAGGATCAGGAAACCGACAAGGTCTGGGGCACGCGCCAGGGCGCCAAGGACTATCTGACCAAACCGGTCGATGAAGACACCCTGATCAAGACCCTGAACAACGTGCTGGCCGGTTGATCGTCAGGCCATGAACGAGTCGCTGACGGCTTTCGAGCTGCTGCTGCAAATCGACCAGCGCTGTCGTCTGCTGGCGGCGGACCTGCCGTCCCAGCCGGCCCGGCGGGACAGCTGGAGCGGCATCGGTTTTCGCCTGGGCGAACACTGGTATGTCGCGCCCATGAGCGAAGTCAGCGAAGTCTTGCATGAGCCGCGCTCCACTCAGCTGCCGGGGGTCAAACCCTGGGTCAAGGGTGTCGCCAACCTGCGCGGGCGTTTGCTGCCGGTCATGGACCTGTGCGGCTTCTTCGGGCACGAGCTTTCGGCGGCGCGCCGGCAGCGGCGGGTGTTGGTGGTGGAACATGAAGAGGTGTTTGCCGGGTTGCTGGTCGATGAAGTCTTCGGCCTCCAGCACTTTGCCCAGGACAGCCTGGAGCCGGTGCCGGCAGACGAGTTGAAGGGGCCGGTGGCGGCGTTCGTCAAAGGCCGGTTTCAGCGCGAGCAGTGCTGGCAGGTGTTCAGCCCGTTTGCGTTGACGCAGTCCCAGGGGTTCATGAACGTCGCGGTGTAGTTGGAGCAACAGAGAACCTTGTGGGAGCGAGCTTGCTCGCGATGACGGACTTGCAGCCAGCATTAATGTCGACTGACACACCGCTATCGCGAGCAAGCTCGCTCCCACAGGTTCCTCGGCAAGTCTTGGAAGGTGTGGGTTAACAGGCGAGGACCGATGATAAAAGCAAAAGCAGGCAAGCCAATGGAAGGGTCGCGCAGCCGGTCGCAGATTATCGTGCTGTTTATCGCGCTGATCGTCTTCATCATGCTGCTGTTCGCCAACTTCGCGTACCTCAACACCCAGGCTGTCTATGACAAACAGTACATCGGCCACGCCGGCGAACTGCGCGTGCTGTCCCAGCGTATTGCCAAGAACGCCACCGAAGCCGCCGCCGGCAAGTCTGCCGCGTTCAAGTTGCTCAGTGATGCGCGCAACGATTTCGCCCAGCGCTGGGGTTATCTGAAGAAGGGCGACCCGGCCACCGGTCTGCCGCCAGCCCCTACCACCGTGCGTCCAGAGATGCGCGCGGTGCAACAGGACTGGGAACGCCTGCTGAAAAACACCGATGCGATTCTTTCCAGCGAGCAAACCGTCCTGTCGCTGCATCAGGTCGCCGCGACCCTGGCCGAAACCGTGCCGCAATTGCAGGTCGAGTACGAGAAAGTCGTCGAGATCCTGCTTCAGCGGGGTGCCCCGGCGGCCCAGGTGGCTATGGCCCAGCGCCAGTCGCTGCTGGCCGAGCGAATCCTCGGCGCGGTCAACACGGTGTTGGCCGGCGACGAAAATTCTCAGCAGGCCGCCGATGCATTCGGGCGTGACGCGACGCAGTTCGGCAAGGTGCTCAATGGCATGCTCCAGGGCGACCCGGCGCTCAAGGTCAGCCAGGTCGAAGACCACGACGCCCGTGCGCGACTCGCGGAAATTTCCGAGCTGTTCGAGTTCGTCTCGGGCTCGGTGGACGAGATTCTCGAAACCTCGCCGGAACTATTCAAGGTCCGCGAATCGGCCTCGAACATTTTCAGCCTGTCGCAAACCCTGCTCGACGAAGCCTCACACCTGGCCAGCGGTTTCGAAAACATGGTCGGCGGGCGCACCACAGACACCATTGGCGGTTATGTGCTGGGCTTGTTGGCGCTGGCTTCGATCATCCTGATCGGCATGGTGATGGTGCGCGAAACCAATCGTCAGTTGCGCGAAACCGCCGAGAAAAACGAGCGAAACCAGAACGCGATCATGCGCCTGCTCGACGAGATCGAAGACCTGGCCGATGGCGACCTCACGGTGACGGCCTCGGTGACCGAAGACTTTACCGGCACTATCGCCGACTCGATCAACTACTCCGTCGACCAGTTGCGCGATCTGGTCGCGACCATCAACCTCACCGCCGGCCAGGTGGCCGCCGCCGTGCAGGAAACCCAGGCCACCGCCATGCATCTGGCCCAAGCGTCGGAACATCAGGCCCAGCAGATTTCCGAAGCGTCGATGGCGATCAACGACATGGCCGAGTCCATCGACCAGGTGTCGGCCAACGCGGCGGAATCTTCGGCGGTTGCCGAGCGCTCGGTGGAAATCGCCAACAAGGGCAACGAGGTGGTGCACAACACCATCCACGGCATGGACAACATTCGCGAACAGATTCAGGACACCGCTAAACGCATCAAGCGCCTGGGCGAGTCATCCCAGGAAATCGGCGACATTGTCAGCCTGATCGATGACATTGCCGACCAGACCAACATCCTTGCCCTCAACGCGGCCATCCAGGCGTCCATGGCCGGTGACGCCGGTCGCGGTTTCGCCGTGGTCGCCGATGAAGTGCAGCGCCTGGCCGAGCGCTCGTCCGCCGCTACCCGGCAGATCGAAACCCTGGTGCGGGCGATCCAGACCGACACCAACGAAGCCGTCATTTCCATGGAGCAGACGACGACCGAAGTGGTGCGCGGCGCTCGTCTGGCGCAGGATGCCGGTGTGGCCCTGGAAGAAATCGAAGGCGTGTCCAAGACACTTGCGGCGTTGATCCAGAGCATTTCCAATGCGGCGCAACAACAGACGTCGTCGGCCGGTCAGATTTCCCTGACGATGAACGTGATCCAGCAGATCACCTCGCAGACGTCGTCGGGTTCCACCGCCACGGCCGACAGCATCGGCAACCTGGCGAAAATGGCCAGTCAGTTGCGTCGTTCGGTGTCCGGTTTCACCTTGCCCGATGCCAAGGCGCAGGTTGTGGACAAAGCTTGAACCGCCCATGGGTATCTGAATTGTGATTGGAGTGGTTATGGGTGATCGGCACGACTATGTGGCCCTCGAGTGGGTCAAGGGCGAGATTGCCGAAACGCTGAAACAGGCTCATCACGCGATTGAAAACCTGCTCGATGATCCGCAGGCGACCCAAGCGCTGGATGATTGCCTGGCATGCATCCATCAAGTCCACGGCAGTTTGCAGATGGTCGAGTTCTACGGCGCGGCGTTGCTCGCCGAAGAAATGGAACAGCTGGCCATGGCCTTGCAGAGCAACCGTGCCAGCCATCGCGACGAGGCGTTGCACTTGTTGATGCAGGCCCTCGGGCAACTGCCGATCTACCTCGAGCGGGTGCAAGGCGCGCGTCGCGACTTGCCACTGGTGGTGTTGCCCCTGATCAACGACCTGCGCAGCGCCCGTGGCGAAAGCCTGTTGTCGGAAACTAGCCTGTTCAGCCCGCAATTGCCCGAGTTGCCAGCGTTGGATGCAAAAACGCTGGCGCAGCTGGAGCCGGCCGAGTTGCCCGGTGTGCTGCGCAAGCTTCGGCAGATGCTGCAGCTTGCGCTGGTCGGATTCCTGCGTGAACAGGACAACGACACCAACCTCGATTACCTGGCCAAGGTCTTCACCCGCCTCGAAGCACTGTGCACCAATGCACCTCTGAGCCCGTTATGGCAGGTGGCATCGGCGCTGGTCGAAGGCATGCGGGGCGGTGCGATCGCCAACAGCCCGGCCTTGCGCAGTCTGTTCAAGGAGGCCGACAAGGAACTCAAGCGCATGCTCGAACAAGGCATGCCCGGCATCAATCAACCGGCCCCGCCGGAGCTGCTCAAGAGTTTGCTGTTCTACATTGCTAAGGCCGAACATCCCACCGGGCAGATGCTGACCATGAAAGAACGCTACTCACTGGACGACGCGCTGCCTGACAGCGCGATGGTCGATGAAGAACGCGCGCGGCTGGCCGGTCCCGACCGTGATGCCATGCGCTCGGTACTGGCTGCGCTGTGCGAAGAGCTGGTGCGGGTCAAGGAGCGCCTGGACCTGTTCGTGCGCAGTGACCGCCAGCACACCTCCGACCTCGACAGCCTGCTGGCGCCGCTGCGGCAAATCGCTGACACCTTGGCGGTGCTGGGTTTCGGCCAGCCGCGCAAGGTGATCATCGATCAATTGGCGGTGGTGCTCAGTCTCGCTCAGGGTCAGCGCGAACCCAACGATGCGATCCTCATGGACGTTGCCGGGGCCTTGTTGTACGTCGAAGCGACGCTGGCCGGCATGGTCGGAACCGTTGAGCCGGAGAGCCAGGACGACAACCACCTGCCGACCACCGACCTGACGCAGATCCATCAGATCGTGATCAAGGAGGCCCGCATCTGTTTGCTGCAGGCCAAGGACATGATCGTCGACTACATCGACGCCGATTGGGACCGCCAGCATTTGCAGGCGCTGCCGGCCTTGCTGACCCAGGTGCGCGGGGCACTGGCGATGATTCCCTTGAGCCGGGCGGCGAGCCTGGTCGAGACCTGCAATCACTTTATTCGCGAGCACCTGCTGCTCGAGCCGGGTCAACCGGGCTGGCAGGAACTGGACAGCCTGGCCGACGTGATCACCAGCATCGAGTACTACCTCGAGCGCCTCAGCGATGACCCGCAGGCGCAGGGTGAAAACCTGCTCGATGTCGCGGAAAAAAGCCTGGCAAGCCTCGGGTTTTTCCCCAGTGAGCAGCATGTGCCCGTGCTTGATGATGTACTCAACCCGAGCGATGCGCAGGTCATGCAGATGATGCAGGAGCTGGATGATCCACAGATCGTCCAGACCCTGGCCGATGTGCTCGCCAGCCCGGTTTCGAGCCTGAACCCGCCCGCGTTGAACACCCCGGGCAGCCTGCTGCCGCCGCCCGCGGGCGAAGAGCCGGTGGACGAAGAACTGCGCGAAGTGTTCCTCGAAGAAACCGACGAGGTCCTGGAAGTCCTGCGCGAGTACTTACCGCGCTGGTCGGTCAACCCTGACAACCGTTCGGCCCTGGGTGAGCTGCGCCGCGCCTTCCATACCCTCAAGGGCAGTGGCCGCATGGTGCGCGCCCTGGTGCTGGGCGAGCTGGCCTGGGCCGTGGAAAACCTGCTTAACCGCGTACTGGAAAACAGCGTGGAACCGGGCGCCACGGTGCAGCAACTGATCGGCGATGTGCTGCATCTGCTGCCGGAACTGGTGGCCGAATACGCCGCCAATGCCCAGCGTCAGCGCAACGATGTCGACCAGTTGGCCGCCCGCGCCCATGCCCTGGCCAAGGGCGATGAACCGGTGTCCGATGAGGATACGCAAGATGTCGCGGCCCTCGACCCGCTGTTGCTGGAGATCTTCCGCAAAGAAGCCGAAACCCATCTGGGCAGCCTCAATCGCTTCCTTGATCAGGCCGCCGAACATGTGCCGTTGCAGGCCAGCGACGAATTGCAGCGCGCCTTGCACACCCTTAAGGGCAGCGCTTATATGGCCGGTGTGTTGCCGATTGCCGAGCTGGCCGCACCGCTGGATCAACTGGCCCGAGAATACAAGGCGCACCTGATCGCGCTGGATCTGGATGAAGTCGAATTGCTGCTGGAAGCTGAAGGGCTGTTTCGCCTCGGTTTGCGCCAGCTCAAGAAAGATCCGCTGGCGGAAATTCCCGGTGCCCGGGGTTTGGCCGAGCGAGCCAGGGCGCTGCTGGCCGAGCACCTGGAAAACCTCCTGAGCACACCGAGCACCGGGCTGCGGATCAAACGCGATCCGCAACTGATCAACAACTTCCTCGCCCAGGGCATGGACATCCTGCTGGACGCCGAAAGCCTGTTGCAGCGTTGGCAGCAACATCCCGGCGAACGTCAGGAACTCAGTGCGCTGCTGGACGAATTGACCACCCTCGGCGAAGGCGCCCACCTGGCCGACCTGCACCCGGTGGATGAATTGTGCGAAGCGTTGCTCGATCTCTACGGTGCCGTGGAAGAAAGCAGCCTGGCAGTCAGCGAGCGGTTTTTCCATGAAGCACAGGCTGCCCACGAAGCGCTGATCAACATGCTCGACGAACTGGCCGCCGGCCAGGAAGTCAGCCCGCAGCCGCAACGGATCAGGGCCTTGCGCGAACTGCTCGACGAGAGCCTTGACCCTTCCGCCATGGGCCTGATCCGCAGCGATGGCAGCCGCAGCTTGAGCATCCGCGAATTGGGTACGGCCACCGCCGAGCTTGAGCAGAGTGCGACGGCGCCAGGACTGGACGATGAAATCGTTGCGATCTTCCTTGAAGAGGCGGTGGATATCCTCGAAAGCGCCGGTCAGGCCTTGCAGCGCTGGTTGCGCGACTCGGACAACGCCGCGCCGCTGTCGTCCCTGCAACGGGATTTACACACCCTCAAGGGTGGCGCGCGCATGGCCGAGGTCGGGCCGGTCGGGGATCTGGCCCATGAACTGGAAAGCCTTTACCAGGGCTTGGTGGACCGTCGTTATGCCTTCAGCGATTCACTGGCGGTACTGCTCAAACAGAGCCATGAGCGACTGGCGCTGTACCTCGAACAGTTGCAGCTCAACCAGCCGCTGGACGATGCCCCTGAGCTGATCGAAGCCATTCGTGCCTACCGTCAAGGTCATTCGGGTATCGCCGAGTCCGCCCGGCAGGCGACCGACAACGACTCGGCTGCGCACGATCCGGAATTGCTGGAGATCTTCCTCGAGGAAGGTTTCGATATCATCGAAAGCTCCGGGGCGGCGCTGGAGCGCTGGCAGGCCCAACCTTCGAGTCGTCAGGAAGTGGAAACCCTGCTGCGCGACCTGCACACGCTCAAGGGTGGCGCGCGCATGGTGGAAATCGCCGCGATCGGCGATCTGGCCCATGAACTGGAGTTCCTCTACGAAGGCCTGTCCACCGGCGTGCTGCAACCGACGGAGCCGTTGTTTGCGCTGTTGCAGCGCAGCCATGACCGCCTGGCGCAGATGCTCGACGCGGCCCGCGCCGGCGAGCCGATGCCGCCGGCCGACCGCTTGATCGATGCGATCAAGAACTTCAGCCACCCGGCCGTGCCTGAAGCGCCCGCGCCGGTTGCGCCGTCGGCCACGCCCAAGGCCGAGCCGCTGGCGCCGCCGTCCGATGTCGGCGCCGACATGGTCAAGGTCTCGGCGGAGCTGCTCGACGATTTGGTCAACCTGGCCGGTGAAACCTCGATCTTCCGTGGCCGGATCGAGCAGCAGGTCAACGATGCGCACATCGCCCTGAATGAGATGGAGACTACCATCGAGCGGATGCGCGACCAGTTGCGCCGCCTCGACACCGAGACCCAGGGGCGGATCCTCAGCCGCCAGCAAGTCGACGCCGAACGCCTGGGCTACGAGGAATTCGACCCGCTGGAAATGGACCGCCACTCACAATTGCAGCAACTGTCCCGGGCGCTGTTCGAATCGGCCTCTGACTTGCTCGACCTCAAGGAAACCCTCGAGCGACGCAATCACGACACGGAAAACCTGCTGCAACAGCAGGGCCGCATCAACACCGAATTGCAGGAAGGCCTGATGCGCACGCGCATGGTGCCGTTCGAACGCATGCTCCCGCGTTTGCAGCGCATCGTCCGGCAGGTGTCCAGCGAACTGGGCAAGGACGTGGATTTCATCGTCGACAACGCCGAAGGCGAGATGGATCGCAACGTTCTCGAGCGCATGGCCGCGCCGCTGGAACACATGCTGCGCAACTCCGTCGACCATGGCCTGGAGTCCGTCGAAGCGCGGCTGGCGGCGGGGAAACCGGCCAAGGGCAAGATCACCCTCGATCTGCTGCGCGAAGGCGGCGACATCATTTTCGACATCCGCGACGACGGCGCCGGTGTGCCGCTGGACGCGGTGCGGCGCAAGGCGATCAAGCGCGGCCTGCTCGCCCCGGACAGTGTCATCAGTGATCACGACGTGTTGCAGTTCATCCTGCAACCGGGGTTTTCCACCGCCGAAAAAATCACCCAGATCTCCGGGCGCGGCGTTGGCATGGACGTGGTGCACGAAGAGGTGCGGCAACTGGGCGGCACCATGAGCATCGACTCGGTGCCCGGGCAGGGCGTGCATTTCCGCATTCGCCTGCCGTTTACCGTATCGGTCAACCGGGCGTTGATGGTGCAGTGCGGTGAGGACCAATACGCGATCCCGCTCAATACCATCGACGGCATCGTGCGCGTCCTGCCCAATGAACTCGAAGGGTATTTCCGCTTCGATTCGCCGACCTACGAATACGCCGGACAACGTTACGAGCTGTGCTACCTGGGTGAGCTGCTGAAAACCAGCCCGCGCCCGAAACTGTTGGGCCAGAGCCTGCCATTGCCAGTGTTGCTGGTGCAGTGCAACGAACGGCACATTGCGGTGCTGGTGGACGCCATGGCCGGCACTCGCGAAATCGTGGTCAAGAGCCTGGGGCCGCAGTTTGCGGCGGTGCAAGGGGTGTCCGGGGCGACGATTCTCGGGGATGGCCGGGTGGTGCTGATTCTGGATTTGCTGGCGCCGATCCGCGCCATGCAGGCCCGTGTACCCCAGCGTCCGGCGGGGCAAGAGATCGAGGCCGAACCGCATCGGCCGCTGCTGGTGATGGTGGTCGACGACTCGGTCACCGTGCGCAAGGTCACCAGCCGCTTGCTCGAACGCCACGGCATGAACGTGCTGACCGCCAAGGACGGGGTCGATGCCATGCTGCTGCTGGAAGAGCATATGCCCGACCTGATGCTGCTGGACATCGAGATGCCGCGCATGGATGGCTTCGAAGTCGCGACCCAGGTGCGCAACGACGAACGCCTGCAACACCTGCCGATCATCATGATCACCTCCCGCACCGGACAGAAACACCGCGACCGCGCCATGGCCATCGGCGTCAATGATTATCTTGGCAAGCCGTACCAGGAATCGGTGCTGCTCGAAAGCATCGCCTTGTGGAGCAAGACCCATGCTTGAGCACCGCACCAGCAACCTCACAGGCCTGCTGCTGCCGTTGGCCGACCGCAACCTGATCCTGCCCAACGTCGCCGTTGCCGAGCTGATCGATTACCAGCAGCCGGGGACGTTCGACCTCGACACACCGCCGTGGTATCTGGGCCTGGTGACCTGGCGCGACCGGCAGATTCCGCTGCTGAGTTTCGAGTCGGCATGCGCGCAGAAAGTCGTCATCGGCGAACGCGCGCGGATCGTCATTCTCAACGCCCTTGGCGGGCGGCCCGAACTGAAGTTCATCGCGCTGTTGGTGCAGGGGATTCCTCGCTCCTGCAAGCTCGATAGCCAGTTGAGTTATGTGGATGTGCCGTTGTGTTCGCTGGAGCAGGCGGCGGTGCAGGTGGGCGAGCAGGTGGCCAAGGTGCCGGATTTGTTGGCGCTGGAGGCGTTGTTGGTGGATGCCGGGTTAATCAACTGATCCCGATTCAGTTGTGGTCTTTCCGGCCCCTTCGCGGGCAAGCCCGCTCCCACAGTGTCCGTGTGTTGCCCAAATTCAACGGCAACCACTAACCCTGTGGGAGCGGGCTTGCCCGCGAAGAGGCCCGCATGAACGACGCAGATCTCGATCATTAACCTGAGCGTAACGATCCACCACTCTGCTTGATTGATACGCTACGCCCAACACTCCTAAGGTAGCTCCACGACAGCGAACCCGTGGAGTGGTCATGACAACAACAATATCCCCCGACTCGCGATGGACGCGGCGGCGCAGCGAAAAGCAGCGGCGCCTCGAGCTGGTGCGAGGTCTCGCCGACGGTGTGGTGTTGCCCACCGACAACATCGTCGCGGCGCTTGAAGCGCTGATCCTGCCCGGCGACCGTGTGGTGCTCGAAGGCAACAACCAGAAGCAGGCGGATTTCCTCTCGCGCTCCCTGGCCAAGGCCGACCCCGCGAAGCTGCACGACCTGCACATGATCATGCCCAGCGTCGGGCGCTCCGAGCACCTGGACCTGTTCGAACGCGGCATCGCCCGCAAGCTCGACTTCTCTTTTGCCGGCACCCAGAGCCTGCGCATCAGCCAGTTGCTTGAAGACGGCCTGCTGGAAATCGGCGCGATCCACACCTACATCGAACTCTACGCACGACTGGTGGTGGACCTGATTCCCAACGTCGTGCTTTCGGCCGGGTTCATGGCCGACCGCGCCGGCAACATCTACACCGGGCCGAGCACCGAAGACACCCCGGCACTGATCGAGCCGGCGGCCTTCAGCGACGGCATCGTCATCGTCCAGGTCAACCAGTTGGTGGACGACGTCAGCGACCTGCCGCGCGTCGACATACCAGCCTCCTGGGTCGACTTCGTGGTGGTGGCCGACAAGCCGTTCTATATCGAACCGCTGTTCACCCGCGACCCTCGGCACATCAAGCCCGTGCACGTGCTGATGGCGATGATGGCGATTCGCGGGATCTACGAAAAACACAACGTGCAGTCGCTCAACCACGGTATCGGTTTCAACACGGCCGCCATCGAACTGATCCTGCCGACCTACGGCGAGTCCCTCGGCCTCAAAGGCAAGATCTGCCGAAACTGGACCCTCAACCCGCACCCGACCCTGATTCCCGCGATCGAAAGTGGCTGGGTCGAAAGCGTGCATTGCTTCGGCACCGAGCTGGGGATGGAGAACTACATTGCGGCGCGGCCGGATGTGTTCTTTACCGGGCGCGACGGCTCCCTGCGTTCCAATCGGATGTTCAGCCAACTGGCCGGGCAATACGCCGTGGACCTGTTCATCGGCGCGACTTTGCAAGTCGATGGCGACGGGCATTCCTCCACCGTGACTCGCGGACGCCTGGCCGGTTTCGGCGGGGCACCGAACATGGGCCACGACCCGCGCGGTCGCCGTCACGGCACGCCGGCCTGGCTCGATATGCGTAATACCGATGTGGCCGAGCCGATGCTCGAGCGTGGCAAAAAGCTCGTGGTGCAGATGGTCGAAACCTTCCAGGAGGGCGGCAAACCGACTTTCGTTGAAACCCTCGATGCGGTCGATGTGGCGAAGAAAAGCGGCATGCCATTGGCGCCGATCATGGTCTACGGCGACGACGTGACCCACCTGTTGACCGAAGAAGGCATCGCCTACCTGTACAAGGCGCGCTCGCTGGAAGAACGCCAGGCGATGATCGCCGCCGTCGCCGGGGTGACCGCCATCGGCCTGCGCCACAACCCCAAAGACACCGCGCGCATGCGCCGCGAAGGCCTGATCGCCTTGCCCGAAGACCTCGGCATCCGCCGCACCGACGCCACTCGCGAGTTGCTCGCAGCGAAAAGCGTGGCTGATCTGGTGGAGTGGTCCGGTGGCCTCTACAACCCGCCCGCCAAGTTCAGGAGCTGGTAATGCACGCACTTAACCTGCAACCCAAAAGCCTGAGCCTGGCCGAACGGCTGGCGGATCTGGCGGTGGACGCGCTGATCGACGAGGCTGATCTGTCGCCAAAACCGGCACTGGTCGACCGTCGCGGCAATGGCGCCCACACCGATTTGCACTTGGGGCTGATGCACGCGTCGGCGCTGTCCTTGTGGTCGGCCTTTAAGGAAATGGCTGAAGCCGCCATCGAGTTCGGCGAGATCGGCTTGCCCCTGCGCGAAGCCGTGGGCCGCATCGGTCGCGAAGGTGAGCAAGCCATGCTCGACACCACCGGTGGGGTGAACACCCATCGCGGGGCGATCTGGGCCTTGGGCTTGTTGGTCACTGCCGCGGCGCTGGAGCCTCAATCCTGCAGCGCCAATAGCGTGGCGTTACGTGCTGCGCGGTTGGCCCTGCTCGACGACCGTTTTGCACCACGTCCGCTCAGTCACGGTGCGCAAGTCGCCCAACGCTACGGCGCTCGCGGTGCCCGTGAAGAAGCGCAATTGGGTTTTCCGGCAGTGACCCAACGTGCTCTGCCACAACTGCTGCGCAGCCGCGCCGCCGGCTATGGCGAACAGAACGCCCGGCTCGATGCGCTGCTGGCGATCATGACCAATCTGGCTGACACCTGCGTGCTTTACCGCGCCGGTGAAGAAGGCCTGAACACCATGCAACTGGGCGCCCGGGCGGTGCTCGATGCTGGTGGCAGTGCCAGCCTCGGCGGACGTCGCCGCCTGCATGAGCTGGACCAACAACTCATCGCGTTGAATGCCTCGCCCGGCGGTGCTGCCGACCTGCTCGCAGCCTGCCTGTTCATCGACCGTATCGCGTCTGGCGACGGCCTCATCCAGGGAGTGTTTTGATGGAAACCTTATCCTTTGAATTCCCCGCCGGACAGCCGCCACGCGGTCGCACCCTGGTGGGTTGTGTCGGCTCTGGCGATCTGGAAGTGCTGATCGAACCGGGCCAGTCCGGCAAGCTGACGATCAACGTGCAGACCTCGGTCAATGGCAGCGAACAGCGCTGGCAGCATCTGTTCGCACGGATGTTCGACGGCCAGACGCCGCCGGCCATGGATATCGATATCCACGATTTCGGCGCGACACCCGGCGTGGTGCGCCTGCGTCTGGAGCAAGGCTTCGAGGAGATCGGCCATGACTGACAGCGCATCCCTGCTGAACAAGCACAGTTTCGTCGAGCTCGGTGCTCGGCAACGCGCCAAGGCGTTGCTCGACGCCGGCACCTTCCGCGAACTGCTCGACCCCTTTCAACGGATCATGTCGCCGTGGCTGTCGCGCCAGGGCGTGGTGCCACAAGCCGATGACGGCGTGGTGATCGCCAAGGGCAATCTCGATGGTTTGCCGGTGGTGATCGCGGCCATCGAAGGTGCGTTCCAGGGCGGCAGCCTCGGTGAAGTCGGCGGAGCAAAAATTGCCGGTGCACTGGAACTGGCCGCTGAGGACAATCGCAACGGCATCCCGACCCGCGCCGTGCTGCTGCTGGAAACCGGCGGCGTGCGCTTGCAGGAAGCCAACCTAGGCCTGGCGGCCATTGCCGACATCCACGCGGCGATTGTCGAGTTGCAGCAGTACCAACCCGTGGTCGGTGTGGTGGCGGGCAGCGTCGGTTGCTTTGGCGGCATGTCGATTGCCGCCGGGTTGTGCAGCTATCTGTTGGTGACCCAGGAGGCGCGACTCGGCTTGAACGGCCCGCAGGTGATCGAACAGGAAGCCGGACTCGAGGAATACGACTCCCGCGACCGGCCCTTCATCTGGAGCCTGACCGGTGGCGAGCAGCGCTTCGCCAGTGGCCTGGTGGATCGCTATGTTGCCGACGACGTGGCGCAGATTCGCCAGCAAGTCGGCGAGTTGCTCCAGCAAGGTTTGCCGGCGCAACCACGTAGCCAACAGGCCGAGCTGTTCCTGCAACATCTGGCGCGTCTGGACGCCGAACCGCAAATCGAGCCGTCTGTGGTTCGCGATCTGTACCAAGGAGAACGCCCATGAGTTCGTATTCCCTGCGAGGTTTGAACTGGTTCAACGCCTTGAGTGCCGGGGCGAAAGCGGTCGAGGGTTTGCCGGCTTCGCTGAAGGTCGCCGACGGTTCGCTGGGCGATCAGCCTGTGCGTTTCATCGCGGTGGTGGCCGACCCGGAAAACCGCTTCGTCCGTGCACGCAATGGCGAAGTGGGGCTGCTCGAAGGCTGGGGCCTGGCGAAGGCGGTGGATGAGGTGATTGCCGCCGATGCTGACAAAACGCAGAAGCGCGCAGTGATCGCCATCGTCGACGTGCCGAGCCAGGCCTACGGCCGACGCGAAGAAGCCCTCGGCATTCATCAGGCGCTGGCCGCTGCGGCGGACAGTTATGCCCGTGCCCGTCTGGCCGGTCATGCGGTGATCGGCTTACTGGTGGGCAAGGCGATGTCCGGGGCATTTCTGGCCCACGGTTATCAGGCCAACCGCTTGATCGCCCTGCGCGATCCGGGGGTGATGGTGCACGCCATGGGCAAGGCGTCGGCGGCGCGGGTGACCTTGCGCAGCGTCGAAGAACTCGAAGCCCTGGCTTCCAGCGTGCCGCCGATGGCCTATGACATCGACAGCTATGCCAGCCTCGGGCTGCTGTGGGAAACCTTGTCGGTGGAAAAGATCGAGCAGCCGACTGCGGCGGATCTGACGCGGGTGACCGAGTGCCTGCATCAGGCGATTGGCGATGTGGCCGCCGCGGGCCCTGATCTGAGCGGTCGCTTGGGTGCGGCCAATCGGGCGGCGTCGAGCAAGGTTCGCCAATTGCTGAGAGCGCAGTGGTGAGCACGCTGTTGGCTCACGACCTGCTGTGGGGCATGACCCCGCAGCAGTTACCTGTGGATGCGCCTGCCTGGGTGATCGAGTCGATCAGTGCCGGCCAGCCGGTGGTGGTCCGTCGTGCCTTGAGTGTGGCGGGGCAGGTGGCGGTGGGCGTGCGCGGGCCGTTGCGCGAACTGCGATTTGCAGCGGTGATGGAAGTCGCTGCCGTCACGCGCCGGGTGCGGCCGGAAGAACTATGCCATGTTCAAGGCCGACGCGATTTCCCGGCGCTGCGGGCCTTGGCGCAACTGCGCTCGCACCTCGATGACAGTGGTTGGGTCTGGGGTGTCAGCGGCAGCGCCGGGTTCGAGTTGGCCAGTGGGTTTGCCGCTTTGCACGAGGGCAGCGACCTCGATCTGATCCTGCGTACGCCACGTCCGTTGAGTCGTGTCGACGCGCAGGCGTTGGTGGCCGTTCTTGATGCCGCCGTGTGCCGCGTGGACCTGCAGTTGCAGGCACCGTCGGGCGCCGTTGCCTTGCGCGAATGGGCCGGTGCTTCGTCGCGGGTCCTGTTGAAAAGTGCCACTCAGGCCAGCCTGGTCACTGATCCGTGGAATCCACAGGAGCAAGCAGCATGAGCAGCTTGCTGGTGTTCCCCGGCCAAGGCGCGCAACAACCCGGGATGCTGGCGCGTTTGCCTCGGGAAACATTGAACGAGGCGAGCGACCTGCTCGGTGAGGATGTGACGCAGCTGGATTCTGCCGAGGCGTTGCAGTCGACGAGGGCGGTGCAGCTTTGCCTGCTGATCGCCGGTGTCGCCGCTTCACGTCAGTTGGCCATGGCCCCGGACTACTTGGCCGGCTTGTCGATCGGCGCTTACCCTGCAGCGGTGGTGGCTGGCGCCCTGGGTTTCAGCGATGCGTTGCATCTGGTCAGCCTGCGCGGTGAGTTGATGCAGCAGGCTTATCCACAGGGCTACGGCATGACCGCGATCATCGGTCTGGACCTGGCCACGGTGGAAGGATTACTGGCCCGGGTGCACAGCGCGCAAATGCCGGTTTATCTGGCCAATATCAACGCCGATAACCAGGTGGTGATTGCCGGTAGCGACGCGGCGATGAAAACGGTGGCCGAGTTGGCGAAAGGTTGCGGGGCTGGCTTGGCCAAGCGTCTGGCAGTGAGCGTGCCGTCCCACTGCCCATTGCTTGAGGTACCCGCGCAACGGTTGGCCGAAGCCTTCGCCAAAGTGCCGCTGCACACCCCGAAGATGGGCTACCTGAGCGGCAGTCGCGCGCGTCCGCTGATCAAGCCTGAAGCCTTGCGTGATGACCTGGCCTTCAACATGTGCCGCATCGTCGATTGGCGCGGCACGGTACAAAGCGCCTACGAGCGCGGCGTGCGTCTACAGATCGAACTGCCGCCCGGTGCGGTGCTGACCGGGCTGGCGCGCCGGGTGTTCGAGCAGGGCACCGTGATTGCCTTCGACGGTGCCCGGCTCGATACCTTGCAGGCGCTGATGCGAGAGGAGGGAAGCTGCCACTCTTAAATCACCCGACTTAAGGCTTCGAACAACAAAAACAACATTCGAAATGCACTTTGAGGACTACAACAATGATTATTTACGGTGTGGCGCTGTTGGCGATCTGTACGCTGGCAGGGGTGATCATGGGTGACATGCTCGGTGTGTTGCTGGGAGTGAAGTCAAACGTCGGCGGTGTCGGGATCGCGATGATCCTGCTGATTTGCGCACGGTTGTGGATGCACAGGCGTGGCGGCATGACCAAGGATTGCGAGCTGGGCGTCGGCTTCTGGGGCGCCATGTACATCCCGGTGGTGGTGGCGATGGCCGCGCAACAAAACGTGGTCACGGCGCTGCATGGTGGTCCGGTGGCGGTATTGGCGGCGATCGGTTCGGTGGTGATCTGCGGCTGCACTATTGCCCTGATCAGCCGGACCCACAAAGGCGAACCCTTGCCCGATGAACCGGTGGATGTAACGCCGGTTGGCGCACCGGCAGGAGGTCGCTGATATGTGGGATCTCATCAAGAATGGTCTGGAACATAACGGTCTGGTCACCGCATTCGCCTTCGTCGGCGTGATCATGTGGGTGTCAGTGCTGATTTCCAAACGCCTGACCTTCGGGCGTATCCACGGCTCGGCGATTGCCATCGTCATCGGCCTGGTACTGGCCTGGGTCGGCGGCACGATGACCGGCGGGCAAAAAGGCCTGGCGGACTTGACGCTGTTTTCCGGCATCGGGTTGATGGGCGGCGCCATGCTGCGGGACTTCGCCATCGTCGCCACAGCATTTGAAGTGCAGGCCACGGAAGCGAAAAAGGCCGGCTTGATTGGTGTGATCGCGCTGCTGTTGGGCACGGTGCTGCCGTTTATTGTCGGTGCGTGCATGGCCTGGGCATTCGGTTACCGCGATGCGGTGAGCATGACCACCATTGGCGCCGGTGCGGTGACTTACATCGTCGGGCCAGTGACCGGCGCGGCCATTGGCGCCAGTTCCGATGTGGTGGCGCTGTCGATTGCCACCGGTTTGATCAAGGCGATTCTGGTGATGGTCGGCACGCCGATGGCGGCGCGCTGGATGGGCCTGGATAACCCGCGCTCGGCGATGGTGTTCGGTGGGCTGGCCGGGACAGTCAGTGGCGTGACCGCCGGCTTGGCGGCGACGGATCGACGTCTGGTGCCTTATGGCGCGCTGACCGCGACCTTCCACACCGGGCTTGGCTGTCTGTTGGGGCCTTCGTTGTTGTTCTTTATTGTTCGGGGGATTGTCGGCTAGTCCAGTGACCGCTTTTTGTGGCGAGGGAGCTTGCTCCCGCTGGGCTGCGTAGCAGCCCTGAAATCTACCACCGAGATGAGTCAGGTAAATCCGGTGGCCTGATTTTACGGGCGCTTCGCACCCGAACGGGAGCAAGCTCCCTCGCCACAAGGGCTCCGTCAAACCTGCCGATTGGCATACATCCGACACTCCGCCAGCAACGCCAGCAGATTCGGATCACGCTCCTTGGCTTTGAGGAACACCACGCCAATGTGCTGCTGCAAGCGGTACTTTTCCTGCAACGGGATCAGCTTCACCCGGTTCTCGTATACCGCCGCAATCCGCCCCGGCAGCAACGCATAACCCACGCCCGAACTGACCATGCTCAGCAGGGTAAAAATGTCGTTGACCTGCATCGCCACCTTCGGCTCGAACCCTGCCTGCTCGAATACCCGCTTGCCGTCCTGATGGGTGGCGAAGCCCTGGGTCAGGGTGATGAAGGTTTCGTCGCGGACCTCGGCCAGGTCGACTTCGGTTCGCTGGGCAAACTTGGAATCGGCGGGTGTGGCGAGGAAGATGTCGTCGGAAAACAGCGGGATCTGCTCGCAATCCGGATCGTTGACACTCTCGTCCAGCGACACCAGGGCCGCATCGACTTCCATGTTCTTGAGCTTGTAGAGCAGGTCGATATTGGAGCCCAGAATCAGGTCGATGTTGAGCTCGCTGCGGCGGATCTTCAAACCCATGATCAGTTGTGGCACGGTCTTCACCGTCAGTGAATACAGCGAGCCGAGTTTGAAACGTTCGGCCGAGAACCCGGCGGCTTCGCGGGTCAGGCGCACGCTTTCGACGACATCCTGAATCAGCTTCTGCGCCCGTTCTTCCAGCACATAAGCGCTTTCCAGCGGCGTCAGGCTGCGGCCTTCGTGCTTGAACAAGGGGCAGCGCAGGGCGCTTTCCAGTGAATGGATCGCCCGATGCACGCTGACGTTGCTGGTCTGTAATTCGGCAGCGGCCCGCGCCAGGTTACCGGTACGCATGAAGGCCAGGAACACCTCGAGTTTTTTCAGGGTCAACTCTTCATCGATCAGCATGGGGCGGACTCTTTTTGGAATGACTCGATTGTGCCCAATTACGCCAGGCTCGTCGTACAGAAACATTGCGCTTTTACGCTTGAAGCCTGAGCCTTGCGCTCTGCGGCAATGAAATGCGAGGTAAGCAACGCATGTATCACGGGGAAAGACTGAACGCCTGGACGCATCTGCTCGGGGCCGTGGCGGCGTTTATCGGCGGGGTGTGGCTGATTGTGCTGGCCAGTCTCGACGGCAGCCCGTGGAAGATCGTCAGTATGGCGATCTACGCCTTCACCTTGCTGGTGCTCTACAGCGCATCGACCGTGTACCACAGCGTGCGCGGGCGCAAGAAAGCGATCATGCAGAAGGTCGATCACTTTTCGATCTATCTGTTGATCGCCGGCAGCTACACGCCGTTCTGCCTGGTGACCCTGCGCGGGCCGTGGGGCTGGACCTTGTTCGGGATTGTCTGGGGATTGGCGCTGATCGGCATTCTGCAGGAGATCAAGCCGCGTTCGGAAGCGCGCATTCTGTCGATCGTGATTTATGCGGTGATGGGCTGGATCGTGCTGGTGGCGGTCAAGCCGCTGCTTGCGGCGCTGGGTGGCGTCGGGTTTACGTGGCTGGCGTCAGGCGGGGTGCTGTACACCGTGGGGATTATCTTTTTTGCCCTCGATCATCGCCTGCGCCATGCCCACGGGATCTGGCATCTGTTCGTGATCGCCGGGAGCTTGCTGCATTTTGTGGCGATTTTCTTTTATGTCCTTTAAGGCTGTACCGGGACCAGGCGATCCAGCTGCTCCCGGGCTCGACGGCTGAATACCTGCAACAGGTCGTTCAAGGTGTGGGGCGGTGGTTCGGCGACGCGGGTCACTGCGTACAGGGTGATGGGTAGCGGCGGTGCCAGAGGGCGGATCGTTGTGGTGGCGGGAGAGGCGCCAAGGGCGGTGAACGGATCGATCACCGCCAGGCCCGCGCCGGATTCCACCATCGCCCGTGCCAGTGAGTAGGTTTGCACGGCGATGCGTACCCGGGGCGGCGGTTCGACCGCTTCCAAGTAACTGTCGAGCCGCGCGGCCAGTGGATCGGCGCTGGATAAACCGATCAGCGGCGCATCTGCCAGCGCCATCAGCGGCAACGGTTTACCCACCTCTTCCTGAGTCCAGTAACCACTCGGCGCCAGCGCCACCAGCACGCCGGACGCCAGCGCCTGGGCCTTGAGCCCCGGGTGATCCGGGCGTTGCAGGGTCAGGGCGACATCCACTTCGCGCATCAACAGGTTCTGCACCAGTTCGCGACTGTGGGCGCTGGAGAGTTCGCAAACGATGTCCGGGTAACGCCCGGTCCATTCGTGAATGGCCGGCGGCAGCAATGACAGGGCCAGCGCCGGGGTGGCACCGATGCGCAGGCTGTGGCCAGGCTCGCGGCGCAGGCTCTGCGCCAGGCGTCGCACGCCTTGCAGGCTTTCGCTGACCTTGTCCACTTCGCGCTCCAGCTCCAGCGCTTCCGGCGTCGCCTGCAATTTGCCGCGTACCCGCAGGAACAGCGGAAAACCCAATTGTTGCTCGGCGTGCTGCAACACCTTGCTCACCGCCGGCTGCGAGACGTGTAGCAATTGCGCGGCAGCGCTGATCGAACCGGTCTGGCGGATGGCCTGGAAAATCTCGATATGGCGAAGGCGCATGGCAAGTCCATAACCTTTGTTTATGGGTTTGCCATCTTTATGCATTGTTCAACGTCTGTCACCTGGCTCTAACCTTGGCCTCGTCTTCACAACGGTTTTAAGGACGGACATGGCTCAGCGTGTGTGCATCATCGGTGGCGGCGTGATTGGCCTGGCAACGGCCTATGCGCTTGTGCGCGACGGCTTTGAGGTGACGGTGGTTGAGGCGCGTGGCTCGCTGGGCAGCGAAACCAGCTTCGCCAACGGCGGCCAGTTGTCCTATCGCTATGTCGCGCCCCTGGCCGACGCCGGTGTGCCTAGGCAAGCCATCGGCTGGATGCTGCGCGGCGATTCACCATTGAAGCTGCGCCCGCGCTTCGACCCGGCCCAGTGGCGCTGGATGGCGTCGTTCCTCGGCGCCTGCCGCCGCTCGGTCAACCGCGAGAACGCCGCGCACTTGCTGCGCCTGGCGCTGTTCAGCCAGGACACATTGAAGTCCTGGCGCGAGGACGATGGACTGGCGGGATTCCAGTGGCGGCGCAATGGCAAACTGGTGACTTTCCGCCGGAACAGCAGCTTCGAGCATGCGCGCCAGGGCCTGGCCGACCCGCAGCAACAGCAAGTGTTGTCGCCGGCCGAATGCGCGCAGCTGGAACCGGCGCTGATAGATGCGCCCTTTGTCGGGGCGATCTACACCCCGGACGAAGAGGTCGGCGATTGCCACGGTTTTTGCCAGCAACTGGCCGCCCGGCTGCAAGCGTCCGGCTGTTGCGAGTTTCGTCTCGGGCAAGCGGTGACCGGCATTCGCCACAGCAATGGTAGCGTCAACGCCATTGAGCTGGGCGAGCAAGTGCTGCCGGTCGATCAACTGGTGATCGCCGCCGGTCACCGCAGTCCGCTGTTGGCGCTACCCGGGCTTCAACTGCCGCTTTATCCGCTCAAGGGCTACAGCCTGACCGTGCCGATCGGCATCGGTCACCGGGCACCGGACGTGAGCATCACCGACTACGACCGCAAGATCGTCTATGCCCGCATCGGCAAGCAATTGCGGGTGGCGGCGATGGTCGACATCGTCGGCTTCGACCCTGCTTTGGACCCCAAGCGCCTGGCGCTGATCAAGCGTCAGGCCCACGACACCTTTCCAAATGCCGGCGCCTATGACGAAGCCGTCGAGTGGGCCGGCATGCGCCCGGCCACCCCTAGCGGCGTGCCGTTACTGGGCGCGACGGCGTATCGCAACCTGTGGCTCAACCTCGGCCACGGTGCGCTGGGTTTTACCCTGGCATGCGGCAGCGGGCGCTTGCTCAGCGAGCTGATCGGCGAGCGCCGGCCTTCCATCGACCTGCGCGGTTTCAACCACCGGGCCGCCTGAACACCGATTTCTGAAGAGGAGACCGCAATGACGATTACCCGACTGCACAGCAACCCGCGCCTGTCTGGCGCCGTGACCTTTGGCGACCTGGTGTTTCTCTCCGGTCAGGTGCCGGGCGATGCCCTGGATGCCAGCGGCCAGACCCGCGAAGTGCTGGCGAAAATCGATACCTTGCTGGCCGAGGCGGGCAGCGACAAGGATCATCTGCTCAGCGCGACCATTTACCTGAAGAACATCACCGAGGATTTCGCCGCGATGAACGAGGTCTGGTCGGCCTGGCTATCGCCGGGGCAGGCACCGAGCCGCACCACCGTGCAGGCCGAACTGGCCCGACCGCAGGTGCTGGTGGAAATCACCGTCATCGCTGCACGCGTCTGATAAACCAACACCCACAACGGAGAATAACAATGCAAAAAATCACGTTGCTCGCTTGTACGCTTGGCCTGTTGCTTGGCAGTCAGGTTCAGGCCAATGAAGCGCCGCTGACCGGCACCCTGAGCAAGATCGCCAGCGCCAACAGCATCACCCTGGGCTATCGCGATGCTTCGGTGCCGTTCTCCTACGTGGGTGATCACAGCGGCAAGCCGATGGGTTACTCGGTGGATCTGGCGGGCAAGATCGTCGAGCGCATCCAGCAGCAACTGGCGCTGCCAGACTTGAAGGTGAAGTACAACCTGGTGACCTCGCAGACCCGCATTCCACTGGTGCAGAACGGCACCGTGGACCTGGAGTGCGGCTCCACCGGCGTGACCGCCGAACGGCAGAAGCAGGTGGCGTTCTCTTATGGCTTCATTTACGTCAAAGGCCAGTTGCTGACCGCGAAGGACAGTGGGATCAAGAGCTTCGCTGACCTGCGCGGCAAGAACGTGGTGACCACCGCCGGCACCACCAACGAGCGCTTCCTGAAAAGCTACAACGTCGATCACAAGATCGACATGTTCGTGATCAGCGCCAAGGACCACGGCGAAGCCTTCCAGATGCTGCAATCGGGCCGGGCGGTGGCGTTCTACATGGACGACGCGCTGCTCTACGGTGAGCGCGCCAAGGCCAATGACCCGCACAAGTGGGTGGTGGTCGGGGAGGAGCAATCGCGGGAGATCTACAGCTGCATGGTGCGCAAGGACGATCCGCAGTTCCTGGCGCTGGTCAACGGCGCGTTGGCGGATCTGTACAGCTCGGGCGAGATCAATGGCATCTACAAACGCTGGTTCGAGCAGCCGATCCCACCGAAGGGTTTGAACCTTGAGTTCCCGATGACCAGCGAACTCAAGGCGATCATTGCCAAACCGGTGAGTGATCCGGTGCAGTAGCCTAGAAATCACCCCAGAGTTGCTGGGCCACCGCCAGTGCAACAACCGGCGCGGTTTCGGTGCGCAGCACCCGTGGACCGAGGCGGGCGGCGTGGAAGCCGCTGGCCTTGGCCTGATCGACTTCGGCATCGGACAAACCACCCTCCGGACCAATCAGGAATGCCAGACTTGAAGGTTTGGCATGGCTCACCATCGGCTCAGCCACCGGATGCAGCACCAGCTTCAATTCGGCTTCGGTCTGCTTCAACCAGTCAGCCAACAACAGCGGCGGATGAATCACCGGCACTCGCGAGCGCCCACATTGTTCACATGCGCTGATCGCCACCTGGCGCCAGTGCAGCAGGCGTTTGTCGGCGCGCTCGTCCTTGAGCCGGACTTCGCAGCGTTCGGTGAAGATCGGGGTGATTTCAGTGACGCCCAGTTCCGTGGCTTTCTGGATCGCCCAGTCCATGCGCTCGCCCCGGGACAGGCCCTGGCCGAGGTGGATTTGCAGGGGCGACTCGATCTGCCCGGCGAAGCTTTCATCGACCTGCACTACGACGCGCTTTTTGCCGACCTCGACCAGCCTGGCGCGAAACTCCTGGCCCGAACCGTCGAACAACTGCAATGCATCGCCCTCGGCCATGCGCAGCACGCGGCTGATGTAATGGGCCTGGGCTTCGGGCAACTCATGCTCGCCGATGCTCAGGGGGGCGTCGATAAAGAAGCGGGACAGTCTCATGCTGGGTCTCTACTGAATCTAATGTTCGGCATCGTAAATGTGTCGAAGTAGCTTTTTGTGGCGAGGGGGCTTGTCGGACCGCCGCACCGCCCCGTTCGGCTGCGAAGCAGTCGCAAATCCTGCTGATGCGATTGATCCGGGGAAACCGGGTTACCGGATTTGGGGTCGCTACGCGACCCAACGGGGGCAAGCCCCCTCGCCACAGGGTAATCAGTGACTGTCAACCCGGATCACGGAACCCCGGATGGAAGTCCTTCGGCACTGCCACGCTGACACTGTCACGGGTCGCAATGTCGATCCCTTCGCTGGCCACTTCGGCAAGGAAGTCGATCTGCTCCGGGGTGATCACATACGGCGGCAGGAAATACACCACGCTGCCCAATGGACGCAGTAAAGCACCGCGCTCCAGGGCGTGCTGGAACACCTTCAGGCCACGACGTTCCTGCCATGGGTAAGCTTCCTTGCTGGCCTTGTCCTTGACCATCTCGATGGCCAGCACCATGCCGGTCTGGCGCACTTCGGACACGTTCGGGTGATCGACCAGGTGCGCCGTCGACGAAGCCATGCGCTGGGCCAGGGCCTTGTTGTTCTCGATGACGTTGTCTTCTTCGAAAATATCCAGGGTCGCCAGGGCCGCTGCGCACGCCAGCGGGTTGCCGGTGTAGCTGTGGGAGTGCAGGAAGGCGCGCAGGGTCGGATAGTCGTCGTAGAAGGCGCTGTAGACCTCGTCTGTGGTCATGCACGCCGCCAGCGGCAGATAGCCGCCGGTCAGGGCCTTGGACAGGCACAGGAAATCAGGGCGGATGCCGGCCTGTTCGCAGGCGAACATCGTCCCGGTACGGCCGAAGCCGACGGCGATTTCGTCGTGGATCAGGTGCACGCCGTAGCGGTCACAGGCTTCTCGCAGCAGCTTGAGGTACACCGGGTGGTACATGCGCATGCCACCGGCGCCCTGGATCAGCGGCTCGACGATCACTGCCGCGACCGTGTCGTGGTTTTCGGCCAGGGTCTGCTCCATGGCCGCGAACATGTTGCGCGAGTGCTCTTCCCAGCTCATGCCTTCGGGGCGCAGGTAGCAGTCCGGGCTCGGCACCTTGATGGTGTCCATCAACAGCGCTTTGTAGGTTTCGGTGAACAGCGGCACGTCGCCCACCGACATCGCCGCCATGGTTTCGCCGTGGTAGCTGTTGGTCAGGGTAACGAAGCGCTTCTTGTTCGGCTGACCGCAATTGAGCCAGTAGTGAAAGCTCATTTTCAGCGCGACTTCGATGCAGGACGAGCCGTTATCGGCGTAAAAACACCGGGTCAGGCCTTCCGGTGTCATCTTCACCAGGCGCTCGGACAACTCGATCACCGGTTGATGACTGAAGCCAGCAAGGATCACATGTTCGAGCTGGTCGACCTGGTCCTTGATGCGCTGGTTGATCCGCGGGTTGGCGTGGCCGAACACATTGACCCACCAGGAGCTGACCGCATCGAGGTAGCGTTTGCCTTCGAAGTCTTCCAGCCACACGCCTTCCCCGCGCTTGATCGGGATCAGCGGCAGTTGTTCGTGATCTTTCATCTGGGTGCAGGGATGCCACAGCACGGCGAGGTCGCGTTGCATCCAATGATTATTCAGGCCCATTTTCACTCTCCTGGAGGCGGTCCGTGACCAGCGCGGACAAACAATCGCGCAAGCCTATGCAATGCGTGCCACGGGGACAACCCATTGTGTCGAATGAGCTACTTTGTACAGGCCGATAGACGTTGCTGGCGGGCGTCCGAATGCTGACGTATCCTTCGCGGTTCTTGAGCCGTCTGGCTCGCAAAAACTGCTGTTTTCCTCGTGTGATTCCGGAGTTCGCTGAATGTCTGTCGGTTGGCTGCGCGCCTGTGCGCTGGTGATGTTGGGGCTGTTCAGCGTGTCTGCGCTGGCCAAGGATAAAACCGCGATCGTGATCGGCGGCGGCCTGTCTGGCCTGACTGCCGCGTACGAGCTGCAGAACAAGGGCTGGCAGGTCACCCTGCTGGAAGCCAAGTCGAGCCTGGGCGGCCGCTCCGGCATGGCCACCAGCGAGTGGATCGGCAACGACAAGGCCCAGCCGGTGCTGAACAAGTACGTATCGACCTTCAAGCTGAGCACCACGCCAGCCCCTGAGTTCGTGCGGACCCCAGGCTACCTGATCGATGGCGAGTATTTCTCCGCTGCCGACCTGGCGACCAAGCAGCCGGCCACCGCCGAGGCGCTCAAGCGCTTCGACAAGACCGTGGACGACCTGGCGCGCTCGATCGACGACCCGCAGAACCCCGCAGCCAACAACACACTGCACGCGCTGGATCAGATCAACGTGTCGAGCTGGCTCGACAAGCAGAACCTGCCAGCCACCGCTCGCCAGCTGATCAACCAGCAGATCCGCACCCGCTACGACGAACCTTCGCGCTTGTCGCTGCTGTACTTCGCGCAGCAGAGCCGTGTCTACCGTGGCGTCTCCGATCGTGATCTGCGTGCTTCGCGCCTGGTCGGTGGCAGCCCTGTGCTGGCCCAGGCCCTGGTCAAACAGCTGAAAACCATCAAGACCAGTTCCCCGGTCTCGTCGATCATTCAGGACAAGGACGGCGTGACCGTCAAAGTCGACAACGTCGGCTATCAGGCAGACTACGTGGTGCTGGCCGTGCCATTGCGCGCCCTGAACAAGATCCAGATGACCCCGGCGCTGGACGCCCAGCACCTGGCGGCGATCAAGGGCACCAACTACGGCTGGCGCGACCAGATCATGCTGAAGTTCAAGACGCCAGTATGGGAGCCCAAGGCGCGCATGTCCGGCGAGATCTTCAGCAACACCGGCCTGGGCATGTTGTGGATCGAACCTGCCCTGAAGGGTGGCGCCAACGTGGTGATCAACCTGTCCGGCGACAACGCGCGGGTGATGCAGGCATTCGGCGACAAGCAGATGGTCGATCAGGTGTTGATCCGTCTGCACGCGTTCTATCCACAGGCGCGTGGTTCGTTCACCGGTTATGAAATCCGTCGCTACAGCACCGACCCGTCGACTGGCGGCGCCTACCTGGCCTTCGGTCCGGGCCAGATCAGCAAGTTCTGGCGCCTGTGGGAACGCCCGATTCAGCGCGTAGCCTTCGCTGGCGAACACACCGACACTCTGTACCCGGGCACCCTGGAAGGCGCGCTGCGTACCGGTCAACGTGCAGCCAGCCAGGTTGAAGACCTGGCGGCGGGCAAGTCGTTCGAGCCGGCGAAAGTGGGTCCGGCCGCCGCAGCGGCGGGCGCTGGTGCGGTGGTGGCGAAGAAAGGCAATTTCTTCAGCAACCTGTTCGGCGGCTCGGATGACGAGAAGAAGCCAGAGCCGGTCAAGGCACCTGAGCCGGTAGCACCGGCAACTCCGGCACCTGCTCCAGCTCCGGTTGTTGCACCGGCTCCGGTCGAAGCGCCGAAACCAGTAACCCCGGCAAAAGCCGAGCCGGCCAAGAAAGCTCCGGCGAAACCGGCTGCCAAGACCGAGGCGAAAAAAGCCCCGGCCAAGGCTCCTGTGAAGAAAGCCGAGCCGGTGAAGAAGCCAGTGGCTAAACCCGCGGCGACTCCGACAACGGATGCCAAGGCGTAGTAAGCCCCGGGCATAAAAAAAACGCGGCGTAAAAGCCGCGTTTTTTTATGCCTGGAGAAATCTGGGCACACAATCGAATAAACCTTTGGCAGGAAGTGTTATTGAATTGGGCTACATTTTTGTACACACATTTGCCGTTAATCTTTTCTTAACTCGCCTGTTTCAGACTCTTGATCGTATTTCTCGATATTTCAAAGCAAAATTTTCCGCTTTAATTCGATAGATAACTCGATAGTCTTGGGCCAGCACTTACAGGGATCTAGGCAATGCAGCTACGTAACTCTACCTCCCGCTACGGCTGGGTCAGCATCTTCATGCACTGGGGCGTGGCACTGGCCGTGTTCGGTTTGTTCGCCCTTGGGCTATGGATGGTTGGCCTCGGCTATTACGACCCATGGCGCAAGGAAGGGCCGGATCTGCACAAGAGCATCGGTTTGATCCTGCTGGGGGTCATGGTATTGCGCGTGTTGTGGCGTTTCATCAGCCCGCCGCCGCCAACCCTGGCCAGCTACAGCCGCATGACGCGACTGGGCGCCATGTTCGGTCATGCCTTTCTGTATTTCTGTCTGTTCGCTGTGATGATTGCCGGTTACCTGATTTCCACCGCAGAAGGCGCCGGGATTCCGGTGTTTGACTGGTTTGAAGTGCCTGCCCTGGTTTCCGGACTACCGGACCAGGCAGATAACGCCGGTGCGATTCACCTCTACCTGGCGTGGGTGCTGGTAATTTTTTCCGGCCTCCATGCGTTGGCAGCATTGAAACACCACTTTATCGACCGTGATGTGACCCTCAAGCGAATGCTGGGTCGCAAAGCCTGAAGTTCAACCTCGACTCCCAAGGAAAACAAAGCATGTTGAAAAAGACTCTCGCCGCTCTGGCCATCGGCTCCGCTCTGCTGTCCGCCAACGTGATGGCGGCTGACTATGTTGTAGACACCACAGGCCAGCACGCCTTCGTTGACTTCAAGATCAGCCACCTGGGCTACAGCTTTATCACCGGTACCTTTAAGACCATGGACGGCAAGTTCAGCTTCGACGCTGCCAAGCCTGAAGACAGCAAGATCGAGTTCAACGTGAACCCCGCCAGCGTCTTCACCAACAACGCCGAACGTGACAAGCACATCTCCAGCAAAGACTTCTTGAAAGTGGCTGATTTCCCTAAGGCCACGTTCGTGTCCACCAGCGTTAAAGCCACCGGTAAAAACGCTGCTGGCAAAGACACGGCCGACGTGGCCGGCGACCTGACTATTGCTGGCGTAACCAAGCCAGTCGTGATCAAGGCCACTTTCCTGGGTGAAGGCAAGGATCCATGGGGCGGCTACCGTGCAGGCTTCGAGGGCACTACCAGCATCAAGCGTTCCGATTTCGGCAAGATGATGGACCTGGGTCCACAGTCCGACGCAGTCGATCTGTACATCTCGTTTGAAGGTGTTAAAGCGAAGTAATGCTGAGACTGTAGGAGCGAGCCTGCTCGCGATAGACCTGAGAGCGCCGCGGAGCATCAGGCTTGCAGCGTTATCGTTGACGACCATCGCGAGCAGGCTCGCTCCTACAGGATGTCATCAGCCATAAAAAATGCCCCGGACCTTTTGGTTCGGGGCATTTTTTCATTGCAGCGATAACTCAGCGATTGCGGGTCAGCAGCGCTGGTTTCTCACCACGAGGACGGCTTGGCAGTTGATCCAGCTGCTCAGGTGTCGGGAAGCGGTCAGCCTTCGACTCCTTGTGCATGATCTTCGGCGCGGGACCGCGCGGGTTCTGTACGGCGGGTTCCGAACGCGGCTGGTCGTCACGGGCCGGACGGCGATTGCGCGAGTCTTCGCGGCGGGCCTGGCCGTCGCGCGGTGCGCCACTGCGAGGACCGCTACGCTTGGCCGGTGGGGTGCCGGTGCTGGCGCCTTCGCTGTTGCGCGGACCGTTCTGGCGACCTTGTGGCTTGCCGGAACGTGGAGCGCCCGAACCTGCCGCAGTGCCTTGTGCCGGAGCACCCGGACGGCGACCACGGCCTTGCGCGGGTTTCTGCTGCGGCACGTAGTCGACGCGGTTACCGAAGTTATCGACATCGTCGTCCAGGAACTCGTCCGGGGCACGATCAGAGGCGGCACGAGGAGGCTGCGACGGACGCTGTTCGCGAGCCGGAGTGCCTTCACGTGGCTTCTGCTGACGGGCAGGGCGCTCGCCGCGTTCGCCGGCCGGTTTTTCCTTGCCCTTGTCTTTGCCTTTGTCCTTGCGACCGCCGCCGCCACCGCTGCCGTTCGGACCGTCGCCGCGCGGGCCACGTGGATTGCGTGGGTTACGCATGTCCGGACGTTCGCGCACTTCAGGTTTCTCGGCTTCCACGGCACTCGCATCGAAGCCCATCAGGTCGCCGTCGGCGATTTTCTGCTTGGTCATGCGTTCGATGCTTTTCAGCAGTTTTTCTTCGTCCGGGGCGACCAGCGAAATCGCCTCGCCCGAACGACCGGCACGGCCGGTACGGCCGATGCGGTGCACGTAGTCTTCATCGACGTTCGGCAGCTCGAAGTTGACTACGTGTGGCAACTGGTCGATGTCCAGACCGCGAGCGGCGATGTCGGTGGCGACCAGGATGCGTACTTCACCGGCCTTGAAGTCGGCCAAGGCTTTGGTGCGGGCGTTCTGGCTCTTGTTGCCGTGGATCGCGACGGCGCTCAGGCCGTGCTTGTCCAGGTACTCGGCCAGGCGGTTGGCACCGTGCTTGGTGCGGGTGAACACCAGCACCTGTTCCCAGGCGCCAGCGGTGATCAGGTGCGCGAGCAAAGAACGCTTGTGGCTGGCGGCCAGGCGGAATACGCGCTGTTCGATACGCTCGACCGTGGTGTTCGGCGGCGTGACTTCGATGCGCTCCGGATTGTGCAGCAGCTTCCCGGCGAGGTCGGTGATGTCCTTGGAGAAGGTCGCCGAGAACAGCAGGTTCTGGCGTTTGGCTGGCAGACGGGCCAGGACCTTTTTCACGTCATGGACGAAGCCCATGTCGAGCATGCGGTCGGCTTCGTCCAGCACGAGGATTTCCACGTGTGACAGATCGACGCTGCCTTGGCCGGCCAGGTCGAGCAGGCGCCCAGGGCAGGCCACCAGCACGTCTACGCCACGGGACATGGCCTGAACCTGCGGGTTCATGCCGACACCGCCGAAGATGCAGGCGCTGACGAACTTCAGGTCACGGGCATAGACCTTGAAGCTTTCATGCACTTGCGCGGCGAGTTCGCGAGTCGGGGTCAGGACCAGTACGCGCGGCTGGCGCGGGCCGTGACGCTGGGATTTGTCCGGGTGACCGTTGGGGAACAACCGCTCCAGAATCGGAAGGGCGAAACCGCCGGTTTTACCAGTACCTGTCTGTGCCGCGACCATCAGGTCGCGACCTTGCAACACGGCGGGAATGGCCCGCTGTTGCACCGGAGTAGGCTCGGTATAGCCCGCTGCCTCGATGGCGCGGACTAAAGCCTCGGAGAGACCGAGGGAAGCAAAGGACATGAGTAATCCTGTTCTAGTTAGGGCTTGGCCCAATGGGAGTCTTGCCTGGCGCGAATCGCGTTTAAGAGGACGCAATCCCGTCCGGTCCTGCTGGGTCTCGAAGGCTCGTCTGCAAGCGCTCGCGCGGGCTGAAAGCTGCGCAGTAGCGGGGTTGAGATGCCATTAACGATTCCGAGCGTCCGGGCGTGAGCCTGGCGGGAAGGCCGGAGTATAACAGAGCAATCACTGCGCGCCGCTTTCCTGCTGCTCAACGGTTTTTTCCGTGGCTACCGTGGTCTTTTCGGTTTTCACGCTGGCTGCCGGTTCCGCGCCGTAGCGGGCACTCAGTTCAGCGTAGGCGGGCTCGCGCTTGAAACGTTTGAGTTCGGCGCCGAAACGCTGCACCAGCAGATCCATGCCCGCATTGCGCCGTACCGCGAGAAACTGGCTTTGCTGGCTGATGATCGTAGGGTTTTCGGTGATCTTGTTGCGGATTCCCAGTTCGTCGAGCAAATGCTGGCCGACCCGGCGGTCGGTGATCAGCAGGTCAATCCGCCCGCGTACCAGTTTGCCGAAGTTGGCTTCATGGGTGGGGGCCGGCTCGCGGGTGAACAGCGTCGAATCGCTGAAGTCCTTGCTGTACAGGTAACCCGGCGAGGTGCCGATGGTCAGGCCGCGCAAGTCATCGAGGGTGCGAAACGGATGGGGCCGTTCATTGGCGTAGAACATCACGAACTGGACTTCAGACAGTGGTTCGCTGGGGTAGAGCAGGGTCGCATCGCGTTCGTCGCTGTGAAAGATGTCCAGCGCGCCGTCGGCCTGGCCTGACTCCAACATCGACAGGCAGCGTTTCCATGGCAGGAATTGCCACTCCACTTCGATGCCCAGGCGCTTGAAGACAATGGCGGTGGTTTCGTAGTCCAGGCCCAGGGATTTGCCGTTGTTGTCTTCGTATACGTAGGGCGCCCACGGTTCCGTGACAATGCGCAGCTTCTCGCCCCGGGCGGTGAAGCTCAGGCAAGTGAAGACAAGCACGGCGATTAACTGCGTGATCAAAGGCATGGGCTGAGATTACGACGAGAAACCGGAAAGAGCCAGAAACTGACCGCAGAAGCTCTAACTCCGTGGATTGCTGCACATTAATAGTGCGCTGAAAGCAAAAGATCGCAGCCTGCGAAAGCTCCTACAGGAGCTGCCGAAGAATACGATCCTTTGATCTTGCTTGTCGCTTTCAGCTTGAAGCTTGCAGCTGCTTCAACGCGGCAACTTCAGGTTGTTCCACACCGCCAGGCTCGCTTCAGCCTGGTTCAGGGTGTAGAAGTGCAGGCCTGGAGCGCCACCCTGCAGCAGTTGTTCGCACATCTCGGTGATGACCTGTTCGCCAAAGCGCTGAATGCTCTGGGTGTCGTCGCCGTAGGCTTCCAGTTGCTTGCGGATCCAGCGCGGGATTTCCGCACCGCAGGCATCGGAGAAGCGCGCCAGCTTGCTGTAGTTGGTGATCGGCATGATGCCCGGCACGATCGGGATGTTCACACCCAATGCCCGCACGCGTTCCACGAAGTAGAAGTAGCAGTCGGCGTTGAAGAAGTACTGGGTGATCGCACTGTCGGCGCCAGCGTTGGCCTTGCGCACGAAGTTGGCAACATCGTCTTCGAAATTGCGCGCTTGCGGATGCATTTCCGGGTAAGCGGCGACTTCGATGTGGAAGTGATCACCGGTTTCTTCACGAATGAATTCAACCAGGTCATTGGCGTGGCGCATTTCACCGCTGGCCATGCCCATGCCCGAAGGCAGGTCACCGCGCAGGGCGACGATACGCTTGATGCCGGCGGCCTTGTACTGGGCCAGCAGGCCACGCAGGTCAGCTTTGCTATCGCCCACGCAGGACAGGTGCGGAGCGGCAGGGATTTTGACTTCGCTTTCGAGCTGCAACACGGTGTTCAGCGTGCGATCACGGGTCGAACCGCCGGCGCCGTAGGTGCAGGAGAAGAAATCGGGGTTGTAGGCGGCCAGCTGGCGAGCAGTGGCGAGCAGCTTTTCTTGCCCAGCATCGGTCTTCGTAGGGAAGAACTCGAAGCTGTAGCGACGATCTTGGGACATGGAGGGAACCTCCAGCTACAAGCTGCAAGCCACAAGCTGCAAGAGAAGCGGAGGTGCGCTCGTCTCTTGTGCCTGGAACTTGCTGCCTGACACTGTTTTGGCAAATTGGGGCAAAACTGCGGGCTTCGTGCGGCAAGATCGGCTTTTGGCCTGTGCTTGCCGCTTGAAGCTCAAAGCTTGCAGCTGCTCTTAGTAGCGGTAAGCGTGCGGCTTGAACGGACCTTCGACGGTCACGCCGATGTAGTCGGCCTGGGTCTTGGTCAGTTGAGTCACAACGCCGCCGAAGCCGCGGACCATTTCCAGGGCCACTTCTTCGTCGAGTTTCTTCGGCAGTACTTCAACGGTCAGGCGCTCGGCTTTCTTGGCTGGCGACAGGTCGGCGTACTTCTGGCCGAACAGGAAGATCTGAGCCAGAACCTGGTTGGCGAACGAACCGTCCATGATGCGGCTCGGGTGGCCAGTGGCGTTACCCAGGTTAACCAGACGGCCTTCGGCCAGCAGGATCAGGTAATCGTCGTTCTGTGGGTCGAAATCGCCAGCGCCGGTGCGGTGGATCTTGTGAACCTGCGGCTTCACTTCTTCCCATGCCCAGTTCTTGCGCATGAAAGCGGTGTCGATTTCGTTGTCGAAGTGGCCGATGTTGCAGACAACAGCACGCTTCTTCAGGGCCTTGAGCATGTTTGCGTCGCAAACATTGACGTTACCGGTGGTGGTCACGATCAGATCGATCTTGCCCAGCAGTGCCTTGTCGATGCTCGCTTCGGTACCGGTGTTGATGCCGTCGATGAACGGCGAAACCAGTTCGAAACCGTCCATGCAGGCTTGCATGGCGCAGATCGGGTCGACTTCGGAGACTTTGACGATCATGCCTTCCTGACGCAGGGACTGGGCCGAACCCTTGCCCACGTCGCCGTAGCCGATGACCAGCGCTTGCTTGCCGGACAGCAGGTGGTCGGTGCCGCGCTTGATCGCATCGTTCAGGCTGTGACGGCAGCCGTACTTGTTGTCGTTCTTGCTCTTGGTTACCGAGTCGTTGACGTTGATGGCCGGGATTTTCAGCTCGCCCTTGGCCAGCATGTCCAGCAGGCGGTGAACGCCGGTGGTGGTTTCTTCGGTCACGCCGTGGACGCGGTCCAGAACGGCTGGGTATTTCTTGTGCAGCAGCTCGGTCAGGTCGCCGCCGTCGTCGAGGATCATGTTGGCATCCCAAGGCGCGCCATCTTTCAGGATGGTTTGCTCCAGGCACCACTCGTACTCTTGCTCAGTCTCGCCTTTCCAGGCGAAAACCGGGATGCCGGCAGCGGCGATGGAAGCGGCGGCCTGATCCTGAGTCGAAAAAATGTTGCAGGACGACCAGCGCACTTCGGCACCCAGGGCAACCAGGGTTTCGATCAGCACGGCAGTCTGAATGGTCATGTGGATGCAGCCGAGGATCTTCGCGCCCTTGAGCGGTTGCTCTTCGGAGTACTTGCGACGCAGACCCATCAGGGCTGGCATTTCAGACTCGGCGATGATGGTTTCGCGACGGCCCCAGGCAGCCAGGGACATGTCGGCGACTTTGTAGTCGGTAAAATCTGCAGGCGTGTTGACAGCGCTCATGAAGAGCCTCCATTCGTAATGTATGCGAATGGGCGCCGTTGTGCGTTTAGTGTCCAGCCAGTGAAGGCCAGGCAACGCCCCATCCGAGCCTGACAGGTCGAACCTGCTGCAGCGCCCCTCGGACAGGTGGCGGGAAAACGGTAGCAATTGAAGATGACCGTTTTGAAACGGTGGCGATTATAGCTTTCTTTGAGCGGCAAGTTGCAAGCTGCAAGCGACAAGTTGCAGCGGCAAGTTGCAAGCGGCAAGCTACAAGAAATAGCCGCTCGACGATCAACTTGCAGCTTGTAGCTTGCCGCTTGAAACTGCTTTCAGGAGTGAACATGAACTTCCACACCCGCAAATGGGTAAAACCCGAAGACCTCAACCCCAACGGCACGCTGTTCGGCGGTAGCCTGCTGCGCTGGATAGACGAAGAGGCGGCGATCTACGCCATTGTCCAGTTGGGCAACCAGCGTGTGGTCACCAAGTACATTTCCGAAATCAACTTCGTCAGCGCCTCGCGCCAGGGCGACATCATCGAACTGGGCATCACGGCGACCGAATTCGGCCGCACTTCCATCACCCTGACCTGTGAAGTGCGCAACAAGATCACCCGCAAGAGCATCCTCACCGTTGAAAAAATGGTGTTCGTGAACCTCGGTGAAGACGGCTTGCCGGCGCCTCATGGTCGGACAGAGATCAAGTACGTCAAGGATCAGTTCAAGGATGATGACGCCGGTCAGTGAGATCGGTGATGTCCCCATCGCGAGCAGGTCGAATCATCGCTCCCACATTGAGCCGCGATCCCTTGTGGGAGCGAGCCTGCTCACGAATGCGGCATACAATCAAGGTGATGCTCAGCCCACCAAATCAAGCGCAGTCGCACCGCGACGCTGGCGATAGATGAAGAACAGTGCAGTCAACACGGTCAGCCCGCTGACCAGTGCACCGGTCCACGGCAAGTCCGCAAGGTCCGCGCCGCTGGCCACCACCAGCCCGCCGATCCAGGCGCCGGCCGCGTTACCCAGGTTGAAGGCGCTCTGGTTCAGTGTCGAACCCAGGTTCGGTGCCTCGTGGGCCTGATCGATGATCAGCAGTTGCAGGATCGGGCACAAGGCAAAGGCAAACGTCCCCCACAACACCAGTGTGATTGCCGCCGGGATCACCGAATGGCTGGTTTGCGTGAATGCCGCCAGCACCAACAGCACCGCCAGCGCCATGCCCACCAGCGAAGGCAGCAAGCGGCTGTCCGCCAGACGACCACCGAGCATGCTGCCGGCGGTCAAGCCCACGCCGAACAATAGCAGCATGATGGTGACGCCGTGAGGGCTGACTCCGGTGATGTCCTGCAGGATCGGTGCAATGTAAGTGAACACACTGAACAGGCTGGTTGAGGCCAGCACGCTCATGCCCAGGGCCAGCAGCACGTTGGCCTTGCCCAGTACCTTGAACTCGCTGGCCAGGTTGGCTTTATCCATCGCGATGTTTTTCGGCAGCCAGACCCATTGCGCAATCGCCGCCAGAACCCCGATCACCGACACCGCCCAGAAGGTCGAGCGCCAACCTGCGTATTGCCCGAGTGCGGTGCCCAGTGGCACGCCGAGCACATTGGCCAGGGTCAGACCGGTGAACATCATGGCAATCGCCTGAGCCCGTTTGTTGGGTGCCACCAGCCCGGCAGCCACCACCGAACCGATGCCGAAAAATGCGCCGTGGCACAGTGCCGTGATCACGCGCGCGGCCATCAGCGTGGCGTAGTTCGGCGCCAGTGCGCAGAGCATGTTGCCGAGAATGAGCATCAGCGTCATGCCCAACATCGTGGCCTTACGTGGCATGTTGGCGGTGCCGACCGCGAGGATCGGAGCACCGAACACCACGCCCAGGGCGTAGCCGGTGATCAGCAATCCGGCATCGGGAATGCTCACGCCGAGGTCGCGGGCGACATCGGGCAAAAGACCCATGATGACGAATTCAGTGGTGCCGATGCCGAAGGCGGCAACAGCGAGGGCAAGCAAAGCGAGTGGCATGCGCAAGGTCTCTGTCGGTAGTCTTGACGCTGTGATCAGGCATACGCAGGCCGACGACCGTTCTCGACGAGAGCGGGTCGGGCAGAATTTTTATTGGAATTAGTCTGTGCGCAACTGAGTGCGGCGTGGTCACTTGCAGTATAAGCAGCCACTGAAGTATGGCGAATCAATTCTCGGCGCCCCTATAAGGATCGTGGAGACAACAAAAGGAGTAGGCCGTGCTTGCGACGGCGTTGGTGTTGGTGGCGGCGCTGTTGCATGCGGCGTGGAATACCCTGATCAAGTTCAGTGCGGAGCGACTGTTGGTGGTGGCCTGCATGGACAGCGTGGCGCTGCTTTTTGTCGCGCTGATGCTGCCGTTCCTGAGCGTGCCGCCACTGGAGATCTGGCCGTGGATCCTGGCGTCGGCGGCGTTCGAGTTGCTCTATCGCTATTTGTTGATCCAGGCCTATCGGGTCGGTGACCTCGGGCTGGTCTATCCATTGATGCGCGGCCTGTCACCGTTGGTGGTGCTGGCGCTGACGCTGATCTTTGCCGGGGAGGTGCTGACCCATCAGCAGATCTTCGGAATCCTGCTGATCCCGTTCGGCATGCTGTGCCTGCTCTGGCAGGGCGGCGGCGGAGCGCGCCTTCCATGGTCGATGCTACCGGTGGTGGCGCTGATCGGTCTGTGCATCGGTTGCTACACCTACATCGACGGTCAGGCATTGCGGCGCTGGTCCCATCCACTGGATTACCTGGTCTGGGTCACCTTGCTCAGTGCCTGGCCGTTTCCGCTGTTGGCGTTGGTGCGCAAGCGGCCCGCGTTCATGTTGTTCTGGCGCGAGCAGTGGCGACTGGGCCTGGCCGTCGGGTTTTGCGTGTTGTTCAGCTACGCTCTGGTGCTGTGGGCGATGCAATTGGGCTCGATTGCAGAAGCGGCGGCGTTGCGCGAGATCAGCGTAATTCTGGTGGTGCTATTTGGCATGCGTTACCTGAAAGAACCTTTTGGCGGACCGCGCCTCTTAGCTTGTGGGCTGGTGCTGATCGGCATTTTGGTCATGAAATTTTGACTGTTCTGAAACGTGAAGAAGGGACTGCTTTATGACGGTTGCTCTGTGGTGCATTTTGATCGCGATTCTCCTGCCGTATGTGTGTACGTGGGTCGCCAAGATCAGTGGCGGGTTCAGGTTGAGAGACAACCATGACCCCCGGGATTTTCTCGATTCGCTGGAAGGCTTGGGCAGGCGCGCGAATGCGGCGCAACTGAACAGCTTTGAAGTGATCCCGGCGTTCGCTGCGGCAGTGATCGTAGCGCACCTGGCAGGCAATGCCGAACTGGTGACGATCAATGTGCTGTCGGTGTTGTTCATCACCAGTCGCCTGCTCTACATCATTTGCTACCTGGCGGACTGGGCGACGCTGCGGTCGCTGGTGTGGTTCGTGGGGATGGCGTTGATCGTGAGTTTTTTTGTGGTGTCGGTCTAAACGATCTTCAGGGTTTTTGCCGGCCTCATCGCGAGCAGGTCGAATCGTCGCACCGTCGCTCCCACATTGGAACGCGTGTCTTCTGTGGGAGCGAGCCTGCTCGCGAAAGCTATCTAACGGTCAACACTCGCCTCAGGGCTTGGTCTTCTCTGCATCCGCCACCTGCGGTACTTGTGGCAGCGCAGCACCTTTGGGCCAGAGCATCCAGATCTGTCCCTGCTGTTTCATGTCCCCGGCCAGTTGCCCGGCCGCATCGCCGGTGCCCCAGAACAGATCCGCCCGAACCTCGCCGGCAATGGCGCCGCCGGTGTCCTGTGCTGCCACCGGGCGAACCAGTGCAGTGCCGTCCGGTTTGGTGGTCGATAACCACAGCAGACTGCCCAGCGGAATTACCTTGCGATCCACCGCCGCGCTGTAACCGGCAGTCAACGGTACGTTCAGCGAGCCGCGCGGACCTTCGTTGCTGTCCGGGTTGCGGGTGAAGAATACGTAGCTGGGGTTGCTGCCGAGCAGTTCGGGAATCCGCGACGGATTGGCCTTGGCCCAGGTGCTGATGGCGCCCATGGTCACGTCTTCTTTTTTCAACTCGCCCTGTTCCACCAGCCAGCGGCCGATCGGTCGATACGGATGGCCGTTCTGATCGGCGTAGGCAATGCGCAACTGGCGACCATTGTCGAGCTGGATACGGCCCGAACCCTGGATTTGCAGGAACTGCAGGTTCATCGGATCGGTCAGCCAGGCCACGACCGGCGCCTTGACCCCTTTGCTTTCGATGGTTGCCGCATCGTCGTACGGCTTGAGCACACGACCTTCGAGTCGACCGCGCAGGCGCTTGCCCTTGAGTTCCGGGTAAATGCTGTCGAGGGCGACGATGATCATGTCTTCGGGGACGCCATACACCGGCACACTGGCAACGCTGGTCTGGGTCAGACTGCCGGGGTAAACCGGTTCGTAGTAACCGGTGATCAAACCGTTGGAGTTGTCGTTGGCAGCGCGCAGGCCATAGACATCGAGGTTCTGCTTGAGAAAACCGCGAATGTCGCTGGCGGTTTGCGGCACGTTGGCAGCCGCTACGCAGGTGCCACCCCAGACCGGGTCGGCCTTTAGTCGGGTGCAGGCGCTGCGCCAGGAACCGAAACCGGCGACCAGGTCGCTGTCGGACACCGCCGGCAGCGCTTCCCATGTGGCGCTGGAGTAGGTGGCCAGGGCGTGGGTTTTCGGTTGTTTGTTGTCGCCACCGGTGCAGCCTGCGAGCAGGGCCACCATCGGCAGGGTCCAGGCCAGGCTGTGACGCCAGGCCTTGAAACGGCTGTTCATGGAGTGATTCCTTTGCCGGTTGCCTGAGCGCTCCATGTGCTCAAGCAACCCTTGTTGATAATAGGGCTATTGGTCTTTGCCGATGACGCGAGGATACTGGCCGCCGTTTCCCGTGACCTGAAGCCACCATGACTTTTAAAAGACTTTCTGTTGTATTGCTGGCCTGCCTGACGTTGTCCGCTTGTGGCGGTGTCGACCCCAACTCGCCGCTCGGCCAGCGCAAGGCCATTTTCAAGCAGATGCTCAAGACTGGCGAAGACCTGGGCGGCATGTTGCGTGGACGCATTGCGTTCGATGGTCCGAAATTCGCCGAAGGCGCGGTGAAGCTCGATGCGTTGTCCCGTGAGCCGTGGCAGCATTTTCCGCAAGTGCGCGAGGAAGATCACACCAGCGCCAAGAGCGATGTCTGGGAGCAACAGGCACGCTTTCAGGCAATGGCCCGCGACCTTGAAAGCGCCACCGGTGAATTGGTGATCGCCAGCCAGGTCCAGCCCTACAAGGCCAGCAACCTGGGGCCGGTGGTGCAGAAAGTCGAAGATGCTTGCAGTGCTTGTCATAAGGCGTTTCGGGATCATTGATTCTCGGCTGCGACGGTCTGTTGTTGTGGCGAGGGAGCTTGTCGGAGCGCCGCATCGTCCCGCTCGTCTACGCAGCAGGCGTTAGTTGGCAGTCGGGTTCGATCTGATGTTCAGGATGGCTGGTTTGGGGCTACTTCGTAGCCCGGCGGGAGCAAGCTCCCTCGCCACGGTTAGCCTTGGGTGTTGCTTGTTTATTTATCCAGCTCATCCAGTGCGTTCTGCAATTCCTTGCGGGCATCGGCGAGTTTGTCTTTGCGCTTGTTGATCTTGTCGGGGTCGCCTTTGCTCATGGCCTTGTCGAGGTCCGCCTGACGCTTGCTGACTTCGTGCTTGGCGTCGAGCACCTTGTTTTCCCGTTCCTTCTTCAGCGAGGCGTCGGTGCAGTTCGCTTCGACTTCGCTCAGGGCCTTTTCCAGGCCGGCCTGCTGGTCGGCATTACCGTGGACCTTGGCCAATTCGATCTGGTTGATGATTCCTTGCTTCTTGGCGGCGCAACCGGTCAGCCCTGGCGCTTCCTCGTCCGCCATCAACGGGGTGGCCAGCACGCTGCAAAGGGTCAACAGGGCGAGCGGTGAAAGAAATTTCATAAAAGCTCCATGTAGGAAAGCAAGCAGGCCGGTGTGGCAATGGCTTGTTGGAGCCCAGCGGTCCCTTGGGGTTCCCGGTGGGCGCAGGGCCGACAGCTAAAAGCCGTCAATCCCCGCATCACGTAATGTTTCACTCAAGGCCAGGACCTGCGGATCGCGGAAAAATGCGTTCAGTTGCGCTGCGCGCCCTGGCCCGATATCGGCCTCGGCCCGCCATTGTTCGATGTTTCGCTCTGCCAGTACCTGCCATGAATCGCCGAGATGCGCCTGGCCTGTCGGTGGTAATCCCAAGGCTTTGAGCCAGTGCGCGAACGGGCGTTGCCGGGCCTGGTTGAAGCCGTCCGCAAGGCGAGCCGCACTGCGCTCGCCGAAACCGTCAATGGTAGCAAGCTCTTGGGCATCGAGGGTCAACCAATCCAGCAGACCGTTCAGGCGACCTGTTGCAAGAAGTTTTTCCCAAGTACCCGGACCCACATTGGGTAGCGCCAGGCCCTGCTTGCTGCTGAGCCAGGTCAGGCGCGCGAGAAACTGGCTCTCGCAGCCCGGAGTCGGTTGCCAGCAACTCAATAAATGGAAGTCTGCTGCCAGCGGTGTGTTCAATTCGGCGCGTTCGCTGCTGCGCAATACAACGCTATCGAGCCTGGGAATGGTCAGCCCGGCCAGGCTGATGGCGACCTGATCACCCGGGCGTATGTCCAGCGCCTGCCAGCGTTGCAACGAACCGACGCTGACGTGTTTGATCTGCCGGTCATCGAGCTTCACCGGGGTCAGTTCAAGTACCGGAGTGATCCGCCCGGTCCGGCCGATTTTGAAGTGAACCTGGCGGACTTCGGCCAGTGCCTGGGCGAAGGGGTATTTCCAGGCGATGGCCCAGTAGGGCGACCTGGCCTGCCAGCGCTCAGCGGCTGGGCGCTGGTTTTGGCGCAGGACGATGCCGTCGCTGGCAAAGGGCAGGGCAGAGCGATACCAGTGCTCGCGCCAGCGTTCGGCATCGACAGCGGAGGCAATGGGCTGGCTGTATGTCGTGGTACTCGGGAAGCCAAGCGCAGTCAGCGCCGCGGCACGCGCGGGCACGCTCGCCGGCCCTTGGGGCCAGTCCCAGACAAACAAGTCGATGTTGGCGGCCTGTTCGGCGCTCAAGACCTTGCGCGCCATCAGGCCGGCCACCGAGCCACGAGCATTGAGGCTACCGGCCCGGGCCTGCACATGATCGGTCAGGCGCCAATACAGTTCGCCTTGCACGATCAGGTCCCGGGCCTGCGGTAGCCGTTGCGGGATGGCCGGAATCTGCCGTGCAGGAAGCGTCCAGTCCTGACCACTCTTGCCGTCACCACGGCTGATGGCCTGGGCCAACAGACCGTTGCGGTAAACCAGGGTCACCGCCACGCCATCGATTTTAGGCTGGACCCAGACGTCCACCCGGCCACGCAGCCATTTTTCCACGGCGGGCTGATCGTGCAGTTTGTCCAGGCCAGTGTGGGCGATAGGGTGGGGCAGTGTGCCGCGTGCAGTGCGCAAGGGGTCTGCGGACGGGCTCAGGTTGAAGCAGTGGCGCCATTGGGTGAGTTGGGCGCGGGACTGGTCGTAGAGTTCATCGGCGACCAGTGAGCGTCCCTGGCGGTGATAGCTGTCGTCCCAGAGGTCGACTTGCTGTTGCAGTTTGTTGACTTCAATCAGGGCGCGTTCCGGCGTCCAGTCGGGGCACTCGGCGGTATTGGCGGTCATGTGGGTAAAGAACAGTAGAACGGCAAAAAACAGGCGCAGGTGGGGAAGCATCTTGAGCGTCCTTGCTCGGTGAGGTGCTTGAAGGCTAGGTCAGTATCAGTTAGCGCAGCGGGCGGGGTTTTTACCGAGTGTTTCTAATGGCTTGCCCGCGAAGGCTGCGATGCGGTGTAAAGCGAATCCCAATAAAAAGCCCCGCAGGGCGCGAACCGTGCGGGGCTTCGGGTGTTGCGGGGAAGTCTTACAGGCCGGCAGCAGAACGCAGAGCGTCGGCGCGATCGGTTTTTTCCCAGGTGAACGTGGTGAAGGTGTCGTCGCCCACGGTCTTGGTCGCCGGGGTGCGACCGAAGTGGCCGTACGCAGCGGTTTCCTGATACATCGGGTGCAGCAGGTCGAGCATCGTGGTGATCGCGTATGGACGCAGGTCGAACACTTCGCGGACCAGTTTGACGATCTTGTCATCGCTGATCTTGCCGGTACCGAAGGTGTTCAGCGAGATCGAAGTCGGCTGAGCAACGCCGATGGCGTAGGACACCTGAATCTCGCAACGCTCGGCCAGGCCGGCGGCAACAATGTTCTTGGCCACGTAACGACCGGCGTAGGCAGCCGAACGGTCAACCTTCGATGGATCCTTGCCGGAGAATGCGCCACCGCCGTGACGGGCCATGCCGCCGTAGCTGTCGACGATGATCTTGCGACCGGTCAGACCGCAGTCACCCACCGGGCCGCCGATAATGAACTGGCCGGTCGGGTTGATGTGGAACTGGGTGTCCTTGCTCAACAGTTCGGCAGGCAGCACGTGCTTGACGATCAGCTCCATCACGCCTTCGCGCAGGTCGTTGTACGACACTTCCGGGTTGTGCTGGGTCGACAGAACGACGGCGTCGATACCGACAACCTTGCCGTTTTCGTAACGGCAGGTCACTTGCGACTTGGCGTCCGGGCGCAGCCAAGGCAGCAGGCCGGATTTACGGGCTTCGGCCTGGCGCTGCACCAGTTGGTGCGAGAAAGTGATCGGTGCAGGCATCAGCACGTCGGTTTCATTGCTGGCGTAGCCGAACATCAGGCCCTGGTCGCCGGCACCCTGATCTTCAGGCTTGGCACGGTCGACACCCTGGTTGATGTCTGGGGACTGCTTGCCGATGATGTTCATCACGCCGCAGGTCGCGCCGTCGAAGCCGACGTCGGAGCTGGTGTAGCCGATGTTGGTGATCACGTCACGAACGATCTGCTCCAGGTCAACCCAGGCCGAAGTGGTGACTTCGCCGGCGATGATCGCCACGCCCGTTTTCACCAGAGTCTCGCACGCCACACGGGCGAACTTGTCTTCAGCAATGATGGCGTCCAGCACCGCATCAGAAATCTGGTCGGCGATTTTGTCCGGATGCCCTTCAGACACGGACTCGGAGGTGAAAAGGGAGTATTCGCTCATCTCGATGTTTTCCTGAAATTACCGATGGTGAGTGTCGCCAGCCGGTCGCTGAAAATGGCGGACCTGGATCTGGAAACCATTACGTAAGCCTACATAGAGGCTTTCCCCGGGAACGAGTCCCGCAGCGGTGGCCCAACGGGCCAGATCGTCCTGTTCAAACCCCAGCCAGAGATCACCGCAGGCCTCCTTGGCCCAACTCTGGTTGTGGCTACATAACTCTGTCACTAACAGGCTACCGCCTGGTTGCAGCAAATTGGCCATGTGCTTGAGCGCATCGGCCGGCGCGGCAAAATGGTGCAGCACCATGTTCAGTACAACGCAATCGGCCTTGAGGCTGACGCCGTTCAATGCATCGGCCAGTTGCAGGCTGACGTTAGTCAGCTTGTCGCGTTCGCAGACCTGGCGCGCCAGCTCAAGCATCGCGCTGCTGTTATCCAGCGCCGTGACTTGCGCGAAGCGGCGCGCCAGTTCCGGCAGGAATGCGCCATCGCCGGGGCCGACTTCAATGGCCGTGGCGTCTTTGTCGAAGCTCAGCTTGTCGAGCAGGGCCACCACGCTTTCGCGGTATTGCGGCAGGCCGGCGATCAAGTCTTGCTGGGCGCGAAACTTCTCCGCCACCCGTGAGAAAAAGTCCTGGCTGGCGGCCGCGCGTTGTCCATGGACCTGGGTGATGCGCGACTGTACGTCGGTCGGCAGCGTCAGGTTGTCCACTTCTTCGAGCAGCGCTGCGTGCAATTTGCCGCCCAGCAGTTCGGTGTGGGGCAGTGCACGACGGTAGAAAATCGCGTTGCCTTCGCGGCGCGTCGCCACCAGGTCGGCCTGGGCCAGTACCTTGAGGTGGTGGCTCATGCCTGACTGGCCGATGCCGAAGATCTGTGCCAGTTCCAGCACACCGAACGAATCGTTGGCCAGTGCGCGCAAGACATTCAACCGCAGGGGATCGCCGCCAGCCTTGCACAAGGCTGCCAGCTCATCGCAATCGTCATGTTGAATGGATGGCACGCGTAAATTCATAAGGCCGGCAGTCTAGTCACGGGTCGAAGGCATCGCAAGAGCAATATCAAAAAGTTTTGATATTGCTCGATAGATGGCACTTCTTAACGTTAGCTTCAGTCAACAAACGGACGGCGGAAAGGTTTCACCAAGCGAATACGTCGTTATCCATTGGAAAAACGCCTTCAGATGACTATCTGTCATTGCCCCGAGGCGTCCCGGTGAGGGAAAATGCTCGCCTTTTTTCCGTTTCGTTTTATTCAAGCCCCCAGGAGAACAGCGATGCCTAGCCGTCGTGAGCGTGCCAACGCCATTCGTGCCCTCAGCATGGATGCCGTGCAAAAAGCCAACAGCGGCCATCCCGGTGCCCCGATGGGTATGGCGGATATCGCCGAGGTACTTTGGCGCGACTACCTCAAGCACAACCCGAGCAATCCATCGTTCGCCGACCGTGACCGCTTCGTGCTGTCCAATGGCCACGGCTCGATGTTGATCTACTCGCTGCTGCACCTGACCGGCTACGACCTGTCGATCGATGACCTGAAGCAGTTCCGTCAACTGCACAGCCGCACCCCGGGCCACCCGGAACTCGGCTACACCCCGGGCGTAGAAACCACCACCGGTCCACTGGGCCAAGGCCTGGCCAACGCCGTGGGTTTTGCCCTGGCTGAAAAAGTCATGGCGGCGCAGTTCAACCGTCCTGGCCATAACATTGTCGACCACCACACCTATGTGTTCCTGGGTGATGGCTGCATGATGGAAGGCATTTCCCACGAAGTCGCTTCCCTGGCCGGTACCCTGGGCCTGGGCAAGCTGATCGCCTTCTACGATGACAACGGCATCTCCATCGATGGCGAAGTCGAAGGCTGGTTCACCGACGACACGCCGAAGCGTTTTGAGTCCTACAACTGGCAAGTGATCCGCAATGTCGACGGTCACGACCCGGAAGAGATCAAGACGGCGATCGACACTGCGCGCAAAAGCGAGCAGCCAACCCTGATCTGCTGCAAGACCACCATCGGTTTCGGTTCGCCGAACAAGCAAGGCAAGGAAGATTGCCACGGCGCCCCACTGGGTGACGCGGAAATCGCCCTGACCCGTGCGGCGCTGAAATGGAACCACGGTCCGTTCGAAATCCCGGCCGATATCTACGCCGAGTGGGACGCCAAGGAAGCAGGTAAAGCTGTCGAGGCCGAGTGGGACCAGCGTTTCGCCGCTTACTCCGCCGCGTTCCCGACTGAAGCCAGCGAACTGGTGCGTCGTCTGAGCGGTGAGCTGCCAGCTGATTTCAGCGAAAAAGCCTCGGCCTACATCGCCGAAGTGGCTGCCAAGGGCGAAACCATCGCCAGCCGTAAAGCCAGCCAGAATGCCCTGAACGCATTCGGCCCGTTGCTGCCTGAGTTCCTCGGCGGTTCGGCTGACCTGGCCGGTTCCAACCTGACCCTGTGGAAAGGCTGCAAAGGCGTCACCGCCGAAGACGCCAGCGGCAACTACATGTACTACGGCGTGCGCGAGTTCGGCATGACCGCGATCATGAACGGTGTTGCCTTGCACGGCGGCCTGGTGCCTTACGGCGCGACCTTCCTGATGTTCATGGAATACGCGCGCAACGCGGTGCGCATGTCGGCCCTGATGAAGCAGCGTGTGATCCACGTCTACACCCACGACTCCATCGGTCTGGGCGAAGACGGCCCGACTCACCAGCCAATCGAGCAACTGGCCAGCCTGCGCTGCACGCCGAACCTCGATACCTGGCGCCCAGCCGACGCCGTTGAGTCGGCGGTGAGCTGGAAATACGCACTGGAGCGCAAGGACGGTCCTTCGGCCTTGATCTTCTCCCGCCAGAACCTGCAGCACCAGACCCGCGACGCCGGCCAGATCGCCGACATCAGCCGTGGTGGTTACGTGCTGAAAGACTGCGCTGGCGAGCCTGAGCTGATCCTGATCGCCACCGGTTCGGAAGTCGGCCTGGCCGTTCAGGCCTTCGACAAACTGACCGAGCAGGGCCGCAAGGTACGCGTGGTTTCCATGCCGTGCACCAGCGTGTTCGATGCCCAGGACGCCGGCTACAAGCAATTGGTCCTGCCGTTGCAGGTCAGCGCCCGTATCGCCATCGAGGCTTCCCATGCGGACTACTGGTACAAGTACGTGGGCCTGGAAGGCCGCGTGATCGGCATGACCACCTACGGCGAGTCGGCGCCTGCGTCGGCCTTGTTCGAAGAGTTCGGCTTCACCCTGGAAAACATCCTGGGTCAGGCTGAAGAGCTGCTGGAAGACTAAGTCCGACAGTGATGTTGTCCGGGCTGACGCCTTCGCGAGCAGGCTCGCTCCTACAGGGTTCTACATCGCCCATGTAGGAGCGAGCCTGCTCGCGATAGCGTCGGTTCAAACGACACAAAACTGATGGATTCACCACGGTAATCGAGAACCCCATGCCTCAACCGCGTCCCTACAAAGTTGCACTCAACGGCTACGGCCGGATTGGTCGTTGCGTCTTGCGTGCGTTGTTCGAGCGAGGCGAGAAGGCCGGGTTCGAGATTGTCGCGATCAACGATCTGGCGGACATGGCCAGCATCGAATACCTGACACGCTTCGACTCCACCCATGGCCGGTTCCCCGGCGAAGTGAAGGTCGACGGCGATTGTCTGCATATCAATGGCGACTGCGTGAAGGTCCTGCGCAGTGCTACCCCCGAAGGCATCGATTGGGCGTCCCTGGGCGTCGATCTGGTGCTGGAGTGCTCCGGTGCTTATCACACGCGAGAGGACGGCCAGCGTTTCCTCGACGCCGGCGCCCCGCGTGTGCTGTTTTCCCAGCCGATGGCCAGCGAGACGGACGTCGACGCAACCATCGTCTATGGCGTGAACCAGGATTGCCTGACCGGCGACGAGTTGCTGGTGTCCAACGCGTCCTGCACCACCAACTGCGGCGTGCCGCTGTTGCGCCTGTTGAATCAGGCCATTGGTCTGGATTACGTATCGATCACCACCATTCACTCGGCGATGAACGATCAGCCGGTCATCGATGCCTATCACCACGAAGACCTGCGCCGTACCCGTTCGGCGTTCCAGTCGGTGATTCCGGTGTCCACCGGTCTGGCGCGTGGTATCGAGCGCCTGCTGCCGGAACTTGCCGGCCGAATTCAGGCCAAAGCCGTGCGGGTGCCGACGGTCAACGTGTCCTGCCTCGATATCACGATGCAGACCGCCACCGCGACCGACGCCACCGAGGTCAACCGGATCTTGCGCGAAGCCGCCACCAGCGGCCCGCTCAAAGGCTTGCTGGCCTACACCGAGCTACCTCACGCAAGCTGTGATTTCAACCATGACCCACATTCGGCGATCGTCGATGCCAGTCAGACCCGCGTTTCCGGCCCACGGCTGGTGAACATCCTGGCCTGGTTCGACAACGAATGGGGTTTTGCCAACCGAATGCTGGACGTTGCAGAACACTATCTGCAAACAGCAACTTCAAAAAAACCGTAGGAAGTGCGACCCATGACCGTGTTGAAGATGTCCGACCTCGATCTGCAAGGTAAGCGCGTATTGATCCGCGAAGACCTCAACGTCCCAGTCAAGGACGGTGTTGTCACCAGCGATGCGCGTATCCTGGCCTCGCTGCCGACCATCAAGCTGGCCCTGGAAAAAGGCGCGGCCGTGATGGTCTGCTCGCACCTTGGCCGTCCGACCGAAGGCGAGTTCTCGGCCGAGAACAGCCTCAAGCCAGTCGCCGACTACCTGAGCCGTGCTCTGGGTCGTGAAGTGCCGCTGGTGGCCGATTACCTGGGCGGTGTCGACGTGAAAGCGGGCGACATCGTGCTATTCGAAAACGTACGCTTCAACAAGGGCGAGAAAAAGAACGCTGACGAACTGGCCCAGCAATACGCAGCCCTGTGCGACGTGTTCGTGATGGACGCCTTCGGCACCGCTCACCGTGCCGAGGGTTCGACCCACGGCGTGGCCAAGTTCGCCAAAGTCGCTGCTGCCGGCCCGCTGCTGGCTGCTGAACTGGATGCGCTGGGCAAAGCCCTGGGCGCCCCGGCCCAGCCGATGGCGGCCATTGTTGCCGGCTCCAAGGTGTCGACCAAACTCGACGTGCTGAACAGCCTGAGCCAGATCTGCAACCAGTTGATCGTCGGCGGCGGCATCGCCAACACCTTCCTGGCCGCTGCCGGTCACCCGGTCGGTAAATCCCTGTACGAGCCGGACCTGTTGGACACCGCTCGCGCCATCGCCGCCAAGGTCAGCGTACCGCTGCCAGTGGACGTGGTGGTTGCCAAGGAATTCGCCGAAAGCGCCACTGCGACCGTCAAGCTGATCGCTGACGTTGCTGCCGACGACATGATCCTGGACATCGGCCCGCAGACCGCGGCGAATTTTGCCGAGCTGCTGAAGTCGTCGCAAACCATCTTGTGGAACGGTCCGGTCGGCGTGTTCGAATTCGATCAGTTCGGTAACGGTACCAAGGTGCTGGCCCAGGCCATCGCAGACAGCGCGGCGTTCTCCATTGCCGGCGGTGGCGACACCCTGGCCGCCATCGACAAGTATGGCGTGGCCGAGCAGATCTCCTACATTTCTACCGGTGGCGGCGCGTTCCTCGAATTCGTCGAAGGCAAGGTCCTGCCAGCCGTTGAAGTCCTGGAAAGCCGGGCCAAGGCCTGAGGGTCGCCCGTTTGACCAGGCAGGGAGTGTTGAAATGGTCAAGACGTTAGCGCTGTTGATCGTCGCAGGTTCGCTGGTGGCGTGCGGGAGTAACCCGAAGGCCACTGCGGAACCGGCGCCGTCCGAGTCGGACAAAGGCTGCTACCAGGCTGACTGGCAGGCGGAAACCAACCCGGTGCTCAACAAGCGTTCCGGGCCGGAGGGCCTGGACAAATACGAGACCCAGGCACCCGCCAAGGAACATGGCTGCCCTTGACGGGTCTGACTCATTACTCAGGGCTGGCGGCGTGCGCCGTCAGTCGAGGGACACGGATGAAAGGTTTTATCGCCGTTGCGGCGCTGACGTTGTTGGCCGGTTGTGCTCAGTTGAACCTGTTCCAGTCGTCCGCCCCTGTGGATAACTGGACCACCTGGACCTGCGACAGCCAGGCCAAAGTGCTGTGGCGCTACACCGACGACAGCCGCAGGGAAGTCGACGTGCGCCTGGGCGGTGCCGATCAGGTCTACCGCCTGAAGCAGGAACCGGGTGCATCGGGTTCGCTGTACAGCAATGACATGCTGGCGTTTCACATAAAAGGTGAGGAAGGCCTGGTTTACTGGGTCGCCACCAATGATTTGATCGGCCGTGGTTGCAAGGCCGAGTAAAACGAAGAACACCGAATCCGCAGCCCGGGCCAACCCCCGATCTGCAAAAACTTGAATAGCCGCCGCCGCTCCGGCAGGCTGGCACGATTAACGACCCTCAACCGGGAGAGATACACACAATGGCACTTATCAGCATGCGCCAGATGTTGGACCACGCAGCCGAGTTCGGCTACGGCGTTCCAGCCTTCAACGTCAACAACCTTGAGCAGATGCGCGCCATCATGGAAGCCGCTGACAAGACTGACTCCCCGGTGATCGTCCAGGCTTCGGCCGGCGCCCGTAAATACGCTGGCGCGCCATTCCTGCGTCATCTGATCCTGGCCGCGATCGAAGAATTCCCGCACATCCCGGTGTGCATGCACCAGGACCACGGCACCAGCCCTGACGTCTGCCAGCGTTCCATTCAACTGGGCTTCAGCTCGGTAATGATGGACGGTTCCCTGGGCGAAGACGGCAAGACCCCGACCGACTACGACTACAACGTCCGTGTTACCCAGCAAACCGTAGCCATGGCTCACGCTTGCGGCGTTTCGGTAGAAGGCGAGCTGGGCTGCCTGGGTTCGCTGGAAACCGGTATGGCCGGTGAAGAAGACGGCATCGGCGCCGAAGGCGTTCTGGATCACAGCCAGATGCTGACCGACCCGGAAGAAGCCGCTGACTTCGTAAAACGCACTCAGGTTGATGCCCTGGCGATCGCCATTGGCACCAGCCACGGCGCCTACAAGTTCACCAAGCCGCCTACCGGCGACGTGCTGGCCATCGACCGCATCAAAGAGATCCACAAGCGCATTCCGAACACTCACCTGGTGATGCACGGTTCGTCTTCGGTTCCGCAAGAGTGGCTGGCGATCATCAACCAGTACGGCGGCGACATCAAAGAAACCTACGGCGTACCGGTTGAAGAAATCGTCGAAGGCATCAAGCACGGCGTGCGCAAGGTCAACATCGACACCGACCTGCGCCTGGCATCCACTGGCGCAATGCGTCGCCTGATGGCCACCAACCCGAGCGAGTTCGACCCACGTAAATTCTTCGGCGCCACCGTTACCGCCATGCGCGACGTGTGCATCGCTCGCTACGAAGCCTTCGGCACTGCCGGCAACGCTTCGAAGATCAAGGCGATCTCGCTGGAAGGCATGTATCAGCGTTACCTGAAAGGTGAGTTGAACGCCAAGGTCAACTAAGCCTGAGCGTTAAACTGCCTTGATGAAAAACCCGCCGAGAGGCGGGTTTTTTTGTGGGCGAGAGAAATGTATGACGCGGACTTTCGGGGCTATTGATTGTGATCGATATCCAGCTTGCTAAATGTCACTTTGCCGCCTTCCGTGGTGTACCCGGTGTTGTCCTGCACATAGACCCCGGCCTTGAAATACAGCGGTTTGTCGCGCCAGGTTGTGCTGATTTGCGTATCCCATTGATAACCTGCGGCGCTGATGCCCAAGGCGCCACCAGGGCTGAGATGAATGAGATAGTTGAACTCCTGGTCGAGTTTCACCCCCGTCGCAACGATGATCACCTGGCCTGTATCGTCATCGGGATGCATCCGGACCTTGGCGACGATATTGCCGGTGCCTGTACTGGTTTTGTATTGGTATTCGACCTTCACCAGAGGTTTCTGGCTTTGATAGGCATGGATCTGGCCGATGACGATCTTCCCGGAACTCGGCACCTGGTTTACTGCCAGAGTGGCATACAACAAATTGTCGGCCTCCGGGTAATACCAGTTTTTCAACGTGCCGTTGCTGTAGGTTTCACGCAATTCGGTGCGCGGATAAATCGCGTTTTCGGTACGGGAGCCGGTCACGGGCGACCAGAAAAACAATGTGCCGGTGTCGGAATGGAAGTATTGATCTTTGAAGCCATCCACCAGTTTGGCGGTTTCGACGGTGTACGGTGGGCTGCCAACGGGAACGCTGAGGTTCCAGGTTGCGAGATCGATCATGTCGGTTCTTCCACTGGGTTCATGCTGCACGGGCGTACCAGAAGCTCTAGACCGCACCTTTTGGGCGGCCTTTATAAGCGTAGCGGGGGATTTTGTTAATGCTCGCCTGACGGATGGCTGACGTCAACATCCTGTCGAAATGCCATCTTCCGGGGTTTCATCGGACAGAGCATTCGACCGTTAGTCGGTAAAAAGACACAATGATTAAATGATGGCTCACTGACACCTTCTGCTTTCGCAGAACCGGGTCTAGAGTGAAGGCACAGTATTTGTCCGGTTTTCACGAGAAACCGGCCTGACACCCCGCAATTAGAGAAGCAGCATGGAATGCGCGCAACCCACGCCAGTAGAAGGCGGCTCAACCCTTTTAGTCGTCGACGATTACCCTGAAAACCTGATTAGCATGCGCGCGTTGTTACAGCGCCAGGGCTGGCGGGTCATTACTGCCAACTCGGGTTTCGAGGCCCTCGGCTTGTTACTTGAACACGATATCGACCTGGTGCTGCTGGACGTGCAGATGCCAGGAATGGACGGTTATGAAGTGGCGCGCCTGATGCGCGGTAGCCAGCGGACCCGTCTGACACCGATCATTTTCCTGACCGCCAACGAACAGTCCAAGGACGCCGTGATCAAGGGCTATGCCAGTGGTGCGGTGGATTACCTGTTCAAGCCGTTCGACCCACAGGTCTTCACGCCCAAGGTCCAGGCGTTGCTTGAACACCAGCGTAACCGCCGGGCCCTGCAGCGACTGAGTCATGATCTGGAAGCCGCTCGTGCCTTTAATGCGTCGGTGCTGGATAACGCAGCCGAAGGCATTCTGGTATTGGGTGAGGACGGTCTGATTCGTTTTGCAAATCCTGCGATGTCTCGGTTGCTCAATGCCCCGGTGCAGGAGCTGCAAGGCAAGGAGTTTCTGGACTACCTGCAAAAACCGCATATCCCGATATGGGCCGATTCCGAGTTGCTGGCCGGATACAAACGCGGCGAAACCCTGCGACTGCACGATGCCCAGCTACGAACCGCGCCCGGCCAGCAGGTGCCGGTGGCCTTGTCCTGCGCGCCATTGCCTGCCGAGCAACACGCGATGGTCGTGACCGTGCTGGACATGTCGGTGGTGCGCCATCTGCATCAGCAACTGGAGTTTCAGGCGGTCACCGATCCGTTGACCGGATTGCTCAACCGCCGGGGTTTCTACCAGACCGTAGAGAACCTGCTGTTGCGCGGTGAGCGTTCCGACAGTTCCTGGGTCTTGATGTACCTGGACCTCGACGGCTTCAAGCGAGTCAACGATTCCCTAGGGCACGATGCTGGTGATCGTGTGCTGCGCTGGGTCTCCGAACAGTTGAAGGCTTGCCTGCGGCCCTTCGACATTCTGGCGCGGATGGGCGGCGACGAATTCACCGCGCTGCTGGATCTGGAGTTCCCCGAACAGGCGGCGAAGATTGCCGAGAAGCTCATCGAGCGAGTGTCGATCTGTCAGCAGGTCGATGGCCTCGATATCGCCCTGGGTGCCAGCATCGGCATCGCCACGTTCCCTGATTGTGGCGCCAATCTCGACGGCATGCTGCGGGCGGCCGACATCGCCATGTACGAAGCCAAGCGTGCCGGCCGTCAGCAATATCGCTTCTACGATCATGAAATGAATGGCCGGGCGCGCACGCGGCTGATGCTGGAAGAAAGTGTGCGCACGGCCATCGAGAACCGGGATTTCAATCTGGTGTATCAGCCTCAGGTGGCGATTGCCGACGGGCGGATTCGGGGCTTCGAGGCCTTGTTGCGCTGGCAGCATCCGAGCGTTGGCGATGTCCCCCCGGGGCTGTTTTTGCCATTGCTGGAGGAGGCGCGGCTGATCAGTCGCCTGGGTAGCTGGATCTACCATCGCGGCGCCGGGCAACGCAAAGCCTGGGAGTCCCTGTTTGCCGAGGACCTGGTGCTCGGCGTCAGCTTGAGCAGTACGCAGTTCGGCTTGCCAAATCTGGTCACCGAGTTGCGCCAGGTGCTGGAGCGCCATGGCCTGCAACCGCGTCATCTGGAAGTCGAGGTCACGGAAGAGGCCTTGATGCACAACCCCGAAGAAACCCGCAAGCAATTGCGCCTGTTGCACAATCTGGGCGTACGAGTGGCATTGGATGACTTCGGGGCCGGCCCCTGTTCCCTGACGCACTTGCGCGACCTGGAGCTGGATACCCTCAAGATCGACCGCCATTTGATCGCCAAGTTGCCGGCGTCGGCAAAGGATGCGGCGCTGGTGCGCAGTGTGATCGACCTGTGCAAACAGTTCGGGATGCTGGTGATTGCCGAAGGGGTGGAAACCGTTGCGCAGTATGAATGGCTGCAAGCCAACGGCTGTGAATCTGTGCAAGGTTTTCTGGTGGCCCGGCCGCTGATGGCCGAAGACACCGGGGTCTTTGTCCAGCCGTTTGACTGGGGCGCGCTACCCCGCTGAATTCGCTACACTGGCGACCTTTTAGTGACCTGTATTGCCGCCCCGATGACCGTGTTGAAATATCTCCAGGCTTATCCCGCTACCCTGCAGGATCAGGTGCGCCAGCTGATCGCCGACGGTCGGCTGGGCGATTACCTGAGCCAGCGTTATCCGCAAAAGCACGGGGTGCAGAGCGACAAGGCGCTGTACACCTATGCCCTGGACCTCAAGCAGGAGTACCTGCGTAATGCTCCGGCCATCGACAAGGTGCTGTTCGACAACCGCCTGGACCTGACCCACCGTGCCCTTGGCCTGCACACCACGATTTCCCGGGTGCAGGGCGGCAAGCTCAAGTCCAAGAAGGAAATCCGCATCGCTTCGTTGTTCAAGGAGGCGCCTTCCGAGTTCCTGAAAATGATCGTGGTGCATGAGCTGGCGCACTTCAAGGAATCGGACCACAACAAGGCGTTCTACAAACTGTGCGAACACATGCTGCCGGGTTATCACCAGGTGGAATTTGATGTGCGGGTGTACCTGACGTGGCGGGATCTGTAGGCGTTGCCGCAGGCTGCGATCTTTTAAGGAGCATTGGATGGACGTGAGCAAGACCAAGAGCAGCTTCTATCGCCGGTTGTACGTGGCGTACCTGATCGACAGCGGGCTGGCCAGCAGCGTCCCGTCGCTGACCGAGGTCACCGGCATGCCCCGGCGCACGGCACAGGACACCATCGCGGCGTTGGCGGATCTGGATATCATTTGTGAGTTCGAGCAGGAAGAAGGCGCGCGCAACCATGCGGGGCGCTATCGGATTCGCGAGTGGGGGGCGATTGATCGTGATTGGATCGAACGTAATCTGCGGCAGATCAAGGCAGTGTTGGAGTATCCCTGAAATCTTTCAGTGGTTTGACTGACGCCTTCGCGAGCAAGCCCGTTCCCACAGTTGATTTGAGTTGTGAACACAATCCAGTGTGGGAGCGGGCTTGCTCGCGAAGAGGCCCTTACGGGCGACGCATGCCAATGTGTGGAATGCCATCCTCGACATATTCCTCACCCGCCACGACAAACCCGTACCGCCCGTAATACCCCTGCAAATGCGCCTGGGCCGAGAGGTAGACCGGCAGGCCGGGCCAGTATTTTTCGATCTGTTTCAACGCCTGATCCATCAGCTCATGCCCCAGGCCGACGCCGCGTGCCTGAGGGGCAATGATCACCCGCCCGATCACCACGTCGCCGCCTTGTGACTGCGGGTCGAGCAGCCGCAGGTAGGCCACCAGCCGGTTACCGTCCCAGGCCATCACGTGGCAGGTGTCGCCTTCCAGGTCCTGACCATCAATATCCTGGTAAACGCATTTTTGCTCGATGACGAACACTTCCGCACGCAACTGCAAAATGGCGTACAGCTGCTCCTTGCCCAGGTCGCTGTGGTGTTTGCAGATCCAATCGACTGTCATGTTTTTATTCCCTGAAAACGTCGTTCCGATACTAAGCGCACTCACGCCAGAAGTCTTTATGGTGGAAGAATCTGTGACAAAGGCCAAAATGCCATCATTCATTTCTCGCGCAGATGTCTTCTTTGTGTAATCTGGATCGAAGCGCTGTGCTGTGGCGTCGATGAGCTAATGTTGAGTACCCGGGTCTTGCCGATACAGGGGCCTTGGGGTTTTGGCTGAAAACACGTCGGGCAACCTGCCCGCTAAGGATTTTCTGGCATGCCGCGATTGCATCGAGCTTTGGCCTTGATTGGATTGCTGTTGCTGGTTCAGGGAGCGGCGGCAGAAAAACTGCGGCTGGTCGCTGATGCCTGGCCCCCCTTTACCGATTCCACGCTCGTCAACGGTGGTTTGGCCACGGACATTGTCAGTACCGCACTCGCCAGGGCCGGCTATGCCAGTGAGTTCGAGCAGGTGCCCTGGGCACGGGCCTTGATGGGACTGGGCGAGGGTCGATACGACGTGCTGGTCAACGCCTGGTACACCGAGGAGCGGACCAGGCTTGGCCAGTTTTCTGGCGAGTACCTGCTTAATCGCGTACGCTTTCTCAAGCGCAAAGACGCGCCCATCGAATTCAATAACCTGCAGCAATTGCACACCTATCCGATCGCGATCGTGCGTGGATACGCGTATTCGCCTGCGTTCGACAGCGACGAGTCGTTGCAGAAAATCCCCGTGCACAGTTTCGCCATGGCGGTGCGCATGCTCGCGGCCGACCGGGTCAAGCTGACACTGGAAGATGAGTTCGTCGCTCGCTACTATCTGGCCCGTGAGTCACCCAAGGTGCGAAACGCCGTGGAGTTCCTGCCCAAGCCATTAAGCGAGAACAGCCTGCATATTATGGTCAGCCTGAAGAATCCCGAGCATGCGCGGATCGTCGCCGGTTTCGACCGCGAGATCGCGGCGATGAAGGCGGACGGGAGTTATGACAAGTTGATCAAACAGCACGGGATGTGAGTGGGTTGAGCCAGTTTCTGTGTTGTTGCTGATGGCCTCATCGCGAGCAAGCTCGCTCCCACAGTAGATCTTCAGTCGACACAAGTTTTGTGAACATCAGTGCCCCCTGTGGGAGCGCGCTTGCTCGCGATGAGGTCCGCCCGGACACCACAGGTCTCAATCCTCACTGGTGTCCTTGATCAGATGCGCCGCCAGCGTCCTCAACGGCCCCAACTGCCGACAGATCAACGCCAGTTGCGTCTGCACCAACCGCTGCCCCTCATCGATTTCATCAGGCATCTGTTCCAGTTCATTGGCCAGTGCTTCTTCTTCATCGCTCTGAATCTCGATCGAAGACTTGCTCGCCAGCCCTTGGGCGATCGCGTCGATGCTGGTGGCCAGTTTCACCCCGGCCCCATCGATCAAGTGCTCGCGCACGTCCGCCGGCAGTTGGGTTTCCCTGTGCGCGCCGAGGCCCGACAGGTAACTGAGCAGCGTGTGTGACAGCACCAGGAAGCGGAAGCCCACGTCCGCCTCCTTCCGGAAATGCCCCGGCTCCATCAGCATGTTGGCCAGCGTGGTGGACAGCGCCGCGTCGGCGTTGTGCGCGTTGCGGCGGGCCAGGCGGTAAGCCAGGTCGTCGCTTTTGCCCGCAGCGTATTGCTGCATGATCTGGCGCAGGTAAATGCTGTTGCAGGCCAGGGTGTTGGCCAGCACTTTGTTCAGGCGTCGGCCCTGCCAGTCCGGCAGGAACAGGAACACCGCCAGCCCGGCGATCAGACTGCCGAGCAAGGTATCGAACAACCGGGGCAGGAACAGTCCATACCCGTCACCCACCTGGTTGAAGCAGAACAGCACCATCAGGGTGATCGCCGCCGTCGCCAGGGTGTAGCGGGTGGTGCGGTTGGTAAAGAACACCACCCCGGCGGCAATGGCGAAACACGACTGGATCAGCGGGTTCGGGAACAGGTCGAACAGCGCCCAGGCCAGGGTCAGGCCGATGGCGGTGCCGATGATCCGTTGACCGAGTTTGCGGCGGGTGGCGCCGTAATTCGGTTGGCAAACGAACAGCGTGGTGAGGATGATCCAGTAACCCTGGGACGGGTGAATCAAATGCACCATGGCGTAGCCGATACTCAAGGCCAGGGGCAATCGCAGGGCATGACGGAACAGCAGCGAGGTCGGCGTCAGTTGCGTGCGCAAGCGCAGCCACACGTCCTTGAGGCTGCGCGGCGAACGGTCGAGCAGGCTGCTGTCGGTGGCATCGGCCAGGGCGTCGGGGTTGCTGGCATCGCTGAGCAGGCGGTCGAGAGTACCGAGGTTGGCCGCCAGTGCCCGCAGTGAACGCAGCAAGCCGCGCCAGGCCGGGTTGCTCTGGATGCGCAGGTGTTCGAGAGAGGCATCCAGGTCGCTCAGGGCCTCGGCGAAACTGGCGTCATAGGTGAACGGCTGGCGCATCTGGATCGATTCGGCCAGGGCCCGGCAGGCCTTGCCTTGCTGACGCAACAGGCGTTGGCAGCGGAACAGCACGTCGCTGTGGAAGAAGGCGTCGGCCAGAGCGTTATAAGGGTAGTGCGATGAGCTGGCGCGCTCGTGGATGTCCTGGGCAAGGAAGTACAGCTTGAGGTAGCGGCTGACTTTCGACCCCGGGCGACCATTGCCGACCCGGTGCAGGATGATCTCCTTGGCGGCGTTCAGTGCCGCCACCACCCGGCCGTTCTGCTGGGCCAATTCCAGGCGCCGCGCCTCCACGTCCATCTGCCGGATCGGCTCGAACAGCGAGGATTTCAGCTTCAGGTAAAAACCCAGTTCGCGGAACAACCGCGCCAGGCTCTGCTGCACCGGCTGATTGGAAAACAGCGCCTGCCACACCACCGACAGCAAGCCGTACCAGGCAGCACCGGCCACCAGCAGCAACGGTTCGTGCCAGACATCGCTGACCGCTCCGCCGCGCTGGTCCACGCCGATCATGGTGTAGACCGAAAGGATCAAAGTTGCCGAGGCAATCGCGCCATAGCGCTCGCCAAGAGCGCCGAGCATGGTCAGGCAGAACGCGGCCAGGGCGAAGGCGATGATAAACAGCGAGGGGTAGGGGAAGAGCAGTTCGACAGACAGGGCGGCGACAGCGAAACACACCAGCGTCACCGCCAGCGCGTTGATACGGCCCTGCCAGCTGTCGTCGGTTTCGGCCAGGGCACTGGCGATAATCCCCAGGAACAACGGGATCAGCAGGCCCATTTCATCCTGATACCAACACAGCGCCATGGTGCCGGTCAGGGCAATGAATACCCGCACGCTGTAGCTGAATTTATCCAGCGCCCAAAGGCGACGCAGAGACTGGCGGAACGAAGTCGATGACATGAAATGCGAAGGCCTTCCGAGGCAATGACGCTAAATTGAGCCACTAATGACGCCGACGCAATGGCGCCGATCACATCAGACAGCAAAATCTGTTCCTTGATACCACACGTATTCAATGTAGGAGCGAGCCTGCTCGCGATGAGGCCGGTACATTCGATATTGATGTCGACTGTTAGACCGCTATCGCGAGCAGGCTCGCTCCTACAGGTTTTGGGGTGAGTCAGACGTACTGCGCGGCGGCGTAACCAGAAGCCCACGCCCACTGGAAGTTGAACCCGCCAAGATGCCCGGTCACGTCCAGCACCTCACCAATGAAGTACAGCCCCGGGCTTTTCAGCGATTCCATGGTCTTGGACGACACTTCATTGGTGTTGACGCCGCCCAGGGTCACCTCGGCAGTACGATAGCCTTCGGTACCCGCCGGCACGACTTTCCAGCTCGCCAGTTTTTCCGCGATATCGGCCAGTTCCGCGTGGGTGTACTGCTTCATCGGTTTGGAGACGAACCAGTTGTCCGCCAGCAGGTTGGCCATCTTCTTGGTGAAGATTTCGCCAAGCAGGGTTTTCAGCTCGCTGTTGGGGCGTTCGGCTTGCTGCTGTTGCAGCCAGTCCGGCACGTCGTGATCCGGCAGCAGGTTGATCTCGACGGTGTCGCCGGATTCCCAGAACGACGAGATCTGCAAAATCGCCGGGCCGCTGAGGCCGCGGTGGGTGAACAGGATGTTCTCGCGGAAGCTCTGGTCATTGCAGCTCACCAGGCAATCCACCGACGTGCCGGACAACTCGGTGCACAGGGCCTTGAGCTGATCGGTGATGGTGAACGGCACCAGGCCGGCGCGGGTCGGCAGCAGTTCGTGTCCGAATTGCCTGGCCACCTGGTAACCGAAACCGGTGGCACCCAGGGTCGGGATCGACAGACCGCCGGTGGCGATCACCAGGGATTCGCAGGTGATCTGGTCGAGTGTCGTGTCCAGCAGGTAGCCGCTTTCGAGTTTCTCGATGGTCTGGATCGAGGTGTCCAGGTGCAGGCTGACGCCGACCTGATCGCACTCGTTGAGCAGCATTTCGAGGATGTCGCTGGATTTGTTATCGCAGAACAGCTGGCCGAGTTTTTTCTCGTGGTACGGCACGCCGTGCTTGGCCACCATGCCGATGAAATCCCACTGGGTGTAACGGGCCAGGGCGGATTTGCAGAAGTGTGCGTTCTGCGAGAGGAAATTGCTCGGCTCTGTGTACATGTTGGTGAAATTGCAGCGGCCACCGCCCGACATCAGGATTTTCTTGCCGGCCTTGTTGGCATGGTCCAGCAGCAACACCTTGCGCCCACGCCCGGCGGCGGTCAGTGCACACATCAACCCTGCGGCGCCAGCGCCAATGATCACGACTTCGGTAGAGCGCAAAACGGTGTCCTCACACAAAATTCAAATTCACCGGCGATCCATGTGGGAGCGGGCTTGCCCGCGATGGCGGACTGACAGACAACATTGATGTTGAATGTTCTGGCCTCATCGCGGGCAAGCCCGCTCCCACAGGGGTATACGTTGTTCTTACAGGATGCGAACGCGCAACGAACGGCCCTTGATCTTGCCGTCGTTCAAACGCTGCAAGGCCTGCTTGGCGACGCCGCGTTCTACGGCCACATAGGCCTGGAAGTCGAAAATCGCGATCTTGCCGACCTGGGCGCCTGGGATGCCGGCGTCACCGGTCAGTGCGCCAAGAATGTCGCCCGGACGAACCTTGTCCTTGCGGCCGGCGGCGATGCACAGGGTGCTCATCTGCGGCAACAGTGGGCCACCGCCCTTGGAGGTGAGGTTGTCCACCTGATCCCAGGTCAGTGGTGTCTGCTGCAATTGCTCGATGGCTTGGGCGCGCTGCGCTTCGGACGGCGCCACCAGGCTGACCGCGAGGCCTTTCTCACCGGCGCGGCCAGTACGGCCGACGCGGTGGATGTGGATTTCCGAATCACGGGCCAGTTCGACGTTGATCACCATGTCCAGGGAATCGATATCGAGGCCGCGGGCTGCGACATCGGTCGCCACCAGTACCGAAGTACTGCGGTTGGCGAACATCGCCAGCACCTGGTCGCGGTCACGCTGTTCCAGATCGCCGTGCAGGCCGACGGCGGAAATGCCTTTGGCGGTCAGGTGGTCGACGGTTTCCTGAACCTGCTGCTTGGTGTAGCAGAAAGCCACGCAGGAGGCCGGGCGGAAGTGGCCAAGCACCTTGGTCACCGTGCTCATGCGGTCATCCGGGGAAATCTCGTAGAAGCGCTGCTCGATCTGCGTGTCGTCGTGGAACGCCTCGGCCTTCACTTGCTGCGGGTTGCGCATGAACTTCGAGGCCAGCTGCTTGATGCCTACCGGGTAGGTGGCGGAGAACAGTAGGGTCTGGCGACGCTCCGGGGCCTGCATGATGATTTCTTCGATGGAATCGTAGAAACCCATGTCGAGCATGCGGTCGGCTTCGTCGAGGATCAGGGTGTTCAGGCCGTGGAGTACCAGCGAACCCTTGCGCAGGTGCTGCTGGATGCGTCCCGGGGTGCCGACGATGATGTGCGCGCCGTGCTCCAGCGAAGCGATCTGCGGGCCGAGGGACACGCCGCCGCACAGGGTCAGGACCTTGATGTTGTCTTCGGCACGGGCCAGGCGACGGATTTCCTTGGCGACCTGGTCAGCCAACTCGCGGGTCGGGCACAGGATCAGCGCCTGGCAACCGAAGTAGCGCGGATTGATCGGGTTCAGCAGGCCGATACCGAAGGCGGCGGTCTTGCCGCTGCCGGTCTTGGCCTGGGCGATCAGGTCCATCCCCTTGAGGATCACCGGCAAGCTTTGCGCCTGGATCGGCGTCATCTGGGCATAACCGAGGGAGTCGAGGTTAGCCAGCATGGCGGCGGACAGCGGCAAAGTATTAAATTCGGTGGCGATGGTGGTCACGGGACTGGCCTGCAAAACAAAATGTCGCGCAGTGTACCAGCCCGGTGGCCATTCGCCCTAAGGCTCTATGTGTTCTTCCGGACGTTTGACTCGCCGTCCGTCATTCTTTGACAGTTGCGAGAAAATCGTAGCGGCCAGCATCGCCATGATTCCCACGGTCACGAAGGTCAATTGGAATGCCCCCAGAACCGTGTCCACGCCATCATTGCCAATCTCCGCCGTAAAGCCACCGAGCAATGCACCTGCGCACGCAACCCCCAGGCTCAGGGACAATTGCGCGACCACTGACAGCAGGCTGTTGCCGCTACTGGCATTGGCATCGTCGAGGTCGATCAGGGTCACGGTGTTCATCGCGGTGAACTGCAAGGAGTTGATCGCGCCAAGGATCGCCAGCAGGCACAGCAGCAGCCAGTACGGCGTCTGCTCGCTGACCAGGCCCATGCTCGCCAGCATGATGCCCAACGCAAGGGTGTTGCCGGTGAGCACGATGCGATAACCCAAGCGCTCGATCAGCGGCCGCGCGACCCACTTGGCGATCATCGCCGCCGCGGCCAGCGGCAGCATGCTCATCCCGGCCTGGGACGGCGAATAGCCCAGCGCCACTTGTAGCAACAACGGCACCAGAAAGGGCAGGGCGCCGCTGCCGAGGCGGGCGAACAGGTTGCCGAGAATGCCCACGGCAAAGGTCCGGGTCTTGAATAGGGACGGCGCAAACAACGGGTTCTCGATATGCCCGGCCCGCAGCCAGTACGCCGCCAGGCACGCCATGCCGCCGAACAGCAACAACATCACCCGCAGGTGCGGCAGGTGCAGTTCGCCCAGGCCTTCCATGGCGATGGTGATCAGAATCATCGCCGCGCCAAACAGCACGAAGCCCAGGCTGTCGAAACGGGTGCGCTCGGAACCGCGCAGGTCCGGGATGAATTTCCACACGGCGTAGCAACCGACCAGCCCCACCGGCAGATTGATCAGGAAAATCCAGTGCCAGGTCAGGTATTGCACCATCCAGCCGCCCATGGTCGGGCCGATCAACGGGCCGAGCAGCCCGGGAATGGTGATGAAGCCCATGATCCGCACCAGTTCCGAGCGCGGGTAGGCGCGCAACACCACCAGCCGCCCGACCGGCAGCATCAACGCGCCGCCCAGGCCCTGGATCACCCGGGCGCCGATCAGCATGCTCAGGCTGCTCGACAATGCGCAGAGCAGCGAGCCGAGGCTGAACAGCAAAATCGCACTGAAGAAGATTTTCCGGGTGCCGAAGCGATCGGCGATCCAGCCGGACGCGGGAATCAGCAAGGCGACCGTGAGCATGTAGGCGATGATCACACCCTGCATGCGCAATGGATCTTCGGCCAGGTCCCGGGCCATGGCTGGCAGGGCGGTGTTGAGGATTGTCCCGTCGAGGGACTGCATGAAGAAGGCAATGGCGACAACCCAGGGTATCCAGCGGGCGGTTACAGCGTCGAGAGGTGGGCGGTTGGGCATGGGACCTCAATTGGACTAGAAAGGACCATTGTGGCGAGGGGGCTTGTCGGAACGCCGCACCGCCCCGTTCGGCTGCGCAGCAGTCGCAAATCCGGCAATGTGGTTGATCTGACGAAACGCATTTGCCGATTTTGGGGCCGCTTCGCGACCCAACGGGGGCAAGCCCCCTCGCCACAGGTTTCCCGGTATACCGGGATATTGCGTTTACAGCGTCAGGGTCAATCGGCTGACCAACGCCCCCGGCAACAACGCCGAAGCCGTCGCTCGCTGGCTGTAGGTGCTCGCCGACAGCAACAACTCCCGCTCCTCGGTCAACGCTTCCAGTTGCGAACCGAGCAGGCTGAAGGCGCTGTCATCGAAGCGCATGGTGCTGACCGGTGCCTGGATCTCGCCGTTCTCGACCCAGAACGTGGCAAACCGGGTCATGCCGGTCAGGCGTGCGGCCGGTTGATCGGAGAAGTTCAGGTACCACAGGTTGCTGATGTACAGCCCGGTGCCCAGTTGCTTGAGGATGTCCGCGTCAGGCAATGCCCCGGCTTTCATGTTCAGCGCGCTCGGCGATTCACCACCGCTGGCACCATTGGCGGTCAAGCCGTATTCGGCGGCGCTGCGCGAGCTGACCAGTCGTGCCCCGGCCTTGCCGTCGACGATCAACCCCAGATCGCTGCGTGGATACCCTTCATCGGAAAACGCCGGGCTCAGCGAGCCGCTGACTTTTTCATCCAGCGAGACCAGCGGGCTGAACGCGCTGTCGCCACCGTAGAGCTTTTGCAGCGGGCTGCTTTTGCTGGCAATCGACTGTGCCGAGAATCCACCCCAGCACAGCATGCCCATGATTTCTTCCAGCGCGGCCGGTGCCAGGTAGGCGCGGTATTGGCCGGGTGGCAAAGTGCGCAGCGGCCGGCCCAGAAACTCAAGCTGCTCGCGGGCTTGCTGGAAGCGTTTGGCAAAGCCTTCGCTGTTCCAGTCGTGCCCGGCGTAGCTGGCTTTCACGGCCTGGCCATTCTCGTGGAACAGACTGAAGTCGAAGTTGAAGCTGTTGGCCTGATGCCAGCCGAAGGCGCCCGAAGAGCTGGCAAAGCCACGACTGATCGGGCCGGCAGCGTAGAAACCGACAAGATCCAGACCTTCGGCGGCCTGGGTGATTTGCGCGACCACCTGCTCGGTGTCCGGCAGCGGATGCGACTGCACGTTGTTGCTCTGCCAACCGTTGTAGTTGAGCAGCAAGTAAGGATCCTGAGGCAGCAGCGGCAAGGTTTCCCGCAGCTGTTGCAGACCTTCGGTCAAACGTTGCAGATCAACCTGGGGATCGCCGGCCAGGGTGATGTTCAGGTCGGCATGGCGGCCTTCGTTGATCAGTTTCAGGCCGATGCTCGCCTGCTGCACCTGACCGGCCTGACGCACTTTGGCGTGGTTGAAGCGCACGAAGGCCGACGACTCGGCGGCGTAGCTGAGGGTGAACTGCTCGGGCTCGCGCAGGGCTTCACGCAGGCTGTTGACCAGCGCCTTGAACGACGCGGACTGGCTGTTTGAAGGATTCATCAGGCGTCTCCTCCGAATACATCAACGTTGCTGAACACGCAGGCCGGTGACGCGTGGCCGACGCGGATCACCTGGTTCGGTTCGCCCTTGCCGCAGTTCGGTGTGCCGAGGACCTTGAGGGTAGTGGCATCGCCGACGGCGCTGAGGCTCTTCCAGAATTGCGCGGAGATGCCCCGGTAATTGGGGTTCTTCACCACGCCCTTGAGTTCGCCGTTTTCGATCAGTTGGCCCCATTCGCAGCCGAACTGGAATTTGTTGCGCGCATCGTCGATCGACCATGAACGGTTGGTCGACATCAGCACACCGTTTTCGATACCGCCGATCAACTGCTTGATGGACTGATCGCCCGGTTCGATGTTGAGGTTGGCCATGCGGTCGATCGGTGGGCGGTTCCAGCCACAGGCACGGCTGTTGGCGACGCCTTCCATACCGGCACGGAATTGCGACAACGCACCGCCCAGCGGGCGCAGCAACAGGCCTTCACGGATCAGGAACTGTTTGCTGGCAGGCGTGCCGTCGTCGTCATGGCTGTAGCTGGCGAGTTCTTCGGGGATGTCCGGGTCGAAGGTCACGTTGAGCAGGCCGGAACCGTATTGCAGGCGGCCGAAATCACTGGCTTTGACGAAGCTGGTGCCGGCGTAGTTGCGCTCGTCGCCGAGGATGCGGTCCAGTTCCAGCGGATGGCCGATGGACTCGTGGATTTGCAGCATCATCTGGTCGGGCATCAGCAGCAGGTCGCGTTTGCCTTGCGGGGTGTTTGGCGCCAGGAGCAACTGCAGGGCCTGATCGGCCACCTGGGCACCGGCACCGATCAGGCCGCAGCGGCTGATGACGTCCGCCGCGCCTTGCTGGCCGAAGTTTTCGCGGCCAAGGCTGCGGGTCTGGCTGTCGTTGCCGTCGTAGGCCGTGACGTCCAGGCCGGGGTACACAAAGCGTTGGGCCTGGCGCAGTTCGGCACTGGCGCTGTTGAGGTAGATCTGCTCGACGTGGGTGATGCCGAGGCTGACTTGCCAGTTTACCAGGCGGTCGTCCTTGGGCACGGCGGCGGATTCGGCGCCGAGCAACTGGAAGCAGTCGCTCAGGGGCGGAAAGGCCTGGTCGAGGTTGGGTGAAAAGTAATCGGCGCGGTCGCTGGAAACGGCTTGTTCGCGCAGGTCCAGCAGGGCGTGGGGCTTGAGTCGACGGGCCTGGAATTCGGCGCGTTCGAGGGCAGCTTGCAGGCCCTGTTGCGACAGGTCGTTGGTGGCCGCATAGGCCTCGACGCCATTAACCCGCACGGTCAGCATCGCCCCTTCGTCACGGCTCAGGCTTGGCGGTTCGGCGACGTTCTTGCGCACCGACAGGTACTGTCCGGATTCGCGCACATAACGCAGGGAAAAGAATTCGGCACCCGTGCGCAAGGCAGCGAAGCGCTGCTTGAGCTGGGGGTAAAAATCGAACATTCGTGAACCTCCTGGGTATGGAGTGGCGATGGAGCGGTGTTGCGAGGGGAGGGGTGAAACGATTGCGTGGCGCTAGATTAGGCCTGCAAGGGGGGAGGATCAAGTTTGGATCTGTGGAGAGAGGGATTGCTGGGTTTGTCCGGAAGATGTGTGCGGGTTGTCAGGACCTCATCGCGAGCAGGCTCACTCCTACAGTGGTTGAGGGTGGATCACAAATCTGCAATCCAACCTGAAACCTGTAGGAGCGAGCCTGCTCGCGAATAGCCGTAACGCGGTGTAACGCCTTAAGCGATCTGGCTCAATTCCCGCACCGGCTTGCCCTTCACCGGCGCTTCACCCGCCACATAGTAAGTGGCGGTGCTGCGCGGCAACGGCTTGCGGCCACGGATCTTGTCGGCGATTTTCTCGGCCATCATGATCGTTGGTGCGTTGAGGTTGCCGGTGGTGATGATCGGCATGATCGACGCATCGACCACCCGCAGGCCTTGCATGCCATGCACGCGACCTTCGCCATCGACCACGGCCATTTCGTCGGTGCCCATCTTGCACGAGCAGGACGGGTGGAACGCGGTTTCGGCGTGCTCGCGGATGAACTTGTCCAGTTGCTCGTCGCTCTGCACGTCGATGCCTGGGCTGATCTCTCGACCACGGAAGGCATCCAGTGCAGGTTGCTGCATGATTTCACGGGTCAGGCGGATGCCGTCGCGGAATTCCTGCCAGTCCTGCTCGGTGGCCATGTAGTTGAACAGGATGCTCGGGTGCTGGCGCGGGTCCTTGGACTTGGCCTGGATGCGCCCGCGGCTCGGCGAACGCATGGAGCCCATGTGCGCCTGGAAACCGTGCTCTTTCACACCGTTGCTACCGTTGTAGTTAATCGCTACCGGCAGGAAGTGGTACTGGATGTTCGGCCATTCGAATTCCGGACGGGTGCGGATGAAACCGCCGGCTTCGAACTGGTTGCTGGCGCCGATGCCGGTGCCGTTGAACAGCCACTCGGCACCGATGGCCGGCTGGTTGTACCAAAGCAGCGACGGGTACAGGGAGACCGGTTGGGTGCAAGCGTATTGCAGGTACAGCTCAAGGTGATCCTGCAGGTTTTCACCGACGCCCGGCAGGTCGTGGACCACCGGAATGTCGAGCTTGTTCAGCAGCTCGGCCGGGCCGACGCCGGAGCGTTGCAGGATCTGCGGTGAAGCGATGGCGCCGGAGCACAACAGCACTTCCTTGCGCGCCTTGACCTCAACGCGCTCTTCAGCGGCGCCGACCAGGTAACGCACGCCGACCGCACGCTTGCCTTCGAACAGGATCTTGTCGGTCAGGGCGTGGGTGACGATGGTCAGGGTCGAACGCTTCTTGGCGACGTCCAGGTAACCACGGGCGGTGGAAGCACGACGACCTTTCGGTGTCACGGTGCGGTCCATCGGGCCGAAGCCTTCCTGCTGGTAGCCGTTCAAGTCTTCGGTACGCGGGTAACCGGCCTGCACGCCGGCTTCAACCATGGCGTGGAACAGCGGGTTGTTGCCGGCTTTCGGCGTGGTCACGCTGACCGGGCCGTCGCCACCGTGGTAGTCATTCGGTCCGATGTCGCGGGTTTCCGCTTTACGGAAATACGGCAGGCAGTCCAGGTACGACCAGTCTTCCAGGCCTGGCAGTTTCGCCCAGCCGTCGTAGTCCATGGCGTTACCGCGGATGTAGCACATGCCGTTGATCAGCGAAGAACCGCCCAGGCCCTTGCCGCGACCGCATTCCATGCGACGACCGTCCATGTGCGGCTCGGCATCGGTTTCGTAGGCCCAGTTATAGCGACGGCCTTGCAGCGGGAACGCCAAAGCGGCCGGCATCTGCGTGCGGAAGTCGAAACGGTAGTCCGGGCCGCCCGCTTCGAGCAGCAGGACAGTGACGCCTGCGTCTTCGGTCAGACGGGTCGCCAGGGTGTTACCGGCCGAGCCGGCACCGATGATGATGTAGTCGAATTCTTGGGACATTGAATGCCTCCGTGAGCTGCAAGCCTCAAGCTTCAAGCTGCAAGTAGAAGCAGCGAAGCGGGGCTTGGTTGAAATGAGAGCGGTGGGCAAGCAAGGCTTTTGCCCTTGCTTGCCGCTTGAAGCTTGTGGCTTGCCGCTGCTCAGAACACTGAGCTGTAATCGCCCAGCTCGACCTGTACCGATTTGATGCGGGTGAAGTTGTTCAGCGAGCTGATCCCGTTCTCACGGCCGACACCCGACTGCTTGTAGCCGCCAACCGGCATCTTCGCGTCGGACTCGCCCCAGGCGTTGATCCAGCAGATACCGGCTTCCAGCTGATGAATCACGCGGTGGGCGCGGTTCAGGTCCTTGGTAACGATACCGGCGGCCAGGCCGAAGTCGGTGTCGTTGGCGCGGCGGATCGCTTCTTCCTCGGTTTCGTAGGACAGGATCGCCATTACCGGGCCAAAGATTTCTTCACGCACGATGGTCATGTCGTCGGTGCAGTCGGTGAACACGGTCGGCGCCACGAACGCACCTTTGGCGAACTCGCCGTCAGTCAGGCGCTCACCGCCGCATAGCAGGCGGGCACCTTCTTCCTTGCCCTTGGCGATGTAGCCCAGCACGCTTTCCATGTGCGCAAAGCTGACCAGCGGGCCGAAGTTGGTGTTTTCGTCTTCCGGGTTGCCGATGCGGATGCGCGCAACGCGCTCAGCGATCTTGGCTTCGAAAGCGGCCTTCAGGTGGGCCGGTACGAACACACGAGTGCCGTTGGTGCAAACCTGGCCGGAGCTGTAGAAGTTGGCCATCATCGCGGTGTCGGCGGCGCGATCGAGGTCGGCGTCGTCGCAGATGATCAGCGGCGATTTGCCGCCCAGTTCCATGGTCACGTCCTTGAGCGAAGAGCTCGAAGCGCTGGCCATGACTTTCTTGCCGGTGTCGGTGCCGCCGGTGAACGAGACTTTCTCGATGCGCGGGTGTTCGGTCAGCCAGGTGCCGACTTCACGGCCGCTGCCGGTCAGGACGTTGAACACACCGTTTGGCACGCCGGCTTCGGTGTAGATCTCGGCCAGTTTCAGGGTGGTCAGCGAGGTGACTTCGCTTGGCTTGAAGATCATCGCGTTACCGGCCGCCAGGGCTGGTGCGGATTTCCACAGGGCGATCTGGATCGGGTAGTTCCACGCGCCGATACCGGCCACGACGCCCAGCGGCTCGCGACGGGTGTAGACGAACGAAGTGGTGCGCAGCGGAATCTGCTCGCCTTCGATGGCCGGTACCAGGCCTGCGTAGTACTCCAGCACGTCAGCGCCGGTGACGATGTCGACGTAGCGGGTTTCGGAGTAGGCCTTGCCGGTGTCCAGGGTTTCCAGGGCGGCCAGTTCGTCGTTGCGCTCGCGCAGGATTTCCACGGCGCGACGCAGGATGCGCGAACGCTCCATGGCGGTCATGGCGGCCCAGATCTTCTGGCCCTTTTCGGCGCTCACCACAGCGCGTTCGACGTCTTCCTTGGTCGCACGTTGCACTTTTGCGAGGACTTCACCGTTAGCCGGGTTGATGGCTTCGAAAGTGGCGTCGCTGCTGGCGTCGCTGTACGCGCCATCGATGTAGAGTTTTTGCAGTTCGAAACGGGCCATAAAGTCCTCGCAAGAGCATTAAGTGGCTGGCGCGTTCGGTGGTTGAGCGTTTATGTGTGCTCTAACTCACCCGCTTGGCCAGTTGGGTATCCATGTATTCGTAAGCAATCTGTTGCGCCTGCTCGGTGTCGAAAGCATCTCCCGACAGCGCGCCGCGCAACCACAACCCGTCGATCAACGCTGCCAGGCCTCGGGCGGCACTGCGCGCATCATTGAGCGGCAGCACGCGGCGGAACTGGCAGCACAGGTTGGAATACAGACGGTGATCGTTGATCCGCTGCAACCTGTGCAAAGACGGCTGGTGCATGCTGGTGGCCCAGAAGGCCAGCCAGGTTTTCATTGCCGGGCCATTGACCTGGCTGGCGTCGAAGTTGCCTTCGATGATCACCTGCAGATGCGCCCGCGGGCTGTCATCTCTCAGCGCCTGTCGGCGCAGGGTGACGTTCTCGCTCAGGACGGTCATCAGGTACCCCATGGTGGCGGCAATCAGGCCGTTCTTGTCCCGAAAGTAGTGACTGATGATGCCATTCGAGACACCGGCCAAACGGGCGATCAGCGCAATGCTGGCGTCCCCCATTCCGACCTGATCGACGGCCTGCAAAGTGGCTTCGATCAATTGCTGGCGGCGGATGGGTTGCATACCGACCTTGGGCATCTTGCACATCTCCTTAGGCCTTCCGGTGGACGTGGAACGGCTACCGGGTTGAAGGCCAGTCTATTTTGTTTTGATTGAACGTTCAATCAACAAAGAATAAGATCTGCGACAAATCGTCGCTGCCTGTGAATTTTCCTACGTGCAGTGGCGGAAAAAACGACAACTGAAACGGCTCGAAACCTACGCGCTGCGGCGCTCCAGGGGTTTCGGGCTTTTTTCGGGGTGTCTTTATATCACCCGCCGGTCGGCTGCCCACTAATCGATTGGTCGGGTAACACGTTTGTCTTGCGTTCTTCTCTCGCACTGCCCGGAGCATCTGTGCCATGAGTTCTGCCTCGCTAATAAAGACCCCACCCGAGAAGGTGACGGTCAACGGTTGGGTGTTCTACACCTCTACCGCGTTGATTCTGTTGTTGACCGCCATTCTGATCATCGCCCCGCAAGAGGCCGGCAGAATGCTGGGTACGGCGCAAGCCTGGTTGTCCCGCAGCTTCGGCTGGTACTACATGGTGGTGATTGCCGCCTACCTGATCTTTGTCGTCGGCCTGGCGTTTTCGTCCTACGGCAAACTGAAACTGGGCAGCAAGGACGACACCCCGGACTTCAGCTACGGCGCCTGGGCGGGGATGCTGTTCTCCTCAGGTATCGGCATCTCGTTGCTGTACTTCGGTGCGTCGGAGCCCCTGGACCACTACTTCAACCCACCGGAAGGCGTGGCCGGCAGCAACCTTGCCGCCCGTCAGGCGGTTCAGCTGACATTCCTGCACTGGGGCCTGCATGGCTGGGCGATCTACGCGCTGGTGGGGTTGGCCGTGGCGTACTTTGCCTACCGGCATAACCAGCCGCTGGCGTTGCGTTCGGCGTTGTATCCGCTAGTGGGCGAGCGTTGGGTCAAGGGCGCTGCCGGGCATGCGGTGGACGGCTTCGGCATGTTCGTGACCCTGCTGGGGCTGGTGACGAACCTGGGGATCGGTTCGCTGCAAGTGTCGTCGGGGCTGGAAAACCTGTTCGGCATGGAACACAGCAACACCAACCTGCTGATCGTGATCATCGTGATGAGCACCGTGGCGACCATCGCTGCCGTGTCGGGTGTGGAAAACGGCATCCGCCGTCTGTCCAACCTCAACATCGTGCTGTTCAGCGGCCTGCTGATTTTCGTGCTGTTGTTCGGCCCGACCCTGCACCTGCTCAACGGCTTCGTACAGAACGTCGGTGACTACCTGAACGGCGTGGTGCTGAAGACTTTCGACCTCTATGTGTACGAAGGCGACAGTGAGAAATCCGACCGCTGGTTGGGCCTGTGGACCCTGTTCTACTGGGCCTGGTGGATTTCCTGGGCGCCATTCGTGGGCATGTTCATCGCGCGTATTTCCCGTGGCCGCACCGTGCGTGAACTGGTAGCCGGCGTTCTGCTGATTCCGCTGGGCTTCACCCTGGCGTGGCTGTCGATCTTCGGTAACTCGGCTTTGGACCTGGTGATGAACCATGGGGCGGTGGAGCTCGGGAAGACGGCGCTGGAACAGCCGTCCATGGCGATCTACCAGCTGCTTGAGCATTACCCGGCGTCGAAGGTTGTGATCGGCGTGTCGATCTTTGTCGGTTTCGTGCTATTCCTGACCCCGGCGGATTCCGGCGCGGTGATGATGGCCAACCTTTCGTGCAAGGGCGGCAATGTCGACGAAGACGCGCCGCACTGGCTGCGGATCTTCTGGTCGGCGGTGATCACCCTGGTGACCATCGGCCTGCTGTTCGCCGGCAACTTCGAAGCCATGCAAACCATGGTGGTGCTGGCCGGTCTGCCGTTCTCGGTGGTGCTGGTCTTCTTCATGTTCGGCTTGCACAAGGCCATGCGCCAGGACGTGCAGATCGAACAGGAGCAGGCGGAACTGGCGGCACGCGGTCGCCGTGGTTTCAGCGAGCGTTTGACCCAACTGGACCTGCAGCCGAGCCAATCGGTGGTGCAACGTTTCATGGACAAGCAAGTGAGCCCGGCGCTGGAAGATGCGACGGCGCAAATGCGTGCTCAAGGCCTGCAAGTGCAGACACTTCTGGGCAAGTCCAAGCGCTGCATGGGCGTACGGGTTGAGATGGAAGAGGGCAACCCTTTCGTCTACGAAGTGAGCCTGGACGGGTATCTGGCGACGCCAACCGAGTCGGCGCAGGTCGATGAAGCGCGTCAGCGTTTCTATCGCGCCGAGGTGTACCTGCACAACGGCAGCCAGGACTACGACTTGATGGGCTTCACCCAGGATCAGATCACCCGTGACGTGCTCGATCAGTTTGAAAGCCATCGGCAGCTCCTTGGCCGGGTTTATAGCTAAGGTGTGAAGGGGTTGCGGTGCAGTGATTGCACCGCAGTTCTAATTGTGGTGAGGGGGCTTGCCCCCGTTGGGTTGCGCAGCGACCCTAAACCCATACACCGCAGTAGTTCAGATAAACCGCATTATCCGGATTTACGACGGCGGCGCCGCCGAACGGGGGCAAGCCCCCTCGCCACAGGGTTCTCTGTTTACAGCTGAATATCTGCACAAACAAAAACGCCGCGATTCTCTCGCGGCGTTTTTGTGTCTGTTGCCTTACCCCAGGTTCTTGCCGAGCAGTGCGTGATACAGCTCGCTGTCGCCAAGAATCCCCACCACATGGTTGTTATCGTGCAGCACCAGTTTGTTGCCGGTCTGATAACGAATCTGCAGCGCATCGCGCATGCCGATGTTCGAGTCCACCAGGGTTGGTCGACGACCCAGGCCTTCAACGGCCTGACCCGGTACCCAGTTCTGCAAGTCCAGCGCAGACCCGTTCTGGCGAGCGCCCTTGATGGTGTTGCCTTCGGCCAGGTCCAGCCACGAATCGCCACCCGGATCGAGGCATACCGAACCGTTGATGCGTTTGCAGTTGTCCAGGCTGCGCATCAGGCTGCGGCCGCACAACACGTTCAGTGGGTTGGTGTGGGCTACGAAGGTCCGCACGTAGTCGTCCGCCGGGTTGAGGACGATTTCTTCCGGTTTGCTGTACTGGATGATCCGGCCGTCCTTCATGATCGCGATACGGCTGCCGAGTTTCAGCGCTTCATCAAGGTCGTGGCTCACGAAGACGATGGTCTTGTGCAACTTGCGTTGCAGTTCCAGCAGCTCGTCTTGCAGGCCTTGGCGGATCAGTGGATCGAGGGCCGAGAACGGTTCGTCCATCAGCAAAATGTCGGCGTCCATCGCCAGTGCGCGAGCCAGGCCCACGCGTTGTTGCATACCACCGGACAGCTCGTTGGGTTTCTTGTTGCGCCACTGGGTCAGGCCCACCAGCTCAAGCTTGTCGTCCACCAGTTTGCGGCGTTCTTTCTCGGGACGACCCTGCATTTCCAGACCGAAGCTGATGTTTTCGCGAACGGTCAACCAAGGCATCAGGGCGAACTTCTGGAACACCATCGCGATGCGCTTGGTGCGCATCATTTTCAGTTCTGCCGGCGTGCACGAGGCAATGTCGATCTGCTTGCCTTCGTGCTCGACGAACAACTTGCCACGGCTGACGGTGTTGAGGCCGTTGATACAGCGCAGCAGGCTGGACTTGCCGGAGCCGGACAGTCCCATCAGTACGCAGATTTCACCTTTTTCGATGTCCAGGCTGGCTTTTTCAACGCCGACAATCTGCCCGGTCTTTTTCAGGATTTCGTTGCGGGTCATGCCCTGGTCCAACAGCTTGAGGGCCTCGCGTGGATCCTTGGAGAAGATAACGTCAACGTTATCAAAGCGAATAATGCTCATGCATCACCCCCTACTTTGGCGTCGGGTTGTTTGCAGATACGGTCGAGCATGATCGCCAGCAGTACGATCGCCAGGCCTGCTTCGAAGCCCAGGGCGATATCAGCAGTGTTCAGTGCGTTGACCACCGGTTTGCCCAGGCCATCGGCGCCCACCAGTGCCGCAATCACCACCATCGAAAGGGACAGCATGATGCACTGGGTGATGCCGGCCGCGATGCTTGGCATGGCGTGGGGCAGTTCGATTCGTGAAAGCAACTGACGGCGCGAGCAGCCAAAGGCCTTGCCGGCGTCCATCAATTCTTCCGGAACATCGCGGATACCCAGGTAAGTCAGGCGTATGGGCGCGGCAATCGCGAACACCACCGTGGAGATCAGGCCCGGGACCACACCCAGCCCGAAGAGGGTGAGGGTAGGAATGAGGTATACGAAGGTCGGTACGGTCTGCATCAGATCGAGTACCGGACGCATTAAAGTATAGAACATCGGCTTGTGCGCGGCGACGATGCCCAGCGGCACGCCGATGACCACACAGACCAGGGTGGCGAACAGCACCTGGGCGAGGGTTTCCATGGTTTCCTGCCAGTACCCCAGATTGAGGATCAGCAGGAAGGAGGCAACGACAAAGGCGGTCAGGCCCCATTTGCGCTGGATGTAGTGGGCGAGCAGTGCGATCAGGCCGATCAATGCCAGCGGGTTGAACCAGGTCAGCGCAAACGTCACGCCGTGGATCATCGTTTCCAGTGTCACGGCGATTGCGTCGAAGGTGCTGGCGCCGTGTTGCGTCAACCATTCAACGAAGCTCGCGATGTACTGGCCTAGGGGTATTTTCTGATCAATCAGCATGGTAGTGAACGTCCGCATGCAAGGAAATAAACAGCCCGGGCAGGCGAACCTGCCCGGCATAAGCGATTACTGCAGTTTGGCTTTCACGGCCTCCAGGCCAGGTTTACCGTCAATGGTGGTCACGCCAGCGAGCCAGGTATCGAGCACCTGTGGATTCTTTTTCAACCAGGCCTTGGCGGCCGCGTCAGGCTTCATCTTGTCGTCCAGGATGTTGCCCATCAGTTCACTTTCCATGTCGACGGTGAACTCCAGGTTCTTCAGCAACTGACCAACGTTGCCGCACTCCTGCGCGTAACCCTTGCGGGTGTTGGTCGCTACGGTGGCGGCACCGAAGTCCGGGCCGAAGAAGTCATCACCACCGGTCAGGTATTGAATCTTGAAGCGCTTGTTCATCGGGTGCGGCGCCCAGCCCAGGAACACCACGGCGGTGTCGCGTTTCTGCGCGCGGTCGACCTGCGACAGCATGCCGGCTTCGGAGGATTCGACGACTTTGAAGCCGGCGGCCTTCAAGCCGAAGGCATCTTTGTCGATCATGCTCTGGATCAGACGATTGCCGTCGTTGCCAGGCTCGATGCCGTAGATCTTGCCGTCGAGCTCCTTCTTGAATTTGGCGATGTCGGCGAAGTCATGCAGGCCCTTGTCGTACAGCGCCTGAGGGACGGCGAGGGTGTACTTGGCGCCCTTGAGGTTGGTGCGCAGGGTTTCCACGGTGCCGGCATCGCGGTAGGCCTTGATGTCGTTTTCCATGGTCGGCATCCAGTTGCCCAGGAACACGTCCATGTTCTTGCCGTCGGCCAGGGACTTGTAGGTCACGGGCACGGAAATCATGGTGGTCTTGGTCTTGTAGCCGAGGGCGTTGAGCACAACGCTGGTGGTCGCGGTAGTCGCGGTGATGTCGGTCCAGCCGACATCGGAGAAGTTTACGGTACTGCATTGCGCCGGTTCTGCGGCTTGCGCCAGAACCGGCAGACTAAGCATGGCGGCCAACAACAACGACGGGGAACCTTTCATGGATGGACTCCTTGGTGTTTTTTTTGGCAGTGTTCCGACTGGACCACCGCACTTATAGGTTGCGGTTGGATGGCGTTCTGGAGACAGCTCTACCACGTCGCCTTGCAATCGAGTCGATATGATCATGTACCAGTGAAAATCTGACGCCTACAGGGTGCGTCGTATCCAGTACAGGGATGGTCGCATCCAGTGTCGGTGACGTCGTTTACAGATTTTTTCAGCCCGATTTCCCCCTCTGAACCGCAAAAAAACGGCGAAAACACAGCGTAAAAGACACGCGGCGCTGGTGGGCATGAGTGCGTCGGTTAGAGACGTCGAACAACTGGATAAAAGCTTGATGATGCGGTCATCTCGGCGGATTGCAGCTTGAGCGTAGCAGCTCCGTCACCGTGCGCTTTCGCGTGCGCAGTGGGCCCATCCAGGAGTTCGGCAGTAATGGCTATCAGTGTTTTCGACCTGTTCAAAATCGGCATCGGCCCTTCCAGTTCACACACCGTGGGGCCCATGCGGGCGGCGGCGTTGTTTGTGCAGGGCCTGCGCGAGCGCGGGCTGCTTGAGCAGGTGCGGCGTGTCGAAGTCCAGCTGTTCGGCTCGTTGTCGGCCACCGGCATCGGCCACGGCAGCGACAATGCGGTGATCATGGGCCTGATGGGCGAGTGGCCGGATGCGATCGATCCGTCGCAAATCGGCATTCGTATCGCCACCCTGCGTGAGACCGATACTCTGCTGCTCGACGGTCGCCTGCCAGTGCCCTTCATCTGGGCCCGGGACATGCGCCTGATCGACGAGAACCTGCCATTCCACCCCAACGCCATGACCCTGATTGTCGAAGGTGATGACGGCGAGTTGTATCGCGACACCTACTATTCGGTTGGCGGCGGATTTGTCGTCGATGAGGCGCAGGCCTCCAGCGGTGTCGTCGACCTCGACCGCACCGTGTTGCCTTATGACTTTTCCAGTGCGGCCGAGCTGCTGGAGCTGTGTAAAAAGCACAACTTGCGCGTGGCTGAGTTAATGATGGCTAACGAGAGGGTGTGGCGCAGCGAGGAGGAAATCCGCAGCGGCCTGATGAAGCTCTGGCGCGCCATGCAGGATTGCGTCGAACAAGGCCTCAAACACGAAGGCATCCTGCCCGGCGGGCTGAACGTGCGCCGCCGCGCGGCCAAGCTGCATCGCAGCCTGCAGGAGCTGAACAAACCCAACGTGATCGGCTCAACCTTGAGCGCCATGGAATGGGTCAACCTGTTCGCCCTGGCGGTCAACGAAGAAAACGCCGCCGGCGGGCGTATGGTCACGGCACCGACCAACGGCGCGGCGGGGATCATTCCGGCAGTGCTGCACTACTTCATGAAATTCAGCGAGGTGGTGACCGACGCCAATGTCGTCGATTATTTCCTCGGCGCGGCGGCGGTGGGGATCCTGTGCAAGAAGAACGCCTCGATCTCCGGTGCCGAAGTCGGCTGCCAGGGCGAAGTCGGTTCGGCCTGCGCCATGGCGGCGGCCGGGCTGGCGGAAATCCTTGGCGCCACGCCAGAGCAACTGTGCAACGCGGCGGAAATCGGTCTGGAGCACAACCTAGGCCTGACCTGCGACCCGGTGGGTGGACTGGTCCAGGTGCCGTGCATCGAGCGCAACGCGATTGCCGCGGTGAAGGCGATCAACGCCGCGCAGATGGCTTTGCGCGGTGATGGTCAGCACTTCATTTCGCTGGATCGGGTGATCCTCACCATGCGCGATACCGGTGCCGACATGCATGACAAATACAAGGAGACATCGCGGGGTGGGTTGGCGGTTAGCGCGGTGGAGTGCTGAGACCGTATTGACCCTGTGGCGAGGGGGCTTGTCGGACCGCCGCACCGCCCCGTTGGGTCGCGAAGCGGCCCTAAAACTTTTACGACTGCTTCGCAGCCGAACGGGGGCAAGCCCCCTCGCCACGGACCAGTCAAAACTGCGCGCTAAGTGAACACCCGCTCGAAAACGCGCCACCTTTTAGCGCGTCGCTCACAGATAAATCGTCTTGCCACTGATCGAGGGCCAACCGGCCTTCGACCGCCCGTCACCCGTGCCTGCGGTGACACTCCTTTCCATCGCGGCGCAACGCCGTTCCCACAAGTGCTACCGAATTGCTCACGGCTTGTGGGCCGGGGCGCTTGCCAGTCCTGATGGCCATTTAAATCCCCCCGCCTTGCAAGACATATATAGACACATTCCGACGTCGTTTTTAGGAGTTATTGAACGCGCATTCAAATTTAGGCATGGCAATTGCTCTGTCATTACAAAGCCCGTCTCCCACGCGAGAACGATGGCAATAAAAAGAGCCTCCGCCTGAGGCCATCACCCGCTTTGTGTGAGGAGATACCGCGATGACGACGTTCAACTCCGGGGCCCAACCCCAGAACCGTGCGCCTCAATCCATCGGCTTTCTGCTGCTGGACAATTTCACGCTGATTTCTCTGGCCTCCGCAGTGGAACCCCTGCGCATGGCCAACCAGTTGTCCGGTCGCGAGCTGTATCGCTGGACCACCCTCACCGTCGACGGCGGCCAGGTCTGGGCCAGTGACGGCCTGCAGATCACCCCCGACGCCTCCATGCACAAAGCCCCGCCAATGGATACCGTGATTGTTTGCGGCGGCATCGGCATCCAACGCACTGTTACCCGCGAACACGTGTCATGGCTGCAAAGCCAGGCTCGCCAGTCCCGCCGCCTTGGCGCGGTGTGCACCGGCAGTTGGGCCCTGGCCTGCGCCGGCCTGCTCGACGGGTTTGATTGCAGCGTGCACTGGGAATGCCTGGCGGCGATGCAGGAAGCTTTCCCCCGTGTAGCGATGAGTACCCGCTTATTCACCCTCGACCGTAACCGTTTCACCAGCTCCGGCGGTACCGCGCCGCTGGACATGATGCTGCACTTGATCAGCCGCGATCACGGTCGTGAGCTGTCGGCGGCCATTTCGGAAATGTTCGTCTACGAGCGCATCCGCAACGAGCAGGATCACCAGCGAGTGCCGCTCAAGCACATGCTCGGCACCAACCAGCCGAAGTTGCAGGAAATCGTCGCGTTGATGGAAGCCAACCTCGAAGAGCCGATCGACCTGGACGAACTGGCGGTGTATGTCGCGGTGTCCCGTCGTCAGCTCGAGCGGTTGTTCCAGAAGTACCTGCACTGCTCGCCGTCGCGTTACTACCTGAAACTGCGCCTGATCCGCGCGCGCCAGCTGCTCAAGCAAACGCCGATGTCGATCATCGAAGTGGCGTCGGTCTGTGGCTTCGTGTCCACGCCGCACTTCTCCAAGTGCTACCGCGAATACTTCGGCATTCCGCCGCGTGACGAGCGCGTAGGGTCCAACACCACCCAGCAAGTGGCGATGATGCCGTTGCCACAAGCGCTGGTGCTGTCACCGTTGTCCGGGCCGTTGTCGGCGCTGAGCCAGGCGCGCAATGAGTCGACGTTTGCCAGTGTAAGGCTCTAGACCGGGGCGACTTCATTCGCGAGCAGGCTCGCTCCCACATTTGATCTGTGTTGTTCACAGAACCAATGTGGGAGCGAGCCTGCTCGCGAAGGCGTTTTATCGGGTGGTGTGGTTTTGCTGATACTCCGCCAACGCCGGCAGCAATTGTTTGTCGATGGCCTGGCGCACTGCCGGCAGGATCGTCGCGCTGCTGGTGTACATCTCCTTGACCATCTTGCGAAGTTCATACGCCCGGGCATCGTCCAGGCCCCTTACCACGCACTCGCAAGCCTGCTCGGCAGTGGCTCCATTGGGCACGTTGAATCCCAACGACTTGAGCTGGCCCAACAGGTCTTCCTGGTCTATCAAATCGGCGTGCATCATGACGCAATCCTTCTTCAGGGAACGGTGTCGTGGTTCGATTCTGGTAGGGGTGCCGGGTGTCGGCAAGGACGAATTGTCGCAATGGCTCAATTGGTTATGAACATGTCGTTTTCGGCTAACCTGGCCCGCGGGGGAGTGGGCACACTGGACTCAGCTCGCTTCACGAAGGTTTGGTCACCCTCGCACGGCAGCTCCTCAACAGTACCCTCTGCCTCGATCCTGTCACGGCTTGATCGGGGTTTTTTTTGCCTGTGATTCAGTGGGTTTTGTGTTGATTGATATACCGCCTTCGCGAGCAAGCCCGCTCCCACATTCAGCCGCGTTCCTATGGGAGAATCCGATCAACTGTGGGAGCGAGCCTGCTCGCGAAGAACGATGACGCGGTCTAGCGCTGTAACACCAGAATCCGCGACAACAACTCATCCCGGTCCACATAGCAGCCCTGGAAGTGCCGCGCCCCGGTGGCGGGGTCGAAGGCGTTGCGGGCATGCAGGGTGCGGCGGTTGTCGAAGCACCACAGTTCACCGGGATTGAGCCGCTGCATCAACCTGAACCGAGGCTCGCGGGTCATCGCGATAAAGCGCCGGTAGGCCTGATACAGCTTGGGCATCTGCTCCACCGAGGCATCGAACGGCCCGCGCAGAAAGTTCGCCATGCGGATCTCAGACACCTGCCCCAACGCATCCAGTGCAATGATCGGCGCCAGACAGCGGTAGTCGCTGTGACGGTCCTTGTTGCGAAACTCCACGGGGATTTCGCAGAGGCTTTTGAAGGATTCGGGGGCCTCTCGGCGCAAGGCGTCGGCAATGGCAAAACCGTCGACAAAAATGCTTTCGCCACCCTCGGCGTCATTGACCAGGCAATGCAAAAATTGCAGCCCCGGTTGCAACTCTCGGGTCGGCAAGTCGCTGTGCAGCGGCAGGTTGAAGGCGGTGTAGGCGTTGCTGTCGGCGTCGGCCTTGGATTGCACGTTGAACAGCACGCCGAAATTGCTCTCGCGGATGAAGGAAATTCGTTGGGCGATCAGCTTCAACGAGCCGGGCTCGGTGGGCACGCCACGGACCTGGGTCAATCCCACATCCCGCACCGCCAGCAGCCATTGCAGTAACGCTTGCGAGTCGTTCATCAGCGCCTGGTATTCGAACACTGGCAACTGCAAATCGCTGTGCCAGAGCCTGGCTTTAGGCTTGCGCTGCTGACGCTCGGCGCGGGATTCGTCGTCATAGGCATGGGCGCGCAGCCAGCCAGGGTCGAAACGGCTTGAGTGGCCGTCCTGCCAATCAACCGACAAACAGCCATCGCCGTCGATACTGGCGTTATCGGGCATCAGATCTTCAGCCACATCGACGATTTCAAGCACTTGCTCGCGGGTCACGCTGTAGACGCACTGCGGGCACGGGCAGTTATCCCGTAGCCATTGATGGTGGAAAGGGCTGACGCGATCGTCGGCCCACTTCACCAGAACACGGTCCGCCAGGGTCTGCACGCCAGTCAGCGCGCTGATCAACGGATAGGTACGAAAGTCGGCAAATGCTACGGCGGTGTTCATGGCGATCTCCTTGTTATTTTTTTGGGGGTAATGCGATCACTCGGCCAATGTACTCGGGTGTTGGCAGGTCCGCCTGTTCGGCGACGATAGCTTGCAGCCGGCCCAAGGACAGTTCGCTGAACGGCGCCGAACGCGGCCCGGCGAGTTCCACGTGCAGCAGCATCTGTTCGTTGCCAGCAAGCTCCTGGGCATCACCGACCAGATGCAGGCTGTGATAGAGGTGAACGCGCTTGCTGTCGTGGGCGATGATTTGGGTGTGCACTTCGACCTGGGCGTCGAGCTTCACTTCGTGCAGGTAATTGAGGTGCAGTTCGAGGGTGAACAGCGAGTTGCCGCTGGCCTCGCGGCTGTTGCTGTCCAGGCCCAGGCGATCCATCAGGGCATCGGTGGCGTAGCTGAAGATCAGCAGGTAGAAGGCGTCGCGCAGGTGGCCGTTGTAGTCGACCCAGTCGGGGATGATTTTGGTTTGGTAAGTTGTCAGGGTGGGCATGGTTCTGGTTCCGAGATTTGTGGTGACTGTACCGGCGCTTTCGCGAGCAGGCTCGCTCCTACATTGGAATGCATTCCCCCTGTAGGAGCTAGCTTTCTCGCGATGGGGCCAGTGCTGCTGGCCCCAAGGCCTGGGCTTACTCGCTGAAAGCCATCCCATGCTTCTCTTTGGTGGTCTTCACCGCCTCCAGCACCGCCAGCAGGCAGTCATCACGATAGCGCTCCAGTGCCGAAATGCTGTGTTTGCCCAGTTGATCGCTGGTGCCGTCGACCACGTCGTCGATCAGCTTGTCGGTCAGCTCTGGCGCCGGCAGGTAGGTCCACGGCAATTGCAACGCCGGGCCGAACTGCGCCATGAAGTGACGCATACCGGCATCGCCACCCGCCAGGGTGTAGGTCAGGAACGTGCCCATGAACGACCAGCGCAAACCGGCACCGAAGCGGATTGCATCGTCGATTTCACCGGTAGTCGCCACGCCGTCGTTGACCAGGTGCAGCGCCTCACGCCACAGCGCCTCGAGCAGGCGGTCGGCGATGAAACCCGGTACTTCCTTGCGCACGTGCAACGGGCGCATGCCGAGGGATTCGTAAACTTTCATCGCCGCTTGCACCGCTTCAGGGGCGGTGTTTTTGCCGCCGACCACTTCCACCAATGGCAGCAGGTAAACCGGGTTGAACGGGTGACCGACCACGCAACGTTCCGGGTGCGTGGCGCTCTCGTAGAACTCGCTCGGCAACAGGCCGGAGGTGCTGGAGCCGATCAACGCATTGGGTTTGGCCGCCGCGCTGATTTTGCTGTGCAGGTCCAGTTTCAGTTCCAGACGCTCCGGGGCGCTTTCCTGGATGAAATCGGCATCGCGCACGCACTCTTCGATGGTCGCGACAAAACGCAGGCGATCCTGCGATGCACCCGGCGCCAGGCCTTGTTTTTCCAGCGCGCCCCAGGCACTTGTAACGCGTTTGCGCAAGGCAGCTTCAGCGCCGGGCGCCGGGTCCCAGGCCACTACATCCAGACCATGGGCGAGGGCGCGGGACACCCAGCCGCTGCCGATGACACCGCTGCCCAGCGCTGCGAAGGTTTTGATTTCGGTGATGAAGGTCATGGCAATTTCCTGAATTTGGCTCGGAAAAAAACTGTGGGAGCGAGCTCTGTGGCGAGGGGGGCTTGTCGGAATGCCGCACCACCCCGTTCGACTGCGAAGCAGTCGTAAACCATTGAGCTTGGTGTGTCTGAAACACAGCAGTTTCTGGTTTTAGGGCCGCTTCGCGACCCAACGGGGGCAAGCCCCCTCGCCACAAAAGCTCGCTCCCACAGGGGGAAAGTGTGTAAGGGTCAACCGCGCTTGGTCAGGCCCATTTTTGCCCGGCCTTCAGCCGGGGTCAGGACGCGGGCACCGAGGCGGCTGAGGATTTCACCGGCGCGCTCGACCAGTTGGCCGTTGGTCGCCAGCACGCCCTTGTCCAGCCACAGGTTGTCTTCCAGTCCGACCCGTACGTTGCCGCCGAGCAACACCGCTTGCGCCGCCATCGGCATCTGCATGCGACCGATACCGAAGCCCGCCCAGACCGCGTCGGCCGGCAGGTTGTCGACCATGGCTTTCATGGTGGTGGTGTCTGCCGGCGCGCCCCAAGGGATGCCCAGGCACAGCTGGAACAACGGGTTGTCGAGCAGGCCCTCCTTGATCATCTGCTTGGCGAACCACAGGTGGCCGGTGTCGAAGATTTCCAGCTCGGCTTTCACGCCCAGCTCTTGAATGCGTTTGGCGCCAGCGCGCAGCTGGGCCGGGGTGGAGACGTAAATGGTGTCGCCGTCGCCGAAGTTCAGGGTGCCACAGTCGAGGGTGCAGATTTCCGGCAGCAGTTCTTCGACGTGGGCCAGGCGGGTCAGCGGGCCGACCAGGTCGGTGTTCGGGCCGAATTCCATCGGGTTTTCGCCGGCACCGATTTCCAGGTCGCCGCCCATGCCGGCGGTGAGGTTGACGATGATGTCGACGTCCGCCTCGCGGATGCGCTCCATCACTTCGCGGTACAGCGCCACGTCACGGCTGAACTTGCCGGTTTGCGGGTCACGCACATGGCAGTGAACCACGGTGGCGCCGGCCTTGGCGGCTTCCACGGCGGCAGCGGCGATTTGTTTCGGGGTGACCGGCACGTGTGGGCTCTTGGCGGTCGTGTCGCCAGCACCGGTGAGTGCGCAGGTGATGATGACGTCGTGGTTCATTTGGGCGGTTCCTTACAGGCGAGTTTTTGGTTTTGGCCAGGCGTGGTGGTCCCGTTCGCAGCCCGTCGGGGCTGCGAGTCGGTGGTTCTATCGGGTTTATTTACTGGTCAGTTGCAGGTTTTCAGCGGCCGGTTTGCCATCGAAGGTGGTGACGCCTTCAAGCCAGCGCTTTTTGTCCTGCGGGTGATCCTTGATCCATTGCTTGGCCGACTCGAAAGCGTCCTTGTGATCCAGCAGTGGCTGCATCATCCGGCTCTCGTCTTCGGCGGTGAACGTCAGGTTGCTCAGCAGGCGACCGATGTTCGGGCATTGCTCGGCGTATGTCGGTGCAGTGACGGTCCACACCGTGGCCTTTCCTTCGTCCGGCCCAAGGGCGTTTTCACTGCCGGTGAGGTAGGTCATTTTCACGTTGACGTTCATCGGGTGCGGCGCCCAGCCGAAGAACACCACGGCTTCATTGCGACGTACGGCGCGATCCACGGCGGCGAGCATGCCGGCTTCGCTGGACTCGACCAGCTGGAACTTGCCGAGGCCGAACTGGTTCTTGGAAATCATCGCCTTGATCTGGGTGTTGGCGCCCGAGCCAGGCTCGATGCCGTAGATCTTGCCGCCCAGTTCTTTTTCGAATTTGGTGATGTCAGCGAAGGTTTTCAGGCCCTTGTCGGCGAGGTAGGTCGGCACGGCTAGGGTCGCGCGGGCGTCCTGCAGGCTTGGCGCTTCAAGCACCTTGACCTGTTTGGCGTCGACGAACGGGGTGATGGTCTGGGTCATCAGCGGGTTCCAGTAGCCGAGGAACAGGTCCAGACGCTGGTCGCGGATCCCGGCGAAGATGATTTGCTGGGAGGCGCTGGTTTGTTTGGTGCTGTAGCCGAGGCCATCGAGCAATACCTGGGTCATGGCGCTGGTGGCGATCACGTCGGTCCAGTTCACTACACCCATGCGCACGTTCTGGCACGCGGCGGGTTCGGCTGCCATGACACTGGCGCTCAGCAAAGCGGTACCACTGAGTGCAAGAACACAGCTGCTGATCAGTCGTTTCATCTCAGGTTCCTCGGCAGTTCGTTTATTGTGAGTTCCGGTGTCTGATGCGCCGGTGATGCCAAGTTACGCAGCAAAGCACCGATGAAAGCGCACTGCGGCGACCAGCTCTTGCACTGCAGCGACCTGTGCTCTTGAATGCCGCTCGCAACTGGCGTATCAACATCCCTACGCTGCCCGCCCTCTCGTTACCTGGCCTCTTGTTACCTGCTAAGCGAGTGCGCTCCATGTCCCAGGATTTCTACTTCTTGTTGATGCCGGGTTTCTCGGCCATCGGATTTATCTCGGCCATCGAGCCGTTGCGGGTCGCTAATCGATTTCGTGGCGAGCTGTATCGCTGGCATGTGCTGAGCGCTGATGGCGGGGCGGTGCTGGCCAGTAACGGCATGTCGGTCAACGCCGACGCGGCGCTGGAACCGCTCAAGAAAGGCGCGACGCTGCTGGTGGTCGCCGGCTTCGAGCCCCTGAAGTTCACCACCCCGGCGCTGGAGCACTGGCTGCGCCGCCTGGACCACGAAGGGGTGACCCTAGGCGCCATCGACACCGGCAGCTTCATCCTCGCCGAGGCGGGTTTGCTCGACGGTCATCGCCTGACCTTGCACTGGGAAGCCATCGACGCCTTCAAGGAATCTTATCCACAGCTCAGCGTCACCCAGGAACTGTTCGAGATCGACCGCCGGCGCATCACCTCTGCCGGCGGCACCGCTTCCATTGACCTGATGCTGGATTTGATCGCCCAGGCCCACGGTCCGGAATTGGCTATTCAGGTCAGCGAGCAATTTGTGCTCGGCCGCATCCGCCCACGCAAAGACCACCAGCGCATGGAAGTAGCCACGCGCTATGGCATCAGCAACAAGAAACTGGTGCACGTGATCGGCGAGATGGAGCAGCACAGCGAACCGCCGCTGAGCACGCTGGAACTGGCGGAATCGATCAAGGTGACGCGGCGACAACTGGAGCGCCTGTTTCGCCTGCATCTGAACGACACGCCGAGCAATTTCTACCTGCGGTTAAGGCTGGAAAAGGCCCGGCAGTTGCTACGGCAGACGGATATGAGCGTGCTTGAAGTGAGCATTGCCTGCGGGTTTGAATCGCCGTCGTATTTCACCCGCAGTTATCGGGCGAAGTATGAGCGCTGTCCGCGGGAGGACCGGCGTACCGCGAAAGCATAAACACCCGAAAACCCTGTAGGAGTGAGCCTGCTCGCGAAGGCAGTCTGTCAGACACATTCATGTCGACTGATGCACCGCTATCGCGAGCAGGCTCACTCCTACAGTTGTACAGCGGTGCCTGAGATTACTTCTTCACCAACGCCGAACACGCCGCTTTGTAAGCCTCATGCTGATATTTGTTCAGCGTCCCTGGCAGTTCGAAATTGTGCTTCTTGGCCTGGGCATTGATGGTCTGCGGCGACAGCAGGGCTACCTCGCAATTCTCCAGTAACTGGAAAACCCCTTCGATCTTGAAGGTGGTCGGCCCGCCAGCGAACTCGCCTTTCTTGCTGCGCTTCTTGATCGCGATGCGGTCGATGGAATTCTCGCGGACAAACGAGGCGACCTGAGCGGCGAACACTTTGACGTTGGCGGCTTCGTCGTCATCGTCCAGGGCAATTTTCTTGGTGGCGAGCGCGACATGGCCCAGCGCCTGACCGTCCAGCGTGGCCACGGCGATGATCGCTTCGCTGCCTTTGATTTCGATGCCGCAGACTTTCATGTTCAATCCCATTAGTGACAGAGGGTGTGTAGCTTACAGCTCAAGCTGACTGGCGGTGATGCCAAAAGCCGCAGCGATCTTCTCGCGGGTGGCCTTGCGAGGCTTGGCGACAGTCTCTTGCTGGGCGAAGGCCGGTTGAGTGATGCCCATGCGTTTGGCCACTTCTTCCTGGGTAAGGTTCAAGTGTTCGCGCCAGGCGCGGATGGGAGTAGCGCCATCGACGATTCGGCTCACCACCTCATGGGGGATCAAGTCGGGTTCGATTTTCTGCGCCACGTATTGTGCATAGGGAATGACCACGAAGGCTGGATTACCTTCGGCGTCATTGATGATTTGGATGTCAGTAGGTGCGTTCATCTCGGAAAAATATAAGTCTTTTATAAGAATTGCGAATCTTTGCTTATATTTTTATGGTTGGCCATCAACAACATTTGTCGGCATGTTGCGTGAAAAGTCCACAGAACAGCGGCTTTGGACAGAAGCTGTAGGTCAGATCAGAGTACTTTGTGGGAAAAGGGTTTTTGGGCGATTGAAAGCTGGTGGTAGTCCCAGCTTTCACCGGAATTTTCAGGACTACTCCTGCCCAATCGACTCCAAAAACTCCGACCGTTCATCACTCATCCGCGCCACACAATCGTTCTGGGCAATGGTGAACGCCTTGCTGCCAGCGGTAGTCGGGAAGGCTTCGACGGCGCAGTCTGCGTCGCGGGTCTTCAGCCATTGCTGTTGGGCGGCCTTGATCTTGGCGGTGATGTCGGCCAGTTGCGACGGGGTTTTGCCGTACTGCGACTGCATGCGCTCGGCCAGGCCCTGGAGGTTTTCCTTGAGCAGGTCTTCGGCGGTGGTTTTGCTGAAGGCCGAGCATTCCAGGGTCTGGACGTCGTTTTCGACTTTGTCGCACGGGTTGTCGTCGGACACCTCCGCTGCGTGTACGCCGGTCGCAATCAGTGCCATTGCCAGAATGATCGATTTCATTATCGTTGCCGCTCTTGTCCAGTGAAGCATCCAGTGATGCGGCGAATTCTGGCCCAAGCAGGCGGCCTTGAACAGGTCGGTGATTGTGCCTGGCGACGACCCTTTGTCGCGGATTGACGCTTTCGGCAATTCCCCTGTCGTTTTTGCACCCGGCTGCTTAGGCACCGAGGCATATGCTGGCCCCAAAGCGCCGGCAGACGATTCGGCGCATGAATCGCCAACAAGGGGACAGCCTGATGAGCCCAGCCGAATTACACGCCGACAGCATCGTTATCGACGGTCTGATCATTGCCAAATGGAACCGCGAGCTGTTCGAAGACATGCGCAAGGGCGGTCTGACGGCAGCCAACTGCACCGTGTCGGTGTGGGAGGGCTTTCAGGCCACCGTCAACAACATCGCCGCCAGCCAGAAGCTGATCCGCGAGAACAGCGACCTGGTGATTCCGGTCCGCACCACCGCCGACATCCGTAAAGCCAAGGAGCAGGGCAAGACCGGCATCCTTTTTGGCTTCCAGAATGCCCACGCCTTTGAAGACCAGATCGGCTATGTCGAAGTCTTCAAGCAGCTTGGCGTCGGTATCGTGCAGATGTGCTACAACACCCAGAACCTGGTGGGCACCGGTTGCTACGAGCGTGACGGCGGCCTGTCGGGCTTCGGTCGCGAAATCGTCGCCGAGATGAACCGGGCAGGCGTGATGTGCGACCTGTCCCACGTCGGTTCCAAGACTTCCGAAGAAGTCATCCTCGAATCGAAGAAACCGGTCTGCTACTCCCACTGCCTGCCGTCGGGGCTCAAGGAGCACCCGCGCAACAAGTCCGATGAAGAACTCAAGTTCATTGCCGACCACGGCGGCTTTGTCGGCGTGACCATGTTCGCGCCGTTCCTGGCCAAGGGCATCGATTCGACCATCGACGACTACGCCGAAGCCATCGAGTACGTAATGAACATCGTCGGCGAAGACGCCATCGGTATCGGCACCGACTTCACCCAGGGCCACGGCCAGGACTTCTTCGAATACCTGACCCACGACAAGGGCTACGCCCGCCGTCTGACCAGCTTCGGCAAGATCATCAACCCGCTGGGCATCCGCACCGTGGGCGAGTTCCCGAACCTGACCGAGACCCTGCTCAAGCGCGGCCACTCCGAGCGCGTGGTACGCAAGATCATGGGCGAGAACTGGGTCAACGTCTTGAAAGATGTCTGGGGCGAATAAGCCGCCGCACTTCTGAATCCTTTCCCGCTGCCGTCCGTGCAGCGGGCAACACAACAAATTTTCTGGAGTTAAGTTTCCATGGCCAAGATCGCCCCGCAATTGCCAATCGAAGTCGACAGCGAAACCGGTGTCTGGACCTCCGACGCCCTGCCGATGCTGTACGTGCCACGTCATTTCTTCGTCAACAACCACATGGGCATCGAGGAAGTGCTGGGCGCTGAAGCCTACGCCGAAATCCTCTACAAGGCCGGCTACAAGTCCGCCTGGCACTGGTGTGAAAAAGAAGCCGAATGCCACGGCCTGGAAGGCGTCGCAGTGTTCGAACACTACATGAAGCGCCTGTCGCAGCGTGGCTGGGGCCTGTTCAAGATCCAGGACATCGACCTCGACAAAGGCACCGCCAGCGTCAAGCTCGAACACTCGGCGTTCGTCTACGTGTACGGCAAGGTCGGGCGCAAGGTCGACTACATGTTCACCGGCTGGTTTGCAGGGGCGATGGATCAGATCCTCGCCGCTCGCGGCAGCAAGATCCGCACCGTGGCCGAACAAGTCTACGGTGGCTCCGAAGAGGGCCACGAAGACGGCTTGTTCACCGTCAAGCCGTTGTAAGTCGAGGAACCCGCCATGGCTTTCGAAGCAATGTTCCAGCCGATCCAGATCGGCAAACTGACCATCCGCAACCGCGTGCTCAGCACCGCGCACGCGGAGGTCTATGCCACCGACGGCGGCATGACCACCGACCGGTACGTCAAGTATTACGAAGAGAAAGCCAAGGGTGGGATCGGCCTGGCGATTTGCGGCGGCTCCTCCAGCGTGGCCATCGACAGCCCGCAAGGCTGGTGGAAGTCGGTGAACCTGGCGGACGACCGGATCATTCCGCACTTCCAGAACCTGGCCGATGCCATGCACAAGCATGGCGCCAAGATCATGATCCAGATTACCCACATGGGCCGTCGTTCCCGTTGGGACGGCGAGCACTGGCCAACCCTGCTGTCGCCGTCGGGCATCCGTGAGCCGGTGCACCGTGCGACCTGCAAGACCATCGAGCCGGAAGAAATCTGGCGGGTGATCGGCAACTACGCCACTGCTGCGGCGCGGGCCAAGGCCGGTGGCCTGGACGGCGTCGAACTGTCGGCCGTGCACCAGCACATGATTGACCAGTTCTGGAGCCCGCGGGTCAACAAGCGTACCGATGAATGGGGCGGCAGCTTCGAGAACCGCATGCGTTTCGGCCTGGAAGTGATCAAGGCTGTGCGCAAGGAAGTCGGTCCGGATTTCTGCGTCGGCATCCGTCTGTGCGGTGATGAGTTCCACCCGGATGGCTTGTCCCATGAGGACATGAAGCAGATCGCCAAGTACTACGACGACACCGGCATGATCGACTTCATCGGTGTGGTCGGCTCGGGTTGCGACACCCACAACACCCTGGCCAACGTTATCCCCAACATGAGTTATCCACCGGAGCCGTTCCTGCATCTGGCGGCCGGTATCAAGGAAGTGGTCAAGGCACCTGTACTGCACGCGCAGAACATCAAGGACCCGAACCAGGCGACCCGTATTCTGGAGGGCGGCTACGTCGACATGGTCGGCATGACCCGCGCCCACATCGCCGACCCGCACCTGATCGCCAAGATCAAGATGGGCCAGGTCGACCAGATCAAACAGTGCGTCGGCGCCAACTACTGCATCGACCGTCAGTACCAAGGCCTGGACGTACTTTGCATCCAGAACGCCGCGACCTCCCGTGAATACATGGGCGTGCCGCACATCATCGAGAAGTCGACCGGTGTGAAGCGCAAAGTTGTGGTGGTCGGTGCCGGTCCTGCCGGGATGGAAGCCGCTCGCGTGTCGGCCGAACGTGGCCACGACGTGACCCTGTTCGAGAAGAAAGAATTCATCGGTGGCCAGATCACGACCGCATCGAAAGCCCCGCAACGGGACCAGATCGCCGGTATTACCCGCTGGTTCCAACTGGAATTGGCGCGTTTGAAAGTTGACCTGCGCCTGGGCGTGGCGGCCGATGCGGCAACCATTCTCGACTTGCGTCCAGACGTGGTGGTGCTCGCCGTCGGCGGCCATCCATTCCTGGAGCAGAACGAACACTGGGGCGCGGCTGAAGGCCTGGTGGTCAGCAGTTGGGACATCCTTGATGGCAAGGTTGCACCGGGCAAGAACGTACTGGTCTACGACACCATTTGCGAGTTCACCGGGATGTCGACGGCCGACTTCCTCGCCGACAAGGGCAGCCAGGTCGAGATCGTCACCGACGACATCAAACCGGGCGTGGCCATCGGCGGTACGTCGTTCCCGACTTACTACCGCAGCATGTACCCCAAAGAAGTGATCATGACCGGGGACATGATGCTGGAGAAGGTCTACCGCGAAGGCGACAAGCTGGTGGCGGTGCTGGAAAACGAATACACCGGCGCCAAAGAGGAGCGGGTGGTCGACCAGGTGGTGGTGGAAAACGGCGTGCGTCCGGACGAAGAAATCTACTACTCGCTGAAGGAAGGCTCGCGCAACAAAGGCCAGATGGACATCGAAGCCTTGTTCGCGATCAAGCCGCAGCCATCGCTGAGCACCACGGGTGACGGCTACTTGCTGTTCCGTATCGGCGACTGCGTGGCTCAGCGTAATACACACGCTGCGATCTATGACGCGCTGCGGTTGTGCAAGGATTTCTAACAGTATCACCATCATCACTGTGGCGAGGGGGCTTGCCCCCGTTGGGCTGCGAAGCGGCCCCAAAATCAGTCAATGCGGTCTGTCAGTAAAAAATGCATTTGACCGATTTACGACTGCTTCGCAGCCGAACGGGGGCAAGCCCCCTCGCCACAGGTCGGTGTCAGGCCTTTAACGGCAAGCACATGAACCCTTGCAAGACCCGAGGTCTTTGGGAGCTTCACCATGTTGAACACCCTTCTTCCAATCCTGTTGTTCGCAGCCCTGGGCCTTGGTGTCCTGGGCGCGTTGCGGCGGGTGGCCATGTGGCGCCGGGGCCGGGCTTCGAAAGTCGACCTGATCGGCGGCCTGTTCGCCATGCCCAAGCGCTACATGGTCGACTTGCACCATGTGGTCGCGCGGGACAAATACATTGCCAACACCCACGTCGCCACGGCCGGCGGTGCGGTGGCGTCCATCGTGCTGGCGATCCTGGTGCATGGTTTCGGCCTGCATAACCGCTTCCTCGGCTATGCGTTGCTGCTGATGACAGCGGTGATGTTCGTTGGTGCGATCTTTGTTTACCTGCGTCGGCGCAACCCGCCGTCCCGTCTGTCGAAAGGCCCGTGGATGCGCCTGCCGAAAAGCCTGCTGGCGTTCTCGGTCTCGTTCTTCCTGTTGACCCTGCCGGTGGCAGGGATCCTCCCGGAAAACTTCGGTGGCTGGCTGTTGGCGGCGATTCTCGGGGTTGGCGTGTTGTGGGGCGTGTCGGAGCTGTTCTTCGGCATGACCTGGGGCGGGCCGATGAAACACGCCTTCGCCGGTGCGCTGCACCTGGCCTGGCACCGTCGCGCAGAACGCTTCGGTGGCGGTCGTTCCACGGGCCTCAAGCCTCTGGACTTGAATGACCCGACCGCGCCACTGGGCGTGGAAAAACCCAAGGATTTCACCTGGAACCAATTGCTCGGCTTCGACGCCTGCGTGCAGTGCGGTAAATGCGAAGCGGCGTGCCCGGCGTTCGCCGCCGGCCAGCCGTTGAACCCGAAAAAACTGATTCAGGACATGGTCGTCGGCCTGGCCGGTGGCACTGACGCCAAGTTCGCCGGCAGCCCGTATCCGGGCAAGCCGATTGGCGAACACGCGGGTAATCCGCATCAACCGATCGTCAACGGCCTGGTGGATGCCGAGACCCTGTGGTCGTGCACCACCTGCCGCGCCTGCGTCGAGGAATGCCCGATGATGATCGAGCACGTCGATGCCATCGTCGACATGCGCCGTCATCTAACCCTGGAAAAAGGCGCCACCCCGAACAAGGGCGCCGAGGTGCTGGAAAACCTGATCGCCACCGACAACCCGGGCGGTTTCGCGCCGGGAGGGCGGATGAACTGGGCAGCAGACTTGAACCTCAATCTGCTCAGCGAAAAGAAATCCACCGACGTGCTGTTCTGGGTTGGCGACGGTGCCTTCGACATGCGTAACCAGCGCACCCTGCGTGCGTTCGTCAAAGTGCTGAAAGCGGCGAAAATCGACTTCGCGGTGCTCGGCCTCGAAGAACGCGACAGCGGTGACGTGGCTCGGCGCCTGGGCGACGAAGCGACCTTCCAGCTGTTGGCCAAGCGCAACATCCAGACTCTGGCCAAATACAGTTTCAACCGCATCGTCACCTGCGATCCGCACAGTTTCCACGTGCTGAAAAACGAGTATGGCGCTTTCGATGGCAACTACCTGGTGCAGCACCACAGCACCTACATGGCGGAAATCATCGATGCTGGCGCGCTCAATCTCGGTCAGCACAAAGGCGACAGCGTGACCTACCACGACCCGTGCTACCTCGGCCGCTACAACGGCGAATACGAGGCACCGCGTCAGGTGTTACGCGCCCTAGGGATCGAAGTGAAAGAGATGCAACGTTCCGGCTTCCGCTCGCGCTGCTGCGGCGGTGGTGGCGGCGCGCCGATCACCGACATTCCCGGCAAGCAACGCATTCCCGACATGCGCATGGAAGACATCCGCGAAACCGGCGCCGAACTGGTGGCCGTGGGTTGTCCACAATGCACCGCGATGCTCGAAGGCGTGGTCGAACCCCGGCCGATGATCAAGGACATTGCCGAGCTGGTGGCCGACGCGTTGCTGGAAGAAGCCGCCTCCAAACCCTCTACGCCGGCCCAACGTGAACCAGCGGAGGCCCACTGATGAGCGACATTATCCGCCGCGACCCGCGGGCCGAATGGATTGCCCGCAACCGTCTGCACCCGCTGCACGCAGCCATGCAGCCGGCGCAACACAGCTGGATGGGGCCTAACGGCGTCATCCGCAAGAATCCCCATGGAGTCGGTTTCATCGGCCCCAACGGTATCAAACGCATCGACCGCAGCGGCGCTCAGCAGGGCGGGGCGACCAAGCGCTCGGCTGCCGTGGAAGTACAATTGCCGCTGCATCAGGTGACCGCGCCTGCGTTTTACATCAGCGTGGTGCCGGACATGGTCGGTGGTCGCTTGAGCAGTCACGACCGCGACCTGCTGGGCCTGGCCCATCAACTGGCCGGCAAGGACGGCGCAGTGCTGGCCGTGGTGTTCGGCGAACACAAGGAAAACGCTTTCGCCACGGCGGGCGTCGACCGCCTGCTGGTGCTGGAAGGCGAAGAATTCAACGGTTATGCACCGGAGCAACGGGTCCAGGGCCTGCGGGCTGTGGATAACCAGTTCAGCCCGCGTCACTGGTTGCTGCCGGACAGCCGCAGTGGCGGTGGCGAACTCGGCCGTCGTTTTGCTGCGGCACTGGGCGAGCGCCCGGCCACGCGGGTCTGGCAGGTCAAGGATCAGGAGTGCATCGGCCGTGCTGGCGCAGGTCTGCAAGACCTTGCCCGGCCGCTGGCGCGATTGATTCTGGCGGCTGCCGAGTGCGCCGAACCGGTCAGCGAAACCCGTCACGAAGCCTTGGCCGTGGAGTTATCCACAACTGTGGCGCGCAGCCTGTCGCGGATCGAAGATCTGGGCGCGGTGGCCGTCGATCCGGCGGCAATTCCAATGGCCGAAGCCGAGTTCATTTTCTCCGGTGGCAACGGGGTCAAGGACTGGGGACTTTTCCACAGGACCGCCGAAGCCCTCGGCGCGACCGAAGGCGCATCGCGGGTGGCGGTGGACGACGGCTTCATGGCCCGCGACCGCCAGGTCGGCGCGTCCGGCACCTGGGTCACTGCACGGGTCTATGTGGCGGTGGGGATTTCCGGGGCGATCCAGCACCTGCAAGGCATTGGTGCCTGCGACAAGGTGGTGGCGATCAACCTCGACCCGGGCTGCGACATGATCAAGCGTGCGGACCTCTCGGTGATTGGCGAGAGCGCGGAGATTCTTCAAGCCTTGATCGAGGCGGTAGAGGCTTACCGCAACGACGCCAAGCGCGATGCGGCTTAAGGGAAGGAAAGGGTTATGAGCACGAAAATCATCAGCCTGGTGTCCATCGGCGCCCACCCGACATCCGGTCGGCCGCGTCGCGCGGAGCAGGATGCGCGGGCGGTTGAACTGGGCCTGCAATTGGCTGGGGATAACTTGCAGGTGCTGCATGCCGGCGACATTTCCGAGCCTGCATTGCGCGCCTACCTGGGCATGGGGCTTGAGCAACTGCATGTGCTGGAACAACCGCAAGGCGCCGACGCGCTACCGGCGCTGACCGACTATTTGCGCGATGCCGGGGCGCAGGTGGTGTTGACCGGTAGCCAGGCGGAAACCGGTGAAGGCTCGGGCATGTTGCCCTTCCTGCTGGCCGAAAGCCTGGGCTGGCCGCTGGTGGTGGGACTGGCGCAGGTCGAGTCCATCGATGGCGGTTCGGCGCTGGTGCTGCAAGCCTTGCCCCGCGGTCAACGTCGTCGGCTGAAGGTACGCCTGCCGTTTCTGGCGACGGTGGATAACGCTGCACCCAAGCCTCGGCAGAGCGCTTACGGCCCGGCCCGACGCGGCGTGCTGCAAGCGCAGGACGTCGAGGTCATCGACGATGAACTGCTCGCGGTCGCAACCCTGCAACCGGCCAAGCCAAGGCCCAAGCGTCTGAAGGTGATCAAGGCCAAGAGCGGTGCCGACCGAATGAAAGCCGCGACGGCCAAGGCCAGTGGTGGAGGCGGGCAGGTACTCAAGGGCGTGACGGCGCAAGCCGGGGCCGAGGCCATCCTCAAATTGCTGATTGAAGAAGGTGTGGTTCGCTAACAAACACTGTGGGGGCGGCTTGTTCGCGAAAGCGTGGTATCAGGCGGCATTGATGTTGACTGATACTCCGTCATCGCGAGCAAGCTCGCTCCCACAGGATCTCTTCGTCCCGCACCACACCCGTCAGCCCGGTGAGCTACAGTTTTCCATGCGCTGATCAAGGGTGCGGCACGTTTTCGGGAGCTTTCAGACATTCAGCGCTGACTCATAAAACCCTGTTTTTATGACTGGCCTGAATATGAAGACTTTCGCTCTTCTGGCGCTCTGTGCATCGGCCATGTGGTTATCCACAGGCTTGATCTCTGCCGCCCAGACAAAGGCGTCCGAGGCTGATCAGGATTTTTACCGCTGGATAGACTCCGAACAAGGCCGCAACGCGTCCCTGGCGCAACTGCGGCAACAGTGCGACAAGGTACTGGATGCCGACAGACACCTCAGCTGCTCGGTGACGGTCTTCGCCAGATTGCTCGAAGCCAAGGCCGCCAATCAAATCCCCGAGTACTACCTGGCGATCAAGGCCAGGCATGCCCGGGCGATTGCGGCCAGCGCCGATCTGAAGCCGCTGTTCTCCACGTTTGGCAGCAAATCACTGGCTGTCCTGGCGGCGACCGGCGATTTCACGGTCAACGGTTCGACGCGGTATGAGGTGCTGCCGCTCTATCCGTATGCCGACGACTTCTACAACGCTGAACAAGTGCTGCCATTTATCGAGGTCGGCGCGGCCAATGGTGTCTCGGCGCGTTTTGTTCTGGACACGGGCGCACCGCAAACCCGGGTCAACATCGACACTGCGAAACAGTTGGGCATCAGGTTGTTGCCCGATGCTTTTTATCGCTACAGCACGTTTTATGGCGAAAAAGGCTTGGCCGCGAGGCTGGGAGTTCTCGGGTCGCTGAAAGTCGGCACCCGCGAGTTCAGGAATGTCCTGGTCTTTGTCAGCGACCGGGACAATCTGTTGGGGCTGGATCTGATCAGCAAGCTGGGGCGCTTGAAGATCACCAGCAGAACACTGGAGCTGAATCCGCCGCCGGCCACACGCTGTGATGCGCCGATTGCCATTAGCCGCCTGGATCTCAATCAACGGTTGGTGGTGGCCGCACAGCTGGATCGCCGGGCAACGCAGGCCATCATCGATACCGGAAATGTCGACTACTTGACGGCCTCGTCGCCCGGCAGGCAAGTCAGCGTTGTGCAGGCGCTGACACCGGGAGGCTCGAACGTTTACACCGGCAACAACAAACGCTTCCAACGCTTCGACGGCGTATTGGCCCTGCAAGGCAACACCATGGCGGTCACCTACAAATACTACCCGGGCTTTACCATCCCGCCGTCGCTGATAGGCGGGCAATACGTCCCGTCAATATTGCTCGGATGGCACGCGTTCAAAGACTTTGAATTGAACCTGGATCTGGATTCAGGTCGCTCATGTCTCAATAAAATCTGAACAACTTCGGTGTTTACCCACAATCCCTGTTGGTGGTTCTGTGGATAACATGTTCGCCCATGGCTACACCCCATATAAATCAGGCCCTGCAAGCCTCAGGTCAAAAAACAACCAGTCCTGTCCGTGGTTTTTCCAAGCTTTTTCAACGGGATAAGTGCTGTTGTGGGTGCAGACTTGCCCCCAATCTCTGTTGGCGCTTCTGTGGATAAGATGTTTGCTATCGGCTGTAGGCCTTATAAACAGCGGCTTTCATGGTTGCGATCAAAAAGTGATCAATTGATGGTTGTGAGCCGTAGAATTCCGTGCAAACACCGGTTTTTTGCGGGTTGTAGCGGTTTTCCACAGAGCCTTCGAAGTTAACCCCAAAGTCTGTTGGCGCTTCTGTGGATAAGGTGTTTGCCATCCTCTGAAAGCTACGCAGTCCGTGCCTTTCAGGCTTTTGATCAAAAAACGACCAGTCCGCTCGTGGAAGCATGCTTCTGGATAAGTCACGATTTTTCTTTGGGTTTTGTGGAGAAATTTTGCGGTCTGTCCACAGTTGTCCCCAATAGCTGTGGGTGGAGATGTGGATAACTTGTTCGCGGAAGGCTGGGAGGTGCGGCGGGCATAGGCCTGAACGAGATAGGTCATATTTCGTGCAGTTCTAATGAGGAGAGGAATTACCGAGAGGATTGTGTTGATGCAGAGGGTGCCATCGCGAGCAGGCTCGCTCCTACAGTGGATCTGTGAACGACACAGATCGAGTGTGGGAGCGAGCCTGCTCGCGATGCTTTTGATGTTTAGCCGCTAACCGGGACACCCTTGAGGTACGGCGCAGGCTCGGCCCCCAGGTTGCTCAGCAGACGCTCGCTGTACCAGTCCACGAAGTTCACCACACCAAACTCATAAGTCTTGGAGTAAGGCCCAGGCTGGTACGCAGTGGAGTTGATGCCGCGCTGGTTCTCTTCGGCCAGACGACGGTCCTGGTCGTTGGTGGCGTCCCAGACCTGGCGCATGCGCTCCACGTCGTAGTCCACGCCTTCGACCGCGTCCTTGTGCACGATCCACTTGGTGGTGACCATGGTTTCCTGGGCGCTGATCGGCCACACGGTGAACACGATGATGTGGTCGCCCATGCAGTGGTTCCACGAGTGCGGCAGGTGCAGGATGCGCATCGAGCCCAGGTCCGGGTTCTGGATGCGGCCCATCAACTTGGCGCAGCCCTGCTTGCCGTCCATGGTCATCGACACGGTGCCCTTGAGCAGCGGCATGCGCACGATGCGGTTACGCAGGCCGAAGCTGGCGTGGGCGTAAGGGATCTTCTCGGCTTCCCAGGCAGCGGCGGAGGCGGCGACGTGGTCCTTGAAGGCCTGGTCGGCGCGCGGGTCGGTGACGTCGTCCCACTCCAGCAGGGTTTTCAGCAGTTCCGGGTGCGACGCGTTGCAGTGGTAGCACTCGCGGTTGTTTTCCAGCACCAGTTTCCAGTTGGCCTTTTCCATCAAGGTGGTTTGCACCGCCACCTTGGTGTTCTCCATGTCGTACGGTTCCATGTAATGGTTCAGTGTCGACAGGAAGTCATCGATGGCCGGCGGATTCTCCGCCAGGCTGATGAAGATGTAGCCGCCGGCGGTCTTCACGTTCACCGGCTTGAGGCCGTACTCTTTCATGTCGAAGTCGGCGCCCATTTCGGTGCCGGCGAACAGCAGGCGGCCGTCCAGTTCGTAGGTCCACTGGTGGTAGTGGCAAACCAGCTTGGCGACCTTGCCCTTGTCGCTGGTGCACAGGCGCGAGCCACGGTGGCGGCAGACGTTGTGGAACGCATGCACCACGCCTTCGGCGCCACGGATCACGATGATCGGGTTCTTGCCGATCTGCAGGGTCAGGTAGTTGCCCTTGGTAGGGATCTCGCACGTCATGCCGGCGATCAACCACTCTTTCTGAAAGATTTCCTGCATGTCGATATCAAACAGGCGCTCGTCGGAGTAAAACGGCTGCGGCAGCGAGAACGTGCGCTCGCGCTCTTGCAGCATCTGTGCGGTGGCCTTGCGTGCGGGTTCCAGCGGATCGCCCAGGCTCAGGGTAGTAGTGACGTCCATCGTTTAATCCTCAAGGCCATTCTGTGTGGCCGGCGAAAGTGGCTAATCAGGGTTGCTACGCAAGGTGTAAAGAATGTGTCTTGGTATGGGGCGAGTGTGGGGCCGGCGCTGGCCAGAACCTTATCCATGGGCGACATGGTGCAATCTGTTCCCGACGCGCAAGCCCCGGTCGTTGGGGGCTGGTCGCGATAAGCATGTCAATGTCGCAGATAGGTAAATGGATGGTTCGCGCTATACGCAGAATCGCCAACATGAAGGCCGACAGTCGGCCGTGGAGATCAGCATGTCCAACAGCTTCCTGAACCCGGTAACCACCCAGACCTGGGCCAATGGTCGACACATCGTCCGTTGCGTCAAAGTCATCCAGGAAACCTGGGATGTGCGCACCTTTTGCTTCATGGCCGACCAGCCGATCCTGTTCTTCTTCAAACCGGGGCAGTTTGTCACCCTGGAGCTGGAGATTGAAGGCCAGCCGATCATGCGTTCGTACACCATTTCCAGCTCGCCATCGGTGCCGTACAGCTTTTCGGTGACCATCAAGCGCGTGCCGGGCGGCAAGGTGTCCAACTGGCTGCACGACACCCTGCACGAAGGCCAGGAGCTGGCGGTGCACGGGCCGGTCGGGCTGTTCAATGCCATGGACTTCACCGCGCCGAAGGTGCTCTACCTCAGCGGCGGCGTTGGTATCACGCCGGTCATGTCCATGGCGCGCTGGTTCTACGACACCAACGGCAATGTCGACATGGTGTTTATCCACAGCGCCCGTTCGCCTAAAGACATCATTTACCACCGTGAGCTGGAACACATGGCGTCGCGGATCGAGAACTTCAGCCTGCACCTGATCTGCGAGAAGCACGGCATGGGTGAGCCATGGGCCGGTTATCGCGGTTACCTGAACCACAGAATGCTTGAATTGATGACGCCTGACTTCCTTGAGCGCGAAGTATTCTGCTGCGGCCCGACACCGTATATGAATGCGGTCAAGCGCTTGCTGGAAGCCGCTGGCTTCGACATGTCGCGTTATCACGAAGAATCCTTCGGAGCGACCCCGCCAGAGGCGCGCGCTGACGCCGTGGAACACGCCGAACAAGCGGCCGAGGCACCGGAAGTCGACGCCGCGGACTTGCATCAAGTGGAATTCACCACCTCCGGCAAGAGCATCCGCGTGGCCCCGGGCGAGACCGTGCATGCAGCGGCGGCCAAGGTCGGCCTGATGATTCCGAAAGCGTGCGGCATGGGCATCTGCGGCACCTGCAAGGTGTTGAAACTGGGCGGCGAAGTGGAGATGGAGCACAACGGCGGGATCACCGAGGAAGACGAAGCCGAAGGGTTCATCCTGTCGTGCTGCAGCGTGCCGAAAGGCGATGTGCGGATCGAGTATTGATTCGGGTGGGAATATATCTCTGAAAGCAGTGGTGTTCCCTTGTGGGAGCGAGCAGGCTCGCTCCCACAGGTTTTTAGTCAATAAACAGATCCGTCATCAGCTTGTCGCTGCTGTCCGGCGCGAACCGATAGTGTTCGAACTCCGTCACACCGCTTTCTCGCAGAATCTCCTCATCAATCAACAAACGCCCGGTCAGGCTGCGCCCGCTGCTGCTCAGAATCACATGGGCGGCATCGGCCATGATCGCAGGCAGGCGCGCATGCTTGAACGACTCGCGCGACCCCAACTGAAACTCGATCGCGGCGGTGGCAATCATCGTCTGTGGCCATAGCGAGTTGACGCTGATCCCGTAGTTCTTGAATTCCTCACTCATGCCCAGGGTCAGCATGCTCATGCCGTACTTGGTGACGGTGTAGGGGCTGTATTGGGCGAACCACTTGGTGGCAAGGTTCAGCGGCGGGGACAGATTGAGGATGTGGCCGCCGGATTTTTTCAGGTAAGGCAACGCAGCCTGGCTGCACAGTAAGACGGCGCGGGTGTTGATCTGATGCATCAGATCAAAGCGCTTGAGTTCGAGGTGCTGGACCCCAGTCAGCTTGATCGCCCCGGCATTGTTGATCAGCGCATCGATACTGCCGAAATGTTCGTTGGCCTGGGCCAGCGCCGCACGTACGGCATCCTCTTCACGCACATCCACCTGCAAGGCCAGCGCCTTGCCGCCTGCGGCTTCCACCTCCTGGGCCACGCTGAAAATCGTGCCCGGCAGCTTGGCGTGGGGTTCGGCGCTTTTGGCGGCAATCACAATGTTGGCGCCGTCACGTGCGGCCCGCAGCGCGATCTCGCGGCCGATGCCGCGGCTGGCGCCGGTGATGAACAGGGTTTTGCCTTGCAATGACATGCTGACGCTCCTGATTATTGTTATGTGAGCACAGGCTCGACAAACAATGTAGACGAAGTCTTTCAGGAGCAGTGGCGGGGGAACGGACGAACGCGAACTTGTGGCGAGGGGGCTTGCCCCCGTTCGGCGGCGCAGCCGTCGTAAAACCTGCTGTCGCGGTCTGACTGACAAACCACGGACTCAGACTTTGGGCCTGCTGCGCAGTCCGACGGGGGCAAGCCCACTCGCCACAGGGGATCGTGGTTATGCCATGACTTCACGGATATCCCGCGCCAATTCACGCACGCGCTCTTCCTCGGTGTCCCACGAGCACATGAAGCGTGCGCCGCCGTTGCCGATGAAGGTGTAGAAGCGCCAGCCCTTGGCGGTCAGTGCGGCGATGGCCGGTTCCGACAGTTGCAGGAACACGCCATTGGCCTGTACCGGGAACATCAGCTCCACGCCTGGAATGTCGCTGACCAGCTCGGCGAGCAATTGCGCGCAGTGGTTGGCGTGGTTGGCGTATTTGAGCCAGGCGTCGTTTTCCAGGATCCCGACCCACGGTGCCGACAGGAAGCGCATTTTCGACGCCAACTGCCCGGCCTGCTTGCAGCGGTAATCGAAGTCTTCAGCCAGTTTGTGGTTGAAGAACAGAATCGCCTCGCCCACTGCCATGCCGTTTTTCGTGCCGCCAAAGCACAGCACGTCGACGCCGGCCTTCCAGGTCAGGTCGGCCGGGGTGCAGCCGAGGAAGGCGCAGGCGTTGGAGAAGCGCGCGCCGTCCATGTGCAGGTTCAGGCCCAGTTCCTTGCAGGTGGCGCTGATGGCGCGGATTTCGTCCGGGGTGTAGACGCTGCCGACTTCGGTGGCCTGGGTCAGGGTCACGACGCGGGGTTTCGGGTAGTGGATGTCCTGGCGCTTGAGCGCGACCTCACGGATCGATTCCGGGGTCAGCTTGCCGTTTTCAGTGCGGGCGATCAGCAGTTTGGAGCCGTTGGAGAAGAATTCCGGGGCGCCGCATTCGTCGGTTTCGACGTGGGCGGTTTCCGAGCAGATCACACTGTGGTAACTCTGGCACAACGACGACAGCGCCAGCGAGTTGGCGGCGGTGCCGTTGAAGGCGAAAAACACTTCGCAGTCGGTTTCGAACAGCTTGCGGAAATCGTCGGACGCGCGGGCGGTCCACTCGTCGTCGCCGTATGCGCGCTGGTGGCCGTGGTTGGCCTGTTCCATGGCAGCCCAGGCTTCAGGGCAGATGCCGGAATAGTTGTCGCTGGCGAATTGTTGGCTCTTGTCGGTCATGGCCTGCTTCCGTGGTCGAGATGCCTATGGTGAAGCGTCCCGTGGTCAATGAGGGTGCGCACTGTACCCAAGATCGTCAGGTGGAGCGCACAGGATGTCGCTGTCGGGAAAATACACGGTCGAAGGGCAATTATGCACGTGACTATGTACAAGAGCATGCACAAGACCATGCACAAGGCCATGCACTTAAAGCAGCGCGACGGGGCACTGGATCTGCTCAAGTGGCTGGCGCTGCTGTGCATGGTGCTCGATCACCTGCGATATGTCGGTTATTCCGCCGATCTGTTGTATGTGCCGGGGCGCCTGGCGTTTCCATGGTTCTGTTTGGCGATGGCGGCCAATCTGGCGCGCACGCGGACTGCGACGACCGGTGGCCAGTGGCGCTATCTGGGGTGGTTGTTGCTGTTTAGCGCGGTGAGTGAAATTCCTTACCGGATGTACATTCCCAATCCCGACACCTTGAACGTGCTGCCCACCCTTGCCTTGGGCTTGCTGGTGATTCGTGGCTGGCAGCAGCCGGTGCTTGCCTCGCGGCTGCTGGCGGTGGGCGCGTTGATGCTGGCAGGGTTTTTCTCCCAGCGGTTGATGTTCGGTTTCTTTGGAGTGCTGTTGCCGCTGGCGATGTTGCTGGTACTGCAACGGCCCTGGTATTTCGCGCTGTTGGCGGGGGTGGTGTGCCTGGCGGCCAATCAGTGGCAGTTGCTGTATCACGCCGCTCGCCTGGGCAATGTCGCGGCGATTCCGGCCATCGTCACGTGCCTGATCGCGCCATGGCTCGGGCTGTTCTTGTTGCGACATGCAAAGGGCGCAAAACCACCGCCGATGCGGCGCTGGGCGTATGCGCTCTATCCCCTGCATTTCCTTGTGTTGCTCGCAGTGCGACAGGCCATCGCCTGACCTGTGGGAGCGAGCTCGCTCGCGATGGCGGCGGGTCAGTCGACATCAATGTTGAATGTGATGCCGCTATCGCGAGCAAGCTCGCTCCCACAGGGGATCTGCGCTGGATCGACGGTCGTGTTTGGCCTGCCATTTCTTCCCATGTCGTAAACGCACCTTTGCGTGGCGCCCGTAGGCATTTGACGACTCCAAGCCAGTCATACCATCGCTACCAAAGGGCACTGCCGAAACGCCAGTGCCTCACCGAGACGAATGGCGCACCGCCGCCGCTGGGAGAGACGCGATGTTCAGCAAGCAAGACCAGATCCAGGGTTACGACGATGCACTGCTGGCGGCGATGAATGCCGAAGAGCAACGTCAGGAAGATCACATCGAGCTGATCGCGTCGGAGAACTACACCAGCAAGCGCGTGATGGAAGCGCAAGGCAGCGGCCTGACTAACAAATATGCCGAAGGTTATCCGGGCAAGCGCTACTACGGTGGCTGCGAACACGTCGACAAGGTTGAGGCACTGGCCATTGAGCGCGCCAAGCAACTGTTCGGCGCCGATTACGCCAACGTTCAGCCGCACTCCGGTTCCTCCGCCAATAGCGCCGTATACCTGGCCCTGCTGCAAGCCGGCGACACCATCCTCGGCATGAGCCTGGCCCACGGCGGTCACCTGACCCACGGCGCCAAAGTGTCGTCCTCGGGCAAGCTGTACAACGCCGTGCAGTACGGCATCGATACCAAGACCGGTCTGATCGATTACGACGAAGTCGAGCGCCTGGCCGTCGAGTGCAAGCCGAAGATGATCGTTGCCGGCTTCTCGGCCTATTCCAAGACCCTCGACTTCCCGCGCTTCCGCCAGATCGCCGACAAGGTCGGTGCGCTGCTGTTCGTCGACATGGCCCACGTGGCCGGTCTGGTCGCTGCCGGCCTGTACCCGAACCCGCTGCCTTACGCCGATGTGGTCACCACCACTACCCACAAGACCCTGCGCGGTCCACGTGGCGGCCTGATCCTGGCCAAGTCCAACGAAGAAATCGAGAAGAAGCTCAACGCGGCAGTTTTCCCGGGTGCCCAGGGCGGCCCGCTGATGCACGTGATCGCCGGTAAGGCAGTGTGCTTCAAGGAAGCGCTGGAACCTGGCTTCAAGGTTTACCAGCAGCAAGTGATCGACAACGCCCAGGCCATGGCCGGCGTGTTTATCAAACGCGGCTACGATGTAGTGTCCGGCGGTACCGACAACCACCTGTTCCTGGTCAGCCTGATCCGTCAGGGCCTGACCGGTAAAGAGGCGGACGCAGCCCTCGGTCGCGCCCACATCACTGTGAACAAGAACGCTGTCCCGAACGATCCACAGTCGCCGTTCGTGACCTCCGGCCTGCGCATCGGCACCCCGGCGGTCACCACTCGCGGCTTCAAGGTGACCCAGTGCGTCACGCTGGCCGGCTGGATCTGCGACATCCTCGACAACCTCGGCGACGCCGATGTCGAGGCCAATGTCGCCGAGCAAGTGGCAGCCCTGTGCGCGGACTTCCCGGTTTATCGCTGAGTGCGGTTTTGGAGTAAATGACTATGCAACGCTACTCGGGCTTCGGCCTCTTCAAACACTCTCTCAGCCATCATGAAAACTGGCAGAAAATGTGGCGCACGCCGACCCCTAAAAAGGTCTACGACGTGGTCATCGTCGGCGGTGGCGGGCATGGTCTCGCAACGGCCTACTACCTGGCCAAGGAACACGGCATCACCAACGTGGCCGTGGTCGAGAAAGGCTGGCTGGGCGGCGGTAACACCGCGCGCAACACCACCATCGTTCGCTCCAACTACCTGTGGGATGAGTCGGCGCACCTGTACGAACACGCGATGAAACTGTGGGAAGGCCTGTCCCAGGACCTGAACTACAACGTGATGTTCTCCCAGCGCGGCGTCTACAACCTGTGCCACACCCTGCAGGACATCCGTGATTCCGAGCGTCGGGTCAGCGCCAACCGCCTCAACGGCGTCGACGGTGAACTGCTCGATGCCAAACAGGTTGCCGACGAGATTCCGTACCTCGACTGCTCCAAGAACACCCGCTACCCGGTGATGGGCGCTACCGTTCAGCGTCGCGGCGGCGTGGCCCGTCACGATGCCGTGGCCTGGGGCTTTGCCCGTGCCGCCGACGCCCTCGGCGTGGACCTGATCCAGCAGACCGAAGTGATCGGTTTCCGCAAGGAAAACGGCGTGTGCATCGGCGTTGAAACCAACAAGGGCTTCATCGGCGCGAAGCGCGTCGGCGTAGTGACCGCCGGTAACTCCGGGCACATGGCCAAGCTCGCCGGTTTCCGCCTGCCGATCGAATCCCACCCGCTGCAGGCGCTGGTGTCCGAGCCGATCAAGCCGATTATCGACAGCGTGATCATGTCCAACGCCGTGCACGGCTACATCAGCCAGTCCGACAAGGGCGACCTGGTGATCGGCGCCGGTATCGACGGCTACAACGGCTACGGCCAGCGTGGTTCGTACCCGGTGATCGAGCACACCATCCAGGCCATCGTCGAGATGTTCCCGGTGCTGTCGCGCGTACGCATGAACCGTCAGTGGGGCGGCATCGTCGACACCACGCCGGATGCCTGCCCGATCATTTCGAAAACCCCGGTACCGAACATGTTCTTCAACTGCGGTTGGGGCACCGGCGGCTTCAAGGCCACACCTGGCTCGGGCAACGTGTTTGCCGCGAGCCTGGCCAAGGGTGAAATGCACCCATTGGCCGCACCTTTCTCCATCGACCGTTTCCACAACGGTGCGTTGATCGATGAACACGGCGCTGCTGCGGTTGCCCACTAACAGGAGAAATCCCCATGTTGCATATCTTCTGTCCTCACTGCGGCGAACTGCGCTCCGAAGAGGAATTCCATGCATCCGGCCAGGCGCACATCCCGCGTCCACTGGATCCGAACACCTGCACCGACGAGGAGTGGGGCGACTACATGTTCTTCCGCGATAACCCTCGCGGTCTGCACCACGAGCTGTGGGATCACGTCGCCGGTTGCCGTCAGTACTTCAACGTCACCCGCGACACCGTGACCTACGAGATTCTCGAAACCTACAAGATCGGCACCAAGCCACAATTCACCGACAAGACCGATAGCCCGAAAGCGGCCAGCACGGCTCTGGGAGAGAAGGTATGAGCCAGATCAATCGCCTGTCCAACGGCGGACGGATCGACCGCAACAAAGTCTTGACCTTCACCTTCAACGGCCAGAACTACAAAGGCTTCGAAGGCGATTCCCTGGCCGCTGCACTGCTGGCCAACGGCGTCGACATCATCGGTCGCAGCTTCAAGTATTCCCGTCCGCGCGGCATCTTCGCTGCCGGCGCTGAAGAGCCGAACGCGGTGCTGCAGATCGGCGCCACCGAAGCCACGCAGATCCCGAACGTGCGCGCCACGCAACAGGCGCTGTACCAAGGCCTGGTCGCTACCAGCACCAACGGCTGGCCGAGCGTGAACAACGACATGATGGGGATTCTCGGCAAGGTCGGCGGCAAGCTGATGCCACCGGGCTTCTACTACAAAACCTTCATGTACCCGCAATCGTTCTGGATGACCTACGAGAAGTACATCCGCAAGGCTGCCGGCCTTGGCCGCTCGCCGACCGAGAACGATCCGGACACCTACGACTACATGAACCAGCACTGCGACGTGCTGATCGTCGGTGCCGGCCCTGCTGGCTTGGCCGCTGCACTGGCCGCTGCGCGCAGCGGTGCCCGTGTGATCCTGGCTGACGAACAGGAAGAGTTCGGCGGCAGCCTGCTCGACTCCCGCGAAAGCCTCGACGGCAAGCCGGCGATGGAGTGGGTGGCCAGCGTCATCGACGAGCTGAAGAACACCCCTGACGTGCTGCTGTTGCCGCGCGCCACCGTCAACGGCTACCACGATCACAACTTCCTGACCATTCACGAGCGCCTGACCGATCACCTCGGCGACCGCGCACCGATCGGCCAGGTGCGTCAGCGCATCCACCGGGTCCGCGCCACTCGCGTGGTGCTGGCAACCGGCGCTCACGAACGTCCACTGGTCTACGGCAACAACGACGTGCCGGGCAACATGCTCGCCGGCGCCATCTCGACCTACGTGCGTCGTTATGGTGTGGCACCGGGCAAGAAACTGGTGCTGTCGACCAACAACGACCACGCCTACCGCGTTGCCCTGGATTGGCTCGATGCCAGCCTGCAAGTGGTGGCCATCGCCGACGCTCGCAGCAATCCCCGTGGTGCGCTGGTGGAAGAAGCCCGCGCCAAAGGCATCCGCATCCTCACCGGCAGCGCCGTGATCGAGGCCCGTGGTAGCAAGCACGTGACCGCTGCCCGTGTGGCCGCCATCGATGTCAAAGCCCACACCGTGACGAGCCCAGGCGAATGGCTCGACTGCGACGTGGTCGCCAGCTCCGGTGGCTACAGCCCGGTGGTTCACCTGGCTTCGCACCTGGGCGGCAAGCCGATCTGGCGCGAAGACATCCTCGGTTTCGTACCGGGTGAAGCACCGCAGAAACGCGTGTGTGTCGGTGGCATCAACGGCGTCTACGGCCTCGGCGATTCCCTGGCCGATGGTTTTGAAGGTGGCGTTCGCGCTGCTGCCGAAGCCGGCTTCCAGTCGGTTGAAGGCGTGTTGCCAAAAGCCCTGAGCCGTCTCGAAGAGCCGACCCTGGCGCTGTTCCAGGTGCCCCATGAAAAGAACACCGCACGGGCGCCGAAGCAATTCGTCGACCTGCAAAACGACGTCACCGCCGCCGCCATCGAACTGGCGACCCGCGAGGGCTTCGAGTCGGTCGAGCACGTCAAGCGCTACACCGCGCTGGGCTTCGGTACCGATCAGGGCAAGCTCGGCAACGTCAACGGCCTGGCCATCGCTGCCCGCTCGCTGAACGTGACCATCCCGCAGATGGGCACCACCATGTTCCGTCCGAACTACACGCCGGTGACTTTCGGCGCCGTGGCCGGTCGTCACTGTGGGCACATCTTCGAGCCGGTGCGCTACACCGCGCTGCATCAATGGCACCTGAAAAATGGCGCCGAGTTCGAAGACGTCGGCCAGTGGAAACGTCCTTGGTACTTCCCTAAATCCGGTGAAGACCTGCATGCCGCGGTGAAGCGCGAATGCAAAGCCGTGCGCGACAGCGTCGGCCTGCTGGATGCTTCGACCCTCGGCAAAATCGACATCCAGGGCCCGGATACGCGTGAGTTCCTCAACCGCGTCTACACCAACGCCTGGACCAAGCTCGACGTGGGCAAGGCGCGTTACGGCCTGATGTGCAAAGAAGACGGCATGGTCTTCGACGACGGTGTGACGGCTTGCCTGGCCGACAACCATTTCGTCATGACCACCACCACGGGCGGCGCGGCTCGCGTACTTCAGTGGCTGGAGCTGTACCACCAGACCGAATGGCCGGACATGAAGGTGTACTTCACCTCCGTCACCGACCACTGGGCGACCATGACCCTGTCCGGGCCGAACAGCCGCAAGCTGCTCGCTGAAGTCACCGACATCGACCTGAGCAACGAAGCCTTCCCGTTCATGACCTGGAAAGAAGGTCTGGTGGGTGGTGTGCCAGCGCGGGTATTCCGGATTTCGTTTACCGGTGAACTGTCGTACGAAGTCAACGTGCAAGCCGACTACGCCATGGGCGTGCTGGAAAAAATCGTCGACGCCGGCAAGAAGTACAACCTGACCCCGTACGGCACTGAAACCATGCACGTGCTGCGGGCGGAGAAGGGCTTCATCATCGTCGGCCAGGACACTGACAGTTCGATGACCCCGGACGACTTGAACATGGGCTGGTGTGTCGGTCGCACCAAACCGTTCTCGTGGATCGGCTGGCGTGGCATGAACCGTGAAGACTGCGTGCGTGATCAGCGCAAGCAATTGGTTGGCCTGAAGCCGATCGATCCGAACAAATGGCTGCCGGAAGGCGCGCAACTGGTGTTCAACACCAAGCAAGCCATTCCGATGACCATGGTGGGTCACGTGACTTCCAGTTACCTGCACAACTCCCTGGGCTATTCGTTCGCCATGGGCGTGGTCAAGGGCGGCTTGCAGCGGATGGGCGAGCGAGTGTTCGCACCGCTGGCCGACGGCAGCGTGATCGAGGCGGAAATCGTTTCTTCGGTGTTCTTTGATCCGAAGGGCGAGCGCCAGAACGTTTAAGGCTCGGGTCCTGTGGGGGGCCGGCAGCCGCTTTCGCGAGCAGGCTCGCTCCCACAGGAGATCGCGTACCCCTTGTGGGAGCGAGCCTGCTCGCGAAAGCGGCAGAACAGTCTCCACAGGGCTAACAGAATTCAGGAAAGGTGCTTTATGACCGCAGCCAATGTTTACCAACAACGCCCAACCTCCGGGGCCAAGGCCGAGTCGTCGCTGCATCACGCCGACCTCGCCAGCCTGGTGGGCAAGGGCCGCAAGAACGCCGGTGTGACTGTGCGTGAAAAGAAACTCCTCGGTCACCTGACCATCCGTGGTGATGGCCACGACGCCGCATTCGCCGCTGGCGTGCACAAGGCCCTAGGCATCGAATTGCCCGGCGCACTGAGCGTCATAGTCAAAGGTGAAACCAGCCTGCAATGGATGGGGCCGGATGAGTGGCTGCTGATCGTGCCGACCGGTGAAGAACTGGCCGCCGAGCAAAAACTGCGCAAAGCGCTGGGCGATTTGCACATTGCGATCGTCAACGTCAGCGGCGGCCAGCAACTCCTCGAACTGAGCGGCCCGAACGTGCGCCAGGTGCTGATGAAGTCCACCAGCTACGACGTGCACCCGAACAACTTCCCGGTGGGCAAAGCCGTCGGCACGGTGTTCGCCAAGTCGCAACTGATGATCCGTCACACCGCAGAAGACACCTGGGAACTGCTGATTCGTCGCAGCTTCTCGGATTACTGGTGGTTGTGGTTGCAGGACGCTTCTGCCGAGTACGGCCTGAGCGTACAGGCCTGACACGGTATGTGAGTGTGGCTGCTTTTGTGGCGAGGGGGCTTGCCCCCGTTCGGCTGCGAAGCAGTCGTAAAACCAGTGAATGCGGTCTACCTGTTAGATCGCACACTCCGGATTTGGGGCCGCTGCGCAGCCCAACGGGGGCAAGCCCCCTCGCCACAGGCAAGCTCAACACAGAATTCTCTGTGATCACAGAATTTGCTACAGGAGTCACCGCACTATGAGCCGCGCCCCAGACACATGGATTCTGACCGCCGACTGCCCCAGCGTGCTCGGCACCGTGGACGCGGTGACCCGCTTTCTGTTCGAGCAGGGCTGCTACGTCACCGAGCACCATTCCTTCGATGACCGACTCTCGGGCCGTTTCTTCATTCGTGTGGAATTCCGCCAGCCTGACGGTTTCGACGAGCAGTCCTTCCGCGCGGGCCTGGCCGAGCGCGGTGAAGCCTTCGGCATGATCTTCGAACTGACCGCGCCAAACTATCGGCCGAAAGTGGTGATCATGGTTTCCAAGGCTGATCACTGCCTCAACGACTTGCTCTATCGCCAGCGCATCGGCCAGTTGTCGATGGACGTCGCTGCTGTGGTCTCCAACCACCCGGACCTCAAGCCACTGGCCGACTGGCACCAGATTCCGTACTACCACTTCCCGCTGGACCCGAACGACAAGCCGTCGCAAGAGCGCCAGGTGTGGCAGGTGATCGAAGAATCCGGTGCGGAACTGGTGATCCTTGCGCGCTACATGCAAGTGCTGTCGCCAGAGCTGTGCCGCAAGCTCGATGGCAAGGCGATCAACATTCACCACTCCCTGCTGCCGGGTTTCAAGGGCGCCAAGCCCTATCACCAGGCCTACAACAAGGGCGTGAAACTGGTAGGCGCCACGGCGCATTACATCAACAACGATCTCGATGAAGGCCCGATCATTGCCCAGGGCGTCGAGGCAGTGGATCACAGCCATTACCCGGAAGACCTGATCGCCAAGGGGCGGGATATCGAAGGCCTGACCCTGGCCCGGGCGGTGGGGTATCACATTGAAAGACGCGTGTTTTTGAACGCGAACAGAACAGTCGTTCTTTAGATTGCCATCGCGAGCAGGCTCACTCCTACAGGGGTTTGTGGTTACCCACAAATCTCAGTCACACCAAAGATCCACTGTAGGAGCGAGCCTGCTCGCGATAGCGGCATAACGGACAACACAAGACACACAGGCAATAACCCGAGCACTTAACGCGCTGCCTGCCTGGGCAACGCGGTTCCATAAAAACAACAGCGAGGTGAAAGCATGTCTGGCAATCGTGGTGTGGTGTATCTCGGCGCTGGCAAGGTCGAAGTGCAGAGTATTGATTATCCGAAAATGCAGGACCCGCGTGGCAGGAAGATTAACCACGCCGTCATCCTGCGTGTGGTTTCCACCAACATCTGTGGTTCCGACCAGCACATGGTGCGCGGTCGTACCACCGCTCAAACCGGCCTGGTGCTGGGCCACGAAATCACCGGCGAAGTGATCGAGAAGGGCAGCGACGTCGAGAACCTGCAAATCGGCGACCTGGTATCCGTACCGTTCAACGTCGCTTGCGGGCGCTGCCGTTCCTGCAAAGAGATGCATACCGGTGTCTGCCTGAGCGTCAACCCGGCGCGTCCGGGCGGTGCTTATGGTTATGTCGACATGGGCGACTGGACCGGTGGCCAGGCCGAATACGCCATGGTGCCGTACGCCGACTTCAACCTGCTGAAACTGCCGGATCGCGACCGGGCCATGGAAAAAATCCGTGACCTGACTTGTCTCTCCGACATCCTGCCGACCGGCTATCACGGCGCCGTGACTGCCGGCGTTGGCCCGGGCAGCACTGTGTACATCGCCGGTGCCGGTCCGGTCGGTCTGGCGGCGGCCGCATCCGCTCGCCTGCTGGGTGCGGCGGTGGTGATCGTCGGTGATGTCAACACCGTGCGCCTGGCCCACGCCAAGGCCCAGGGTTTCGAAATCGCCGATCTGTCACTCGATACCCCGCTGCACGAACAGATCGCTGCACTGCTGGGTGAACCGGAAGTGGATTGCGCCATCGACGCTGTCGGCTTCGAAGCCCGAGGCCACGGCCATGACGGCGTGAAACACGAAGCGCCGGCCACCGTGCTCAACTCGCTGATGGGCGTGGTGCGTGTGGCAGGCAAGATCGGCATCCCCGGCCTCTACGTGACCGAAGACCCGGGCGCCGTGGACGCTGCCGCGAAAATGGGCAGCCTGAGCATCCGCTTCGGCCTGGGCTGGGCTAAATCCCACAGCTTCCACACCGGCCAGACCCCGGTGATGAAGTACAACCGCCAGCTGATGCAGGCGATCATGTGGGACCGCATCAACATCGCCGAAGTGGTGGGGGTGCAGGTGATCAGCCTGGATCAGGCGCCGCAGGGGTATGGCGAGTTCGATGCGGGTGTGCCGAAGAAGTTTGTGATTGATCCGCATAAGATGTTTAGTGCGGCGTAAAGGCTTAGGGTAAACAAAGAGGGTGAAATGATGTCACCCTCTTTTGTTATCCCTTGGTAGAATTCAGAACGGTGCCTCGGAGGCTCTGGGAAGTACCTGGGGCCTTCTGATCTCCGTAGCATGAATTGAAACTCGTCTATAAATACGCTCATGCAAAACTATTTCCATTTCGTTTAACGATCTGTAAATCAAGCCTCCCTCGCCCATTGTTCCATACCGGTAATGGCGACCAGGAATCATGGAACTAAAGTCACTGACATATACTTCATAAACGTGGGGTGTGCCATTGTTGGAGTAACTGGCCGCGATCTCCGAAAAATCTACTGCTGTTCTTCGAGTAGGGGATACATAGAAGCCTGGACCGCTGCTGAGACCGCTAGCGCTATTCATGAAGTTGGAGTGTAGCCCGGCTGTTAAACTATTATGGTGTGCTGTCGTGGATCCATGGGTGCCAATATAATCTAACGTACTTAAATCTACTTTTGGTTGCGGCGGTGGCTCAGAAACACCTCTAGTCGTATTTGATGGTGGTTCAAAATGAGTCGGATTTTTTATAATCTGTAGGTCAGGCGTTTTTATGTAGGCAGTGCGTGCTCGCGTGTTCTTAGGTGCTACGTGTCGAGGCAACTTGAGTGATGAGCCTTTCAAAAGTGCGTTCTTGACGAATTGTGAAATATGTCCCGACGGATCGGTCCGATTTACCGGATCCCCCACGCAATACACATACGCATTCAACCCACCCTCCCCAAACGGACTCCAACTGTCCGGACTGTTAAACCGCATCAACACCGAGTTAAACGCCCGATAGCCATTTCCCAACAGATACCACCCTGTCACTGGATCCGGCCGTTCGCCATTGAAGCCGAGCAGGCTGAGTAAGCTGCTTTCCGCAGGGCGATGACCATAGGGTGAATAGGCCAAGGAATGGGGACGAGTTGCGTCGATCACATTCAATACCGAACGCTGTTGATCAGTGGCAAGCAAGCGCGCTTCCACGGCCCCGTTCTGACGCTGTTGCTGAGCCAGCAGTTGATCGTCGTGCTGCATGATCGAACGCTGCACCACACCTTGAATCTCGGTGGCCAGACGATCTTTCAGATAAAAGCGCCGGCAGGTGTCTAGTGATGTGGGAGTGCAATCAACCAGACGATCCAGCGGGTCGTAGTGGTAGCGGCAGAGCAGGGATTCTCGATTGGGGAGCATGGCCGGGTTCCTGAAGGAGTTTGTCGATTCAGGGTTTTACTGTGGCGAATTCGAACAGAGCCGCCCACTAGCAGATCTGATAGTGCCGCAGGCTTCTGGGCTGCTTTGTGACGAGCGGGTGGGAAATGGGTGGAAACCTGAGGAACATGCCCGCGTTTGCCCGGTCAAATCGGCAGCTTTGCGCCTGTAAGCCGGGCGTTTTTCATGACGCAAGAGGATGTCTGAATGAAGATTTCACGCGGTTTTGCCCTGGCATCACTCCTGACCCTGGCGGCCAGCCCGGTCTTCGCACAGTTCAGTCTGGGTGATGCGGCCAATGCCATTGCCGGCATGAAGGGCGGTGACGCGGCCGCGACCGCCGCACCAACGCCGCAGACAGCCGACCTGCTGAGCACCCTCAGTGAATTGGACATCACCCCACAGCAAGCCATCGGCGGCGCCGGGGCGATGCTTGGGCTGGCGAAGAACCAGTTGAGTTCGACCGACTACTCGGAACTGGCCAAAAGTGTACCGGGCATCGACATGCTCTCGGGCGGCGGTGAGTTGGGTGCACTGGCCGGTCTGCTCGGCTCCAGCGGCAAAGCTGCAGGACTGGACAATGCCCTGGGTAACGTCAAGAACACCAACGACCTGAACAACGCCTTCAGCGCCCTGGGCATGGACAGCGGCATGATCGGCCTGTTTACCCCGGTGCTCCTGCAATACCTCGGCCAGCAGGGCGTCGGCGGTTCGCTGCTGAGCAGCCTGGGCGGGATCTGGGGTGCTGGCGCCGGTAGCTGATTCAGCGGCGCCCGGCGCGCAAGTCGTCGATGCGCCGGTCCTTCTCGATCCAGAGCTGGTTGACCCAGTTCTGGACCTTCTCGCGAAACACCGGGTCGTTTTCGTAATCGCCCTGCCACAGCGCCGGGTCGAGTTCGCGAGTCTGGATATCGATGATGACCCTCGGCACATTGCCGCTGATCAAGTCCCAGAACCCCGGAATCTCCTGCTGCGGGTAAACCACTGTCACATCGAGAATCGCGTCCAGCTGTTCGCCCATCGCCGCCAGCACAAAGGCCACCCCGCCGGCCTTGGGCTTGAGCAGGTGATTGAACGGTGACTGTTGCTGGGCACATTTAGCCGCCGTGAAGCGGGTGCCTTCCAGATAATTGACCACTGTCACCGATTGGCGCTTGAACAGTTCGCAGGCCTGCCTGGTGATTTCCAGATCCTTGCCCGCCAGTTCCGGGTATTTGGCCAGGAAGGCTTTGCTGTAGCGCTTCATGAACGGGTAATCCAGCGCCCACCACGCCAGGCCCAGGAAGGGCACCCAGATCAGCTCTTTCTTGAGGAAAAATTTGAAGAATGGCGTGCGCCGGTTCAGCGTCTGGATCAGCGCCGGGATGTCGACCCAGGATTGATGGTTGCTGATCACCAGATATGAAGTGTCGCGGCGCAGATCGTCACCACCACGGATGTCCCATTGGGTAGGGATGCAGACACGGAAGATCAGCTTGTCGATCTCGGACCAGGTCTCGGCGATCCACATCACCGACCAGGAGGCGTAATCGCGAAAACGGCCGGGCAGGATCAATTTGAGCAGGGCAAACACCATCAACGGTCCGATCAGGACCAGGGTGTTGAGCAGAAGCAGCAGGGTCACGAAACAGCCGGTGAGCAGGCGGCGCATAAGTCACTCGTGGAAGCGGTTGGGCGCGCCATGATAAGCAGCTTCGGGCGACAGGCCAAATCGGTGCTGACAAATGTTTCACTTTTGGGTCGGTAACCTTATGGGAACGATCAAGCGAACGACGGTCTAAAATCCGACTGCTCACTCTCATGGAAACCCATTACGTGAAATCCCTCCTTGCAGTGCTCTCCCTCATTGCCCTACCGGTCATGGCCGCCGAGCCGACTCTCTATGGTCGTTACGAATACATCGCCCTGCCGGAAATCGGCGGGAAGGTCCTCAAGGCGAAAATGGACACCGGCGCCCTGACCGCGTCGCTGTCGGCCAAGGACATCGAAACCTTCAAGCGTGACGGCGAAGACTGGGTGCGTTTCCGCCTCGGCACCAAGGATGCGGGCAACCAGGTCTACGAACACAAGATCGCGCGCATCAGCAAGATCAAGACCCGCTCCGAAGAGGAAGAGGATGACAGCGAAGTGATCGCACCCACCAAGCGCCCGGTGGTCGACCTGGAGCTGTGCCTGGGTAACGTCAAGCGCACGGTCGAGGTCAACCTGACTGATCGCAGTAGCTTCAATTATCCGTTGCTGATCGGTGCGAAAGCGTTGCGTGAGTTCGGGGCGGCGGTGAATCCGGCTCGGCGGTTTACGGCGGATAAGCCGGATTGTTGATTTGGGTTTACTGGAACGGCGAGAAGAGTGGGCAATAAAGATCGCCAGACTCTTCTCATCAAAAAATTGTTCGAGTCCGGGAGTTATTGACGAACGTCCCCAAGAAGCGAACGGGCTCCAATTCGGCCTGCTTCCCTTCGAGCGTTCGCGATTTTCATGCGCAACTCTAACTGTTCATCACGATTAATTTCTCCCGGTTTTCCTGTAAGAGAGGTATGACGCTTACGACTATGAAGTCTCGACTCCCCTGTTGATGTGGTTTCGTTGAGGGATATTGAATTATTCTGTGCGCTGTTAATTTGGTTGCCTGTGCGCATATGGGAACTTGAAGTAGTAGTGTTGGGGGGGGTGCGTTTTTCGCTAATGCCAGTTCTCGATCCCGTGCTTGGCCTTCTGCGTAGGATTGATTCAGTTCTTTGCGAATTTTTTTCCTCCTGTTTAGTAAGCCTCATAGCATTTTGTTTTGGAGTCTTAGTCTGGGAAAGTTGGACCATCCCCGGTTGTCCCTGCACGTTTTGCCATCTTCCTGTATCTGCATTTGTTGTGGTCTTAACCGATTTTTTCATCACCCCTATCATCCTTAAGAAACTTTTGATCGGTCTCCAGGTATGTCCGGTCGGATCACTACGACTCGTCGGTTCCCCATCGCAATACGCATATGCATTAATCCCACCTTCCCCAAACGGACTCCAACTATCCGGACTGTTAAACCGCATCAACACCGGATTGAACTGGCGATAACCATTGCCCAAATGATAATGCCCGGTCACCGGGTCCGGCCGTTCGCCGTTGAAGCAGAGCAGGCTGAGCAATCCGTTTTCCGCCGGGCGATGGCCGTAGGGTGTGTAGGCGAGGGGATTAGGTTGAGTCGCGTCCAGAGCGTTGAGCACCGAACGTTGTAGGTCGGTGGCCAGCAGTGTGGTGTTCACCTTGGAATCGAGGTGATTTTGCTGGGCCAGTAACTGGTCGTCGTGCTGAAGGATGCTCCAGCGAGCGGCGCCCTGGATTTCAGTGACCAATCGTTCTTTGCAATTAAAGCGCTGGATGGAGGGTTGCTGAAGTACTGTGCAGCCATTTTGGCGATCCAGTGGATCGTAGTGATAGCGACACAGTACGGTATTACGGGATGTGTTGGACATGGGTTGAACTCCGTTCAAGGTCCGGATCGCATAACCTTGAGCATCGGAGTTTTTGCAGCTATTGCCTACTACCAGAACTGCTAGGTACTACAGACCTGACCGCCAATCAGCTCAGCCGGATTGACGCCGATTCCCCCTTGAGTCACCGTTCGCCCACTCAACCAGCGGGCTCGGACGCCATGCCTCATATCCTGATTGTCGAAGACGAAGCGGCCATTGCCGACACCCTGGTTTTCGCCCTGCAAGGCGAGGGTTTCACCACTACATGGCTGAGCCTCGGCGCGGTGGCGCTGGAGCATCAGCGCCAGACCCCGGCGGATCTGATCATTCTCGATATCGGCCTGCCGGACATCAGCGGCTTCGAAACCTGCAAGCAACTGCGGCGCTTCAGCGAAGTGCCGGTGATGTTCCTCAGCGCCCGGGATGGCGAAATCGATCGCGTCGTGGGCCTGGAAATCGGCGCTGACGATTACGTGGTCAAGCCGTTCAGCCCTCGGGAGGTGGCGGCGCGGGTCCGGGCGATTCTCAAGCGCATAGCGCCCCGCACGGTGAGCGAACCGTCGACGACGCTGTTTCGCATCGATAGCGAACGTGTGCAAATCAGTTATCGCGGTCAACTGCTGACCCTGACTCGCCATGAATTCCGCCTGCTGCAATGCCTGCTGGAGCAGCCCGAGCGCGTCTTCAGTCGAGAGCAGTTGCTCGATGCCTTGGGCGTGGCCGCCGACGCTGGTTACGAGCGCAGCATCGACAGCCACATCAAGAGCGTGCGCGCCAAGTTGCGACGGGTGAAGGCTGACGCCGAGCCGATCCAGACCCACCGCGGCCTCGGCTACAGCTACAACCCGGGACAAAGCTGATGCCGCTGGGAATCCGGATTTTCCTGGTCTACGCCCTGTTCATTGGCCTGACCGGCTACTTTGTGCTCAACACGGTCATGCAAGAGATCCGCCCCGGCGTTCGCCAGTCCACCGAAGAAACCCTGGTCGATACCGCCAACCTGATGGCCGAGATCCTGCGCGACGATTTCAAGGCCGGCAGCCTCAACCAGAACCGTTGGCCGGAACTGCTCAAGGCCTATGGTGAGCGACAGCCGGCGGCGAAAATCTGGGGTTTGCCAAAGAATCAGGTCAACCACCGCATCTACGTCACCGACGCCAAGGGCATCGTCGTGCTGGATTCCAGTGGGGCGGCGGTGGGGCAGGACTACTCCCGCTGGAATGACGTCTACCTGACCCTGCGCGGCGAATACGGCGCTCGCTCCACGCGCATTGATCCGAACGATCCGGGGTCTTCGGTGATGCACGTCGGCGCGCCGATTCGCGACGACGGCCAGATCATCGGCGTGGTTACCGTGGCCAAGCCCAACAGCTCGTTGCAGCCTTATGTGGATCGCACCGAACGCCGGTTGCTGGCGTATGGAGCCGGGTTGATCGGCCTCGGTCTGCTGTTCGGCGCGTTGTTGTCCTGGTGGCTGAGCCGTGCCCTGCGAAGATTGACGGCGTACGCCCAAGGCGTCAGTGAAGGCCGGCGGGTTGAAGTGCCGCATTATCGCGGCGGTGAACTCGATCAGTTGGCCACGGCGGTGGAGCAGATGCGCACGCAGCTTGAAGGCAAGGCCTACGTCGAGCGATACGTGCACACCTTGACCCATGAGCTGAAGAGTCCGCTGGCGGCGATTCGTGGTGCGGCGGAGCTGTTGCAGGGCGAGATGCCTCTGGCGCAGCGGCAACGTTTCGTCGGCAATATCGACAGCGAAAGTGCGCGCATGCAGCAGTTGATCGAGCGGCTTTTGAACCTGGCGCAGGTCGAGCAACGCCAAGGCCTGGAAGAGCGCGTCGATGTGCCGTTGGGCGCATTGGTGACTGAGTTGCTGAATGCTCAGGCGGCGCGAATCGAAGGTCGTCAATTGCAGGTTGAACAAGCCATTGCAGCGGATCTGATGCTGACTGGCGAGGCATTTTTATTGCGCCAGGCGCTGGGCAACCTGTTGGAAAACGCGCTGGATTTCACTCCGGTCCAAGGCCTGCTGCGCCTCAGTGCCAGGCGAATCGGCGAGCAGGTCGAGTTCAAACTGTTCAACCAGGCCGAGGCCATTCCAGACTATGCGTTGCCACGGTTGAGCGAGCGGTTCTACTCGTTGCCGAGACCGGACAGCGGGCGAAAAAGCACCGGGCTCGGGCTCAACTTTGTCGAGGAAGTGGTCAAGCTGCATGGCGGCACCCTGAGCATCGGCAATGTCGACGGTGGTGTGCAAGTGACAGTGCACCTGCCATAGGGCCGGTCCAGTCTCCACAAAGTCTCCACATTCCCTCCATTCATTCCTCACACTGCCAACCCAGACTTTCCCCATCCAAAACAGGGAGAGTCCCATGAACCGTAGCCTGACCCTAAAACTCGGGGCAATTGCCCTGTTGATTCTGTTGTTGCTGGTTCCACTGCTGATGATCAACGGCGTGATCCAGGACCGGCAGCAACTGCGCGACGGTGTGCTCGACGACATCGCCCGCAGTTCCAGCTTCAGCCAGCAAGTGAGCGGTCCGTTGATGGTGGTGCCGTATCGCAAGGTAGTGCGCACCTGGAAGACCCGTGAAAAAACCAACGAGCGTTATCAGGAGATCGGCGAAGAGCGCGGTCGTCTGTATTTCCTGCCGGAACGCTTCGAACTGGACGGCCAGGTGCAGACCGAGTTGCGCTCCCGGGGGATTTACCAGGCGCGGCTGTTTCATGCCGACAATCGCATCAGCGGGCATTTTTCGCTGCCGGCGCGGCTCGGTATCAAGGAAGACTTTGCCGATTACCGGTTCGACCAGCCGTTTCTCGCCGTTGGCATCAGCGACATCCGTGGTATCGAAAATGCCTTGAAACTCGAACTCGACGGCCAGAGTCTGGACTTCATTCCTGGAAGCCAGGTCGGTTGGCTGGGGGAGGGCGTGCACGTGGCGCTACCGACGCTGAATACAGAGAAGGCCACGGAGCTGGACTTCGGTTTTGACCTGCGCCTGCAAGGCACGGGTGTGTTGCAGGTCTTACCGGTGGGTAAAACCAGCACAGTCTCGCTGAGCGCCGACTGGCCTCACCCAAGCTTCATCGGCAACTATTTGCCGGCCCAGCGTAAAGTCACCGATCAGGGATTCTCCGCCAACTGGCAGGCGTCATTCTTCTCCACCAACTTGCAGGAGGCCTTGAACAGTTGCGTCACCGGCGGTGACTGCACAGCCTTTAGCGGCCGCAGCTTCGGGGTGAGCTTCATCGACCCGGTTGACCAGTACCTGAAAAGCGACCGGGCGATCAAATACGCGCTGCTGTTCATCGTCCTGACCTTCGCCGGGTTCTTCCTGTTCGAAGTGCTGAAAAGCCTGGCCGTGCACCCGGTGCAATACGCGCTGGTGGGGGTGGCCCTGGCAATCTTCTATCTGCTGTTGCTGTCGCTGTCCGAGCACATCGGTTTCGGGCTGGCATACCTGTTGTCGGCGGCTGGCTGTGTGTTGTTGATCGGATTTTATGTGTGCCATGTCCTGCGCAGTGTCGTAAACGGATTGAGTTTCTCCGCGGGGCTGGCGGGGTTGTACGGCCTGCTTTATGGCGTGTTGAGCGCCGAGGATTACGCGCTGCTGATGGGCTCGTTGTTGCTGTTCGGTTTGTTAGGCGTGTTCATGGTGCTGACACGCAAGCTGGATTGGTACGGGGTTGGGCAAAAACCGCCGCAACCTTTGGACTTCGATATTGGTGCGGTGCAATGAACCGGTCGGTGGGGTTGCGCGAGGATCAGCGCTGGAGCGAGGTGTTAGTGACGCGGATTTTGCAGTGGTTGCCTGATGAACCGCGTTGGTATTTTCGCGAGCAGGCTCGCTCCCACAAGGGTTCTCCAGTGAATACAAAATTTGTACGCACCGACGATCTGCTGTGGGAGCGGGCCTGTTCGCGAAGCGGACAGTACAGCCAGCGAAGTTCTAAGCCTTCGGCATCGTCACAATCATCGAAGGCCGCTGACTCACCTCGAAATACCACGCCGCCAACTGCGGATTCGCTGTGCGCCAATCCAGATCCGGATGGCGCAGGTCCAGGTAACCCAGTGCACAGGCCACGCTGATCGCGGCCACGTCGAAGTGGCAGGTCAGCTCGGCAATCGCGTCCTTTTCCAGCAAGGCCAGGGCGCGACGGATTTTGGCGCGCTGGCCGTCGAGCCATTCGTCCCAGTGTTTTTCCGGGGCGCGCAGGGCGGTTTCGTAGCGCACCAGCACGGCCGCGTCCATGATTCCGTCGGCCAGTGAGGCGAGGGTCAGGCGGCGCCAACGGGCCGAGCCTTCGCGGGGGATCAGCGGGTTGCCGACGTGCTGGTGGTCGAGGTAGTCGAGGATGACCCGGCTGTCGTGGATGATGTTGCCGTCGGCCAAGCGCAGGGCCGGGATTTTGCTCAGGGGGTTGTCTTCGATCAGGGTCAGGTCCGGGTTGACCGGGGTGAGCACGCTGGCCTGCAACGCCACACGGTTCTGCTGGCCGGTTTCGTGCAGCAGCACCATGACTTTGCGAACGAAGGGAGAGAGCGGGTTGTGGTACAGGGTCATGCTCGGGGCGGACATGGCAGCGTCTCGATCGGTGGCAGTGTCGGGCAGCATAGCGCGTTGGCCTGATAGCTCAAGATGGCAAACACCCTTGTAGGAGCGAGCCTGCTCGCGATGGCGGCCTGACATTCAACATCAATGCTGGCTTACAGACCGCTATCGCGAGCAGGCTCGCTCCTACAGGGCTTGTGTCTTAGCTGGCTGGAACTGCAGTTTGAAGATTTGGGGCGGCCACCTGAGGCTTGATCTCACGGGCAACGGTCCAGACGATGAACGCGGCAACGATGTCGAAAATCGCCAGCACCACGAACAGCGGGCTGTAGCCGATCTTGGTCACCATCACGCCAAACACCAGGGTGAACGCGGCTGCGCCCAGGTAGCCGAACATGCCGCCCATGCCGGTGGCGGTGGCCACTTCGTTTTTGCCGAACGAGTCGGAGGTGATCGCATACAGCGCACCGGACAGGGTCTGGTGCGCGAAGCCGCCAATGCACAACAGTGCGATGGCTGTGTACGGGCTGGCCACCAGGCCGATGCAGGCCGGGCCGATCATGCACGAGGCGCCGAACAGCAGGACCATTTTGCGCGAGGTGAACAACGACACGTTGCAGTACTTGTGGAAGAACGGGCTCAGGTAGCCGCCGAGCACGCAGCCGAGGTCGGCGGCCAGGAACGGCAGCCAGGCGAACATCGCGATCTCTTTGATGTTCATGTGCCGTTCGGTCATCAGGTACAGCGGAATCCACGCGTTGAAGGTCTGCCAGGCCGGCTCGGAGAGCATGCGTGCGCTGGCGATGGCGTAGAAGTTGCGGTTGCCGATGATCTTTTTCCAGCTGCCTTTTTTCGTCGCTGGGTCTTTGAAGTGTGCTTCCTGACCGCTGAGGATGTAGTCGCGTTCTTCGTCGCTCAGGCGCTTCTGGTCCCGTGGGTGCTTGTAGAGAACCATCCACAGGAACGTCCAGGCCACGCCCAGGCCGCCCACGATCAGGAACGCCAGCTCCCAGCCGCTGTGCAGAATCGCCCAGACCACCAGCGGCGGCGCCAGCACGGCACCAATCGACGAACCGATGTTGAACCAGCCGATGGCCACCGAGCGCTCTTTGGCCGGGAACCATTCAGTGGAAGTCTTGACCGCCGCCGGCAACCCCGCCGCTTCGGTCAGGCCAAGCAGGCCGCGAACAAAGGCCAGGCCCTGCCAACCGGTCGCCAGGGCTGCCAGCGCGCAGGCAATCGACCAGGCGAAGGCGAAAATGGCAAAGCCCATTTTGGTGCCGATGGCATCGATGATGTAGCCGGCCACCGGTTGCATCAGCGCATAGCACACCTGCCACGCAACGACGATGTGCGAGTACTGCTCGGTGGAGATGTTCATTTCGCTCATCAGGGTCGGAGCGGCCACTGACAGGGTATTGCGAGCCAGGTAGTTGACCATCAGGCCGGCCGTCACCAGGCCGACCATCCACCAGCGGATGCCTTTGACTTTCATCACTTCACCATGATTTTTTTGGATTTATTTTTGGTGCTGCATTTGTTGTAGGTTGTCGTACAACATGCGTCTTTATAGGAGCGCAAGGGTAAAACTGTCAACAGATATGTCTGAGGATTTGCAGGGGGAGGCGACAGGCGGGGGATGGTGTTGTCGTATGACTGGCGAGTATTTGAGACTTATCGTTGAACCTGTAGGAGTGAGCCTGCTCGCGAAGGCGGTGTGTCAGCCAATTCAATATCGACTGATACGACCCCATCGCGAGCAGGCTCGCTCCCACAGGGATCAGCGGCGTTGCAGGAGGCCGTGCAGGGCCAGCACAGCTGGGATGCCCAGCCCCACCCAGCTCAACGAATCCCAAACACCATCCCCGAGCAACGCGGCAAACAACCCAGCCGCGCTGAGCATCGCGATGACGGTCGGGATGGCAAACACTTTCCAGAAGTTCGACTGCCGGGGCTTCATGCCACGCTCTCCGCTTTTTCCAGCACCGGCCTGGCAACCTTGCGCCGCACCACCCACAGGTAGACTCCGCTGCCGAGCACGATGATGGTCAGCACATCCAGGGTCGCCCAGAGGATCTTCATCGGCATGCCGCCGTAGTCACCGAAGTGCAGTGGCTGCGACATGCCCATGGCGTCCATGTACCACGGTCGTTCGGCCACGGCGGTGACTTGCAGGGTGCTGGCGTCGATCAGTACCGGCGTCAGCAGGTGCGAAGTCAGGTGCGTGCTGCCTTTCATGAACACCGCGTAATGGTGCTCACTTGAAAAACGCGTGCCTGGGAAGGCGATGAAGTCCGGCTGCATGCCCGGCGCGACATCCTTGGCGATATCGAGCAAACGGGTCGCGGGCGCTCGTTGCGTCAGCGGTGGCGCATCGCGGTACGGCGCGACCATCGCGCTCAGGCTGTCGTTGCGCCAGGCGGCGATGATCAGGTCGGCGCAGGCACTGATCACACCTGTCACGCCGACCACCAAGGCCCAGGTCAGCGTCACCACGCCGATCAGGTTATGCAGGTCGAGCCAGCGCAGGCGGGTGGATTTGTCCTGACGCACGGTGGCGAATTTCAAGCGACGCGTGAACGGCAGGTACAGCACCGTGCCGGAAACGATCGCTACTACGAACAGAATCCCCATGAACGCCAGCAACAACTTGCCCGGCAGCCCGGCAAACATGTCCACGTGCAGGCGCAGCATGACCATCATGAAACCGCCGTTGGCCGATGGCGTCTCCAGCGCTTCGCCGGTACGGGCGTCGAGCATGAAGGTGTGGGACGAGTTCGGCTCCGTGCCCGCGGTCGCGGCCATGATGGTCAGCACCGCGTTGGGCTCATCGTCCTCAAAGCCAAAATACTGCATGACTTCACCGGGGCGATGCTTCTCGGCGGCTTCCACCAACTGCTGCAAATTCAGGCGCGGGGTGTCTGCCGGCATTGCCTTCACTTCAGGCGCATCGCCCAGCAAGTGGTCGATCTCGTGGTGAAAGATCAACGGCAGGCCAGTCAGTGCCAGCAGCAACAGGAACACGGTACAAATCAGGCTGGTCCAGGTATGAACAGCGGACCAGCGGCGAATTGTTTTACTTTTCATTTCATAGCCTTCAGAAAAACCAAAGCCGCCCACGAAGGACGGCCTGGTCATTGGGCGTGTCAGCTCAGAGCGTTACCACTTGTAGGTTGCACTTGCGACGACACTGCGCTGGTCGCCGTAGTAGCAGTAGAAGCTGTCGCAAGTCGAGATGTAGTCCTTGTCGAACAGGTTGGTGGCGTTAACGGCCAGCGAAGCGCCTTTGAGGCTGTTGTCCAGGCGACCGAGGTCGTAGTGAACCACTGCGTCGAACACCGTGTAGGCGCCGGCCTTGCCCAGCCAGGTGTTGGCCTGGTCGCCATAGGTATTGCCGGTATAGCGCGCACCAGCACCGATGCCAAACCCATCCAGCACGCCGTTGTGCCAGGTGTAGTCGCCCCACACCGACGCTTGCTGGTTTGGCATCAGTTGCAGGCGATTGCCCTTGTAGATGCCCTCTTGCACTTCGGATTTGGCCAGGGTGTAGGCGGCGGTGACCTTGAGGTTTTCGGTCACGTCGGAAACGGCTTCCAGTTCCAGGCCTTTGACTTTCACTTCGCCGGTCTGGCTGGTGACTGTCACATTGCCCACGTTGTTGGTGACGGAAACGTTTTTCTGGGTCAGGTCATACACAGCCGCCGTCAGCAGGGTGTTGCTGCCCGGTGGCTGGTACTTGATCCCCAGTTCCCACTGCTTGCCTTCGGTCGGCTTGAACGACTCGGTCGGCGAGGCGACGGCATTGCTGGTCGGCTGGAACGATTCGGCGTAGGACAGGTAGGGCACGAAGCCCGAGTCGAACACGTAGCTGATCGCCGCATTGCCGCTGAAGTTCTTGTCGCGTTCAGTGTTGGTGGCATCGCCCTTGTTGAAGAACTTGGTACCGGTGTGGACCCAGTCTTCACGGCCACCGAGGGTCAGGCGCCATTGGTCGAGGGCCATCTGGTCCTGGATGTACAGGCCGGTCTGCTGGGTCTTCTGTTCGTAGTCATAGAAGGCTGTGGAGCGTGCCGGACGGGTGATCGGCAAGCCATAGACCGGGTCGTTGACATTGATGCCCGGCGCAGTGCCGAAGATCGAGAGGTAGTTGGTGGTGTTGCGTTGGTGGTCCAGGCCGATCAGCAGGGTGTGACTGACGTCGCCGGTGACGAAGTCGCCCTGGAAGTTGTTGTCCACGGCGAATTGGGCGATGTCTTCGTCGACATTGGTGGTGCCTCGGCCGGTGTTGCCTTGATCGTCGACGACAAACCCGAACTCGGCAAACTCAGGGTTGTAGCTGTTGACGGTCACGGCCTGGAACGACAGCTCCGACTTGGTGTAGCGCAGGTTCTGCCGGAACTGCCAGACATCGTTCAGGCGATGTTCGAAGGCGTAACCCAGTGCGTAGTAGGTGCGGTCGTAGAAGTCGTAGTTCGGATCACCCAGGTTCTTGTGGTGGGAGATATCGCCGAACGGCATGTCGATCTTGGTACCCTGGATCGGATAGAACTGACTGGTGATACCGGTATCGTCACGGGTGAATTGCGTGAGCAGGGTGAACCTGGTGTCGTCGTCGATGTTCCAGGTCAGGCTTGGTGCAATGTTGTAGCGCTTGTCATCGATGTGGTCGATGGGCGTGCCGCCGTCGCGCAGTACGCCGCTGAGGCTATACAGGAACTGGCCTTCGTCGTCGATTTTGCCGGTGCTGGCGAAGTTGATCTGACGATGATTGTCGCTGCCGTATTGCAGTTGGATCTCGCTGCTGGCTTCAGCGCTTGGGCGGCGGCTGACCATGTCCAGCAGGCCGCCCGGCGGTGTCTGGCCGTACACCGAGGAGGCCGGTCCGCGAAGCAGCGCCAGGCGGTCGAGGTTCCAGGTTTCCTGTTTCGGGTTGGAGTACACGCCTTTTGGCAGTGGCAGGCCGTCGAGGAATTGAGTCGGCTCGAAACCCCGCACGCGCAACCAGTCGGCGCGGGTGTCGCTGCCGAAGCTGCTGGAGGTGATGCCCGGCAAGTAGCGCACGGCATCGTCGAGGGTGTGCGCGTTGCGGTCATCCATCTGCTCACGAGTGACGACCGAAATCGAACGCGGCGCCTCGACCAGCGCGGTGTTGGTCTTGGTGCCGGCGGCGGTGCGCTTGGCCAGGTAGCCCTGTACCGGGCCCCAGGCGCTTTCAGTGTCTTGCACGCCGATCACGCTGGTCGCCGGCAGGTCCATCACACCCTCGGGCACGGCCACCAGGGTGTAGGTGCCTACACTGCTCTGCTCCAGTTGCAGGCCGGTGCCACGCAGAGCTTCGCGCAGGGCGCCGGCTGCGTCGAACTGGCCTTTGACCGGCGCCGAGGTCTTGCCCGCCGCCAGGGACGGATTCAGCGAGAGTGCCAAACCGGCCTGGCTGGCGATCTGGTTCAGGGTGTTGGTCAGTGGCGCAGCCGGCAGGTTGTAGGCGCGGACGCTGGATGCTTGTTCAGCGGCGACCAGTTGGCTGCTGGCCAACGGGGTGCAAAGGGCAATGGCGACCGTCAGCAAACTGCGGCGCAACAGGGAGTCTAGCGAACTAGGCATACAGCGGCTCCTGAATGGAAACATTTCTCAATTGCCTATGTGCCGAACGAAAATCAAAAAGTGATAGGGCTGGATGAAAATAATTTCGATTCAGTAATTCAATTGGCATCGAGGAACTTCAGGCATGCGCATTTAGTGGCGAGGGGGCTTGTCGGATCGCCGCACCGTCCCGTCCGGCTGCGAAGCAGTCGTAAAATCAGCCAAAGCGGTTTAACTGGAAAATGCGGGGCCGCTTCGCGACCCAGCGGGAGCAAGCTTCCTCGCCACAAGGAGCTATGTGCGGGTTCAGGGCTTGGTATCGGCCTTGGCCACGACCTGCACCCACCATTGCGTGTGCTGTTCGATCTGCACCGGCAGGGTTGGCAGCAGGGCGTTGAGTGCCAGGTCGGTGTCGCGCAGCGGGAAGCTGCCAGTGATGCGCAGGTCGGCCACTTCCGGTGCGACCCCGACGTATCCGTTTCGATAGCGGCCGATTTCATGCACCAGATCTTCCAGCCGCGTGTTGTCCACCACCAGCATGCCGCGGGTCCAGGCATCTGCGCCGAGGCTGACGGCCAGAACCGGGCCCAGGCCGTTGTTGCGGATCAGCACCTGTTGGCCTTCGCGCAGAATCTGTTCGTCAGGGTTGGACTCAGGGTGAACCGCCACCGCCGACTGCAATACGCTCAAGCGCGTTCCATCTTCCTCGCGCTTGACCAGAAACCGCGTACCCAGCGCGCGCATGCTGCCTTCGCGGGTTTCGACGATGAACGGCCGGGGATCGCCATGGCCGGTTTCAACCAGAATTTCGCCTTCCTGCAGCACGATGCGCCGCTGCTTTTCATCGAAACGCACATCCAGCGCGCTGTGGGTGTTGAGATTGACCAGCGTGCCGTCAGCCAGGCGCAGGGTGCGCTGCTCGCCAACGGCGGTGCGCTGGTCGGCCAGCCAATAGTCGATCGGCAGGTAACGATCCCCGGCGAACAGGGCCAGGCCGATCACTGCAACGATGCTGGCGACACCGTTACCAAGCTTGCGCACTCGCCGGCGAATACCTTCGCGCGATTGCAGCAAGGCCGTGCGGGCCGGGCCGCTGGCCACGCTGAAACGCTGGTCGAGCATACCCAGCTGGCGCCAGGCGCGGGCGTGCTCTTCGTGGGCCGCGTGCCACTTGGCGAATTCTTCGCGCTCTACCGGGTTGGCGGAGTCCATGGACAACTGCCAGGCAATCGCCGCGTCCAGCACGCTGGCCGATACCGGTTTGGAACTGACCGGGTTCATGTCGGCTCACCATACAGCGCGATATAGCACTGGCGGATGCCTTGGGCCAGGTACTGGCGCACCCGCGGCACCGAAACCCCCAGGCGCTCGGCGATGTCTGCGTGGCCGAGGCCATCGAGACGGTTGTAGAGGAACGCCGCCCGGGCCTTGCTGGAAAGCTTGCCGAGCAAACGTTCGATGTTTTTCAGGTCTTCGAGGATCATTTGCTGTTCTTCCGTCGACGGTTGCTCGGCTTCGGGAATCAGCATCAGCTCGGTGAGGTAAGCCTGTTCCAGCGCGGCGCGACGGAAATAATCGAACAGCAGGCCCTTGGCGATCGCCACCAGAAACGCCCGAGGCTCGCGCGGGACCTTCAGTTCCTCACGGCCCAGCAAACGCACGAAAGTGTCCTGGCTCAGGTCTTCGGCCCGCTGCGGGCAGGCGACGTTGCGTCGAAGCCAGGCCAATAGCCAACCGCGATGGTCGCGATATAACGCACCGACGAGCTCACTTTGAGGGCTTGGAACTGACGACACGCCGCATCACCGATTGGGAAATATTAACTAACGAGAATGGTTCGCGATTGTGGCAGAGGCGAGGGAGGTAAGCAATTGGCGTTGGTCGGGTGGGAGCTTGGCGACGGCCCCTGTAGGCGCGAGCAGGCTCGCTCCTACAGTGATTGCTTATAGGTCAGAAGGACGGCGCCTGCTGCCGGCGCTTCCACTGATTCAAGCGCTGTTGCAGATTCAACGGGCTATGAATCTGTTGCTGTCGCGCACGGCTGAACAGGATCAGCATCAGTTCGGCGGTGGCCAGGGCGTCGGCGCTGGCGTGGTGGCGCTCGAAGACTTCGAGCTTGAACCAGTCGATCCAATCGTCCAGCCCGGCCTCGCGAATGTGCGCCTGGGGGCATAGCAGCGGCGCAATGTCCGCCACATCCAGAAACGGATGCTGCAATTTGAAACCCAGGTGATCTTTCAATGCACGGCCGAGCATGTGCTGGTCAAACGGCGCGTGAAAGGCCAGCACCGGACTGTCCCCGATGTACTCCATCAGGTCGAGCAATGCTTCTGTCGGTTCGCTGCCCGCCGCAATGGCGCTGGGGCCAATGCCATGGATCAGCACGCTGGGGCCGAGTTTCACTTGCGGATATTGCAGGGTGCGTTCGAACTGCTGGCGAAAGTCGATGGCCCCGTCCTCGATCACCACCGCGCCGATGGACAACACGTGGTCCTTGCTCAGGTTCAAGCCGGTGGTTTCCAGGTCGAGCACCACCCAGCGTTGCTCGCGCAGGCTGCACTGCGCCAGGTCGGCAGCCGTCGGTAATTGCTCCAGTCGATGTTGCAAGTGAGCTGGGAGGGTGGGGCTCGGCGGACGCAGCCACGAAAACAGGCTCATAACTGATACCGTAAGGTCAGGCTGCTTTGCAGGCGTTGTGCCTGGCGCAGGGACTCACGCAGGATGCGTCGGTCCAGATGATTGAGGCTGTCGGGATCGACCCGATTTGAGTAAGGAAAATTCTCCCGGGTCTGTAGTTGGTGTTGCTGCATGCGGGTTTGCTGGATGAAGTGATAGGCCTCTTCGTACGCGGCGCCGTCCAGGGGATCGATGACCTCCTTGTCGACCAACTGGCGAAAACGCTCCAGCGTGTTGTTCGCTTCGATACCGTGGACCAGGGCCAGTAACCGGGCTCCGTCGACAAAGGGTGCCAGGCCCTGGATCTTCAGGTCCAGGGTGGCCTTCTCGCCATTTTTGCGCGCCAGCACGAACTCGCGGAAACGTCCTACGGGCGGGCGATTGCGCAGCGCATTCTCGGCCATCATGCGCTGGAACAAACGGTTGTCGCCGACCTGATCGAGAATGCCCCGACGCAACTGCTCGCAGCCTTGCTCGCTGCCCCAGACCACGCGTAAATCGAAATAGATGCTCGAGCCCAGCAGGTTCTCCGGGGTTGCCTCGCGGATAAACGCCGCAAAGCGCCGCGCCCATTCGGCCCGGGACAGGCACAGCTCGGGGTTGCCGGCCATGATATTGCCCTTGCACAAAGTGAAGCCGCACAGCGCCAGGCTCTGGTTGATCTGCTGGGCGATGGGCAACAGCTTGCCGCGAATCTCGGCGGCATGGGCCGCATCCCTGGCTTCGAACAGAATGCCGTTGTCCTGATCGGTGTGCAGGGTCTGCTCGCGACGGCCTTCACTGCCGAAACACAGCCAGCTGAACGGCACGCCGGGGTCGCCTTTTTCGGCGAGGGTCAGTTCGATCACCCGGCACACGGTGTGGTCGTTGAGCAAGGTGATGATGTGGGTGATCTGCGTCGAAGACGCGCCGTGGGCCAGCATGCGCTCGACCAGTTGACCGATTTCGCCCCGCAGCGCCACCAGGTTTTCCACTTTCTGGGCATTGCGGATAGTGCGCGCCAGGTGCACCAGGTCGACCCGTTGCAGGGAAAACAGGTCGCGCTCGGAAACCACGCCGCACAAGCGCTGGTCCTTGACCAGGCAGACGTGGGCGATGTGACGCTCAGTCATGGCAATCGCCGCGTCGAAAGCACTGTGATCCGGCGACAGGAAAAACGGTGCCCGGGTCATGTGTCCTTCGATGGCCTCGTTGAAATCACTGCTGCCGTTGGCCACGGTCTGGCGCAGGTCGCGCAGGGTGAAAATCCCCAGTGGCGCCTTGAGTTCATCGACCACCACGATGCTGCCGACTTGCTGTTCATGCATCAACGTCACGGCTTCGCGCAACGGCGTCTGCGGGCTGCACGTTACCGGGTGGCGCATGGCCAATTCGCCCAGTCGGGTATTGAGCGAATATTGGGTGCCCAGGGTTTCCACGGCTTTTTGCTGCACTTGCTGGTTGACCTGATCCAGCAGGCTGCTGACGCAGCGCAGGGCGAAGTTGCGGAAGGTGTCCGATAGCGAAAACAGGCGGATGAACGCCGGCTTGTTCAGTTGCAGGCAGAAGGTGTCCTCGCCGGCCAGGTGCTCGGTGCGGGTCGCCCGTTCACCCAGCAACGCCGCGAGGGGGAAGCACTCGCCGGTGGTGATTTCGAAGACGGTTTCGGTGCCACCGTTTGCCGTATGTGGACGCTCACCCACGACTCGGCCTTGCTTGACGATATAGAAGTGCTCGACCGGGCCGTCGGCGGGTTTGATGATGCTCTCGCCGGGGGCGTAAAAACGCAGCTGACATTGCTCGACCAGATACGCCAGGTGAGCGTGTTCCATCTGGTTGAAGGGCGGGAAACGCTGAAGGAATTGCAACGTACCCTGGATGTTCTGCAACACCGCGGTTTTCCCTGCCTGTGTGAAGGCGTCCGCTTTACTCATAACCATTACCGCAGTCTTTTTTGAATTGTTGTAGTCGGATGACCCAGACATGGTCGACCCCTGTGGCCGGGGTGCCCATTGGACGTAAGTCTAGGTAGGCAGTTCGCACCCTGAAGTGTCGGAAGAAGCCTACGCAAGTGTGCGAAAAACCTCACGGCTCCCCTATTGGAAAATTATCCGACGGAGTGCACATTGATGGTCTGCTTAGCGATGTCTCACAACTGTGCTAGGGAATTGAACTGAACATGTAGAGAAAGCCATGTCCGACCACGATATTTTGAGCGACGCCGAGCGCGAAGCGCTGAGTGCCGTCATGCTGGAACCTGACCTGCCACCGCAACGGGTGCTGATCGTCGATGACGATAAAGACGCCCGGGACCTGCTGTCAGAGATTCTGGCACTGGACGGTATTCGCTGCCTGACCGCGGCCAGTGGCGAAGCGGCGCTCAAGATGCTGGAGGAAAAACCTTCGATCGGACTGGTGATTACCGACCTGCGCATGGGCCACATCGATGGGCTGGACCTGATCCGACAGGTGCGCGAGTCGGTACGGGCGGCGTTGCCGGTCATCATCGTCTCGGGCGATGCCGACGTGAAAGATGCGATCGCCGCGATGCATTTGAATGTGGTGGATTTTCTGCTCAAGCCGATTGATGCCGGTAATCTGCTGGAATTGGTCAAGCGTGAGCTTGGGGTGAAGCCTTAGTTCAAGCCGATAAACCGAGCCGTAAAGAAAAAAGCCCTGATCTTTCGATCAGGGCTTTTTCATGTCCGGCGCAGACGCTCAGTTACAGGCCATTGGCAGCCTTGAACTCGCGACGACGACGGTGCAGGACCGGCTCGGTGTAGCCGTTCGGCTGCTTCGTGCCTTCGACCACCAGTTCGACCGCCGCCTGGAAGGCGATGTTGCTGTCGAAGTTGGGGGCCAGCGGACGGTACAGCGCGTCGCCGGCGTTCTGACGGTCAACCACCGGCGCCATGCGCTTGAGGCTTTCCATGACCTGGTCTTCGGTGACGATGCCGTGACGCAGCCAGTTGGCGATGTGCTGGCTGGAAATACGCAGCGTTGCACGGTCTTCCATCAGGCCGACGTCGTTGATGTCCGGCACTTTCGAACAGCCGACGCCCTGGTCGATCCAGCGCACGACGTAACCGAGAATGCCCTGGGAGTTGTTGTCCAGTTCGTTCTTGATCTGTTCGGCGGTCCACTGCGGGTTCACCGCCAGCGGGATGGTCAGGATGTCGTCCACCGACGCATGGGCACGCTTGGCCAGTTCGGCCTGACGGGCGAACACGTCAACCTTGTGGTAGTGCAGCGCGTGCAGGGCAGCAGCGGTCGGCGATGGTACCCAGGCGGTGTTGGCGCCAGCCATCGGGTGAGCGATTTTCTGTTCGAGCATCGCCGCCATCAGGTCAGGCATGGCCCACATGCCTTTACCGATCTGCGCGCGACCTTGCAGGCCGGTGCTCAGACCGATATCGACATTGGAGTTCTCGTAGGCGCCGATCCATTTTTCCGCCTTCATGTCCGCCTTGCGCACCATCGGGCCGGCTTCCATGGAAGTGTGGATTTCATCGCCCGTGCGGTCGAGGAAACCGGTGTTGATGAACACCACGCGCTCGCTCGCCGCCTTGATGCAGGCCTTGAGGTTGATCGTGGTACGACGCTCCTCGTCCATGATCCCGACTTTGAGGGTGTTGCGCGGCAGGCCCAGCACGTCTTCGATGCGACCGAACAGCTCGTTGGTGAACGCCGCTTCTTCAGGGCCGTGCATCTTCGGCTTCACGATGTAGACCGAGCCGGTGCGGCTGTTCTTGCGCGAGCTGTTGCCGTTCAGGTTGTGGATCGCCGACAGGCAAGTCACCAGGCCATCGAGAATGCCTTCCGGCACTTCATTGCCATCTTTGTCGAGGATCGCGTCGATGGTCATCAGGTGACCGACGTTACGCACGAACAGCAACGAACGACCGTGCAGGCTCAGTTCACTGCCATCGACAGCGGTGTAGGTACGGTCGGCGTTCATGGTACGGGTAAAGGTCTGACCGCCCTTGGCGACGCTTTCCGACAGATCGCCCTTCATCAGGCCGAGCCAGTTGCGGTAGATCACCACTTTGTCATCGGCATCGACAGCAGCGACGGAGTCTTCGCAGTCCATGATGGTGGTCAACGCGGCTTCCATCAGGATGTCTTTGACGCCGGCCGCGTCGGTCTGGCCGACCGGGGTGTTGGCGTCGACCTGGATTTCGAAATGCAGGCCATTGTTTTTCAGCAGGATCGCGGTCGGTGCAGCGGCATCGCCCTGGAAGCCGATCAGTTGCGCGTCGTTGCGCAGGCCGGTGTTGCTGCCGCCTTTAAGGGCGACCACCAGTTTGCCATCGACGATCTTGTAGCCGGTGGAGTCAACGTGGGAGCCGGCTGCCAATGGCGCCGATTCGTCGAGGAAGGCACGAGCGAAGGCGATAACCTTGTCACCGCGCACCTTGTTGTAGCCTTTGCCTTTTTCCGCGCCGTCGGCTTCGCTGATGGCGTCAGTGCCGTAGAGCGCATCGTACAGCGAGCCCCAGCGGGCGTTCGAGGCATTGAGCGCGAAGCGGGCGTTCATCACCGGCACCACGAGCTGTGGGCCGGCCATGCGGGCGATTTCGTCATCGACGTTTTGCGTCGTTGCCTGGAAATCGGCTGCTTCTGGCAGCAGATAACCGATGTCTTGCAGAAAGGCTTTATAGGCCACGGCGTCGTGCGCCTGACCGGCACGCTGTTGGTGCCAGCCGTCGATACGAGCCTGGAAATCATCGCGTTTGGCGAGTAGGGCTTTGTTCTTCGGCGCCAGGTCATGGATGACCTTGTCGGCACCGGCCCAGAACTTATCGGCGGTGAGGCCGGTACCGGGAATGGCTTCGTTGTTCACGAAGTCGAACAGGACTTTGGCGACCTGCAGGCCACCGACTTGAACGTGTTCAGTCATTGCTTGCCTCACTCTGCTCAGCTATTTCGCTTTTCAGCTCTTCAATTTAACAATGAAGCCATTGGCCATTTAAACCACAAACCCCTCTACCAGTACATGCCCATGACAGGCGGCTGGGTTGGGACCGATCAACGGCTTGGGGCCTTGCTGACAGGGCTTTCAGGGTTGCGAACGTGCCTGCGGCAGACATCGATCCAACGTCATGTAGTGCACGCTGCGGCATACTACATGATGAATTGCGGTTGTGAAAATTAGACTAATTACGTCGTTCTGCGACCCCATGACGCATTGCGGTCACGTCGGGGAGCGTGATGTTCTCAAAAAACTATTAGATTGTTCCAGTTAAATATCAAAAGTTGTACACGATTTGTTGGGTCAGTCAGATCGGCGGTGCCTTCATTCGCGAGCAGGCTCGCTCCCACTAAGGCCCGCGCAACCCTTGTGGGCGCGAGCCTGCTCGCGAAGGCGCCTGACCTGTCGGCGCAGGTCCAACCCTTGCCTATACTTGGTTCTCTATAACAAAAGTCATGACAAGAGGGCTGTGCCATGGACCACCTCGTACTCACTGTTTTTGCTCCGGACAAGCCCGGGCAAGTCGAGCGCATTGCCCAATGCATTGCCGAGCACGGCGGCAACTGGCTGGAAAGCCGCATGTCGCGCATGGCGGGACAATTCGCCGGGATTCTTCGGGTTGGGGTGCCGGCCGAGGCCTACGACGAACTGGTCGATGCCTTGCAGGGCTTGTCCGCCCATGGCATTCGCGTGTTGATCGCTGAAAGCGGTATCGAACAATCCTGCACCTGGAAACCGATCGCCATGGAACTGGTGGGCAATGATCGCCCGGGGATCGTGCGTGACATCACGCGCTTGCTGAGCGAGCAGGGGGTGAGTCTGGAGCGGCTGGTCACCGAAGTGCGTCCGGCACCGATGAGCAGCGAGCCGTTGTTCCATGCCGAAGCGATTCTTGCGGTCCCGCTGACGCTGTCGCTGGACGTACTGCAATCGCGGCTGGAAACCCTGGCTGACGACCTGATGGTCGAGTTGGTGCTGCGCAGTGAACCCTGATCAGGTTATCCAAGTTAAACGTGCACCCGCCTGTGGATAACCTGTAGAGACACCCCGCCAGGCCACGCCGACCGGGGTTCTTCATGTTTTGATCAAAAAACAAGCAGTTTCAGATACTTGCACACAAACGGCGGGGATCACGCTGTGGATAACCTTGGGAAGGAATGATGCAGGCCACGGGAGACGTGGCCTGTAGGTGTTTGTATGTTTTTTGATCAGCTGCGGCGGCGCAAACTTATCCACGCATCGATGCTGTAAACCGCCAGGCCGGCCCAGATAAACATGAACGCTACCAAGGTGCTGGACGACAGGTGCTCGCCAAACAGCAGGACCGCTTGCAGCAGAACCAGGGTCGGCGCCAGGTACTGGAGAAACCCCAGTGTCGTGTAGGGCAAATGCCGTGCGGCAGCGTTGAAGCAGACCAGCGGCACCAGCGTGATCGGGCCGGCGGCGACCAGCCACCAGGCTTGGGAGGTGGTCCAGAATTCGGCCTGGGCGCTGCTGGCCGTCGGATTGAGCAGCAACCAACCGAGGGCAATCGGTACCAGCATCCAGGTTTCCACCACCAGCCCCGGCAGTGCCTTGACCGGTGCCTGCTTGCGAATCAGGCCATAGAAACCGAAGGTCAGTGCCAACACCAGCGACACCCATGGCAGGCTGCCGACTTGCCAGACCTGTTGCGCCACACCGACAGCCGCCAGCCCGACGGCAATCCATTGCATGCGCCGCAGCCGTTCGCCAAGGATCAGCATGCCCAGCAACACGTTCACCAAGGGGTTGATGTAGTAACCGAGGCTGGCCTCCAGCATGCGTCCGTTGTTCACCGACCAGACGTAGGTCAGCCAGTTGGCTGCTATCAGCGCACCGCTCAGGGCCAGGATCGCCAGCCGTCGTGGATTCTCCCGCAGCTCGCGCCACCAGCCGGGATGCTTCCAGACCATCAGCAACAAGGCGCCGAACAGCGCTGACCACAGCACCCGGTGGATGATGATTTCCACGGCGGGCACACTGGCGATGGCTTTGAAGTAGAGGGGGAAAAGTCCCCAGATGATGTAGGCACTCAGGCCCAGAATGTACCCGCGACGCGGGTTGGCGGCTTGCATGCAGAATCCTTGCTTAGGCAGCTAACAAAGAGGGGATTGTAAGGAGATTTGTCTGCGAATGTCCTGACTGAATAGGTTGGGTATTTGTGAACACAAACAACTGTGGGCGCGAGCTTGCTCGCGATGGCGGTATGTCAGTCAAAGTTGTGCTGAATGTATCGCCGTCATCGCGAGCAAGCTCGCTCCCACAGGGGGGCAGGGTGGGTCAGAACAACTTCAGTGGCTCTTCGTTAAGAGCCGCCAGTTGCTCGCGCAACGCCAACACCTGATCCCCCCAATAACGCTCGGTGCCAAACCACGGGAAACTGCGGGGGAATGCCGGGTCTTCCCAGCGGCGGGCGAGCCAGGCGCTGTAGTGCATCAGGCGCAAGGCGCGCAGCGGTTCGATCAAGGCCAGTTCACGCGGGTCGAAGTCGTGGAATTCGTTGTAGCCGTCCATCAGTTCCGACAACTGGCTCAGGCAATCCTGACGATCGCCGGCGAGCATCATCCAGATGTCCTGTACCGCCGGGCCCATGCGGCAGTCGTCGAGGTCGACGATATGGAACATTTCGTCACGGCACATCATGTTGCCCGGGTGGCAGTCCCCGTGCATGCGGATGTTCTGGTGCGGTGTGTTGCTGTAGGCATCTTCCACGCGCTTGAGCAGATCGCGGGCCACCGATTCGTAGGCCGGCAGCAGGCTGCGGGGGATGAAGTTGCCGTCGAGCAGTGTGGCCAGCGAGTCATGGCCGAAGTTTTTTACCGCCAGCGCTTCACGGTGCTCGAACGGCCGGGTCGAGCCGACCGCATGCAGGCGCCCGAGCAACTGGCCCAGGCGATACAGCTGGTCGAGATTGCCCGGCTCCGGTGCGCGGCCGCCACGGCGGGGGAACAGGGTGAAGCGGAATCCGTTGTGTTCGTGCAGGGTTTCACCGTTGTGGATCAACGGCGCCACAACCGGCACCTCGCAGTCGGCGAGTTCGGCGGTGAACTGGTGCTCTTCCAGAATCGCTTCGTTGGTCCAGCGTTGCGGCCGGTAGAACTTGGCGATCAGCGGCTCGGCGTCTTCGATACCGACCTGATAGACGCGGTTCTCGTAGCTGTTGAGCGCCAGGATGCGCGCGTCGCTGAGAAAGCCGATGCTTTCAACGGCGTCGAGCACGAGGTCTGGTGTGAGGGTTTCAAACGGGTGGGCCATGCTGACTCCTGCGCGCAGCAGGCTGCTGCGTCCGGCCAGGCATGGTAGCGCAGACGGCGCGGTTTTAGGGGGCGGGCTTGAGATGTGCGTTGTTTGCGCTGACGCTATCGCGAGCAAGCTCGCTCCCACAGGTCATGCGCCAGACTTGAAATCGCGCCAATCCTGTGGGAGCGAGCTTGCTCGCGATGAGGGCCTGTCAGGCGCCGACGATCCCGCCATCTTCCCGCGAAATCGCCATCACCGAAGACCGCGGCTTGCCGTTGGGCAGGTGCTCGGGGAAGGTCGAGCCGCCGTTTTCACCCGGATGCTGAATCCCGACAAACAGGGTCTTCTGATCCGGCGAGAAGCTGATCCCCGTCACTTCACAACCTACCGGGCCAACCATGAAGCGGCGAATCTCGCCGGTTACCGGGTCGGCACAGAGCATCTGGTTGTTGCCCATGCCGGCAAAGTCTCCGGCGTTGCTCGAATCACCGTCGGTGAGAATCCACAAGCGTCCGGCCTTGTCGAAGCCCAAACCGTCCGGGCTGTTGAACATGTTCTGCGGCGTGATGTTCGACGATCCGCCTTTTGGTGTACCGGCGTGAACCCCCGGATTACCGGCGACGACGAACAGGTCCCAGGCAAAAGTTTTCGAGCCGTGATCGTCACGCTCAGTGCGCCAGCGCAGGATCTGCCCGTAGACGTTCTTCTCCCGCGGGTTCGGCCCGCCCACCGGTTGCCCGTCTTCGCCGCGTTTGGCGTTGTTGGTCAGCGTGCAGTAGACCTGGCCATCCTTGGGGCTGACCACGATCCATTCCGGGCGGTCCATTCGCGTGGCCTTCACCACGCTGGCAGCCAGGCGGGCGTGGATCAGCACTTCGGCCTGATCGGCAAAGCCGCTGCTGGCGTCGATACCATTTTTACCATGGGTCAGTTCGATCCATTCACCCTGGCCTTTCGGGTGATCGACGTTGCCGTCACCGGCATCGAAACGCGCCACGTACAGGGTGCCGTGGTCGAGAATGTCGCGGTTGGCCTTGGGGTTCTTGTGGTCGATCTTGTCGCGGCTGACGAATTTGTAGATGAACTCACCGCGTTCGTCGTCGCCCATGTACACCACGGCATGGCCATCGCCGGTTTCGGCCAGGGCGGCGTTTTCGTGTTTGAAGCGCCCCAGGGCCGTGCGTTTGACCGGCGTCGATTTCGGATCGAACGGATCGATCTCCACCACCCAGCCATGACGGTTGAGTTCGTTGGGGTTCTTCGCCATGTCGAAGCGCTCGTCGTGGGGGTGCCAGTTGATTTCTTTGCTGGTGGCCACCACGCCGTAGCGTTTCTGCGCCGGGTCGAATTTCTGCTCGGCGTTGCTGCTGCCGAAGCAGTCGGTGAAGTTCTCTTCACAGGTCAGATAGGTGCCCCACGGCGTCTTGCCGTTGGCGCAGTTCTGGAACGTACCGAGGACGTTCTTGCCGTGCGGATCGGCGCTGGTTTTGAGCAGGGCATGTCCGGCGGCCGGGCCGCTCAGGGTGATGGGTGCGTTGCCGTGAATGCGGCGGTTGTAGCGCGAGCCCTGGACGAATTGCCATTGGCCGTTCTTGCGCTGCACTTCAATCACCGACACACCTTCGCAGGCCAGCGCCTTGCGCACTTCTTCCGCCGATTGCGGCATGCCGCCGTGGGCGTAGAGGTAGCGGTAGTTGGTGTATTCGTTGTTGATCGCCATCAGCGCCCGATCTTTTTCGCCCGGAAACTCGAACAGGCTCATGCCGTCGTTGTTGTCGCCGAACTGGACTTCCTGATGTTCGGCGCTGCCGTTGCCGCTCGGGTCGAACGCCGGACCGTCCTTGTGCAGTGGCTGGCCCCAGCTGATCAGCACCGAGGACTTGTAGCCCGCTGGCAGGGTGATGGAATCGCTGGTGGCGGCGGCAATGCTGTCGAAGCCCAACAACTGGCTGTTGCCGGCGCTGACACTGGCGGCCATCACGCTGCGGCTCAGCAGGTTGCCACCGAGGAACATCGCAGCGCCGCATAGGGCACCCGCGCTGATGAAGCCGCGACGGCTGAGGCCGACCATGTTTTCGAGGTCGGTGGACTGGTTTTCTTCTAATAGGCTCATTTCAGGCTCCCTGCGGATTTTGCAGACACCTTAAAGATGAGTAATGAACCTTTTGTTGCAGTTCTGCTTACAGTGGCGTGCCCAGCAGAACCCTGGACGGCGAGAACTCGACGCGCACCGGCTTTCCGCAGGTCAACCCCGATGCTTGCAGATGACTCGGTTCGGCCAAGGCGCATAGGGTCAGGCCATTGGGCAGGGTGATGCGCACTTCGCTGGGGCCATCGTCGGCGTCGAGAATTTTTTCGATGCTGCCCCTGAGGCAATTGTTTCCAGGCGTTTCGGCGGAATCGCTTTCCAGCACGTCGAGCCAGCCGGCCTTGATCAATGCCACAACTTCGGTGCCGATTTGCAGCTCCAGGCGCTCGGTGCTGTCGTGGGTGATTTGCGCGTCGACGATCACGCCATCGGCGACTTTGAGGCGAATCAGGTCGTTGCGCCCCTGAGGTTCAATCGCTACTACCTTGCCGTGCAACTGGTTGCGCGCGCTGGTGCGCAGCATCAGGCGCCCGAGCAGATCCAGATCGCTCGCGTCTTCGGCAGCTTCCAGCACCTGGGCCTGCAAGGCTTGCAGCTTCTGGTACAGCCGCAGCACCCGCTCCCCCTCGTTGGACAGGCGCGCACCGCCACCGCCCTTGCCGCCGACAATCCGCTCCACCAGCGGCTTCTGCGCCAGGTTGTTCAGCTCATCGATCGCATCCCAGGCGGCCTTGTAGCTCAGGCCTGCGCTTTTGGCCGCGCGGGTGATCGAGCCTTGTTCGGCGATGTGCTGCAACAGGGCGATGCGCTGCGGACGGCGGACAATGTGCTGGGACAGCAAGGTTGGCAAAGACATGGCAAGTCGCTTTGGGTGGTGACGATGATGAGGACGTTGGTCGCTTGGGCCGTGCGAGTCAAGTCAGGGTGTCTCGCCGGGTTTGGGCGTGCGGGCCAGGCAATAGACGTCGACTCTCGCCGCCCCGGCGTCCATTAGCAGGCGAGCCAGGGCCTGGGTCGTGGCACCGGTGGTCAGTACGTCGTCGACCAGGGCCAGGTGCCGGCCTTTGACGACTGCGCCGGGTGCCAGGGAGAAAGCGTTGCGCAGGTTCTTTCGTCGGGCTTCGGCGTTCAAGGCCTGTTGGGCGTCGGTGTCCTGGGTGCGCAGCAGCAACCGTTCGTCGCAAGGGATATCGAGACTCGCACTCAACCAGTGAGCCAGCATCGCCGCCTGATTGAAGCCGCGCTGGCGCAGGCGCCGGGTGGCCAGCGGCACCGGGATCAGCGCATCGGGGCGCTGCAGATCGCCTTCGAAGCGATGTTGCAGGTATTGAGCAAGAAGTTCGGCGAGCAGGCGACCGAATGGCCACTTGGCGTTGTGTTTGAAGCGGGTGATCAGGCTGTCTACCGGAAAGCTGTAGGTCCAGGGCGCAATCACTTGCTCGAAGGCCGGTGGCTGCTTCAGGCAATGGCCGCAGGTGAGGCCCGCGGCCGGGAGCGGCAGGGCGCAGGTCAGGCAGTGATCGCCGAGCCAGGGCAACTCGATTTCGCAGGCCGTGCAGACGGGAGGGATGCCGTCGGCCGCTTCATCGCACAAAAGGCATGATTGTTTGTTTTTTAACCAGATGTAAACCGGTCCTTCGTATCGTGGTTGACAGCGCATCGCTCTTCCTTAAATATGCCGAAACATCTGTGAAGCGACTGTGACATTCCATTATCCAGCCGCCTGCCAAAGCATAATTCAAAGGAAACGCCCATGAGTGCCAGCACCACTGCAACCCTGCGTCATGACTGGACTTTGGCCGAAGTCAAAGCACTCTTCGTTCAGCCATTCAATGACCTGTTGTTCCAGGCGCAGACGGTGCACCGTGCGCATTTCGACGCCAACCGCGTCCAGGTGTCGACCCTGCTGTCGATCAAAACCGGCGCCTGCCCGGAAGATTGCAAATATTGTCCGCAGTCCGGTCACTACAACACCGGCCTGGAAAAAGAAAAACTGATGGAAGTGCAGAAGGTCCTCGAAGAGGCCGCTCGCGCCAAGGCCATCGGTTCTACCCGTTTCTGCATGGGCGCGGCGTGGAAGCATCCGTCGGCCAAAGACATGCCGTACGTGTTGAAGATGGTCGAAGGCGTGAAAGCCCTGGGCCTGGAAACCTGCATGACCCTCGGTCGCCTGGATCAGGATCAGACCGAAGCGCTGGCCAAGGCCGGCCTCGACTACTACAACCACAACCTCGATACGTCGCCGGAGTTCTACGGCAGCATCATCACTACCCGCACCTACGGCGAGCGCCTGCAAACCCTGGCGTATGTACGTGATTCGGGGATGAAGATCTGTTCCGGCGGCATTCTCGGCATGGGCGAGTCGCTGGACGACCGCGCCAATCTGCTGATCCAGCTGGCCAACCTGCCGGAGCATCCGGAGTCGGTGCCGATCAACATGCTGGTGAAAGTCGCCGGTACACCGCTGGAAAATGCCGACGACGTCGACCCGTTCGACTTCATTCGCATGCTCGCCGTCGCGCGCATCCTGATGCCGCAATCCCACGTGCGCCTGTCCGCCGGCCGCGAAGCCATGAACGAGCAGATGCAGGCCATGGCGTTCTTCGCCGGTGCCAACTCGATTTTCTACGGCGAAAAACTGCTGACCACTGCCAACCCGCAGGCCGACAAGGACATGCAACTGTTCTCGCGTCTGGGCATCCTGCCGGAAGCTCGCGAAGAGCACGCCGATGAAGTGCATCAGGCGGCGATCGAGCAGGCGCTGGTGGAGCAGAAGAGCAGCGAGCAGTTCTATAACGCGGCCGTCTGAATCCAACATTTATTCCTCTGAAGGAATGCAAAACCCTGTGGGAGCGAGCCTGCTCGCGAATGCGGACTGACATTCAACATTGATGTTGGCTGACTAGACGCCTTCGCGAGCTGGCTCGCTCCCACAGGGGACATGTGTCATTTGATAGTCGAGGCCTGCATGTCTTTCGATCTCGCCGCACGCCTTGCCGCCCGTCGTGCCGAAAACCTCTACCGCCAGCGCCCGCTGCTCGAAAGCCCACAGGGGCCCCAAGTGGTGGTCGATGGCCAGCCGTTGCTGGCGTTCTGTAACAACGACTACCTGGGCCTGGCCAATCATCCGCAAGTGATCGAAGCCTGGCGTGCCGGCGCTTCGAAGTGGGGGGTGGGCGGAGGGGCATCACACCTGGTTATCGGTCATAGCTCCCCGCACCATGCCTTGGAAGAAGCGTTGGCCGACCTGACCGGTCGCCCGCGCGCGTTGCTGTTCACCACCGGCTACATGGCCAACCTCGGCGCGGTCACTGCGCTGGTGGGGCAGGGTGATACGGTGCTCGAAGACCGGCTCAATCATGCGTCGCTGCTCGACGCGGGGCTGTTGTCCGGCGCGCGGTTCAATCGCTACCTGCACAACGACCCGGTGAGCCTGGCCAAACGCCTGGAAAAAGCCACCGGCAATACGCTGGTGGTCACCGACGGCGTGTTCAGCATGGACGGTGATATCGCCGACTTGCCTGCGCTGGCCCGAGAAGCCAAGGCCAAAGGCGCCTGGTTGATGGTCGACGATGCCCATGGTTTTGGACCGCTGGGCGCCAACGGTGGCGGCATCGTCGAACACTTCGGCTTGAGCCAGGATGACGTTCCGGTGCTGGTCGGCACCCTCGGCAAGGCGTTCGGTACGGCGGGTGCCTTTGTCGCTGGCAGCGAAGAGCTGATCGAAAGCCTGATCCAGTTCGCCCGCCCCTACATCTACACCACCAGCCAGCCACCTGCGCTGGCCTGCGCCACGTTGAAAAGCCTGGAACTGCTGCGCAGCGAACACTGGCGCCGCGAGCATTTGCAGACGCTGATCCGCCAGTTCCGCAAAGGTGCCGAGCAGATTGGCCTGGAACTCATGGACAGCTTCACGCCGATCCAGCCAATCATGATCGGTGACGCGGGGCGTGCGGTGCGCCTTTCGCAAATGCTGCGCGAACGCGGGTTGATGGTGACCGCGATTCGCCCGCCGACCGTACCCGCCGGCAGTGCCCGTCTGCGGGTCACGCTGACGGCTGCCCACAGCGAGGTTCAGGTACAGCTATTGTTAAATGGACTGGCCGATTGTTTTCAGCAACTGAAGCCGGAGCCAAGCCATGCGTGATCGTCTGATTCTGCTGCCCGGCTGGGGGCTTGGCGTTTCACCGCTGGAGCCTCTTGCGGCGGCCTTGCGCGGCCTGGATGAGCACCTGCGCGTCGAGATCGAGCCGTTGCCGGAGCTGGGGTCGAGCGATCTTGAAGAGTGGCTCGATGAGCTTGATTCGACGTTGCCGCAAGACGCCTGGCTTGGTGGTTGGTCATTGGGCGGCATGCTGGCGTCCGAGTTGGCGGCGCGTCGTGGTGATCGTTGCTGCGGGTTGCTGACGTTGGCCAGCAATCCCTGTTTTGTGGCTTGGGCCGGTTGGTCCCATGCCATGCACGAAGAGGACTTCAAGGCCTTCCTCAGCGGATGCCGTTTGAATCCGGAGGCGACCTTGAAACGCTTCAGTCTTCTTTGTTCACAAGGCTCCCCCGACCCACGCTCGCTGGCTCGCCTTTTGTTGGCTGGCGCTCCCAAGTCCTCGGCTTCGGCGCTGCTCAGTGGATTGGAGCTGTTGGGTGGGTTGAGTACACGCCAGGCTTTACTGGATTTTCAGGGGCCGCAACTGCATCTGTTCGCCGGCCTCGACGGGTTGGTGCCGGCGGAAGCGGCGGGCGAATTGTTGGCACTGCTGCCGGATGTCGAAATCGGTCTGATTGAACAGGCCAGCCACGCGTTTCTCCTGGAGGATCCCCACGGTGTGGCGGGGGCGATCCAGGCCTTTTTGCATGAGTCCGGTGATGACTGATTTATCCCTTCCCAACCTGCCCGGCGCCTTGCCCGACAAGCGCCAGGTTGCAGCATCATTCTCCCGCGCGGCGGCCAGCTACGACAGCGTGGCCGAGTTGCAGCGTGATGTGGGCAGACAATTGCTCGGGTGCCTGCCGCAGGACTTCGTACCGCAGCGTTGGCTGGACCTTGGCTGTGGCACCGGGCATTTCAGTCGTACCCTGGACGAGCAATTTCCGGGCAGCCATGGTGTGGCGCTGGACATCGCCGAAGGCATGCTCAACCACGCCCGGCCACTGGGCGGTGCCGCGCATTTCGTGGCCGGTGATGCCGAGCGTTTGCCACTGCAGGATTCGACCTGCGACCTGGTCTTCTCCAGCCTGGCCGTGCAGTGGTGCGCGGACTTCGACTCGGTGCTCAGTGAAGCTTTTCGAGTGCTGAAGCCGGGTGGCATTTTCGCGTTTGCTAGTCTGTGTGTAGGGACGTTGTTTGAATTGCGTGACAGCTGGCGCGAAGTCGACGGCATGGTGCACGTCAACCGCTTCCGGGAGTTTGGTGTTTATCAGCAGTTGTGTGCGGCCAGCGGCTTGAATGTGGTCAGTCTGCAAAACCTTGCGCACGTGCTGCATTACCCGGATGTGCGTTGCCTGACCCATGAACTCAAGGCGTTGGGTGCGCACAATCTCAATCCCGGGCGGCCGGGTGGCTTGACCGGCCGGGCGCGGATTCTGGGTCTGATCGAGGCTTACGAACAGTTTCGTCAGGCCCAGGGCCTGCCGGCGACTTATCAAGTGGTGTACGCCGTCTTGGAGAAACCCTTATGAGCGCAGCCTATTTCATCGCCGGTACGGATACCGATGTCGGTAAAACCACGGTCGCTGCGGGGCTGTTGCATGCGGCGCGTTCGGCGGGTTTGAGCACGGCGGCGGGCAAACCGGTCGCGTCCGGTTGCGATGTGACGCCCAAGGGCCTGCGCAACGCCGATGCGCTGGCCTTGCTGGCGGAGTGTTCGCTGCCGCTGACCTATACACAGGTCAATCCGATGGCCTTCGAACCGGCCATTGCCCCGCATCTGGCGGCGCGAGAGGCGGGTGTGGCGCTGACGGTGCAGTCGTTGCTGACGCCGATGCGGCAGATTCTGGGCATGCAGGCGGACTTCACCCTGATCGAAGGCGCCGGCGGCTGGCGCGTACCCTTGGCGGATCAGGACAATCTGTCGGACCTGGCCATCGCATTGAAGCTGCCGGTGATCCTGGTGGTCGGTGTACGCCTGGGGTGTATCAGCCATGCCTTGTTGACCGCCGAAGCGATAGCCCGGGACGGTTTGCAACTGGCGGGATGGGTGGCCAATATCATCGACCCGAAGACCTCGCGGCTGGAAGAAAACCTGGCTACCCTTGCCGAGCGCCTCCCGGCGCCGTGCCTGGGGCGTGTGCCTAAACTCAAGGCCGTTACGGCCGAGGCAGTGGCCGAGCACTTGCAACTGGACCTGTTGGACTGAAGTTTGTCGCATGGGGGTTTTGCCTATGACAAGGCACTGTGCCATTAGTGTTTTTGACGGGTGTTTTGCCGGCCACTCTGCTTCAATGGCCGCTGTTGATCCTTTGAAAGGACGAGTTCTCCCATGGAAATCTCAGGAAACACCGCTTTTTATGCCGGTCTGAGCACCATTCAGACAGGGCAGAACCGTGTCGATCAAGCCGCCGGGCAGATCGCCAACACCACCATCGAGCGTTCGGTCACCAGCCAGTCCTCCGAGGCACAGGTCGATCGTCTGCGATCGGTTGATCGCAGCCAGCAATCGGACCTGGCCAGCAACGTGGCCGAAATGGCCCAAGGCAAGATTCAGGCGGAGCTGGGCGTGAAAGTCGCCAAGGCAGCCGACGAAGTGCTCGGGACGTTGATCGATACCTACGCCTGATTATTTACAGAATCCGCACCCTCCAGCGCCGCGCCTGTTCGCGGCGTTTTTCTGCGTAAGTCTTTCTTGTTCAACTAATCTTTTCGGTGCGGCGGGCTGCTTCGCAAGCGCGGCTGCGTTGTCGCGTGCCTGTGTGTCCAATCCTGCGATGACGAACGGCAAAAGATCGACGCTTGACAAGATTTGGGCGTAAACGTATGTTTCAAACAACTGTTTGATCGCAACAACAAATCCATGCGGTCGTTCATTCCCGGTTACATCAGCAGAGGTTTATCGCTATGCCTGACTACAAGGCCCCCTTGCGTGATATTCGCTTCGTTCGTGACGAGCTGCTCGGCTACGAAGCGCACTATCAGAGCCTTCCGGCTTGTGCCGACGCAACTCCGGACATGGTTGACGCCATTCTCGAGGAAGGCGCCAAGTTTTGTGAGCAGGTACTGGCTCCGCTGAACCGCGTGGGCGACATCGAGGGTTGCACCTGGAGCGAGTCCGGCGTCAAGACCCCGACTGGCTTCAAGGAAGCCTACAAGCAATTCGTCGAAGGTGGCTGGCCGAGCCTGGCTCACGACGTAGAGCACGGTGGCCAAGGCCTGCCGGAGTCCTTGGGTCTGGCGATCAGCGAAATGGTTGGCGAGTCCAACTGGTCGTGGGGCATGTACCCAGGCCTCTCGCACGGTGCGATGAACACCATCTCCGAGCACGGCACCCCTGAGCAGCAAGAGGCTTACCTGACCAAGCTGGTTTCCGGCGAGTGGACCGGCACCATGTGCCTGACCGAGCCGCATTGCGGCACCGACCTGGGCATGCTGCGCACCAAGGCCGAGCCTCAGGCCGACGGTTCCTACAAGGTTTCCGGCACCAAGATCTTCATCTCGGCCGGTGAACACGACATGGCCGATAACATCGTCCACATCGTACTGGCCCGCCTGCCGGATGCACCGGCTGGCACCAAAGGCATCTCCCTGTTCATCGTGCCGAAGTTCATGCCGAACGCCGATGGTTCGGTTGGCGCGCGTAACGCTGTGTCCTGTGGTTCCCTGGAACACAAGATGGGCATCCACGGCAACGCCACCTGCGTGATGAACTTCGACGGCGCCACCGGTTTCCTGATCGGCCCGGCGAACAAAGGCCTGAACTGCATGTTCACCTTCATGAACACCGCACGCCTGGGTACCGCGCTGCAAGGCCTGGCCCACGCCGAAGTCGGTTTCCAGGGCGGCCTGAAATACGCTCGCGACCGTCTGCAGATGCGCTCGCTGACTGGCCCGAAAGCGCCGGACAAAGCCGCTGACCCGATCATCGTGCACCCTGACGTACGCCGTATGCTGTTGACCATGAAGGCATTCGCCGAAGGCAACCGTGCGATGGTTTACTTCACCGCCAAGCAGGTCGACATCGTCAAGTACGGTGTGGACGAAGAAGAGAAGAAGAAAGCCGACGCACTGTTGGCGTTCATGACGCCAATCGCCAAGGCCTTCATGACCGAAGTCGGTTTCGAATCGGCCAACCACGGCGTGCAGATCTACGGCGGCCACGGCTTCATCGCCGAGTGGGGCATGGAGCAGAACGTCCGCGACAGCCGCATCTCGATGCTGTACGAAGGCACCACCGGTATCCAGGCACTCGACCTGCTGGGCCGTAAAGTGCTGATGACCCAAGGCGAGGCTCTTAAGGGCTTCACCAAGATCGTCCACAAGTTCTGCCAGACCAACGAAGGCAACGAAGCGGTTCAAGAGTTCGTCGCTCCGTTGGCTGCACTGAACAAGGAATGGGGCGAGCTGACCATGAAGGTCGGTATGGCTGCCATGAAAGATCGCGAAGAAGTTGGCGCGGCCTCCGTGGACTACCTGATGTACTCCGGTTACGCCTGCCTGGCCTACTTCTGGGCTGACATGGCACGCCTGGCTGCCGAGAAACTGGCTGCCGGCACTTCCGAAGAGGCGTTCTACACCGCCAAGCTGCAGACTGCGCGCTTCTACTTCCAGCGCATCCTGCCGCGTACCCGCACTCACGTCGCAACCATGCTGTCGGGCGCCAACAACCTGATGGACATGAAAGAAGAGAACTTCGACCTGGGCTACTAAGCCTTAACTTCAAAAAAGCCGCCGCTTCCTCCGGGAGCGGCGGTTTTTTTTGCGCGGTGGTCAGGCCTTGCTCACCATGGCGTCGGGTCGAGAGGGCCGACGCCAGTCGGGGTGCCCACGCCTTCTCCGTTACGTATGAACGGCAGGTGCCAGAAGTCGTTCGGGACGACGGGATCGCCAGGCTTGACGCCTTCCGGAAAGATGAACTCGAACACCGGCGCCACATACTGTCCGGCAATCAGTCCATTGGCGACGGTCAGCCTGCTCGCGTTCTGGATGCAACTGTCCACGCCGACCTGGGACAAGCTTAGCTGTGGAACGCAAAGTGACCGCGCAACGACGCGCAAGGTACGTGTCGGCTGGCTAAGTAGCCCGGTGGGCGCTTTGGTCGCGCGTAATCTGGCGCGTTGTGGCTGTGGGCCCGTGTTCTGTGTGGTAATACCGCCCGAGGCTCCCAGGCAACTGGCCGCAAGGCCCAGCGCAGGGTTGCACTCACCTGTCATCTCATAGGGTGTCGCCCAGCGATTGGTTTGCACACCTGTCGATGGATTGACATCGATCAGATAGATGTCGACCGGGGTCTGGATGTCGGTGGTGGAGGCTTCAAGGAAAATCCGGTCCTGCGTCTCCTGGGCTACTCCGTTGATGGCCGTTGCGGCCGGGTCGGCCGTACCGATGCCAAACTCCCCGATAGCCAGGTAGCTGGGCTGCGAACCAGGCTGAGTGTAGATCCCGACATTCGCCTCGATCGTGTGTGCAGAGATGAAGTCCGGGAGGCCCGTTGTTGCTGACTTGAACAGAGTACCGGACCAGCTGATGAAGTCGCCGACTTCGAAGGGTGCCTGTTGTGTCGGGTCGGAGTCCGTCGCCGTGCGTGTAGCATCGCTGAATCTCTTCATGACGTACTGGCTGCAATAGACCTGCCCCACCGCTGGACCCGAGAGCTCTCCACTGGCCGGAGGCGTGACGCCGGCCTGGCTGAAGTTGCGGCAGTTGTTGGTCGTGGTCGGGGTGACCACTTTTGGCCGGTTTTTCTGTGGGCAGAGCGCATCGTCCCCGGAAATCGTGCGCGGCACGCACATCGGGTAGCCGGTGGCGGCATGGATGGTCGGGTTGGCATCATCGACGGAGAAGCGTGGGTCGGGGCTTTGGGCACGGCCAAAACGTCCAGTCGGATCGTTGATCTGAATGATCGTGGGTTGCGTCGGGTTCCCGCTGTCAACTTCGAGGTTGCCATTGGTGTAGTCGATCCGGGTGATGATACCGCTACCCGCATTGACTGATTGCTGGGAGACAAAGATCAGCCCGGCAATTTGCTTGTTGGAGACAGTATTACCTACCACATGGATCTCGAACGAGGGGTAGGCTGCCGGTGATTTTCCGAGCGCCAGCGTTCCACCCCTGACGAAGTCGGCCCAGGTCAGGGTATTGGCCGGCATCTGCATAACGGTGTTGCAAGGGACAACAATCGTGACGCCGTTCAACTGGACGGTCCCCCCAAAGCGGCCCGGGTTGCTGGTATTGGGGCAATTCGCATTGGTGGTGTCCAGGGTCATGTTTTGGATAAAACCGGTAACGTCAAACCCATGAATCGCAGTCGGGTTTGTAAAAATCGGATCGGGCAGTGTGGGTGTCGTGAACGGCGAGGGCAAACCCGGGGGCTTGGCAGTCCCGCCACCGCCGCCACCGCCAGCTCCGTTTTTGGCAAATGCATCTCCACCGGCACCAATGGCCAGTGCGACAGCGACGGCACTGGCGAGCAGGGCATGCCGACTGAAGATGCCGTTGAATCGTTTGTGAGGCAGCAGCGGTATGGCGAGCGTTTTTTCGAACAAAGATAAGCTCATGGCTCACTCCAGAATCTTGCAGGACCAATTGCCGGCCGATCGAGATCGCGGATCTGCTGATGCGCTGAATCCTGCGCAAGAAAAACGCAAAGCCGTGAGTGTCGAATTGGGGCTCGATCCGGCGGGATAAGTGCCTGTGTACTGTCGTCACTTGCCGTTCGGATGCTTTCACCTGCGTTGCGTTGGCCGGTTACGGACGCAAACGCGAGAGACATTTCCTTGAGCCTGAGGGGCTCATAGCAGTAGTCGTGCCTGATTGGTTCAGTCGCTTGTTAGCCAGCAAAAATGCGGGCTGCGCTGATGTTGGTGGTATACACATAGTTATATGTTAAGTGGTTAACGCCAAAGTGGGTGGGGATATATACCCAAGTTTGGAGTGGTGTGAAAAATTTTAGTAAGTGTCTCCATTGGTTTTGATTGAGAAGTGTTGCCTGTTAAATACTACTAAGGTCTTATGTGTGCAGGAAGGGGTGTTGAAGAAGATGATGAAAGAATAGGCTTGTATTGGCGGTATGAATAAAAAAGGTAATAGCTAGCGCAGTACAACTTGCGCACGAATGGATTTTATATGCCTGATAGACGGTTCTATTGGCTGGCGATGCGGTTTTTTACAGGTGTTTTTTAAAGTACCGCTTTCACCGGGGTGTTTGGATTGGCAAATACTCTGCCAGGTTCAAGAAACGCAGTCTGGTGGCGTGATGCCCTTTAAATGCTGGCTTTAGAGACCGTTGGTGATCGCCTGATGCGGGCTGTTTGGGGAATTACACCCAATAATGGGGTGAGGTTTAACCATAACTGAGGAATAGTGCGCAGTTTCTGTTGTTTGTAGGGTTTATTGATTTGGCTTAAATAAAAATATTGAAATTTTCATGTTGAAATATTTTATTGCGGCTAGAGTTGCATCAAGCGCTACCCCAGTGGTGCGAAATATCATTCTTTAAAATGGCCCGAGCCACGAGAGTGCTTTGCCAGTCAGGTCTCGCATTGCCCATGCAACTTCAAGTTGATGTGGTTACTCCAGCGAGCAGCAAGATTCATGGCGATGAACTCATCTCGCAACAGGGCAACCGCGGAGCCTGACTACTCCGTACTGAATCGGGAACGTCGTCATGTTTAAGTATTTGAGCATCTTTCGAACCACCTGCTTGCCCCGTGCGATGTTGATGACACTCTTTGCCATGGGCCTGCCCGTCATGAGCGTTTGGGCCGCAGACCCGGTCGTTCCGGCCGTGCCGGACGTGCCCAGCCTGCAGTCACTGCGCGGCATGACGCCTCCCGACCCTTCAGGAACCGAAGGCGGGCGCAAGGTCGACCTGATGGCCGACTACGTGCTCAATCGCTCAGCGGCCGTTTTCCTGGGCAAGGCACTGTTCTGGGACATGGAGATCGGCAGTGACGGCTCCACCGCTTGCGCGTCTTGCCACTTCCACGCGGGTGTCGATCATCGCACCACCAACCAGATCAACCCGGGCCAGGCGAACACCAACGCGAACGTCTCGTCGATCTTCAACAAGCCGTTTACCGCGTCGGATATTCCGGGCGACGTGCCGAGCTACACCACCAGGTCCGGTGGCAAAGGCGGTCCGAACTACCTGCTGAAGAAAAGTGACTTCCCGACCCACGTGCTGGCCGATCCGCTGGATCGCAACTCGGCGATTGTCTATTCAAGCGATGATGTGATCGGCTCCCAAGGCGTGTTCGACGCCAACTTCGTCAAGCCCAATCAGTCGCGGTTCGACAAGTGCATTCAGCAACCAGACGGTATCTTCCAGGTGGGCGGTATCAATGTTCGCCGTAGCACAGGGCGTAACGCACCGACGGTGATCAACGCTGCGTTCAACGTGCGCAACTTCTGGGATGGCCGGGCCAACAACGTATTCAACGGTTTCTCACCGTTCGGCAATCGCGACCCTGACGCCGGGATTTTCGTGACGAGCGATCGCAGTGGCGTGGCGACCAAAGTCAGGCTGGCGCTCAAGGATGCTTCCGCCGCCTCGCAAGCGGTAGGGCCGCCCGGCAGCCCGGTGGAAATGTCCTGCGGTGGGCGTACCTTCGCCGACATTGGCCGGCGCATGCTCGATACCTTGATACTCAAACAGCAACGGATCTCGTCAACCGACTCAGTACTCGGGCCGGTGTCCCGCGGCCGTCGGCCGACTTACCGTGAACTGATCAAGAACGCGTTCCAGCCGCGTTTGTGGAATGCCACGCAGCAGGTCTTGTTGGGCGACGCCCCCTACACCCAGATGGAGGCGAACTTCCCGCTGTTCTTCGGGCTGGCGATTCAGATGTATGAGTCCACGCTGATCTCGGACCAGGCGCCGCTGGATGCTTATTTGCAGGGCGATCATGCGGCCATGAACGACCAGCAGGTCCAGGGCATGAATCTGTTCCTGGGCAAGGGCAAGTGCGTCAGTTGCCACGGCGGCGCGGAATTGACCAACGCCGGCAGCCGCTTGCTGTTCCATCCTCGGGAACGGATCGAACGCATGGTCATGGCCGACAACCTCACGACGCTCTATGACAACGGCTTCTACAACACCGGGGTGCGTCCGACCTCGGAAGACCTGGCGCTCGGCGGGGCGGATGCCTGGGGCAATCCGTTGTCTTTCACTCGCGAGTACAACACCGTACTCCAGGGCGGCCAGATCCCTGACCCGCTGGAAGTTGATGTGTGCACCTTCGAAGTGCCTTTGAGCCCGGCCATCCCTTGTGATGCGACGCTCAAGCCCAATGTCGGTTTTCGCGATGCGGTCGATGGCGCCTTCAAGACACCGACCTTGCGCAATATCGCGTTGACCGGACCGTATTTCCACAACGGCAGTCGCGCAACGCTGCAACAGGTGATGGAGTTCTACAACCGCGGCGGCGACCGGCGTGGTGAAGATGCCAGCAACACCAGTGGCTTCGAGCACCCGGCGGTCAACCAGCACAACGGCTCGAACCTCGATCCGGACATGACTCGGCTGAACCTCACCCCGGTTGAAGTGGATGCGCTGGTCAAGTTCATGGAAGTCGGGCTGACCGACCCTCGGGTCGCGTGGGAACGGGCGCCGTTTGACCATCCATCGCTGGTACTGCCACAGGGCGAAAAGGGTGATGAAAACTCGGTCGGGCAAAAACCGGCCAGTCCGAAGATCACTACCCGGCAGGCGCAGGACGCCGAAATTGAGCTCAATCCGGTCGGTGCCGAAGGTCGCGCAGCGCTGGAAGGGCCGCTGCAACCGTTCAACAACGACCTGTAACTGTATTTGCCCTTGCGTCACTGGCGGCTGATGGCTGCCAGTGACGACTTTTTACAAATACCTCAGTATTTCACTCAGTAAATCGGGGGGGCTGCCGTTAAAGTGGTGGGCACATTGCCATCTATTGATCTGACGGGTCGGAGCTTTACCCTTGCCGCGCTCATCTGCTGTACGTTTCAGTCATTTCCTGCCGTCATTAGTACTGTTACTGGCGGGGCTTGCGGCTGCTTACATCAAGGATCTGAACGTCTTCTTCACGTCGCTGTTCAACGTGCTGCCTACCCTGGTGCTGTTGCTCGGTGGTGCCTATTGCGCGGTGTACCGACGCCAGCGTGAACTGTTTCTGATGGTCACGGTGTACATCGCCTACTTCCTGCTCGACACCCAGACCGACTATTACCGCGACAACGGCAAGGTGCGTGACGATGCCGCCGTGGTCTTTCATTTGTGTTGCCTGCTGCTGCCGCTGCTGTTTGGCGTGTTCGCGGCGTGGCAGGAACGTACCCATCTGTTCCAGGACATGGTGGCACGCTTCGCGGTTTTGCTCGCGGTCGGCAGCGTGACGCTGGCGCTTGAGCAAAGTTATCCACACGCGCTGCTGATCTGGCTGTCGGAGATTCGCTGGCCTGCCTTGCATGGCGCCTGGATGAGCCTGATCCAGTTGTCCTATCCGGTGTTCATTGCGGCGTTCCTGCTGCTGGCCTGGCAATACTGGCGCAACCCGCGCCCGCTCCATGCCGCGCAATTGGTGGGGCTGCTCGGGTTGTTCTGGATGTTGCCGAAAACCTTCATCCTGCCGTTCACGCTGAACATCATGTGCAGCCAGGTGATGCTGATGATCGCCGCCGCCGTTGCCCACGAAGCCTATCAAATGGCCTTCCGCGACGAACTGACCGGGCTGCCGGGCCGTCGTGCGCTGAATGAACGCATGCAACGGTTGGGGCGCAACTACGTGCTTGCCATGAGCGACGTCGACCACTTCAAGAAATTCAACGACACCCACGGCCACGACGTCGGCGACCAGGTGCTGCGACTGGTGGCCAGCAAACTGTCGAAAATCGGCGGTGGCGGTAAGGCTTATCGCTACGGCGGTGAGGAGTTCGCCCTAGTGTTTGCAGGCAAGACCCTCGAAGAGTGCATGCCGCATCTTGAAGTGATCCGCGAGTCCATCGCCACTTACAACATTCAATTGCGAAACCAGGAAAATCGCCCGCAGGACGATCAGCAGGGGCGCCAGCGGCGTGCCGGTTCCGGTGCGTCGAGTGTGTCGGTGACGGTCAGTATCGGCGTCGCCGAGCGGATCGATCAGCGCACCCCCGAAGAGGTGCTCAAGTCCGCTGACCAGGCGCTCTACAGCGCCAAAGGCGCCGGGCGCAACTGCGTGATGGCGTTCGGGCAGAACCGCCGTGGCGCCGTGCGCATGGACGCCGCTACGGTTGAGTGATGATGGCGCATTCAGCGAGCGCAAAGTGATTGTGAGGCGTGGTCGGCAGCAGTAGGTTGGAGAAATCTGCCGACGGAGAATGACCATGCCCGAGTACAAAGCTCCCTTGCGCGACATGCGCTTTCTGATCGACCACGTCTTCGACTTTCACCGCAACTACGCCGCACTGGGGGCCACCGATGCCAGCCCGGACATGGTCAATGCGATCCTCGAAGAAGGGGCGAAGTTCTGCGAAAACGTACTGTCGCCGCTCAACCGCAGCGGCGATGAAGAAGGCTGCCATTTCGACAATGGCGTGGTCACCACACCCGCGGGCTTCAAGCAGGCATTCGCTCAATATGTCGCGGGCGGCTGGCATGGCCTGGCGGCGGATCCGCTTTACGGTGGTCAAGGGTTGCCGATCTCTCTGGGCCTGGTGATCAGCGAGATGGTGGGGTCCAGCAACACCTCATGGGGCATGTACCCCGGCCTGACCCACGGTGCGATGTCGGCGATTCACGCCCATGGCACCGAGGCGCAAAAGCAGACCTATTTGAAGAAGCTCACCGCTGGCCAATGGACCGGCACCATGTGCCTGACCGAAGCCCATTGCGGCACCGACCTGGGCATCATCAAGACCCGCGCCGTACCTGCGGCCGATGGCAGCTACGCGATCTCCGGCAGCAAGATCTTCATCTCCGCCGGCGAGCACGACATGAGCGCCAACATCATTCACCTGGTGCTGGCCAAATTGCCGGATGCGCCGGCCGGGACCAAGGGCATTTCGCTGTTCATCGTGCCCAAGTTCCTGCCCGATGCGGCGGGCGAAGCGGGCGAGCGCAACGGCGTGTCCTGCGGCTCGATCGAACACAAAATGGGCATCAAGGCCTCGGCCACCTGCGTGCTGAACTTCGACGAGGCCAAGGGCTTCTTGATCGGCGAGCCGAACAAGGGCCTCAACTGCATGTTCACCATGATGAACCACGCGCGGCTGGGTACCGGCATGCAGGGGCTGTGTCTGGGGGAGGCGAGCTTCCAGGGCGCGATCAAATACGCCAACGACCGTTTGCAGATGCGCTCGTTGACCGGCCCGAAAGCGCCGGAAAAAGCCGCCGATCCGATCATCGTGCACCCTGATGTGCGGCGGATGTTACTGACCATGAAAGCCTTCAACGAAGGCAACCGCGCGCTGACCTACTTCACCGCGCAGTTGCTCGACGTTGCCCACCTGAGCCCGGATGAAACAGCGCGCCAGGACGCCGAAGATTTGTTGGCGTTTCTCACGCCGATCTGCAAAGCCTTCATGACCGACACCGGTCTGGAGGTGACCAACCACGGCATGCAGGTGTTTGGCGGCCACGGGTTCATTCGCGAATGGGGAATGGAACAACTGGTGCGCGACTGCCGGATTGCGCCGATCTATGAGGGTACCAACGGCATTCAGGCGCTGGACTTGCTGGGGCGCAAGGTGCTCGGCAGTCAGGGCAAGCTGTTGCGCGGCTTCACCAAAATCGTCCACAAGTTCTGCGCGGCGAACGCCGAGCATCCACAACTGGCCGGGTATGTGGCGCAGCTCAATCAACTGAACCAGCAGTGGGGTGAGTTGACTACCAAGGTCGGTATGGCAGCGATGAAAAACCCTGACGAGGTCGGTGCCGCGTCGGTGGATTACCTGATGTACAGCGGTTACATCATCCTCGGCTACCTGTGGTTGCGCATGGCGCTGGTGGCTCAGGCGCAGCTCGATGCGGGCAGCGACGATGGCGATTTCTGCCGGGGCAAACTGGCGACCAACGAGTTTTACTTCAAGCGTCTGCTGCCACGCACTGCCGCTCATCGTGCGGCCATAGAGGCGGGTAGTGATTGTCTGATGCAACTGCCGGCGGAGTTGTTTGCGCTTTAGTCATATAAATCCGTTACAAAGAAGCTCGCCTTGCGCGGGCTTTTTTGTTGATGACTAAAAATAACAAAATGGTCATGAGTTGACCCTATGTGTCGCAAAAGTTGTTGGGTTACACTCCGACCCAACGAAAATACTCTTCCTGTGAATCACCTGTATAGATCTTGCGAGGTTTGCCATGGCTGACTACAAAGCGCCCCTGCGCGATATGCGCTTCGTCCTCAATGAAGTTTTCGAGGTCGCCAAACTCTGGGCCGAACTGCCTGCACTGGCTGAAACCGTGGATGCAGAAACGGTCGAAGCCATCCTGGAAGAAGCCGGCAAAGTCACCAGCAAAAGCATCGCACCGCTGAGCCGTGCCGCTGACGAAGAAGGTTGCCATTGGGCGGACGGTGCCGTCACCACGCCGGCAGGTTTCCCACAGGCCTATCAGACCTACGCGGAAGGCGGCTGGGTCGGTGTCGGTGGCGATCCGTCCTACGGCGGCATGGGCATGCCCAAAGCCGTTTCGGCCCAGGTCGAAGAAATGGTCAACTCCGCCAGCCTGTCGTTCGGCTTGTACCCGATGCTGACCGCTGGCGCTTGCCTGTCGATCAACGCCCACGCCAGCGAAGAGCTGAAAGCCGCGTACCTGCCGAACATGTACGCCGGCATCTGGGCCGGTTCCATGTGCCTGACCGAGCCGCACGCCGGTACAGACCTGGGAATCATCCGTACCAAGGCAGAGCCTCAGGCCGACGGTTCCTACAAGGTCAGCGGCACCAAGATTTTCATCACCGGTGGCGAACACGACCTGACCGAAAACATCATCCACCTGGTGCTGGCCAAGCTGCCGGATGCACCGGCGGGGCCGAAAGGCATTTCGCTGTTCCTGGTACCCAAGTTCATGGTCAATGCCGATGGCAGCCTGGGCGCGCGCAACCCGGCGAACTGTGGCTCGATCGAGCACAAGATGGGCATCCAGGCGTCCGCGACCTGCGTGATGAACTTCGATGAAGCCGTGGGTTACCTGGTCGGCGAGCCAAACAAGGGCCTGGCGGCGATGTTCACCATGATGAACTACGAGCGTCTGGGCGTCGGTATTCAGGGCCTGGCCACGGGCGAGCGCTCGTACCAGAACGCTGTGGAATACGCCCGTGACCGTCTGCAAAGCCGTTCGCCGACCGGTGCACAGAACAAGGACAAAGTCGCTGACCCGATCATCGTCCACCCGGACGTGCGTCGCATGCTGCTGACCATGAAAGCTTCGAACGAAGGGGGCCGTGCGTTCTCCACCTACGTGGCGATGCAACTGGACACCGCCAAGTTCAGCGAAGACGCCACCACCCGCAAGCGTGCGGAAGACCTGGTGGCATTGCTGACCCCGGTGGCCAAGGCGTTCCTGACCGACCTCGGCCTGGAAACCACCGTACACGGCCAGCAGATCTTCGGCGGCCACGGTTACATCCGTGAGTGGGGCCAGGAGCAACTGGTGCGTGACGTACGCATCACCCAGATCTACGAAGGCACCAACGGCATTCAGGCGCTGGACCTGGTCGGGCGCAAGATCGTCGGTAGCGGCGGGGCGTTCTACAATCTGTTCGCCGACGAGATTCGTCACTTCACGGCGACCGCCAGCGCGGACCTCGCCGAGTTCACCAAGCCGCTGAACGACGCGGTGACCACCCTCGATGAACTGACCGCATGGCTGCTTGACCGAGCGAAGAGCAATCCGAACGAAATCGGCGCGGCGTCAGTCGAGTATCTACAGGTGTTCGGCTACGTGGCGTACGCCTACATGTGGGCCCTGATGGCCAAGGCGGCTTTCGGCAAGGAAGCGCAAGACGATTTCTACGCCAGCAAACTGGGCACGGCGCGGTTCTATTTCGCCCGCCTGCTGCCGCGCATTCACTCGTTGAGCGCGTCGGTGAAGGCCGGTAGTGAATCGTTGTTCCTGCTGGATGCAGGACAATTCTGATGAAGTAACGTTATGTAAGCATTCTCTTACATAACGTGCTGCTGTTCTCCCATAGATGCAAATTGGATCCACAGCTAATCTACTTCTCATGGACGTAGCGCAGGAAGCGCAAAGCAACAACAGGGACACGTAGGATTCTGCCAGGACGGTGGAGTGAAATGGATGTCAGGGAAACAGTCTGCAAAGCCCCGCTTCGGCGGGGTTTTCTTTTGCCTGAAGAAAAGTTTTCAGCTTGTCCCATCCAGCGTCTGCACGCTGTTCAGGCGTCCATCCGGGCCGTTTATCACCTCTTCCAGCAATGTCCGCAGCAATGCCAGCGAGGCCTGTTGCCGTTGCACATCCCGACACACCAAACCGACTTTCAGCGGCACTCGAGGTTCGCTCAGGGGTTTCCACAGCAATTCGTGGTTGCCATGGGTCTTTTGCGAGCGTCCGGGCAATACCGTCGCCAGGCGCGTGTGGGGCAGGCTGTCGAGGATGCCGGCCATGTTGTTCAGTTCGGCTTGCACCTGTGGACGACGACCAAGGCTTGTCAGCTGTGCCTGCCAGATCTGCCTGATCTGAAACTCTTCGCCCAGCAGTAACATCGGCAGTTCGGCAGCCTGACTCATGGACACTTTCTTGAATTCACGCAGCGGATGCTCTGCCGGGATGACCAGGGTCAGTTCATCTTCGTACAGCATCACGCCATGCAAGCCAGGCTGGCGGGGCGGCAGGTAGCCGATGCCGATATCCAGAGAACCGTTGAGCAGTCGCCGCTCGATTTCCAGCCCGGTCAGTTCATAGATCTGCACCACCAGATGCGGCTGCGCCTTGCGCACCCGCTCGAGCATCTGCGGAACGAGGCTGGTGTGCACGGTCTGTAATACACCGATGGCCAGGGTGCGCAGCGCCTGACCCTTGAAGTTGCCGAGCGCTTCCCGTGCCCGTTGCAGACCATCGAGCAAAGGCAGTGCGTGGTTGTACAGCGTATGGGCCGCGAGGGTCGGCAACAGGCGTTTGCTGCTGCGCTCGAACAGGCTCACCTCGAGGTTTTGCTCGAGGTGGCGGATTTGCTGGGACAGCGCCGGCTGGGAGATGGACAGGCGTTCGGCGGCCCGGCCCACGTGGCCTTCTTCATAGACCGCGACGAAATAACGCAGTTGCTTGAAATCCATAAGTATTACTTATCGAAAATGCTGGGAAATCGAAATGGCTGAATGCCTCACCTGAGCCTAGTCTAACCGCATTCACAGGGCTTACAGGGCCACAGAGCGCGATGAATACCCTTTGCTTCGATGGTATTTACATAGGTAAGGCAAAAAACCTCAAAAGGTTTTTTTTCAGATGAACCTGTTCAGTCTGCGCCGCAGTCCTCCCAGTCTTGATGATCTGGTCTTGGACGCCTCCCGGCCATCCCAAGGCGTTAACCTTTCCAGCGAGTACTTGATGCCCAGTGTCGAGCGGCCGAAACAGGTGTTTGTGCGTGGCCAGGGTTCATGGTTGTGGGACAGTGATGACCGTGCGTACCTGGACTTTTCCCAAGGCGGCGGGGCCAACTGCCTCGGTCATAGCCCTTCGGTACTGGTCAATGCAATCACAGCCCAGGCTCAGTCGCTGATCAATCCGGGTTTCGGTCTGCATAACCGCGGCATGCTTAGCCTCGCCGAATATCTGTGTGCCAGCACCGGCAGTGATCAGGCCTACCTGCTCAATACCGGCAGCGAAGCCTGTGAGGCGGCGATCAAACTGGCGCGCAAATGGGGTCAACAACATCGCGGCGGTGCATCGCGAATCATTGTGGCCAACAACGGATGCCATGGCCGGAGCCTGGCGACGATTTCGGCGTCGGACAGTTCGACATTGATCAACCGATTCGAGCCGCAATTGCCAGGCTTCAGTCGTGTCCCGTTCAATGATCTGCCAGCGTTGCATGCGGCCGTGGATGAACGGACCGTAGCGATCATGCTCGAGCCGATCCAGAGCGAAGCCGGCGTTATCCCGGCCACCGCGCACTACCTCAAGGGCGTCGAACGCTTGTGCCGTGAACTCGGTATTTTGTTGATCCTCGACGAAGTGCAAACCGGCATCGGCCGTTGTGGCACCTTGCTCGCGGAACAGTCCTGCGGCGTCACGGCGGATATCGTCGTGCTTGGCAAAGGCTTGGGCGGCGGTGTGCCATTGGCCGCGCTGCTGGCGCGGGGCAAAGCTTGCTGTTTCGACACTGGCGAGGTGACTGGCACTCATCACGGTAATGCGTTGATGACCGCGGCGGGACTTGTGGTGCTCGATACCGTGCAGGACAAGGATTTCCTCAAACACGTCGCAGAAGCAGGTCAGCACCTGCGTGAAGGATTGACGCGTCTGGCCCATCGTTACGATCACGGCGAGTTGCGCGGACAAGGGCTGCTTTGGGGGCTGACGCTGTCGGACGACTCCGCTGACGCGGTGGTCAAGGCCGCGCTGTACGAAGGCTTGCTGCTCAATGCCCCGCAACCCGACTGCCTGCGCTTTACCCCTGCGCTTAATGTCAGCAACGCCAACATCGATGAAATGCTCCTGCGCCTGGCGCGGGCCTTCTCCCGAGTACGCACCGCGCAATTGCAGTGCCGCAAAGGGATTGCCGTCTGATCAGACGCGCCCTGCACACATTCCAGAACCGTCTCGCGGTAATACGCACGCCCCACGCCCGACACTTTTGGCGTGGGGCGTTTTTTTTGTGGCCGGGTTTTTCCAAAGGCAATCTCGGCTTGAGCGGTTGGCGCATCAATGGCTTTCTAGCGTGAATCGGCAGGGACTGCCGGTGCCAGCGAAACGGCGTTGCTGTCGCGTTGGTTTTGAATTCTATACCACCAAGTGGTATGTTTTATGGAAGGGATGCCGATGTCACCAAGGCTGTTCAAGACAAAGCGCTTCGCAATGCAGGCTGCCAAGGCCTGGATCGGTGATGACGAACTCCAGGAGGCATTCACCGAAATGCTCAATGGTCAGGCTGACAATTTGGGCGGCGGGGTCTGGAAGAAGCGTTTGAATGCCAACCGCCATCGCTCGATTATCCTGGCCAAGGGCGGTGCTCATTGGGTCTATCAGTTCCTGTACGCAAAGAAAGATCAGAGCAATATCAGTCCCAGGCATTTGCTCGACTTGCGAGCGTTGGCCAAGACATATGGTGGACTGACCGAAATGGAAATTCAGCGTTTGCTGGATGCAAAGGAGTTTGTGGAGATACCAAATGAGTAAAAAATTCAAAAGTGAGCTATCGGAATCGATCCACGAATCGGCTAGTGCCTTGTACGCCATAGGTGCAATCAGCAAGGCGACCATGCGTGAATTTGATGAGTCTTGTCTTGCAAGGGTGCCGGATGCGATTCCCGCGCAGGAGATCAAGGCATTGCGCGAGCGCAACAATGTCAGTCAACCGGTGTTTGCGCGCTACCTGAACACCAGTGCTTCCACGGTCAAGCAATGGGAAGCAGGGGATAAACACCCCAGTGGCATGGCGCTGAAGTTGCTGAGTATCGTGCGCAAACACGGTCTGGAGATACTGGCCTGAGGAATCGGGCTGAACCCTGACAAACGGCACAGGTCGATTAGCTGTAGGGCTCGAACGAGTCCACCCCAATCAGGAGCTGTCCCATGGACTTTATTCGCATCATCATCGCCATCCTGTTGCCGCCACTGGGTGTGTTTCTGCAAGTAGGATTCGGCGGGGCGTTCTGGCTGAATATTCTGCTGACGTTGTGCGGTTACATTCCTGGGATCGTGCATGCGGTGTACATCATCGCCAAGCGCTGAGCTGAGCTGAGCGTCGGCAGGTAGACCGCCTTCGCGAGCCTGCTCGCGATTGAGACGCCACCGTTTCGGCAATGAGCGCGGGCTTCAGTCCACTGAATCCATCACCCGCCGATAAAACAACCACTCCTGCTCCAGCGCATGGGCCTGGTTACCGGCCTTGCGAAAGCCATGGCGTTCGTCCGCGTAGTAATGCGCTTCGACCAGGATGCCGTTGTCTTGCAGCGCCGTGACCATGTCGCGGGTCTGCTGCGGGACGACCACGGCATCCAGTTCTCCTTGAAAGAAGATCATCGGCACGCGGATGTTGCCGGCATGCAGCAGCGGCGTGCGGGCGGCGTAGCGTTCGCCATCCAGTTGCGGATCGCCGATCAGCCAGTCCAGATAGTCGCTTTCGAATTTGTGGGTCGCGCGCCCCAGCGCCACCGGATCGCTGACCCCATACAGGCTGGCGCCGGCGCGGAACACGTTGTGAAAGGCCAAGGCGCAAAGGGTGGTGTAACCGCCGGCACTGCCGCCGCGAATGAACGCCTTCTCGCCATCGATCAAGCCGTGTTCTTTGAGGTAGCTGACCACGGCGCAGGCGTCTTGCACATCCACATCGCCCCAACTCAGGTGCAGTGCCTGGCGATAGGCCCGGCCATAACCGCTGCTGCCACGATAATTGAGGTCGGCCACGGCGAAGCCCCGCTGGGCCCAGTACTGGATACGCGGATCGAGCATCGGGTAGCACGCCGAGGTCGGTCCGCCATGGACGAACACCACCAATGGCGGTTTCGCCTCGCCGGTCATCGCCGGGTAGAAGAAGCCGTGTGCTTCGCCTGAGCCGCTTGGGTAGCGCAAGGTTTGCGGGCGGCTGATCTGTTCGGGGGCAAGCGGTGCGATGCCGCCGGCCAGCACCTGCACTTGCCGGCTCTGGCGGTCGATGGCGATGACGGCGGTTGAACTGACGGGCGACGCGGCGATGCAATAGATGAACTGCTCATCCACGGCGAGATGGCGGAAGCGGCTGTAGTCGCCGGTGAAGTCAGCGCTGGAATCGCCGCCTATGCCCAATCGGCCAAACCCGCCCTCGGTCCAACTGGCCAGATAACTGTCGTCGCTGAGCGGTAACCAGGTGCTGCCGCCGAGTTGCCAGGGCGCGGGACCATGGTCGGCGCTGGCACTTGGCATTGGGTTCAAGCCTTTTTCAGATTCTTTCCATGGCTGCCAGTAACCCGCTCGATCCGTCAGGCAATACAAGCGACCGTCGGCATCAAACCGCGGTTGTTGCACAGACTCTTGAACGCCGTCGCCCGCCACACAACGAGCCTCGGCAAAACCGCCGTTGGCGAGGCGTTCGGCAACCATCAAGCGGGTCGCTGTCCATGGCTGATCCGGGTGACTCCACTCGATCCAGGCTAGGCGCCGGGCATCAGGGCTCAGCGTCGGTGCCGCGTAGAAATCAGCACCCTCGGTCAGCAGGTGACGTGTGCCATCCGACAGATCGATCGCCACCAGTCGGTGTTGGTCGCGATGCTCCTCGACCGCCAGCACTTGCCCGTTGGCGAACTGCAGATCGCCATAACGGCAGGCTCCAGAGGTCAGCCTTTCGGGCGCTTCGTCTTGCAGTGATTGCCGATACAACTGTTGGTCGGCCTCGTTGACGAAAACGATACCGTCGTCGGTAAGACAAAACGCGCCGCCACCATATTCGTACACCCGACTGCGCACACTGAACCCCGGTGGCGTCAGGCATTTCGCTGCACCATCGCGCCAATGCCAGATCCGGCACGCTGCGTCTTCGGGACGGTACTCGTTCCAGAACAGGCCCTGCCGACCGACCTGCAGTTCGGCAAAATCGATACCGGCGGCCACGGCTTTGGCAGCGCTGAAAGGCTCAGCTTTTGGCGATGAGGCGTGAGTTTCGTTCATTGCGAAAGGCCAGTTGGTCGATGGTCTGGGTGGCGTGTTCGGCTTCTTCGCGGGCCTTGAGGATCACGCCGTGTTGTGGCGACTTGCTGCACACCGGGTCGGCATTGCTGGCATCGCCGGTGAGCATGAACGCCTGGCAGCGGCAGCCGCCGAAGTCTTTTTCTTTCTCGTCACAGGAGCGGCACGGCTCGGGCATCCAGTCATAGCCACGAAAGCGGTTGAAGCCGAACGAGTCGTACCAGATGTGCTGCATGCTGTGGTCGCGCACGTTGGGAAACTGCACCGGCATCTGTCGGGCACCGTGACAGGGCAGGGCGGTTCCGTCTGGCGTGACCGTCAGAAAAATACTGCCCCAACCATTCATGCAGGCTTTCGGGCGTTCTTCGTAATAGTCCGGGGTGACGAAAATCAGCTTGCACGGATGCCCTTCAGCTTCCAGTTTGGCGCGGTATTCATTGGTGATGCGTTCGGCGCGCACCAGTTGCTCTTTGGTCGGCAATAACCCGACGCGATTGAGTTGCGCCCAGCCGTAGAACTGGCACGTGGCGAGCTCGACGAAGTCCGCTTCCAGGGCGATGCACAGCTCGATGATGCGGTCGATCTGGTCGATATTGTGCCGATGGGTGACGAAGTTCAGCACCATCGGATAACCATGGGCCTTCACCGCTCGGGCCATTTCCAGTTTCTGCGCAAAGGCCTTTTTCGAGCCGGCCAGCAGATTGTTCACCTGCTCGTCGCTGGCCTGGAAACTGATCTGGATGTGATCGAGTCCGGCCTTCTTGAAATCGCTGATTTTCTGCTCGGTCAGGCCGATGCCGGAGGTGATCAGGTTGGTGTAGAAACCCAGTTTGCGGGCTTCGGCAATCAGCTCGGCGAGGTCCTGGCGCACCAGCGGTTCGCCACCGGAAAAGCCCAGTTGCGCGGCGCCCATTTCCCGCGCTTCGCGAAACACTTTGAGCCACTGTTCGGTACTCAGCTCTTTGCCTTGCTCGGCGAAATCCAGCGGATTGGAGCAGTATGGGCATTGCAGCGGGCAGCGATAGGTCAGCTCGGCGAGCAGCCACAGCGGCAGGCCGATCTCGGGTTTGGGTGGTACTTGCACCGATGAATCAGGCAAGTTCGATCCAGTGCTGCGCACGGGCAACCTCCATGAATTGCTCGATGTCGTCACCGAGCTCGGGCACGCCGGGGAACTGTCGGTCGAGCTCATTGATGATGGCCGCGACATCCCGTTCACCGTCAATCAAACCGCCGATCAGCGCGGCACTCTCGTTGAGCTTGATCATGCCTTCCGGGTACAGCAGCACATGGCCTTTTTGCGCCGGTTCGTACTGGAAACGGTAGCCTGGGCGCCAGGTCGGGGTCTTGCTGCGATCGAAACTCATAAGGTGATTCCTTTGTGCCAGACCCGTTCCCCGGTCACGCTGTGATACGGCGGGCGTTTCAGTTCGTAGGCCATGCTCATGGCATCGAGCATGCTCCAAAGAATGTCCAGTTTGAACTGAAGAATTTCCAGCATGCGCTCCTGGCCTTCACGAGTGGTGTAGTGCTGCAACGTGATCGCCAGACCATGCTCGACATCACGCCGTGCCTGGCCCAGGCGCGTGCGGAAATACTCGTAGCCGGCCGGGTCGATCCATGGGTAATGCTGGGGCCAACTGTCCAGGCGCGATTGGTGGATCTGCGGGGCGAACAGTTCGGTCAGCGAGCTGCTCGCCGCTTCCTGCCAACTGGCGCGGCGGGCGAAATTGACATAGGCATCCACGGCGAAGCGTACGCCTGGCAGCACCAGCTCCTGGGAGCGCAGCTGGTCCGGGTCGAGGCCCACGGCCTGGCCCAGGCGCAGCCAGGCTTCGATGCCGCCGTCTTCACCGGGCGCACCGTCGTGGTCGAGCAGGCGCTGAATCCATTCACGGCGGATCTCGCGGTCAGGGCAGTTAGCGAGGATCGCCGCGTCCTTCAGGGGGATGTTCACCTGATAGTAGAAACGGTTGGCGACCCAGCCCTGGATCTGTTCGCGGCTCGCCCGACCTTCGTACATCGCCACGTGATAGGGGTGATGGATGTGGTAATAGGCGCCCTTGGCGCGCAGGGCCGCTTCGAATTCTGCGGGGGACATTGGGGTGTCGGTCATTGCGGTTCTCCGGTGTACAACCGTTGAAATCTTGGGTGTCTGGTCGGACGCTTTCGCGGCGGTGCGGCGATCCGACAAGCCCGCTCCCACAGGGTTACGCGGTCAACTGTGGGAGCGAGCTTGCTCGCGATAGGGCCATCCGCTACAACACAATACTCATGCCGTCATACGCCACCTCAACCTGGCGCCGATCCAGCTCTGCGCGCTCCGGCGAATCCTCATCAAGAATCGGGTTGGTATTGTTGATGTGGATAAGTACTTTGCGCTGGTTGGGCAATTGCTCAAGCACTTCGAGCATGCCTCCGGGGCCGTTCTGCGCCAGGTGCCCCATCTCCCGACCGGTGCGGGTACCGACGCCGCGACGCTGCATTTCATCGTCATCCCACAAGGTTCCATCCACCAGCAGGCAATCGCTGCCGGCCATGATTTCCAGAAGCGCTGCATCCACCTTGCCCAGGCCCGGTGCGTAGAACAGTTTGCCGCCGGTGTTGAGGTCTTCGACGATCAGACCGATGTTGTCGCCTGGATGCGGGTCGAAGCGATGCGGTGAGTAGGGCGGTGCAGCACTGCGCAAAGGCAGCGGAGTGAAGCGCAGGTTCGGGCAAGCTGGGACGCTGAAACTTTGATCGAGTTCGATGCGATTCCAGGTCAGCCCGCCATTCCAGTGGTTGAGCATGGTGAACAGCGGAAAACCGGTGCTCAGGTCTTCATGGACCATGTCGGTGCACCAGACCTGATGCGGGCAGCCCTCACGCAGCATGAGCAGGCCGGTGGTGTGGTCGATCTGGCTGTCCATCAGGATGATCGCGCCGATCCCGGTATCGCGCAGGGCGCGGCCCGGCTGCATCGGGGCGAAGCCCTGGAGTTGGGCGCGGATGTCCGGAGAGGTGTTGCACAGCACCCAGTTCACGCCGTCGTCGGAAATCGCGATGGACGATTGCGTCCGCGCCTTGGCCCGCAGGCTGCCGTTGCGAAAGCCCGCGCAGTTCACGCAGTTGCAGTTCCACTGGGGGAAGCCGCCGCCGGCAGCGGAACCTAGAATCTGGACAAACATGGACGCTCCATCATTTCAACGCTGAAAATAAAACGCCTCGGGATAACCGAGGCGTTAGCTGCAGTCTGCCAAGGCAGATTAGCGGCTGGCGAAGTACATGGTGACTTCAAAGCCGATACGCAGGTCGGTGTAGGCAGGTTTGGTCCAGGCCATAAATTGAACTCCTTCAGGTAAGGTGGGACAGCGCTATCTATAGGTATAGTCCACCTCAAGTCAGAGATGTTCCAGATAGTTAGGTTGCTATGTTACTCAAAATTTCAAAGAAATTGCCCGTGAAAATTTGAGAAAGCTCCTTGCAGCCCCGGTAATGATCATTTTGCCGCTTGCCATGACGCGCCAGGGGCAGCGCTGTTGGCAAGGCACAGCCAGCCGCCTTCGGCCTGATTCAGGCGTTGGGCCGCAGCCAGCAGAGCGGTCCGGTCAATGCGCACAATGGCCTCGGGTAATTGCGTCAGATATTCCGACGAACGGCCAGCCAGCTTGCCCTGCCAGAGTAATTCGGCCGCTTGAACCGTGGTGAGCGCCGCGCTGGAAAACTGGTCCGCCAAGGCCTGGCGTTGAGCGCTGAAGGTGGTGTCGTCGAGTGCGTTGATCAGTTCCGGCAATCGATTCAGGAATTGCTTGATGTGTTGCAGCAGCTCCGCAGGTGCAACGCTTGGCGATTGCACGCCAAACAGCAACCCGGTTTGCCCGTGAATCTGCCGCAGGGCGCTGAACACCGCATAGCCGAGTTGCAGCTCCACCCGCAGGCGTTGGTAGAACGGTGTCTGGCAGGCATGCGCGAGCAAACGCCACGCGGCTTCGTCGGCCATTTCCTGGGTGGCTGTCGGACAGAACAGCAGCAACGCGTGCTCACCGGAAGCGGTATCGACAGTGCTCCACAGATGCTGTGCAAGGATCGATGAGGGCGGCGTCAGTTGATTGTCCGGTGTGCCGGGTATGCGGCTCAAGGCCAGGCCCATGGCCGCTTGAGTCTGAGCCGATAACCCGATGGCCAGCCCATCCCATCGCGCACTCGACCAGAGTGACTGCATGTCGTCCGAGTTCGCGGTGTGCCCGAGGCAGTGATCGGGCAAGGCCTTGAGCAGTTGTCGAATCGGTATGAACGCCACGCTGGTCGATTCGGCTTGTGGGACAGCGGCATCGGGTTTTGTCAGTTCTTTCAGCACATACTCCATGACGCTGGGCATCGGCTCCTGTAGCCCGTTCAGTTTGAGCAGCCATTCGTTGCCCGACGCACTGAAGGACAAATCCACACCGGCTTGGTGCGCGTCTTCGCGTAACGGTTGCAGGTGGTTTTCCAGCCGTGATTGAAGGTGGCTGCCGGGAGCCGAGTCCAGACGCCAGCGCAGATAAATCGCACCTTCAACACCGTTATCCGGCCATGCCTGGCTGAATTGCATCGGCGAACGTTCACGACGGCTGCGCGAGCGGTCCTGGGCAAACGTGCGCAGGCCGCGGTGGGCGCTGGTCTGGCCGCGAATCAATCCGGCGTTGGCTGCCGCTGCTTCGGAGTGCAGGAACGGGTTGGGTGCCGGCAATTGCCATGGGCCGCCGAAGTTATCCACAGCGCCGATTTGTTGGAGGATTTGCTTGAGGGCTGTAACGCCCTGCTCGGTTAACCCGAATTCACGTTGTTCGCTGTCCAGTCGAGCCAGTTGCAAGGCACTGCTGATTTGCTGCTGGCGCTGGAGCAGGGTGGCGTACTCTTCGCGCAATCGGTTCCAGTCTTGCTTGGCAAAGAAACCGAGCCAGTCCATCAGGCGTTCGCGGATGCCTGGTGCCGAGTCGGCGGCGGGCAGGGTGAATTCGATATGCAGCAAGGCTTGCCTGGCGAACTGGTACAGCGGCTGGGCTTTCAGGTGATCGGCCAGCCCGCGCTCGCGCAGGTCCGCCAACAAGCCTCCGGGTTTTTCCAGATTCAGCCAGTGGCACAGGAATGCCAGCGCTTCGGCAGAGTTGTCAGGCAGTGTTTCGAGGGCAAACAGCAGGTCCAGACGGCCTTCGCCAGCCTGTTGATAACTTTTGTTCGGCGAGTCCATCAGCTGTGTAGGCGCTTGTTGCGAGACTGTTTCGCCTTTGGCAATGACGCTGCCAAAGGCTTCGGCCATCGCTTTCAATTCATCGAGGTTCTGCGGCCCGGCCAGGCTCAGGGTCATTTGCCCGGTCTGGTAATAGCGCTGATAAAAATCCTGCAAAGCCTGCTGACAATCGGCTTGATCCACTGGCAGGCTGTCACGATTGCCGGCATGAAAACCCCGTAGCGGATGAGCCTCGGCGAGGCCATTGAACAGCGCAAACTGCTGCTGCGCCTCGGCATCCTGCGACCAGGCGACAAATTCCGCATGCAGCACTTCCCGTTCCCGCTGTTGATCGTCCGGATTCATACGCGGATGGGTGAGCATGTCTGACAGACGCTCCAGTCCACCGGCAAATGCCTGGATCGGCAATTCGAAAAAGTAATCTGTGGTGCGCTCGCTGGTCCGCGCATTCACTTGCCCGCCATGGCCCTGGACGTAGGCCATCAGCCCTTGGTCCGCAGGAAAACGCTCAGTCCCCAGAAATAACAAATGCTCAAGAAAATGCGCCAGGCCAGGCCATGCCAGCGGCACATCATGGCTGCCCGCGGCGACCCGCAACGCTGCTGCGCAACGCTTCAAATTCGGGGCATGACGCAGCGTCACCCGCAGACCATTGGCCAGGGTTTCAGTAGGGGGGCGAGGGTGATTCAGCGCGGGCATGGGCACTTCCAGAACAGTGAAGTGCCAATGCTAGCGGATTAGGGGGCGTTCTCAATTAGTTTCCGGGGAAACTAATTGAGAACGCCCCCTAGGACTAGCGCTTGTTCAGGTTGCCGTAAAGCTCGGGACGACGATCGATCAGGTAGCGATTGGCGGCACGGGAATCGACCATCAACTGACGATCCAGCTCACCGACAATCAGCGATTCATCCAGTCCCGCCTGAGCGATACGGCTGCCATCCGGCGCAGCGATGCTGCTCTGGCCGCAGTAGTGGATCTCGCCTTCATGGCCGCAGTAGTTGGCGTAAGCCACATAGCATTGGTTTTCGAAGGCGCGGGAGCGCACGGTGACATCGGCGACGAAATCGAACGGAATCATGTTCGCGGTCGGCACCAGGATCAGCTCGGCACCGGCCAGGACCAGGCGCCGGGCGTTTTCCGGAAACTCCAGGTCGTAGCAGATCAGGAAACCGAGCTTCCAGCCGTTGAGCTCAACGATGGGAAAGTCGTCGGAACCTGCGCTGAACATCGAGTGATCCAGATCGCCGAACAGATGGGTCTTGCGGTAGTTGCAGATGCGCTCGCCGTTAGCGTCGATCAACTGCACGGCGTTGTAGATCTGCCCGTCCTCGGTGCGCTCGGGATAGCCATACAAAATGGCGATCCCGGCAGCCTTGGCAATGCGCGCAATCTGCTGCGCCGATTCACCGTTGTGCACCTCCGCCAGCACGCTGACGGCATCAACGCCGATGTTGTAGCCGGTCAGGAACATCTCCGGCAGCACCAGCAGATCGGCACCTTTTGCCTCCAGCGCAAGCTGCTGCAAGCGTTGCAGGTTGCCGGCGACATCCAGAGGCAGCGGTGGGCATTGGTAAAGGGCTACGCGCATTTCGGATTCCTCTTACTCGGGCAGGGCGATCGGTCCGATCTCGTTGAATACATCTCCTGGACCCGGATTCTCGGCGTGAGTTGCACCGCCGAAGTGTTTCATGATGCCCCATACCGCGTTGAGCGAGGTCTGTACCGCGCCCTCAACCCAGGCCGGGGTCCACGAAACGTCGTCACCGGCGATGAAGATCCCGCGCTGCTCGGCAGGCATGTCGTCCTGCATGAAGTGCGCGTACATACGCTGGTTGTAGCGGTAGTGGCCGGGCAGGGCGCCTTTGAACGCGCCGAGGAAATGCGGGTCGGCTTCCCACGAAACGGTGATCGGGTCGCCGATGATCCGCGCGGCGATGTCGACTTTCGGATAGATCTTCTTCAACGCATCCAATGCCAGCTTCACGCGTTTTTCCACCGGCTGCGGCAGCATTTTCAGCGCGTCGCTCATCCACGAGTACGACAGGCAAATCACGCCGGGCTTGTCGTCGCCGTTGTCGAACAGGTAGGTGCCACGGGTCAGGCGATCGGTGAGGGTCATGCTCATCAGGTCGCGGCCGGTTTCCGGATCCTTGTCCTTCCAGAAAGGGCGGTCGACCATCACGAAAGTCTTCGACGACTGCATGTAGCGGGTGCGGTCCAAAGCCATCCACATCTTTTGCGAGAACAGGGTTTCGTCGCATTCGATCTGGGTGGTCAGCAGCCAGCTCTGGCAGGTGGTCAGCACGGCGGCGTATTCGCGGGTGTCGCCCCAGTTGTCGGTGACGGCGAAACGGCCGCCCGGCGCGTGGGCAATTTTCTTCACACCCGTGCGCGGTGCGCCGTTGTGCAGCGAGCTGAGGCTGGTACCCGCTGGCCAGTGCGCGCAACGCTCCGGCACATGGCGCCAGATGCCTTGTGGCACCTGTTCCACGCCACCGACCACCAGGTGCTGGTGATCGTCGCAATTGGTCATCACCACACGGAAGATTTCCAGCATCGAGTTGGGGAAGTCCGAGTCCCAGCCGCCGGTACCGAAACCGACCTGGCCGAACACTTCGCGGTGATGGAACGAGAGCTTGGCGAAGGCCTTGGAGGTGGCGACGAAATCGTAGAAGGTGCGGTCATCCCACAGCGGCACCAGGGTGTTCCACAACTCTTTCAGACGTGGCACATCGCGGTCGCGGATGGCTTGCTGGATATCGGCGAACTGCGAACCGGCTTCCAGGGCATCGGCCCAGGCGTCAGCCACTTCCTGGAACAGCGCAGGAAGGTCCGACAGCTTCTGTGCGTAATGGGTCTGGCCTTCGAGGTCGATCACCGTGCTGCCCGACGCGGGTGTCAGCGGGTTAGGGAAAGGTTTGGTTTCCAGACCGAGTTTGTCGACGTAGTGATAGAACGCGGTGGACGACACTGGAAAACGCATGCCACCTAGCTCGGCAATGATGCCTTCAGCGCCGTTGAACGCCTGGGAGCGCAGGCGGCCGCCCATTTTCGAGGCTTCGTAGACGACCGGTTTCAGGCCCAGCTTCATCAGCTCATACGCCGCCACCAGGCCGGCGATCCCGCCGCCGACAATCGCCACTTCGGCACCGTGATTGTGCTCGGGAATGCTGCCCAGGCCGGCCGGGTGTTCGATCCAGTCGTCGAAGGCGAAAGGAAAGTCCGGGCCGAAAATGGTGACTGGCTTTTTACCGTCTGCAGGATGGCGATTGTTCTTGTTCATGGTTGACCTTGCTGGCGACCCGACGCGGAATGCGCATCTGAGTATAGGAAAAGATGCCAGCCATTCTAGAGAGCACAGAACACGTTAATAAGACGCAAAGTGTCGTCATTTTGATATTTTATTGGTCAGTATGACGATCTTGATGTGCACACTGACCACTGTGGGAGCAAGCTTGCTCGCGATAGCGCCAGTTCAGTCACCGATGAACCCGGGCCTGAAAACTCAAACCGGCTGCCCCCGATCAATCTTGCTACTCAAGATGATCGACGTCGTGGTCTTCTCCACCCCATCCACACTGCCAATCTGATCCAGCAACTGATCCAGCTGCTCCGGCGAATCGGTGCGCAACCACGCCACATAATCAAATTCGCCACTCACCGCACACAACTGCTGCACCTGCGCCATCGCACTCAGGCGTCGCAACACCTCCTTACCGGAGCGCGGTTGCACGGTGATCCCCACATACGCCTGCAACCCGCCATCCACCACGCGCTGGCCGAGGCGCACGCCGTAGCCGGTGATCACCTTGGCCTTTTCCAGCCGCGCCAGGCGCGAAGTGACGGTGGTACGGGCGATGCCCAGTTGCCGGGCAAGCATGGCCACGCTCTCGCGGGCGTTGATCTGCAGGGCGGCAATCAATTGGCGGTCGATTTCATCGAGAACAGGCGTGCGAGTGTCAGGCAAAGGGTTATCTCCAGCGGCATGGATCAGTGCGCAAGCATGTTACAGGCAGTTCCTGCAGGACGCTCGCGACGGAGATTTGATCTAGCCTCAATACCGTTCATGACATTTTTGCCTGCGACAAATTGCCATAAGTAACTAGGTAGTACATTATTCCGGCCTTGTCACAAATGGGGAAAATTTCCGACATGAACAATTCTGGGGCTGCCGCCGGCAGCAAATGGTTGCTGGCGGGGCTGGGTGTGCTGATTGCACTGATCGGGCTCGGCCTGGCCGGTGGCGGTGGCTATCTGATCGCGCTGGGTGGCAGCTGGTATTTCCTGCTGATGGGGCTGGCGATGCTGGCGTCCGGGTTGATGATTGCCCGGCGCAAGCCGCTCGGCGCCTGGCTGTATGGTGTGGCGTTGGTCCTCACTGCGATCTGGGCCGTTTGGGATGCGGGCCTCGAATACTGGCCGCTGGTCTCGCGGGTACTGACCTTCGCCGTGATCGGTCTGGTGGTGGCGTTGATCTATCCGACCCTGGTCCGCGCTTCGGGCGCGACCGGCGGGCGTGGCGCCTACGGTCTGGCTGGCATTCTGGGCGTGAGCGTCGTTGCGACGATGTCCTACATGTTCGTGCCGACCCACGTGGTCAAGGCCACCACCGAACCTGCGGTAACGCCGGTCACTCCAGGCACCGAACAGAAAGACTGGGCCCACTGGGGCAACACCACCGCCGGCAACCGCTTTGCCGCGCTGGACCAGATCACCAAGGGCAACATCGACAAATTGCAGGTCGCCTGGACCTTCCGCACCGGTGACATCCCGCAAAGCACCGGCGCCGGCGCCGAAGACCAGAACACTCCGCTGCAAATCGGCGACACGGTCTACACCTGCACCGCTTACGGCAAAGTCTTCGCCCTGGATGCCGACACCGGCGCTCAGCGCTGGAAGTTCGACCCGCAAGGCACCGCGCCCAACTGGCAGCGCTGCCGTGGCCTGGGCTATTCCGAAACCCCGGCGTCTTCGGACAATCAGCCAACCGCCTGTACGAAACGTCTGTTCCTGCCGACCGGCGATGCCCGTCTGATCGCCATCAACGCCGACACCGGCAAGCCTTGCGAAGAATTCGGCAACAAGGGCACCGTTGACCTGACCACAGACATGGGCGAAGTGAAGCCCGGTTACTACCAGCAAACCTCGACCCCGTTGGTCGCTGGTGACGTGGTGATCGTCGGCGGCCGCGTGGCCGATAACTACTCCACCGGCGAACCGCCGGGCGTGGTCCGTGCCTATGACGTGCGCAGCGGTGAGCTGGTATGGGCGTGGGATCCGGGCAACCCAAACACCACCAAACGCCCTCCGGCCGGTGAGACATACACCCGTGGTACGCCGAACGTCTGGTCGGCCATGTCCTACGACGCCAAGCTCGGTCTGGTTTACTTGCCAACCGGCAACGCCACCCCGGACTTCTTCGGCGGCCAACGTACCGAGTTCGACGACAAGTGGAACTCGTCCATCGTCGCCATCGATGTGAAGACCGGCCAGGTGCGCTGGCACTTCCAGACCACTCACCATGACCTGTGGGACTTCGACCTGCCGGCGCAACCGCTGCTGTACGACGTGCCGGACGACAAGGGCGGCACCCAGCCAGCCCTGGCGCAAGTCACCAAGCAGGGCGAGATCTTTCTGCTTAACCGCGAAACCGGCGTGCCGATTGCTCGCGTCGAAGAGCGCCCGGTGCCGCAAGGCAAGGTTCCCGGCGAACGTTACTCGCCAACCCAACCGTTCTCGGTGGACATGCCGTCAATCGGCAACAAGACCCTGACCGAATCCGACATGTGGGGCGCCACGCCGTTTGATCAATTGATGTGCCGCATCCAGTTCAAAGGCATGCGCCACGAAGGCGTCTACACCCCGCCGGGAATGGATCGCGCCCTGCAATTCCCGGGCTCGTTGGGCGGCATGAACTGGGGCAGCGTCTCTGTTGATCCGAACACCAACTACATGTTCGTCAACGACATGCGCCTGGGCCTGGCCAACTACATGATCCCGCGCGACAAGATCAAAGCCGGGGCCAGCGGTATCGAAATGGGCGTGGTACCGCAGGAAGGCACGCCGTTCGGCGCCATGCGCGAACGCTTCCTCTCGGCGGCCGGCATTCCGTGCCAGAAACCACCGTTCGGCACCATGTCGGCCATCGACCTCAAGACCCACAAACTGATGTGGCAAGTTCCGGTCGGCACCGTGCAAGACACCGGCCCGCTGGGCATCCGCATGCACCTGCCGATCCCGATCGGCATGCCGACCCTCGGCGCTTCGCTCGCCACTCAGTCGGGCCTACTGTTCTTCGCCGGCACCCAGGACTTCTACCTGCGCGCCTTCGATACCGGCAACGGCAACGAAATCTGGAAATCGCGCTTGCCGGTGGGCAGCCAGTCCGGGCCGATGACTTACGTTTCACCGAAAACCGGCAAGCAGTACATCCTGCTCACTGTGGGCGGTGCGCGTCAGTCGACGGATCGTGGGGATTATGTGATTGCTTACGCTTTGCCCAAGTAAGGGCTGAAGCTTGAGTCAGAAAAGCCGCGCCATTGCGCGGCTTTTTCATGGGCGAAAGAGCCAGTGTGGAAATCGGCTAGGATTGAGGCAGTCGAGGGTGCGAGGCGAAGGACATGACAACGAAGCTACCTGCTGCTGTACGGGACCGTGCCTTGCAGATCGCCCATCACGAAATGGGGCACTACGTGGTGGCTCGCGCCCTGGGGTTTGAAACGGGCGGCGTGACCCTGACAGTGACCAAGGATCTGCGGCACCAGGGAGGAGCCTCCATTACCCTGGTGCGCCCAATTTCGTCGATGGAAGCCATGAAGGAACATCTGGAAGCCCGGATGATGGTGCTCCTGGCTGGCGCAATGGCGCAGACACTGCCTTCAAAACCTTCAGCCGCCAAACGCGTCGATAAGCCCAAGGCCACCGCCATCCTCAAAGGCGAGCAAGGGGCGGAACAGGATTACGCAAAAATCAGGGAGCTTCAGCATCTGTTGCGCAACGTCGCCTGCCCGGATACTGATCCAGCGTCGTCTGAGCGCATTTCGGCGGAGCTTAAAGCGATGACTGATCGGGTGTGGGGTCGGACTCAAGAAATCATCGAAGATCAAGCCGGGACGATTGCCGAATTGGCTGTGGCGCTGGTGGACGGCATGGCTCTTGTGGAGCAATGGGGGCGGGCGGCGGATACGTATGAGGTTGTGTTCCCCGGGCCGATGCTGGAACAGTTGCGGGCGGTGCAGGCTATCCCTTCATTACGTGTTTGGACTGACAGTTGCAGTGATGTTGTTCAGCACTGGAAGTAGGCTCTATCAGTCCCAAAAAGGGAACGCTCGGTCCCTTTTTGGGAATTTTCCGGTCCTGTGAAAAGTGTTCTATTGATTTGCATCCGCTCTCGTTTGAACAGGTCGCCGCGTCAGCACCTTCACCACATCATCAATCACCGCTTTGCTCATCGTCGTCAGGTAATGCGCGGCCCAGGCGTGGCGGTCGGAGTCTTGGGCGTAGGCGGCGTCCACGGTGAGGGACTTGGCGAGGAACAACAGGTCGGAGGCTTGGGCCAGAGCGTCGGCGATGGGGACGTCGCGGCAGACATGGAACAGCGGTTGATTCGAGAGATACAAGAAGGGTGTGAAACCAACGGTTTTCAGTTCTGAGAGTGCGGGCGAATCCATTTTACTCATGGGATTACTCCTGGTTATTCAAGGAGCCGCCACTTTCGTTTCCAAGCGAATGGGTGGCAGCTGTGCGCAGGTTGGAAAACCGGGAACCAGAGAAACCGGCACGCCCGAAGGCGTCCCACGCACAGCTGCCATGGCACAGGATTGCAGCCGTAAAAACGTCCGCAGTCTTGATTGGGCGCTATTGCGTAGCGGTTCGACGGGTTTCCAAGCCCGATCGCTGAATGGTCAGCGACGTCCGGAGACTATCCCGTCGAAGAAAAGCGCAACAAGGCAGCAAAGTGCCCAAAAGCAAGATTCGGAGTTTGCCTACAAGGTTTACGGACGTCATCCGATATTGCGACACCCTCTGTAAACGAAGACTGGCGCGACGAGCGATTTTCCAGGCCGGTGCACCCTCTGAGTCGTTGAGCCAAACGCCTGGTTCCCGCGTTGTCATGAGGACGCTGAAGCAATTGGCGAAACGGCAAACCCTCTGCGAGTAACCATCGTTAACAATTGACAGAGGAGTCAGGGTGGTTGGGCACCTCTGAAGCTCATACATTTATTCCTTTGAGGTTATATTCCTTTGGTGGCATATTTGTATGAAATGGGACGTCGAATACACGGATGAATTTGAGGCCTGGTGGGATCACCTGAACGAGTTCGAACAGGACTCGGTTCAGGCCACAGTGATGTTGCTGGGCGAGGATGGCCCACACTTGGGTTTTCCACATACCAGCGATATCAAGGGTTCACGGCATGGCAACCTTCGTGAGTTAAGGGTGCAGCACGCTGGCAGGCCGTACCGTGTGCTGTACGCGTTTGATCCACGGCGCAGCGCGATTCTGCTGATTGGCGGTGATAAAACCGGCCAGGCGCGTTGGTATACGGAACACGTGCCACTGGCCGAACGTCTCTACGACGAGCACTTGGATACATTGAAGAAAGAGGGCTATGACAATGGCTAAAAAATTTGCTGATTTGGTGGCGCGTCGCTCTCCAGAGTCTCAAGCACGTGTTGAGGCCTTGCATCAGAAGCTACGAGCACAAATGCCGCTGCACGAGTTGCGCCAGGCGCAAGCGTTGAGTCAGGACACACTGGCCAGGACACTGCATGTCAACCAGGCGGCGATCTCCAAGATGGAGCGGCGAACGGACATGTACATCAGTACTTTGCGCAACTACATCCGCGCCATGGGAGGCGAACTGGAAATCATCGCCACCTTCCCCGAGGGCCAGGTAAAGATCGAAAACTTTGCCAACTGAACGATTAAAAAGTGGCTCTACGGTTTCGGGCAATTCAGATACGCAAAAGCCGCGCATTGCGCGGCTTTCTTGTTTGGTGGGCCCACACGGACTTGAACCGTGGACCAAAGGATTATGAGTCCTCTGCTCTAACCAACTGAGCTATAGGCCCTCAGTAGGTCGCGGATTATAGCGACGGTTTTGCGACTGTGCTATCCGAAAAAGCCTTTACGGCTGTACGAAGAAACGTCGCGGCGAATTCGTCGGGGGGGAGGGGCAGGCTGACGATGTAGCCCTGGATTTGTTCACAGCCCTCGGCGGCGAGGAATTGTTGTTGCGCCTGGGTCTCGACCCCTTCGGCAATCACGGTGAATTGCATGCTGCGTCCGAGGGCGATGATGGCGCGTACGATGGCCGCATCGTGGGGGTCGTCGGGCAGGCCGCGGACGAAGGACTGGTCGATCTTGAGGATGTCCAGCGGCAGACGCTTGAGGTAACTCAAGGACGAATAGCCGGTGCCGAAGTCATCGATGGCCAGTTGCACGCCCAGTTGTTTGAGTTGATGCAGCACCGCCAGCGCCTCCTCTGCCTGGCTCATGATGAAGTTTTCGGTGATTTCCAGTTGCAGGAAGCCGGGGTTGAGGCCGTTGTCCTTGAGCAACTGTTCTATGCGGCCCACCAGGTTGGGTTGGCGCAGTTGGGCGCCGGCCAGGTTGACCGACAGCGGGCCGGGACTTTCGTACAGCCTGTGCCATTCGGCCATCTGCCGGCAGGCGGTTTCCAGGACCCAGTCGCCGATTTGCAGGATCATGCCGTTTTCTTCGGCCAGCGGGATGAAGTGTTCCCGCGGCACGTCGCCAAAAGTCGGGTGGTGCCAGCGGATCAGGGCTTCGGCGCCGACCAGACTGTAGTCTTCGAGGCTGATTTTCGGTTGGTAGCACAGGTGCAACTCGTTGCGTTCGATGGCGCGGCGCAGTTCGTGTTCCAGTGCCACGCGCTCGCTGGCTTGGGCGGTGAGGTCGCGGGTGTAGCTTTCGACACGGTTGCGGCCCTTGGCCTTGGAGCGGTACATCGCGGCGTCGGCGTTCTTGATCAGTGTGGCAACGTCGCAGCCATCCTTCGGATAGAGGCTGGTGCCGATGCTGGCGCTGATGAAAAACTCGTGTTCGCCGGCCTGGAACGGCGCGGCGAAACAGTTGAGCAGTTTATTGGCGATGTGGTCGGCATCGCTGGATTGTTGCAGGCCCGGCAGCAGGATAATGAACTCGTCACCTCCCAGGCGCGCCACGGTGTCGATGTCACGCAACTGCTCCTTGAGGCGCACGGCAATGCCCTTGAGCAGAAGGTCGCCGACCGGGTGGCCGAGGCTGTCGTTGATGTGCTTGAAGCGGTCGAGGTCGAGGAACAGCACTGCGCCCTGGCCGCCGTTTTCCTGCTGGCTGTTGAGCGCGGTCAGCAGGCGGCTTTCGAACAGCGTGCGGTTCGGCAGGCCGGTCAGCGGGTCGTGGTGCGCCTGGTAGTCGAGTTTGGCCTGCGCGTGCTTGAGGCTGGAAATGTCGGCGAACACCGCGACAAAGTGGGTGATGAACTTCTCCCGGTTGCGCACGGCACTGATGGTCAGCCAGCTCGGGTACAGCTCGCCATTCTTGCGCCGGTTGGAGATCTCGCCTTGCCAGTGGCCTTCGGCGGTCAATTGGTGCCACATGGCCGCGTAGAACGCGCTGTCATGCAGGCCCGAGGCGAGCAGGCGCGGCGTGTGGCCCAAGGCTTCGCTTTCGCTGTAACCGGTGATTTCGGTGAACGCACGGTTGACCGCGCTGATGTGCTGTTGGGTATCGGTGATCAATACGCCTTCGGCGGTGCTTTCGAACACGGTGGCGGCCTGTTGCAGTTTTTCCTGCATCAGGTGCCGATCGGTGATATCCCGGGCGATGGTCAGCATGCAGTCTTCATCGCCAATCGGCAGCGGACGGCTGGACACTTCGCAGAGGCGGATCTGCCCGTCGCTGCGGCGGATATGGCAGCTGAAGTCGCGGACAAAACCGTCCCGGTGCAGCAGGTCGAGCATTTGCTTGCGTTCATTGAGGTTGACCCAGATCCCCAGGTCCAGCGCCGAACGATCCACCGACATGGCGCTGTTGAAGCCGGTGATGCGGCTGAAACCGTCGTTGACCTCCAGCAGCAAGCCATCGCTTTGCCGCGACAGCAGCAATCCGTCGGGGGAAGCGTGGAAGGCCTTGGCGAACTTTTCTTCGGACGTTTGCAGCTGTTGCTGGGTTTCCTTGAGCTGGGTGATGTCCCGCACCACGACCACCAGCGCAGGTGTCATGTCGAGGTTAAACGGTTCGGCGGAGATCAGGCCGGTAAACACCTGGCCGTTGCTGCGACGAAAGGGCATTTCCAGGTTGCGGATGCTGCCGGCCTGCAAGCGTTGCAACAGGCCCGGCCCAACACCGGGAATCCCCCAGATGTTCAGGTTGGTGGCGGTCTGGCCAATGACGTCCTCGGCCTTGAGGCCGATCTGTTCTTCGAACGCTTCGTTGACTTCCAGCAGGCAGCCGTCGCTCAGGCGCGCAATCACCAGCATGTCCGGGCATTGCTGGAACACGGAAGCGAATTTCTGTTCCGACAGGCGTAGCGCTTCCTCGGTGCGCTTGGCGTCGGTGATATCGATCATCAACCCGCGCAGCACTGGCTCATGCCCGTGTTCGATCAGGCTGACGATATCGCGCACCCACAGACAGCGGCCGTCGGCGGTGATCACCCGGTAATCGAGGCGGTGATCGCGCCCGGCCAGCACTTCGTGATCGCAGAAGGTCTGGGCGCGGGTCAGGTCGGCGGGGTGAATGATGTTGCGCCAGAAGCCCGGAATCAGCCAGTGGGACAGGGGATAACCGAGAAGGTCTTCGGCATGGGGCGATACATAGCTGTAGGTGAAGTCGGTGACTTTTGCTTCCCAGGCGATGGCCGACAGGCTCTCCACCAGGCCGCGGTAGTGGTATTCGCTGCTGCGCAGTTCCTGTTCAAGGTTGACCCGGCGAGCGATTTCCGAGCTCAAGCGGCGGTTGATGCGGATAACCACCGCCAGCACGGTAGTCAGCAGCAGCAATCCGGGCAGGCCATACACCAGCAGGTCATTCCAGAAAGTTCGATGATCGAGGACGTTGCCGACCCAATGCTCCTGAATGGCGCTGATTTCAGCGGGGCTCATGTCCGCCAGGACTTTGTCGAGAATGCCGACCAGCATCTTGTTGTCGCGGGGTACAGCCATGGCCAGTTGATAGCGATAGGGGGTTTCACCGCTGACATACAACCCATCGAGCTTGAGTTGGCGCAGTCCCCAGACGCTGGAAGCCAGATCGCCTACCACGGCGTCCACTTCGTCGGTGGCCAGCGCCTGTAGCGCCGAGCTGACGTTGGGCACCGCCACCAGGTTCAAGTCGGGATGGTGGCTGCGCAGCAGTTCGTGGGGGGCGTAGTTTTCCACCACGGCGATTTTCAGGCCGTACAGGTCTTTCAGGTTATGTGGCTGGGGGCCCCCGACATGGGCCAGGATGACAATCGGAAAATCCAGATAGGGGCGAGTGAACGACAGGTATTTCTGGCGTTCAGGGGTCGACATGATGCCCGGCAGCAGGTCCAGTTTGCCCTTTTTGGCTTGTTCCAGGACGGCGGTCCAGCTCACCGGCTCGATGGGCGTGAGCCGGGTTGCCAGCCTTTTGCGGATGACCTCGATGTAATCCGCGGCAAGGCCCTGGTAGCGGCCCCCATCGTCACGAAACTCGAAGGGCGGCCACGACGCATCGACACCCAGGCGCAATTCCGGGTGAGCCGCCAGCCAGCTACGTTCATCGTCAGTGAGAGTCAGCGCGCCAGCCGTTGCGGTCCAGGTCATCAGCGACAGCAAAAAAAGCACGGTCGGCAGTCTGGGCATAACGGTCTCGTTATGGCTCGGGGGAATGTTTCGAGTGTAGACGGCTACAGGGAGGAGGGGGGAAGCGGGGAGATTTAATCTGTACAAAGCAAAACCCCCGGCCTGGGCCGGGGGTTCTGTGATCACTCGTCGAGGAAGGAGCGCAGATGCTCGCTTCTCGTCGGGTGGCGCAGCTTGCGCAGCGCCTTGGCTTCGATCTGACGAATCCGCTCACGGGTCACGTCGAACTGCTTACCAACCTCTTCGAGGGTGTGGTCGGTATTCATGTCGATACCGAAGCGCATGCGCAGTACCTTGGCTTCACGGGCAGTGAGGCCGGACAGCACTTCGCGAGTCGCTTCTTTAAGGCTCTCAACGGTTGCAACATCGATTGGCGACTGCATGGTCGAGTCTTCGATGAAGTCACCCAGATGGGAGTCTTCGTCATCACCGATCGGGGTTTCCATGGAGATCGGCTCTTTAGCGATCTTCAATACCTTGCGGATCTTGTCCTCAGGCATTTCCATGCGTTCGCCCAGCTCTTCCGGGGTCGGTTCGCGACCCATTTCCTGCAACATCTGGCGGGAAATGCGGTTGAGCTTGTTGATCGTCTCGATCATGTGCACCGGAATACGGATGGTGCGGGCCTGGTCGGCGATCGAGCGAGTGATCGCCTGACGGATCCACCAGGTGGCATAGGTCGAGAACTTGTAGCCGCGACGGTATTCGAACTTGTCTACCGCTTTCATCAAGCCGATGTTGCCTTCCTGGATCAGATCGAGGAATTGCAGGCCACGGTTGGTGTACTTCTTGGCGATGGAGATCACCAGACGCAAGTTGGCTTCAACCATCTCTTTCTTCGCGCGGCGGGCCTTGGCCTCGCCGATCGACATGCGACGGTTGATGTCCTTGATCTCGGCGATGGTCAAGCCGGTTTCGGTTTGCAGCGCGGTCAGCTTCTGCTGGCAACGGATGATGTCCGGCTGCAGACGACCAATGGCTTCAGCATATTTGCCTTTGCCTTTGGCCAGGGCATCACTCCAGCTTTCGTCGACTTCGTTGCCCGGGAACTGGCGCAGGAAGTCGGCACGCGGCATGCGTGCATCACGAACGCAGAGCTGCATGATTGCGCGCTCTTGCTGACGCAGGCGATCCAGGGCACTGCGAACACGCTCGACCAGGCCTTCGAATTGCTTCGGCACCAGTTTGATCGGCATGAACAGTCCGGCCAGGGCCAACAGCTCGGCAATCGTTGCCTTGTTGTTGCGACCGTGCTTTTTCAGCGCCTTGCGGGTGATTTCCATCTGATCGGCCACAGCGCCAAAGCGCTGTGCAGCGATGATCGGATCCGGACCGCTTTCGGCTTCTTCCTCGTCATCCGAGGCTTCGCCGTCTTCGTCGTCGGAATCGTCATCCGCCTTGACGGCTTTCGCGTCAACCGGTGGCGGCACTTCTGCCGCAGGCGGCGCGATGCCATCGTCCGGGTCGATATAACCGCTCAGGACGTCGGACAGGCGACCACCTTCGGTGGTGACGCGGGTGTACTCGGAGAGAATATGATCAACCGTGCCGGGGAAGTGCGCGATTGCGCTCATCACCTCACGGATGCCCTCTTCAATACGTTTGGCGATTTCGATTTCGCCTTCACGCGTGAGGAGCTCCACCGTACCCATTTCGCGCATGTACATGCGCACCGGGTCGGTAGTACGACCAATGTCGGTCTCGACCGCAGCCAACGCTGCAGCGGCCTCTTCGGCTGCGGCTTCGTCGGTATCGGCGTCGGCCAGCATAAGGGAATCCTTATCTGGCGCAACCTCGAATACGTTGATCCCCATGTCATTGATCATGCGGATGATGTCTTCCACCTGTTCCGGATCTGAAATATCCTCCGGCAGGTGGTCGTTGACCTCCGCGTAAGTCAGGTAGCCCTGCTCACGACCAAGTGTGATCAACTCTTTGATACGAGACTGCTGTTGCGCTTTTCCGGACATAACACCCTATCCACTGAAGGTCTTGGCGGGCAAAAAACAAGCCGAGGATTATACCTGAGCTATGACCTCACGCGCCAGTTGAGGTCGGGTTTGATGCGGAAACATTGCGACTCAAGAGGTCGCGCAGTTGATTTTTCTCTTCGCTGGTCAATTCGCTTTGACGCGCTTTTCGCAGAAGTTGTTCCAGGTTTCGCTCGCGTTGGCGGGCTGACAAGCTAGTAATGGTGTCGAAAAACTGTTGTTCAAGGTTATCTCCATCAATCAGCCATTCCTTTTCCGCCAGGGCCTTGAGCAAACGGCCTTGTTCTGTGCCGTGCCAACGCGCAATCAGTTGAATTGAGTTTAGCTTGGGATTCTTCTGCACGGCTTCGAGCAGCGCCACCAGCAATTGCGTGTTGGTGTGATCCTCGGCGGCGAAGTGCCCGGCATCCTCGACTTTTTCGGCCAGTTGCGGGTGATGCAGCAACGTGCGCAAGGCGGCGAGGGTCGGCGGTTCTACGGCGGCGGGCACTCGTGGCGCGCGGGGTTGATCACGATCACCGCCCCGTTTGCCATTCTTGTCCCACGGTTTCTTGTCCCATTTCTTGCCTCCTGCACCGGGTTTCTTCGGGGTCCATTCCTGCTGCGGCACATACATTTCCTGTGCCTGCGGCTGATGATAGTCGCTGTAGTCGGGCATCGCGTCGTAATCGATGCCAGGGTCGTAGGCCGGCGGCGCTTCTTGCGGGGCGCTTTGTGCCAGCTGACTCACCGCTTCACCGCTCAGACCGGTGATTTCGCTCAGGCGTTGACGCATCAATATGCGCAGGTTGGCGCCCGGGACTTTGTCGATCAACGGCGCAGCGAGGGTGGCCATATGGGCCTTACCCTCAAGCGAGCGCGGGTCGGCTTCCTCCGTCAGTTGCTGGAAGAAGTAATCGGCCAGAGGCTGTGCGTGCTGGTTGATCCGTGCGCGGAAGGCATCGGTGCCTTCGGAGCGGACCAGGGTGTCCGGGTCTTCGCCTTCGGGCAGGAACAGAAAGCGTGCGCGACGACCGTCCTGCAGGCTCGAAAGTGTCGCCTCCAGTGCCCGCCATGCCGCATTGCGGCCGGCCTGGTCGCCGTCGAAGCAGAATAGAACGCTGGGCACGACGCGAAACAGCCGCTTGAGGTGTTCCTCGCTGGTGGCGGTGCCCAGGGTCGCGACGGCATTGCGCAGGCCTTGCTGGGCCAGGGCAATGACGTCCATGTAACCCTCGACGACGATGATCTCGTCGAGGTTGCGGTTGGTCTTGCGCGCTTCGTACAGGCCGTAGAGTTCCTGGCCTTTATGGAAAACCGGGGTTTCCGGGGAGTTCAGGTACTTCGGCTTGTCGTCGCCCAACACCCGGCCGCCGAAGGCGATGACGCGCCCGCGACTGTCGCGGATCGGAAACATCACGCGGTCGCGGAAGCGGTCGTAGCGTTTACCGCTTTCGGCGTTTTCGATCAACAGGCCGGCATCGATCATGGCTTTTTGTTGCAGGGTATCGCTGCTCAAGTGCTTGAACAGGTTGTCCCAGCCAGGAGGGGCAAAGCCCAGACCGAAGTCCCGGGCGATTTCGCCGGTCAACCCGCGACCTTTCAGGTATTCCACGGCGGCCTTGCGCGATGGATGGCTTTTCAAGGCCTGGCGATAAAAGTCGGCAGCGGCGCTGAGTAGCGGGTACAGCGGCGAATCAGTCGGCTGTCGCGGTTTGTGCGGGCGGCCGCTTTCTTCGCGGGGGATTTCCATGCCCGCGGCTTTGGCCAGTTCTTCGACAGCCTGGACGAAATCCAGGTTGTCGTGGTCCATGATGAAGCCGAGGGCGTTGCCGCCAGCGCCGCAGCCGAAGCAGTAATAGAACTGCTTGTCGGGGCTGACGCTGAACGACGGAGTCTTTTCCTTGTGGAACGGGCAGCAGGCAGTGTGGTTCTTGCCGGCTTTTTTCAGTTGCAGGCGCGAGCTGACCACGTCGACGATGTCGGTGCGGTTCAGAAGGTCGTCAATGAAGCTCTGGGGGATTAGCCCGGCCATGGCGTTCTCGTCATCTGCGCTGAAAGGAGCCCGTAACGTACTGCGATCGAACGCGGTCGTTGTTTGAGGCGCGCAAAGTGTGCGGCTCGACCAGTGTCGTCTGCGTAATCGTTGTCGGGAAGTGTATCTGCCGAAAATCCACTGACGTTAATGCCAATTCAGTATTCGACTGTTTGAATGTGTTGCGCTGAATCCGCTGCGGCCAATCATAGGCCTCGGATAGCTCATCATCTGGCACGCAAGGAGGTGCCTTGGGCTGATCGTCGTGAGAGGAATCAGTGGGTGTGCTCGTCAGTAGCCTTGAAAGGCTCGTCAGAAAAGACGTGCACCGCTGGCAAAAGAGCCAGGTCTGACGCGGTGAAGCAGATTTGTCTCGGTCGCGTCTGCGGCTTCGACAGTGAAGCATCAAGCGTTTTACGCAAATGCCATAAGCCCGGCTGAGGGCCGGGCTTGGCAGAAGCTTGCTACGATCGTCTGTGTATTAGTACAGACGAACGGCGCGGCGCTGTTCGCGCTGAACTTTCTTGGCGTGACGCTTAACAGCGGCTGCTGCTTTGCGCTTACGCTCAGAAGTTGGCTTCTCGTAAAATTCGCGGCTACGAACTTCAGCCAGTACACCGGCTTTTTCGCAGGAGCGCTTGAAACGACGCAGAGCTACGTCGAAGGGTTCGTTCTCTTTTACTTTGACGGCTGGCATCCAGAGCTACCTTCATTCATTACCGGGGTCAACATCCTCGCGGCAAAAGAGCACTTGAAGACGTCGGTTTTTAAGGGTTGCGGATGTTAACCCCTCATCGCTCGGAATGCAAAGCCTCTGATCGAAAACCGCTGGTCGGGGCATCACGCGACGACTATTATGCGCGCCTTCGAATTCAGCCTAAACAAGGCGCAAACCCATGCTAGTACTGGGATTAGAAACCTCCTGCGACGAAACTGGTGTCGCATTATATGACAGTGAGCGCGGCCTGCTGGCCGACGCGCTGTTCAGTCAGATCGACCTGCACCGCGCCTATGGTGGCGTGGTGCCGGAACTGGCTTCACGCGATCACGTCAAACGCATGCTGCCCTTGATTCGTCAGGTGCTGGCCGAGGCCGACTGCGTGCCGACCGAGATCGATGCGATCGCCTACACCGCGGGTCCTGGCCTGGTCGGTGCCTTGCTGGTTGGGGCTTCCTGCGCTCAGGCGCTGGCCTTTGCCTGGGGTATTCCGGCCCTCGGTGTGCATCACATGGAAGGCCATTTGCTGGCGCCGATGCTGGAGTCGCAACCGCCGGAATTTCCGTTCGTCGCTTTGTTGGTGTCGGGTGGTCATACGCAACTGGTTCAGGTCGACGGAATTGGCCAGTACACACTCCTGGGCGAGACCCTGGATGACGCTGCCGGCGAAGCATTCGACAAGACGGCCAAGATGATGGGCCTCAATTATCCGGGCGGACCGGAAATCGCTCGCATTGCAGAACAGGGCGTTGCAGGGCGTTTCGTCTTCCCGCGTCCGATGTGCGACCGCCCGGGCCTGGATTTCAGCTTCAGTGGCCTGAAAACCTTTGCGTTGAACACCTGGCAACAGTGCGTCAGCGCCGGGGACGACAGCGAGCAAGCCCGTTGCGACATCTCGCTGGCGTTCCAGCAGGCCGTGGTGGAGACTTTGACCATCAAGTGCAAGCGTGCCCTGAAAGCCGCCGGTATGAAGCGCCTGGTGATTGCAGGGGGCGTTAGTGCCAACAAGGCGTTGCGCACGTCCCTGGAAAAAATGCTCGGCGACATGAAAGGCGATGTGTTTTATGCCCGTCCGCAGTTCTGTACCGATAACGGCGCGATGATCGCCTTTGCCGGCTGCCAGCGCTTGCAGGCCGGTCAGCAGGAAAGTCTGGCGATCAGCGTGCAGGCGCGTTGGCCGATGGAGCAGTTGTCGGCGCTGTGATGAGCGGTGCTCATGCCTGCCCTTTAAAAATGCCGTTCGCGCCCGGCAAACAGGTCGCGTAGATTGCCGCGATGACGCCAGACGATCAGCCCGGTGAGCGTGCTCATGGGTAGCAGGGCGGCCGGTTCCTGCCAGGCCAGCAGCGGCAGGGTCAGCGGTGTGGCGATGAGGGCGGCCAGGGAGCTGGTGCGGGTCAGGTAGAACGTCAAGAGCCAGGTGCAGACCGCCAGAAGGGCGGCGGGCGGGTAGAGTCCCAGCAACATGCCGGCAGCGGTGGCGACACCCTTGCCGCCGCGAAAGCGAAAGTACAACGGAAACAGATGGCCGATGACGGCATAGACGCCGATCCAGGCCTGTTCCTGCTGCGAAAGGCCCGCAAGACGCGCAATCAGTACCGGCAGCAGGCCTTTGCAAAGGTCGCCGAGCAGGGTCAGGATGGCGAGTTTCTTGCCGGCCAGGCGCAACATGTTGGTGGCACCGGCATTGCCCGAGCCACTCATTCGCGGATCGGGGTTACCGGTCAGGCGGCTGAGCAAAATGGCAAAGGACAGAGAGCCGAGCAGGTAGGCGAGGATCGCCAATAACCAAAACATGCTAACTATTCCGGGCGAGGACGCCCTGATTCTAACGGCGCATTGCGCCCTTGTCGTGTAGCGGAGAGAAGTGCTTGGACAGAGTGTTTATCGAGGGCCTGGAAGTCGACACGGTGATTGGTGCCTACGACTGGGAACGAGGCATCCGACAGTGCTTGCGTCTTGATCTGAGCTTCGCCTGGGATAATCGCCCGGCCGCAGCCGGTGATGACCTGAGCCTGGCGCTCGACTACGCCAGTGTTTCCTCGCGCATCCAGGCGTTTGCCGAGCAGGCGCAGTTCCAGCTGGTGGAAACCTTTGCCGAGCGCCTGGTTGAAGTGCTGATGAGCGAATTCAAGATCACCTGGATGCGCCTGAAGCTGACTAAACCTGGCGCCATCCCGGCTGCCGCCGGCGGTGTGGGCGTGGAGATCGAGCGCGGATGTCGCTGACTCAGGTGTACCTCGGGCTCGGTAGCAATATCGAGCGTGAAGCTCATTTGCGGGCGGGGCTCGACGCTTTGGCGGCGTTCCTTGTCGATATCCGCTGTTCGGCGGTGTTCGAAAGCCAGTCGGTGGGCATCAAGAGCGGGCCGTTCTTCAATTTCGTGGTGTCGGCGTATACCGATCTGCCGCTGATGGAGCTTGATCGTCGATTGAAGTTCATCGAGGCGGATAACGGTCGTTACGCGCCGGATCGCCGAGGTTTGCCGCTGGATATCGACGTGTTGTTGTTCGGTGACCTGGTGGGCAACTTCGATGGCTTGATCTTGCCGCGGGCAGAAATTCTGAAAAATGCGTTCGTTCTGTGGCCGTTGTCGTTGATAGCGCCGGATCGCGTGCACCCGGGTGCAGGCAAGAGCTTTGCGGCCTTGTGGGCTGAAGCACAGATTGATCAGGTGTTGGCGCCAGTGGCTTTCGAATGGCGCGGTGAGCAGCTGACACCTTCAGATTTGTTGTGACCTTACTGATGTCTTCGCAAGCAGGCTCGCTCCCACAGGGTTAGCGTAAGTCTGTGGGAGCGGGCCTGCTCGCGAAGCTTTTCAGATCGACGCGGTCTCTTTGTAGGCTTTCAAGGCTTTTAGTCGCTCGCGCTTGATCTCCTCCCCCAACTCCGGCCCCTTGAAGCCTTTCTCCAGCAACGGCTGAACCGCCACGCTACGAGCAGCGGTTGCCGCTCCGCGTAAATAATTCGCCTGTGGATAACTTCTTTCTTCCAGCCCTTTGCGCCCACGCGCATCCATCTCGCATGCCGCGATGAACTCCTCGAACCGCTGTGGGCGACGGTAAATGTCGAAGCTTTGCAGCAATTCCAGCAATGTCGATGGCTTCAGATCAAGGGCACGATGCCCGTGGGTGTGATACTCGCCCACCAGCAACGCCAGCTCCTGGCAGTCTCTCGGCGCCTTGAAGCGTTCGTTGATCGCTTTGATCAGCTTCAGGCCTTTGAACTCATGGGCAATGTGTCGCGGCCATTCTTCCTCTGGCGTCAGGCCCTTGCCCAGGTCGTGCAGCAGGCACGCCCAGCGCACGGTCAGCGGCTGTTTGTGCAACGCCGCTTGCTGCAACACGCTCAGTGTATGTGCACCTGTATCGATTTCCGGGTGGTGGGCGGGTGGTTGCGGTACGCCAAACAGCGCGTCGACCTCTGGCATCAGTACCTTGAGTGCGCCGCATGCGCGCAAAACCTCCACAAACACCTGTGGCTGATCTTCCATCAGGGCGCGGGAAATTTCCTTCCAGCTGCGCTCCGGGGTCAGCGCCTCAAGCTCGCCTGATTCGCTGAGTTGGCGCATCAGCGCCAGGGTTTCCGGGGCGACGGTAAAACCCAGCGTCGCGTAGCGCGCCGCGAAGCGGGCAACACGCAGGACCCGGAGCGGGTCTTCGGCAAATGCCGGGGAAACATGGCGAAGCAGGCGCGCTTCGAGATCGCGCTGGCCGTGGTACGGGTCGGTCAGGTTCTGCTGGTCGTCTTCGGCTATGGCATTGATGGTCAGGTCGCGACGGATCAAGTCTTCTTCGAGGGTGACTTCAGGGCTGGCGTGAAAAGTGAAGCCGCCGTAACCGCGCCCGCTTTTGCGCTCGGTGCGGGCGAGGGCGTATTCCTCACCGCTTTTTGGATGAAGGAACACCGGAAAATCCGCGCCCACCGGGCGAAAGCCCTTGGCGAGCATTTCTTCGGTGGTGGCGCCGACCACGACCCAGTCGATATCGGTAACCGGTTTGCCCAGCAGGCGATCACGTACCGCGCCGCCGACTTTATAAATACGCATAAAAAACCTCCGTTAGCTCGACAGGATAACCGTTGCATCGAGCTTTCGGAGGCACAAACCGGATCAAAGATGGATGACGGCCAGGTCCAGGCGGCCGTAATCGCCTTCGCTGTGCTCGCTCCGGGGCGGCACATGATGGGTTTTCATGACCTGATCGCCCTGCAGCGTTTCCAGGTGAATGTCGAAACCCCAGAGGCGGTGCAAGTGCTTGAGCACTTCCTCGGTGGACTCTCCCAGCGGTTTGCGGTCGTGTTGTTGGTGGCGCAGGGTCAGGGAGCGGTCACCACGCCGGTCGATGCTATAGATCTGCACGTTGGGTTCGCGATTACCCAGGTTGTACTGTGCCGCGAGGGTTTCACGGATGATGCGGTAGCCACCTTCGTCGTGAATGGCGGGTACCAGCAGGTCATCCTTCTGGTCGTCATCGAGAATGCTGAACAGCTTCAGGTCGCGGATCACCTTGGGCGACAGGTACTGCAGGATGAAGCTCTCATCCTTGAAGCTGCTCATGGCGAACTTGATGGCTGCCAGCCAGTCGGTGCCGGCAATTTCCGGGAACCAGCGGCGATCTTCCTCGGTGGGTTCTTCGCACATGCGCCGGATGTCCCGGTACATGGCAAACCCGAGAGTGTAGGGGTTGATTCCGCTGTAGTAAGGGCTGTCGAAGCCCGGCTGAAAGACCACGCTGGTGTGGGATGTCAGGAACTCCATCATGAAGCCGTCGGTGACCAGGCCCTCGTCGTACAGGTCGTTCATCAGGGTGTAGTGCCAGAACGTGGCCCAGCCTTCATTCATCACCTGGGTCTGACGCTGTGGATAAAAATACTGGGCGATCTTGCGCACGATGCGCACGATTTCCCGCTGCCATGGCTCCAGCAGTGGCGCGTGTTTTTCGATGAAGTACAGGATGTTTTCCTGGGGTTCGGCGGGGAAGCGTGCGTTGTCCTTGTCGCTGTACTTGTCCGCGCCCTTGGGAATGGTGCGCCACAGATCGTTGATCTGTTTCTGTAGATGTTCTTCCCGGTCCTTTTGCCGGCGACGTTCTTCCTCCGCGGAGATCGGATAAGGGCGTTTGTAGCGGTCGACACCATAGTTCATCAGGGCATGGCAGGAGTCGAGCAGGTCCTCGACCGCGTCGATGCCGTGGCGTTCTTCGCACTGCATGATGTACTGCTTGGCAAACACCAGGTAATCGATGATCGAGCTGGCGTCGGTCCAGGTGCGGAACAGGTAATTGCCTTTGAAAAAGCTGTTGTGCCCGTAGCAGGCATGGGCCACCACCAGCGCCTGCATGCAGATTGTGTTTTCTTCCATCAGGTAGGCGATGCATGGATCGGAGTTGATCACGATTTCGTAGGCCAGCCCCATCTGGCCGCGGGTATAGGACTTTTCGGTGCTGAGGAAGTGCTTGCCGTAGGACCAGTGGTGATAACCCAGCGGCATACCGACCGAGGCGTAGGCGTCCATCATCTGTTCGGCGGTGATCACTTCGATCTGGTTGGGATACGTATCGAGTGCGTAACCGGCCGCAATACGACTGATTTCGCGGTCGTAGGCCTGAATCAGCTCGAACGTCCATTCGGAGCCGGTGGAAATGGGTTGGCGTTTCTGCTCTTTGGCGGTCATGTCACTAACCTGCGCTGGAAGAGTTCACGGAAGACCGGATAGATATCCCCGGCCGAGACCAGTTGTTGCTGGGCAAATGTGTCGGAAAAGGCTTCGGCGATGCGCTCGTACTCGAACCACAGGGCCTGGTGTTCGCGCGGGGTGATCTCAACGTAAGTGTAGTACTGCACGAATGGCATGATCTGGTTGATCAGGATGTCGCGGCAGATCGGAGAGTCGTCGTTCCAGTTGTCACCGTCGGAGGCCTGGGCGGCATAGATGTTCCACTCGTTGCTCGGATAACGCTCGGCCATGATCTCCTGCATCAGTTTCAGGGCGCTGGAGACGATGGTGCCGCCGGTTTCCCGGGAGTAGAAAAATTCCTCTTCATCCACTTCGCGGGCGCTGGTGTGATGGCGGATGAATACGACGTCGATCTTTTCGTAGTTACGCTTGAGAAACAGGTACAGCAGGATAAAGAAGCGCTTGGCGATGTCCTTGGTCGCCTGGGTCATCGAGCCGGACACGTCCATCAGGCAGAACATCACGGCCTTGGAACTGGGGTTGGGTTGCTTGATGAGCAGGTTGTACTTGAGGTCGAATGTGTCGAGAAACGGTATGCGGTGAATGCGCGCGCTGAGTTTTTCGATTTCTGCTTCGATTTCTTGAATATCGCCGAAGTTATCTGGTTCTTCCTGCTTGAGTCGCAGAAGTTCCTCTTTGGCTTCGCGCAGTTTTGCCCGGCTGCTGCCGGACAGGGCGATTCGCCGGGCGTGGGCTGAGCGCAGGGTGCGGATGATGTTGATCCGCGACGGGTTGCCCTCATTACTGATTCCGGCCCGCACGGTCTTGAAGGTGTCGGTGCCGGTCAGGTTGCGCTTGACCAGGTTGGGCAGTTCGAGGTCCTCGAACATGAATTCGAGAAACTCTTCCTGGGTGATCTGGAAGACGAATTCGTCCATCCCTTCGCCGGAATTGCCAGCCTTGCCGGGGCCTCTGCCGCCACCGCCTCCCGGTGGACGGGCGATATGTTCGCCGCTGGTGAATTCCTTGTTGCCCGGGTGCACGACCGTCTGCTTGCCACCGCGACCGTGGTGAAGCACCGGCTCGTCGATGTCGCGACCGGGAATGCTGATTTGTTCGCCGTGTTCCATATCGGTAATGGAGCGCCGGCTGACCGCCTCTTCGACAGCCTTTTTGATGTGATCACGGTAGCGCCGCAGAAACCGCTGGCGGTTCACCGTGCTCTTGTTCTTGCCATTGAGACGTCGGTCGATCACATAGCTCATGACTGCTCCTTAGAAGCTGTCCTGAAAGGGGCGAGCGGTGATGCAGCAAAGGACTGAGAGCCAAGGGATGTACGACGCTCCCCCAAGCGCTGTGGATGCTGCTTGAACTCGCTACCGACTTTCGAACACCTTCCAGAGGCTTGTGTAACAGAAAATGCATACACAGGCCTCTGGCTGACGACAACCGGTCTGACCGGCAGCGGGTTATTGTGATTTTCTGACCCGCAGGTACCACTCGGACAGCAGTCGTACCTGTTTGTCGGTGTAGCCCCGCTCGACCATCCGTGTGACGAAGTCGTTGTGTTTCTGCTGGTCCTCTTTGCTTGCCTTGGCATTGAAGCTGATGACTGGCAGCAGGTCCTCGGTGTTGGAGAACATTTTCTTCTCGATGACCACCCGCAGTTTTTCGTAGCTGAGCCAGGTCGGGTTCTTGCCGTTGTTGTTGGCCCGGGCGCGCAGGACGAAGTTGACGATTTCGTTGCGGAAGTCCTTCGGATTGCTGATGCCGGCCGGTTTTTCGATTTTCTCCAGTTCTTCGTTCAACGCTACGCGGTTGAGGATCTCGCCGGTTTCCGGGTCGCGGTATTCCTGGTCCTGGATCCAGAAGTCGGCGTACAGCACATAACGATCGAAGATGTTCTGGCCGTACTCGCTGTAGGACTCGAGGTAGGCAGTCTGGATCTCCTTGCCGATGAATTCGATGTAGCGCGGTGCCAGGTACTCCTTGAGGAAGCGCAGATAGCGTTCGCGGGTCTCGGCCTGGAACTGTTCCTGCTCGATCTGTTGTTCCAGCACGTAGAGCAAGTGCACCGGGTTGGCGGCAATTTCGTGCGGATCGAAGTTGAACACCTTCGACAGGATCTTGAACGCGAAGCGGGTCGAGAGTCCGTTCATGCCTTCGTCGACGCCCGCATTGTCGCGGTATTCCTGGATCGACTTGGCTTTCGGATCGGTGTCCTTGAGGTTCTCGCCGTCGTACACGCGCATCTTCGAGTAGATGTTGGAGTTTTCCGGCTCCTTGAGGCGCGAGAGCACGGTGAACTGGGCCAGCATCTTCAGGGTATCCGGCGCGCAATGCGCCTTGGCCAGCGAACTGTTGAACAGCAGCTTGTCGTAGATCTTCACTTCGTCACTGACCCGCAGGCAGTACGGCACTTTGACGATGTAGATCCGGTCGATGAAGGCTTCGTTGTTCTTGTTGTTGCGGAAGGTGTGCCACTCCGATTCGTTGGAGTGCGCCAGCAGGATCCCGGTGAACGGAATTGCGCCGAGGCCTTCGGTACTGTTGTAGTTGCCTTCCTGGGTGGCGGTCAGCAGTGGGTGCAGCACCTTGATCGGTGCCTTGAACATTTCGACGAATTCCATCAGCCCTTGGTTGGACCGGCACAGTGCGCCCGAGTAGCTGTATGCATCCGCGTCATTCTGTGGGAACTCTTCCAGTTTGCGGATATCGACCTTACCCACCAGTGCCGAGATGTCCTGGTTGTTTTCATCGCCTGGTTCGGTCTTGGCCACGGCGATCTGGTTGAGGATCGACGGATAGAGTTTCACCACGCGGAACTGACTGATGTCGCCACCGAATTCAGCCAGGCGCTTGGTCGCCCATGGCGACATGATGGTGTTGAGGTAGCGCCGTGGAATGCCGAAGTCCTCCTCCAGGATCGCTCCATCTTCAGTGGAGTTGAACAGGCCCAGGGGCGACTCGAAAACCGGCGAGCCCTTGATGGCATAGAAGGGCACTTTTTCCATCAGTTGTTTGAGCTTCTCGGCCAGGGACGATTTACCACCACCGACAGGGCCGAGCAGGTAAAGGATCTGTTTCTTCTCTTCCAGGCCCTGAGCGGCATGGCGGAAATACGACACGATCTGGTCAATGCATTCTTCCATCCCGTGGAAGTCTTCAAAGGCCGGATAGCGGCGGATGACCTTGTTGGAGAAGATGCGCGACAGTCTCGAGTTGGTCGAGGTGTCGAGCAGTTCTGGTTCACCGATGGCCAGTAACAGACGCTCGGCGGCAGAAGCGTAGGCGCTGCGGTCTTTTTTGCACAGCTCAAGATACTCTTGCAGAGAGAGTTCTTCCTGGCGTGTGGACTCGAAGCGTTGTTGGAAGTGGCTAAAGATACTCATGACGTCACCTCGCTCGATACGTGGAGCCGACGCCGGATCACTCAGTCGATGCTGGCAGCAACCGTACAGGCGATTGCTGTTTACCCCCCAGAACTCTCCCGGAGCTGACTACTCCGAAAGCTACTCCCGATGACCCGTGCGCCGGTGTACCGGCTCTCCCCTGTTTTGGATGGCCTGGGCTTAAGGATAGTTGGGAATTCGGGAGGTAAAGGCGAGATACGTAATTAGTTGTGGCAGACCGTTCGTCTGCCACCGCGCCAGCCCGCGAGAGTCGGGGCTTGCAACGTTACAAAAAAATTATTCAGTGGTGCCTTGCGCCGTTTCCGCAGGATACGTCGTACGCCACAACTCGAATCCGCCATCCATGCTGTAGACGTCGGAGAAGCCCTGGCTGATCAGGTAGGCGGCCGCGCCCTGGCTGGAATTGCCGTGATAGCAGACCACCACGGTCGGTGCATCGAGGTCGGCACCCTGGATGAAAGCGTGCAGGGAATGATTGTCCAGATGCTTCGAGCCTGCGATGTGCAGGGCGGCAAAAGTGGCCGGGTCGCGGACGTCGACCACCACTGCGCCTTGTTCGCGCAGGGCCTGGGCCTGTTCCGGGGGGATACGTTTGAATTCGCTCATGGCGGGCTCCTGTGGCTCGGCTGAATGGGCAGTCTAGCGCGGGGCGCTGGCTGGCGATGTTTGGGGAATGGATGAGGCGACTGGCGGCACGGCATGACCGTGTTCGTCGCATTTGCAGGACCGGCGCTCAAGGCTGTCGACGTTCATCAGGGTCAGGGCGCCGCCCCAGACGCAACCGGTGTCGAGGGCCGAGATACCTGGCTCGTCGCACTTGCCTTCCAGTGCTGCCCAGTGACCGAAGATGATCTTCAGGTCCTTGGTCTTGCGTTCCTTGTGCTGGAACCAGGGCTTGTAGCCTGCTGGTGCGGTATCAAGACCTTCCTTGCTCTTGAGGTCGAGTTTGCCTTCGGCGGTGCAAAAGCGCATGCGCGTGAAATAGTTGGTGATCACCCGCAGGCGCGTCACGCCTTTGAGGTCGTTGTCCCATTTCGCCGGATCGTTGCCGTACATGCCATCGAGGTAGGGCGGCAACAGGTTGTCGTCACGCAAGGCGGTCTCGACTTCGGCAGCACATTTCAAGGCTTTGCGCAGCGACCACTGCGGTGGAATGCCGGCATGGACCAGTGCAAGGTTGCGCTGTTCGTCGTAGTGCATGAGTTTTTGCTGGCGCAGCCATTCCAGCAGTTCGGCGCTATCGGGCGCTTCAATGATCTCGCGCAGGGTGTCGGCCTTCTTCAGGCGTTCGATGTTGCGTCCGGCCGCCAGCAGGTGCAGGTCATGGTTGCCGAGCACGCACACCAGCGATTCGCGAATGCTGTAGAGGAAGCGCAAGGTTTCCAGCGACTGCGGGCCACGGTTGACCAGGTCGCCCACCAGCCACAGACGATCCCGTTGTGGGTCGAACGCCACTTGTTTGAGCAGGCATTGCAGGGCTTGAAGACAGCCTTGCAGGTCACCGACAGCGTACGTTGCCATCAGTGCAGGGCTCCGGGCACCGCCAGGCGAAAGGGCGCGATGATGGCATCGAAGTGTTTGCCGTCGTCGGACAGCATCTGATAGGTGCCTTGCATGGTGCCGACCTTGGTGGTCATGACCGTGCCGCTGCTGTAGGTGTGGCTCTTGCCGGGGTCGATCAGCGGTTGTTGGCCGACTACGCCTGCGCCGCGCACTTCTTCGACATGCCCGTCACCATCGGTGATGACCCAGTGCCGTGAAAGCAGTTTTGCTGGCATTTCGCCATTATTTTGCACGGTGATGGTGTAGGCGAAGGCAAAGCGGTCATGCTCGGGTTGCGATTGTTCTGCCAGATAGCGGGTGACGACGCTGACGTCGACCTGATAACGAGGATCGGACATGCAAGGGGCCTTAAAAACGAAGCGGGACGCGGGGCGTAGCTGTTGGGGTTCAGTCTAGGCCAAGTATCGGGTAGTAGACCAGAGTGGCGCCCTACCCGATAGCGTTCATCGCCTGTCAGTCAGCGGCAGGCTTTTGTTCGCTGAGCTTGTCAGCCAGGCGCACGAACGCGGCCAGGTCGAGTTGCTCGGGGCGCAGGCTGCCATCGACGCCGGCGGCTTCGATTTCGGCATTGCTCAGCAGCAGCTTGAGGGTGTTGCGCAGGGTTTTGCGGCGCTGGTTGAAAGCTTCGCGCACGACGCGTTCCAGCAGGCGGTGATCCTTGGCCGGGTGTGGCAGTACCGCGTGGGGCACAAGGCGCACGATGGCCGAGTCGACTTTCGGCGGCGGATTGAACGCGCCCGGTCCGACGTTGAACAGGTGCTCGACCCGGCAATGGTACTGAACCATGATCGACAAGCGACCCCAGTCACCGCCGCCAGGCCCAGCGGCCAGGCGTTCGACCACTTCCTTTTGCAGCATGAAGTGCATGTCGCGGATCAGGTGCGAGTTGTGCAGCAGGTGAAAAATCAGCGGCGTGGAGATGTTGTACGGCAGGTTGCCGACCACACGCAGGCTGCCAGGCGCGGCATTCAGGCTGTTGAAGTCGAACTTCAGTGCATCGCCCTGATGCAGGTTGAAGTTGCTCTTGCCGGCAAACTGCTGGTTGAGGATCGGGATCAGGTCCTTGTCCAGTTCCACCACATCGAGTTGCGCGCCGCTGCTGAGCAGGCCTTGGGTCAGTGCGCCCTGGCCCGGGCCGATTTCCAGCAGGCGGTCTTCTGCCTTGGCATGAATGGAGCGCAGGATGCGGTCGATAACGCCGGCATCGTGCAGGAAGTTCTGGCCAAAGCGTTTGCGCGCCTTGTGTTGGTAGTGCTCGGTCATAAACGGGTCTCGGCCATCTGGTAGGCGGTTTCCAGGGCGACTTGCAGGCTGCCGGTGTCGATCTTGCCGCTGCCGGCCAGGTCCAGGGCTGTGCCGTGGTCGACCGATGTGCGGATGATCGGCAAGCCGAGGGTCACGTTGACTGCCGCGCCGAAGCCTTTGTACTTCAGCACCGGCAGGCCCTGGTCGTGGTACATCGCCAGCACTGCATCGCAGTGCTCCAGATATTTGGGGGTAAACAGAGTGTCGGCGGGCAGGGGGCCACGAAGGTCCATGCCCTCGCCGCGCAGGCGCTCTAATGTGGGTTCGATGATATCGATTTCTTCATGGCCCAGGTGTCCGCCTTCGCCGGCATGGGGGTTGAGCCCGCAGACCAGGATGCGTGGCCGGGCGATGCCGAACTTGTTTTGCAGGTCGGCATACAGGATTCGCGTGACGCGTTCCAGACGCTCCGGCGTGATTGCGTCGGCAATTTCGCGAAGGGGCAGGTGAGTGGTCACCAGGGCCACGCGCAAACCGCGTGTGGCCAGCATCATCACCACTTGCGCGGTGTGGGTCAGGTCGGCGAGGAATTCCGTGTGCCCGGAAAAGGCGATGCCGGATTCGTTGATGACACCCTTGTGCACCGGCGCGGTAATCATGCCGGCGAAATCTCCGTCCAGGCAGCCCTGGCCGGCGCGGGTCAGGGTTTCCAGTACGAAGGCGGCATTGGCCTTGTCCAGTTGCCCGGCGACGACCTTGGCTTTGAGCGGTGTATCCCAGACATACAGGCTGTTGGCTGGCGCGGGTGCATCCGGCCAGTTGTCCGGTGTGACCGGCAGCAAATCGACAGCCACACCCAGTTGCGCGGCCCGCTCAATGAGCAGGTCGCGGCTGGTAATGGCAATCAGGGGGTGAGGCTGGGCTTGCGAGGCGAGCAGCAGGCACAGGTCGGGACCTATGCCGGCCGGCTCGCCGGGTGTCAGCGCGAAACGTTGGGGTTTCACTGCGCTGCCTGGTCGGTGCCAGGGAGTTTGATTTCCACGTACGCTTCGTCACGGATCTGACGCAGCCAGGTTTGCAGCTCTTCGTCGTATTTGCGGTTACGCAAAGCGGTCATTGCTTGCTGCTCGCGAGCCTGTGTAGTGCTGTCGGTGGCGCGACGGCCAAGGACTTCCAGGACATGCCAGCCGTATTGAGTCTGGAACGGCTTGGACAGCTGACCTTGCGGGGTCTTGGCCATCACTTCGCGGAACTCGGGCACCAGTGCGTTCGGGTCGATCCAGTTCAGGTCGCCGCCGTTGAGGGCAGAACCCGGGTCTTCCGAGTAGCTTTTCGCCAGCTCGCCGAAGTCTTCGCCAGCCTCGATTCGGCTGTAGAGCGATTCAGCCAGGGCCTTGGTTTTTGCTTCGTCGCGAATCGGGCTCGGTTTGACCAGGATGTGGCGCACATGCACTTCATCGCGCATCTGGGTCTGGCCGCCACGCTTTTCGAGGATCTTCAGGATGATGAAGCCGCCCGGGGTGCGCATTGGCTGGGTGACGTCACCCACCGGCATGGTGCTCAGCAGGCGATCGAACGGCGGAGGCAATTGAGCGGCTTTACGCCAGCCCATTTCCCCACCTTCCAGTGCGGTTTCGCTGGCGGACTTGGCGATTGCCAACTGAGCGAAGTCAGCGCCTTGCTTGAGCTGCTGGTAAATTGCATCGGCCTGCTTGGCTGCACTCTGAATCGCGTCGGAGTTGGCGCTTTCCGGTGTAGGAATCAGGATGTTGGCCAGGTGGAACTCTTCAGACAGCTGCATTTTGCCCAGGTCGGATGCCAGGAAGTTCTTCACTTCCTGCTCGGAGATCTGGATGCGTTCGGCGACCCGACGCTGACGTACACGGCTGATGACCATTTCGCGGCGAATCTGCTCACGCGCATCGTCGTAGGACAGGCCGTCGCGAGTCAGGGCGGCGCGGAACTGCTCGACCGACATGTTGTTGCGCTGGGCAATGGTGCCGACAGCCTGATTCAACTCTTCGTCGGTAATGCGGATGCCGGAGCGCTCGCCGATCTGCAATTGCAGGTTTTCGACGATCAGGCGCTCAAGTACCTGCTGCTCCAGCACGCTGGCCGGCGGCACGGCAGAACCACGCTTGGCAATGGTTTGCTGAACTTCATGAACCCGTTGGTCCAGTTGGCTCTGCATGACCACGTCGTTGTCGACGATGGCCACCACTTTATCGATGGACTGCACTGCAGCGCTTGCCGCAGTACTCAGGAACAGCGCGCCCAGCATCAGCGGGCGCAGACAATCAGAAAGCTTGGTCTTCACGTTCACGATAACCTTGAATGCCTTTGTCGAGGAAGCTCTCTACTTTGGCGCCAGTCAGGCCGCCGAGTCCCTTCAGAACAATTTGGAGGAAGACGCCATGGTCGCCTTTTTCGTTTTGCGGTGCTTCCTGACTGAACTCGTCATAGGAAACAAAGTAACGGTTGATCAGGCGCAGTTTCCAGCAGCAGTTGTCGTACTCGAAGCCACCGAAGGCTTCCAGGGTACGGTTGCGGTTGTAGTCATACTGCCAGCGGCTGATGGCGTTCCATTGCGGCACGATCGGCCAGATCACCGAGAAGTCGTGCTGTTCGATCTTGTAGTAATCCTTCACGTAGCCAGGCTGGCCGGGGACGCCGTAATCCCCCCCACCCACGGTCCACTTACCAGTGTTCTGATCATAACGGACCTGGTCGTTGCGATAGCGATAGCCGGCGTTGATGACCTTGTTCGGGTTGTCTTCAGGCTGGTAATGGAACATCGCGCTGCCCGAGCGAGGGCTGCGGCTGTCCGGGTCCCAGTTGTAGTCGGCCGTGGTACGCCAGTCGCGGTTCCAGCGATATTCGTACTCCAGGGCGTAAGGCGAAACGTTGGCCTGGGTATCCTTGCGGGTTTTTGCATCGATACCCGGCAATTGAACTTCGCGGTCCTTGAAATACAAGGCCTGGCCGACGCTGATGCGTTGACGTTCGAAGCCGTTGTCTTCGATCCAGCGACTGGTCAGGCCCAGGGATAGTTTGTTCTCGTCGCCGACACGGTCGGAGCCGGAGAAGCGGTTGTCACGGAACAGCGACGAGTAGTTGAAGGTGTATTCGCTGGTATCGAATACCGGGATATCTTCCTGGTCGACCTCAGGCACGTACAGGTAGAACAGACGCGGCTCGAGAGTCTGGCGATAGTTCTTGCCGAAATACTGGGTATTGCGATCGAAGTACAGGCCGCTGTCGATGCTGGCGATCGGTACGCCCCGGTTCTGGTTGCTGTCGAATGTTCCCAGGAGACTGTCCTGTTCTGCGTTCTGACTGGCAATCTGAGCTTTGCCAGTGTTGTCCAGCTCCAGTTGGTACTGGGTGTACTGGTACTTGAGCTTCGGTGTCAGGAAGCCGTAAGTCGCGTTCATCGGCAAGCTGACGGCGGGCGCGAGATTCAGGCGGTCGCCAGTGGCGCGTGCCAGGCCTACAACGTTGGTGTCCAGACGTGGGGTTACATTACCGTCTTCATCGGAGTAATTGCCCTTCTGCAGATCCCGGTCAAACCGCACGATTTCGGTGTTGTACGAAAAATTCAGACCGTTCGGATGATACGGCAGCGCACCATCAAAGGTGATCTCCGGCAAGCGGTCATACGGCGTAATGTTCGATACGGTCGCCAGCTGATAAGCCTGAGCGTTCACGCGAGCCACATAGTTGTCGCCACGATAGCTGACGGAACCTTGCTGGTTTACGTAGTCAGCACTTTTCACGCCGATCTGGTCAGTTTGCAGATCCTGGAAGTAATACGGATCGCTGATCTTGGTGTAGTCGACTTGCGTGAGCACTCGCGAGTCGAGACCACCCCTGTGCTGCCAGTTGTACATGTAGCGGGTTTTCTCGGCGTCGGACTGCTTGTCGCGCTCGTCGCTTTCGTCGTTGAGGTACGACGCACCGAACTGGCCTTCGCTGGACTTGGTCAGGTAGCGGAATTCGCCTTCCATCAACAAGCCGTGCTTTTCCATGTAGCGCGGGTACAACGTGGCGTCGTAGTTCGGTGCCAGGTTGAAGTAGTAAGGTGTGACAAGCGCGAAGCCGGTATCGCTGCCGGTACCGATGGTCGGCGGCAGGAAGCCGGATTGGCGACGGTCGTCGATCGGGAAATAGATGTACGGCGTGTACAGGACCGGAATGTCCTTGACCCGCAGCGTTACGTTGGTCGCAGTACCAAAACCGGTGGCCGGGTTCAGGGTGATGTTGTTGCCCTTGAGCTGCCAGGCGTTGCTGTTCGGTTCGCACGTGGTGTACGTACCGTCCTTGAGGCGGATGATCGCGTTCTCGGCACGTTTGGCGTACAGCGCATTACCGCGGATGCGCGATTTGTGCATCACGTATTCGGCGTTATCGACCTTGGCTTCACCGGTGTCGAGCTGCACGTCGGCGTGGTCGCCGACGATCAAGGCGCCGTTGTCGCGAATGCGCACGTTGCCGTTCAGGTCGCCACGGCTCTCGGCCTGGTACAGGTTGGCTTCGTCGGCTTCGACCTGCATGCTGCCCTGACGCATGACAACGTCACCGGCCAAGGTCGCGACCTGCTCATCCTGCTTATAGCGGGAGGCTTTTGCGCCGATAAAGGTGGGAGCATCACTTTTATCCGTCTTGTCATTCATGCCAGGACGAATCGGTTCGATATAGGAACCAGAGCAATAAGGACCGGTTTCGGCCAATTGTGCGGCGGTGAGCTGCTCGCGGGGAACCCAATCGAGGTGACTGTAGTCTGCGCTACGCGACTTCAGGCCACGGCCTTTGGATTCGGTGACCAGCACCGGCTTGGCGCCGACGTCTTCGCTGGAACCGTTCTCGGCTGGGGCTTCACCGGTGGCGGAAACTGCGCTGCCGTCATGGACGGGACGCGGTGGCAATGCAGCCGCCGGCGTCTTTGGCGCACAGTCCCAGGAACCCGAAGCAGAGACTGAGCAGTCAAACTGTTCCGCGGCGACCACGTAGGAAGTGGCAAGGGGTTGCAGCGCCAGCAAACTGCCGGTAACCAACAACGGAAATTTTTTACGAAACGCGGGGGATTTCAATGCCATCTTATTAGTCCGGGCTTCCTGCGTGCCATCTGCCCGCGGTGTGGGCCGCACGCCTCTCGATGGTCTGAAAAAGATGCTGGATAATAAAGCATGACCCGCTTGACGGCTAGCGCCGTCGGAGACCCTTGCAATGCCTGATCAAGATGTACGCTTGCAACACCTGAAAGTTTGGCTCGATGAACAATTGGCGACCCTTTTTGCCGAGCAAGGCTGGGGCGTCGTACCCCCGGCCACGTTGACTGCGGCCAGCAGCGACGCGAGTTTCCGGCGGTATTTCCGTTGGGAAGGCGATGGCAAAAGTTTCATCGTGATGGACGCGCCGCCCCCCCAGGAAAACTGTAAACCTTTCGTGGATATCGCCTTTTTGCTGGCGAAATCCGGAATAAATGTGCCGAAAATTTATGCCGACGACCTCGAGCGCGGTTTTCTTTTGCTCAATGACCTGGGCAACAAGACCTATCTGGACGTCATCGACAGCGAAAACGCCGACGATTTGTTCAAGGATGCCTTGCAAGCGTTGCTGGCTTTCCAGCAGTTGCCGATGGTTGCGCCTTTGCCGAGCTATGACGTGGCCTTGCTGCGTCGCGAGCTGGAGCTGTTCCCCGAGTGGTACGTGAAGCGCGAACTGGGCATCGAATTCGACGCGGCGCAGCAAGTGCTCTGGCAGCAGGTCAGCGAACTGTTGATCGACAGCGCCCTTGCACAGCCAAAAGTCCTGGTGCATCGCGACTACATGCCGCGCAACCTGATGCTCAGCGAACCCAATCCCGGTGTGCTGGATTTCCAGGATGCGGTGTATGGCCCGGTGACCTACGACGTGACCTGCCTTTTCAAGGACGCATTCCTCAGTTGGCCCGAGGAGCGCGTGCACGGCTGGCTCGAAAGCTACTGGCAGCAAGCGGGTGCCCTCGGGATTCCGGTTCAGTCCGACTTCGAGGACTTCCAGCGTGCCAGCGACCTGATGGGCGTGCAACGTCACCTGAAAGTCATCGGCATTTTCGCGCGCATTTGCCATCGCGACGGCAAGCCGCGTTATCTGGGCGACGTGCCGCGTTTCTTTGCGTACATAGAAGCGGTGATCGCTCGCCGTCCTGAACTGGCCGAGCTGGATGTGTTGCTGGCCAGTCTGCGCGCCGGAGTGCAAGCATGAAGGCAATGATTCTGGCCGCAGGCAAAGGCGAGCGCATGCGCCCGCTGACCCTGACCACGCCAAAACCGCTGGTTCTTGCCGGCGGTGTGCCGCTCATCGAGTATCACCTGCTAGCGCTGGCCGCCGCCGGGTTCATAGACATCGTGATCAATCACGCTTGGCTCGGTCAGCAGATCGAAGACTACCTGGGCGATGGTTCGCGTTATGGCGTGAACATTCAGTACTCGGCCGAAGGTGAGCCCCTGGAAACCGGCGGCGGGATTTTCCGCGCGTTGCCGTTGCTGGGGGATGAAGCGTTTGTCGTGGTCAACGGCGACATCTGGACCGATTACGACTTCAGCGTGTTGCATCAGCCCATCAACGGCCTGGCGCACCTGGTGCTGGCCAGCAACCCGCCCCATCATCCGGCCGGGGACTTCAGCCTGGTCGGAACTCAGGTGCACGATGGTCAGCCGGAGGCCGCCACTCTGACCTACAGCGGTATCGCCGTGTTGCATCCGCAGCTGTTCGACGGTTGCACTGCGGGGGCCTTCAAGCTCGCGCCGCTGTTGCGCAAGGCCATGGCTGACGGGCAGGTGAGCGGCGAGCAGTTGAGGGGGCACTGGGTCGATGTCGGCACTCACGAGCGTCTGGCCGAAGTTGAAACATTAATAGAAGCGAGCCGCTGAGATGCTTTGGCCAGGGACTCTGATCGGAGCCGGAGCAGGCTTTGCCATAGCCAGCATTCCGGGGGCCATGCTCGGCGCGTTGTTGGGGCAGGCGCTGGACAGGCGCTTGCACCTGCAAAGCTGGGGGCACTTGCGGGAAAAACTGGGCGGTCGCCCGGTGCTGCGTAACGATGAATTGCTGTTTGTCCTGTTGGGGCGCCTGGCCAAGTGTGATGGCCAGGTGAAGGCCGGGCATATCGAACAGGCCCGGGCGGAAATGCGCTCGCTGGACATGTCCGAGTCGGCCCAGCGTCGTGCGATTGCCGCATTCAATCGCGGCAAGTCGGGCCGCGACCGGCTGCGCGGTTATCTGCGTCGCCTGAGTGCCCAGCCCCATGCGGCAGAAGGTGTGTTGCGCGCCTGCTGGCGAATGGTCTGGGCCGATGGTCGTGCCGGCAGCAGTGAACGTCAATTGATCGGCCAATGGGGCAAGTGGCTGGGCTGGACATCCCATCAGGTGCAGGCGTTGGCCCACGACTATGAGCCGCAGAAGCGACCATTGGGTAACAGCGTGCCCAGTTATCAGGACGCGCTGAGGCTTTTGGGGGTGTCGGCCACCGCTGAGCCGGCACAGATCAAGCGTGCTTATCGGCGCCTGCTCAGTCGCCATCATCCGGACAAGATTGCCGGCACTGGCGCGACGGCGACGCAGGTTCGTGAAGCCACCGAGCGAACGCGTGAACTGCATAACGCCTACACGCTGATTCGGGAGCGGCGGGATTTTCGCTAGCCCGGAAAATTTGCGTCGCCAGTGATGCCGCTATCGCGAGCGAGCTCGCTCCCACAGGTTTTGTGTCGATCGCAATTTTGTGATCGGCATAAAACCTGTGGGAGCGTGGCTTGCCCGCGATGAAGGCTCTTCGGTCTGTCAGTCCGCCGGGTTCTGCGGATTCAACCAACCCCGCACCCGACGGAACAGTTGCTCCTGTTCGGCCTTGGTATCCGGCAACGCCTTGAGCGCGACCTGGCTGAATGCCGATGATTTCTGGCGTTTGCTGGCCTGCAGGCGTTCCAGTGCTGCGTTGCGATCCTGCGCGTTGTCCTTGTAGAAAATATCCGCGGTCGGCAGTTTCAGGGTCGGGGTCAGCTCTGCCAGCCCGGGCGTGGCCGCCACAGGTGTCCGGGCGGCAACCATCACCAGTTTTTCGACCTGCGATGGCTGCTTATCGCTCAGGTAGCGCGCGGCCCAATAGGCGCCCGAACCATGCCCCAACACCACAATACTGCGGGCGCTTTGCTGTTCGGCGAAGGCGATCGCGGCGTCGATCCGGGCAAAGATGCGCTCGGCATCTGCCTTGGACTGTTCCTCGGTGGTTTCGGCGATGGCCTTGTCGGCCATATCGGCCTCGCCACCGGCCACTTGTTCGATAGGGGCTGCTGTGGTCGAGTCTTTACTGCCGGTTTCGGAGGGCTTGGGTGCCGGCGCGGCTTCGACGATTCGTGGCGCAATGGCATCGCTTTGCAGGTCCGGCAAGGTGATACTCAGGCTGCTCCATTCGGCATCCGGCAATTTGCGCCGCAAAGGGCCGATCGCTTGCGGCCAGTCAACGGTTTCGCCGGCGCCCGGGATGATAATCACCGCGCCTTTGGGTTCGGCGGTATTGGCCGGCTTCCACAAGGCCAGGAATGTGTCGGTGCCCGCTTGCAGTTGTTGCTGTTCCTGAGGCGGGATTTTTCGCTCAAGTGCAGCCGCTTCCTCCTGACTGCGCTCAGGCAGCGGCTGACGTTCGAGTGGTTTTTCTTCGGCGGTTTTTTCCTCCGCGGCGGGCGCCGGGTCGGCCGCCTTGACGGAAAAAGCGCAAGGCAGGATCAGCGACAGGCACAATGCTGGCAGTGCCAGGCGGTAGACAGGGGGCATCGGATATTCCAGGCCAGAAGATGTTCCGGCAGCCTAATGGGTTGGTCAGTATTTGTCAGTGTGTGAGAGTTCAATGATGCGTTTTCGCTGCCTGTGGGTTATCGGCTGTTTGTGGTTTCCCTTGATGGGCTGGGCGGCCGCCGCGCCTCCGGCGCCCATTGCCCAACTGTCCCCGAAACAACAGCACTGGCTGGCGCAGCAGAGCGAGTTGCGGGTCGGCGTGGTGTTGCAGGCGCCCTATGCGCAATACGATCGCCGCTTGCAGCGCCTGTCCGGGGTGAACGTCGAGTTGATGAAGTGGCTCGCAAAAAACCTCAATGTCGAACTGAGCTGGCGCAATTTTCCCGACCTTGAGCAATTGGAAGCCGCGGCCCGCGAGGGCGAAATCGACATCGCCCCGGGGCTGACCCAGACCCCTGGCGGGCTGCGCCTCTGGCAGTTTTCCGACCCCTACATGCGGGTGCCGCAGCTGGTGGTCAGCGACCAGAAAAGCGCTGGCGCTGTCGAGCTGGAAAAGCTCGACAGCCAGACCCGCGTCGCCGTGCGCATGCCCAGTGCCATCGCCGATTACCTGCGCGGCAACTACCCGCACCTGAATCTGCAAGGCGTACCGATGGAGCGCCAGGCATTGCAATTATTGGTCGGCCAGCAGGCAACTTATGCGGTGATCGATGAGGCGCAGCTGGGACGCTTGTCGGTCGAGACGGAGTTCTCCGGATTAGTGGTAGTGGGGGATGTCGGCCTGCCGCAGTTGCTGCGGGTGGCCACGCTCCGCGACAAGCCGGAACTGGCGGACATCGTCGAAAGTGCATTGCGGGCGATCCCGGCCAAGGATCTGGAGCAACTGCACAATCAATGGCTGCAACCCAAGTATCCGCGGCTCACCGAGTCGCCGGGGTTTTGGCAAAACCTCTGTCTGTTGCTGGCCGTGCTGGCGTTGAGTTGCATGGCCATTGTGTTCTGGCAGCGTCGCCAGCAGCACAGCCTGGAATTGCGCCTGCTGGCCGCGCAAGAAGACATCGCCTTGCGCGCCGCCAGCGAAGAGGCCTTGCGACTTACGCAGTTTTCCATCGACCAGAGCACCGTCGGCATCCTCTGGGTCAACTGGGACAGCCATGTGCGCTACGCCAACCGCGCGGCGGAAAACATGCTGGGCTATCCGGCCGGCGGGATCATCGATCGGCCCCTGATCGATTTCGAGCCTGGCCTGCACATGGACCGTTGGCTGAACCTGTGGAAGCGCGCCCGGGCCAGTGAAGACGGCCCGCAAAGCTTCGAATCCAATTGCGTGCGGGCCGATGGCAGCATCCTGCCGGCCGATGTCTCGTTGAGTTTTCTGCGCTTTCGCGATGGCGAATACCTGGTGGTTTACCTCAACGATGTCACCGAGCGGCGTCGTGCCCTGGCGGCCTTGCAGGAAAGCGAGGCGCGGCTGCAGGGCATCGCCGCCAACGTTCCGGGACTGGTCTTCCGGCTGGAGCGGGCGCCGGTGACCGATCAGATCGACTTTGCCTACATCAGCGAAGGCAGCGAAAGCCTGGTGGGTTACTCGCCGGCCACGCTGGCCCATCGCGATAAAGGCCTGCGCAGTCTCGTGCATCCGGATGACAAGGCCAGCTATCACCAGACCCAGGATCATGCGCTGGATACCGACAGCGACTGGTCGTGGCAGGGGCGAATCCTCACGCGTCAGGGCGAACAGCGCTGGGCGGAAATCAAGGCCATCACCCGTCGGCTGGAGGACGGCGCCTATGTGTGGGACGGGATCGTCTGGGACATCAGCGAGAGCAAGCGCATCGAACTTGAACTGGCCAGTTCCCGGGAGCAACTGCGTGAGTTGTCCGCGCACCTGGAAAGCGTGCGCGAAGAAGAAAAGGCGCGCATTGCCCGGGAAGTTCACGACGAGTTGGGTCAGATGCTCACCGTGTTGAAGCTGGAAACCTCCATGTGTGAACTGGCCTACGCCCAGCTTGATCCGGGTCTGAACGAGCGCTTGAACAGCATGAAGCGCTTGATCGCTCAGTTGTTTCAGTTGGTCCGCGATGTGGCCACAGCATTGCGACCGCCGATTCTCGACGCTGGCATCGCCTCGGCCATTGAGTGGCAGGCCCGACGATTTGAGGCGCGTACGCAGATCCCGTGTCTGGTGCAGGTGCCGGACAATTTGCCAATGCTCAGCGATGCAAAGGCAATCGGCCTGTTTCGAATCCTTCAGGAGGCGCTGACCAATGTCATGCGGCACGCCCAGGCGCATACTGTTGAACTGACACTGACCCTTGAAGGCGGCGAGTTGTGTCTGACGGTCAGCGATGATGGCGTAGGATTTGTCGCCGCGCCTGGCAGGCCAACGTCCTTTGGGATCGTCGGCATGCGTGAGCGGGTGTTGATCCTGGGCGGCGAGTTGTCGCTGGAGAGTGAGCCGGGTGAGGGCACGACGTTAGAAGTGCGCGTGCCTCTGGACGAAGCCTGAAGAATTTTTGGTATCTGTGCTGACGCTTTCGCGAGCAGGGGAAACGCATTCCAAATGTGGGAGCGAGCCTGCTCGCGATAGATCTTGAACCTGGAGAAGAACGTGATCCGTGTACTGGTAGCCGAAGACCACACCATTGTCCGCGAAGGCATCAAGCAGTTGATCGGCCTGGCCAAGGACTTGCTGGTAGTGGGGGAGGCGAGCAATGGCGAGCAGTTGCTCGATACGTTGCGTCATGTGCCCTGCGAAGTGGTGTTGCTGGATATCTCCATGCCGGGCGTCAACGGCCTGGAAGCGATTCCGCGGATTCGCGCCCTGAACAATCCACCGGCGATCCTGGTGTTGTCGATGCATGACGAAGCGCAGATGGCCGCCCGGGCGTTGAAGGTGGGCGCTGCCGGTTATGCGACCAAGGACAGCGACCCGGCGCTGTTGCTGACGGCCATTCGCAAAGTGGCGTCAGGTGGGCGTTATATCGATCCTGAACTGGCCGACCGCATGGTTTTCGAGGTCGGTCTTACCGACTCGCGTCCATTGCATTCGTTACTCTCCGAGCGCGAATTCTCCGTGTTCGAACGCCTGGCCCAGGGCGCCAACGTCAACGACATCGCCCAGCAACTGGCGCTGAGCAGCAAAACCATCAGTACCCACAAGGCGCGGCTGATGCAGAAGCTCAACATCACCTCGCTGGCGGAGCTGGTGAAGTATGCGATGGAACACAAGCTCCTCTAACAACACCGCAATCAAAACTGTAGGAGTGAGCCTGCTCGCGATCGCGGTGGATCAGTCAATGCAATGTTGACTGACAAGACGCCATCGCGAGCAGGCTCACTCCTACAAGGGATCTCCGTCTGGTTTGGGATGGCAGGCATATCCAATAGCGACAGCCGTTTTGCTCGCTTTTGTGGCTTGCAGCTCGACACTTGTAGCAGCCTTATCCATTTGCGCCATCCTTGTAGGGCAATCCCTACCCCCAACCTTCCATCCGGCTGAGGCCAATCTCTCTTGCGCCCCGATTTGCGCGGTCCCCAGCGTCCACTAGGCTTAGTCCCACAGCAGTCATCAATAACAAAGGTGTGGGTATGAGCCAGGTCGATTCAAGCGCAGGGGCCAATGATGTTCTGGTCAGCTTTCGTGGAGTGCAGAAGAGCTACGACGGCGAGAACCTGATCGTCAAGGACCTCAACCTGGACATTCGCAAAGGCGAATTCCTCACGTTGCTCGGGCCGTCCGGCTCCGGCAAGACCACCAGCCTTATGATGCTCGCCGGCTTCGAAACGCCGACCGCGGGCGAAATCCTGTTGGCCGGGCGCGCCATCAACAACGTGCCGCCGCACAAGCGCGACATCGGCATGGTGTTCCAGAACTACGCATTGTTCCCGCACATGACGGTGGCCGAGAACCTGGCGTTCCCGCTGACCGTACGCGGCATGAACAAGAGCGACGTCAGTGCCCGGGTCAAGCGCGTGTTGAGCATGGTCCAGCTCGATGCCTTCGCCCAGCGCTACCCGGCGCAGCTTTCCGGCGGTCAGCAACAGCGTGTGGCATTGGCCCGCGCGCTGGTGTTCGAGCCGCAACTGGTGCTGATGGACGAACCCCTCGGCGCACTCGACAAACAACTGCGTGAACACATGCAGATGGAAATCAAGCACCTGCACCAGCGTCTGGGCGTCACCGTGGTCTACGTGACCCACGATCAGGGCGAAGCCTTGACCATGTCCGACCGTGTGGCGGTGTTCCATCAGGGCGAAATCCAGCAGATCGCGCCACCGCGCACCCTCTACGAAGAGCCGAAAAACACCTTCGTCGCCAACTTCATCGGTGAGAACAACCGCCTCAATGGCCGACTGCACAGCCAAACCGGCGACCGTTGCATTGTGGAGCTCGGGCGCGGTGAGAAGGTTGAAGCCTTGGCGGTCAACGTCGGCCAGACCGGCGAGCCGGTGACCCTGTCCATTCGTCCGGAGCGAGTGAGCCTCAATGGCTCCAGCGACCAATGCGTCAACCGCTTCTCCGGGCGAGTCGAGGAATTCATCTATCTGGGCGACCACGTCCGGGTTCGCATGGAAGTCTGCGGCAAGACCGACTTCTTCGTGAAACAGCCGATTGCCGAGCTTGATCCCTCGCTCGCCGTCGGCGACGTGGTACCGCTTGGCTGGCAGGTCGAGCACGTTCGCGCACTCGATCCTCTTTTAGAGGCGCATTGATCGCCCCGGCAACACCAACACCAACCCTGCACGTGGAGAGAACAATAAATGTTGAGATCCCTGAAATTCACCGCTTTGGCACTGGGCATGATGGGCGCGGCACACGCAATGGCGGCCGGCCCGGACCTGACCGTGGTGTCCTTTGGCGGCGCGAACAAGGCAGCTCAGGTCAAAGCCTTCTACGCACCGTGGGAAGCGGCAGGCAACGGCAAGATCGTGGCCGGCGAGTACAACGGCGAAATGGCCAAGGTCAAGGCCATGGTCGACACCAAGAGCGTGTCCTGGGATCTGGTAGAGGTTGAATCGCCGGAGCTGTCCCGTGGTTGCGACGAAGACATGTTCGAGCAGCTTGATCCTAAGTTGTTCGGCAAGACCGAAGACTACGTCAAGGGCGCGATCCAGCCTTGCGGCGTGGGTTTCTTCGTATGGTCGACCGTGCTGGCCTACAACGCCGACAAACTGAAAAGCGCACCGACCAGCTGGGTGGATTTCTGGGACACCAAGCAGTTCCCGGGCAAGCGTGGCCTGCGTAAAGGCGCCAAGTACACCCTGGAATTCGCACTGATGGCCGACGGCGTTGCGCCGAAGGACGTCTACAAAGTGCTGGCCGGCAAGGACGGTCAGGACCGCGCGTTCAAGAAGCTCGATGAGCTCAAGCCAAACATCCAGTGGTGGGAAGCTGGCGCACAACCGCCGCAATACCTCGCTTCCGGTGACGTGGTCATGAGCTCGGCCTACAACGGTCGTATCGCTGCCGTGCAGAAAGAAAGCAACCTGAAAGTCGTGTGGAACGGCGGCATCTACGACTTCGACGCATGGGCCATTCCAAAAGGTCTGGATGCCAAGCGCGCTGAAGCGGCGAAGAAGTTCATCGCCTACTCGGTGATGCCACAGCAGCAGAAGACCTATTCGGAAAACATCGCCTACGGCCCGGCCAACACCCAGGCCGTACCGCTGCTGGGCAAGGATGTCCTGAAAGACATGCCGACCACCCCGGAAAACATCGCCAACCAGGTGCAGATCGATGTCAGCTTCTGGGCTGACAACGGCGAGCAACTGGAACAGCGCTTCAACGCCTGGGCTGCGAAGTAAGCACAAGCCAATGTGGGCGCGGTTTTTTGTGGCGAGGGAGCTTGCTCCCGCTTGAGTGCGCAGCACTCACAAAATTGGCAATTGCCAACAGAATTTTGGGGCCGCTTCGCAGCCCAGCGCGAGCAAGCTCGCTCGCCACATAAATCGCTCCCACTGGTTGCGGTGTTTCAACACAACAGGGGCGGTTCGCCGCCTCTGTAACGATCAAAGATTCCCGGAGTACGTCATGGCTATCGCCGTTCCCCTGAACGAGGGCACCAGCCCCACCTTGAAGCAGCGGCTCAAGCACGCCGAGCGGGTCAACCGCTGGAAGGCCCAGGCGTTGATCGCGCCGCTGGTGCTGTTTCTGTTGCTGGTGTTCCTGGTGCCGATCGTGGCGCTGCTCTACAAAAGCGTTGGCAACCCGGAAGTGGTCGGCGGCATGTCGCGCACCGTGACCGCCATCGCCAGTTGGGACGGCCGCGGCCTGCCCGCTGAACCGGTTTATAAAGCAGCGGCCGAAGACCTCGCCGAGGCTCGCAAGAATCAGACCCTGGGTGATCTGTCCAAGCGCCTGAACATGGAACTGGCCGGCTACCGCAGCCTGCTGACCAAAACCGCCCGCGCCTTGCCGCTCGCCACTGAGCCGGCTTCTTATAAAGAAGCACTGGAAGGCCTCGATGAGCGTTGGGGTGACCCGGCCTACTGGCAAGCGGTACGCCGCAACACCAGCAGCATTACCCCGTATTACCTGCTGGCGGCTGTCGATCATCGCATCGACGACCTCGGCGAAGTCGCCCCGGCCACCCCGGATCAGGCGATCTACCTCGACATCTTCGCCCGCACCTTCTGGATGGGTCTGGTCATCACCGTGATCTGCCTGGTGCTGGCGTATCCACTGGCTTACCTGCTGGCCAACCTGCCGTCGCGCCAGAGCAACTTGCTGATGATTCTGGTGCTGTTGCCGTTCTGGACGTCGATTCTGGTTCGAGTCGCGGCGTGGATCGTTTTGCTGCAATCGGGTGGCCTGATCAACAGCGGCCTGATGGCCATGGGCATCATCGATAAGCCGATCGAGTTGGTGTTCAACCGCGTCGGTGTCTATATCTCGATGGTGCATATCCTGCTGCCGTTCATGATCCTGCCGATCTACAGCGTGATGAAAGGCATCTCGCCGACCTATATGCGCGCTGCGATTTCCCTCGGCTGCCATCCGTTCGCCAGTTTCTGGCGGGTGTACTTCCCGCAGACCTATGCCGGTGTAGGCGCCGGTTGCCTGTTGGTGTTCATCCTCGCCATCGGCTACTACATCACCCCGGCATTGCTGGGCAGCCCGAACGACCAGATGGTCAGCTACTTCGTCGCCTTCTACACCAACACCAGCATCAACTGGGGCATGGCGACCGCACTCGGTGGGCTGCTGTTGCTCGCGACGGTCGTGCTTTATCTGATTTACAGCTGGCTGGTGGGCGCAAGCCGCCTGCGCCTGAGCTAAGGGGAGAACGAAATGCTGAGTCCTTATATGTCGCCCATCGAACGGGTGTGGTTCTACAGCTTGCGGATTCTCTGCGGCTTGATTCTGTTGTTCCTGATCCTGCCGGTGCTGGTGATCATTCCGCTGTCGTTCAACTCGGGGAGTTTTCTGGTCTATCCGCTGCAAGGCTTTTCGCTGCACTGGTACCAGGATTTCTTTGCCTCGGCGGAATGGATGCGTTCGTTGAAGAACAGCATCATCGTGGCCCCGGCAGCGACGGTACTGGCGATGATCTTCGGCACGCTGGCGGCGATCGGCCTGACCCGAGGCGATTTCCCGGGCAAGCCGCTGGTGATGGCGCTAGTGATTTCGCCGATGGTGGTGCCGGTGGTGATCATTGGTGTGGCCAGTTACCTGACCTTCGCTCCACTGGGATTTGGCAACAGCTATACCTCGCTGATCGTCGTGCATGCCGTGCTCGGTGTCCCGTTTGTGATCATCACAGTGTCGGCGACCTTGCAGGGGTTCAACCAGAACCTGGTACGGGCTGCGGCAAGCCTGGGCGCTTCGCCGCTGACCACGTTCCGCCGGGTGACCTTGCCACTGATTGCGCCGGGCGTGATCTCCGGGGCGCTGTTTGCCTTTGCGACTTCGTTCGATGAAGTGGTGGTGACGCTGTTCCTTGCCGGCCCCGAACAAGCGACCCTGCCACGGCAGATGTTCAGCGGTATCCGCGAAAACCTCAGCCCGACCATCGCCGCCGCCGCGACGCTGCTGATTGCCTTCTCGGTGATCCTGCTGCTGACCCTGGAATGGCTTCGTGGGCGTAGCGAGAAACTGCGTACTGCGCAGGTTTAAGTCTCCACACCAATCAACTGTAGGAGCGAGCCTGCTCGCGATAGCGGACGTTCAGTCGACATCCATAGTGACTGTCAGTCCGTCTTCGCGAGCAGGCTCGCTCCTACATTGGATCTCTAGTGTCTGTTTGGTCATTCACGACCTGAATGGCAGACAAAGCCCAATCCCCAGCTACTATTGTGCCCAGCTCCCCTACCTATAAGAGGCTGCGCACATGAGTCTTTCCTCTTTCAAAATCGCTCACAAACTGATCACCGGCGCAGGTGCCATCGAGCAGCTGTCTGCCGAGCTGACACGCCTGGATATCGACAACCCGCTGATCGTCACTGATGCCGCCCTGGTCAAGTCCGGCACGGTTGAACTGGCACTGGCGCAGCTGGGCGAACGCAGTTACGAGATTTTCGACCGGGTGTTGCCGGACCCGGAAATCGCCATCGTCGAAGATTGCATGCAGGCCTATCGCGACGGTGGGCATGACGGCTTGATCGGCCTCGGCGGCGGCAGTGCCATCGACATTGCCAAGAGCGTGGCGGCCTACGCCGGGTACCACGGTGCGCTGGAGGATCTGTTCGGTATCGATCAGGTCCCGCGCAAAGGCCCGCCGTTGATCGCCATTCCGACCACCGCCGGCACCGGCTCGGAAGTGACCAACGTCGCCATCCTTTCCGACAAGGTCGCGCAACTGAAGAAGGGCATTGTCAGCGACTACCTGTTGCCGGATGTGGCGCTGGTCAGTCCGCAAATGACCCTGACCTGTCCGCGCAGCGTCACGGCGGCCAGCGGCGTCGATGCGCTGGTGCATGCCATCGAATCCTATCTGTCGGTCAACGCCTCGCCGATTACCGATGCCCTGGCCATCGGCGCCATCAAGTTGATCGCCAAGGCGTTGCCCAAGGCCTACGCCAACCCGTCGAACCTGCAAGCCCGGGAGGATATGGCCACTGCCAGCCTGATGGCCGGCATGGCGTTCGGCAATGCCGGGGTTGGCGCGGTGCATGCGCTGGCGTATCCGCTGGGCGGGCGCTTCAACATTGCCCATGGGGTCAGTAATGCCTTGCTACTGCCCCATGTCATGACCTGGAACAAGATGGCCTGCATCGAACGCATGCAGGATATCGCCGAGGCCATGGGCGTGAAGACCGCTCACTTGAGCATCAACGAAGCGGCCGATAAAGCCGTGCAAGCCATGACCGAACTGTGTGCCGCGGTGGAAATTCCCCAGGGGCTGCGCAGTTTCGGTGTACCCGAGGACGCCATCCCGTCCATGGCCGTGGAAGCGGCGGGGATCGAGCGCTTGATGCGCAACAATCCTCGTAAGTTGAGTGCCGTCGATATCGAAAAGATCTATCGCGCGGCGTACTAGGGGCCTTGCCGTCGATGGATGATGGCAAGGTCCAATCATCGCGCTCACGGTGCGCGCGTCAAAGCATGAGGTATACAATGCGCGCCATCGTGATTCTGCTCAGAAAAGGTGCGTCATGCAGCCCTTCGTAATTGCTCCGTCGATTCTCTCCGCCGACTTCGCCCGCCTGGGTGAAGAAGTGGACAACGTCCTGGCCGCCGGCGCCGACTTCGTGCACTTCGATGTCATGGACAATCACTACGTGCCCAACCTGACCATCGGCCCGATGGTCTGCTCGGCGCTGCGCAAGTACGGCGTGACCGCGCCGATCGACGCGCACCTGATGGTCAGCCCGGTGGACCGTATCGTCGGCGACTTCATCGAAGCCGGCGCGACCTACATCACCTTCCACCCGGAAGCCTCCCAACACGTCGACCGCTCCCTGCAACTGATCCGCGACGGCGGCTGCAAGTCGGGCCTGGTGTTCAATCCGGCGACCCCGCTGGATGTGCTCAAGCACGTCATGGACAAGGTCGACATGATCCTGTTGATGAGCGTCAACCCGGGCTTCGGCGGGCAGAAGTTCATCCCCGGCACCCTCGACAAGCTGCGTGAAGTGCGGGCGCTGATCGATGCGTCGGGCCGTGACATTCGCCTGGAAATCGACGGTGGCGTGAACGTGAACAACATTCGCGAAATCGCTGCGGCTGGCGCTGACACCTTCGTCGCCGGCTCGGCCATCTTCAATGCGCCGAACTATCAGGAAGTCATCGACAAGATGCGTTCCGAACTGGCGCTGGCTCGCCCATGAGTGGATTTGAGCAGTTGTTCCCGGGGCAACTGCCGCGGCTGGTGATGTTCGATCTGGACGGTACCTTGATCGACTCGGTCCCGGACCTGGCAGTGGCTGTGGACAAGATGCTGCTCAAACTCGGTCGTAAGCCCGCGGGCCTGGACGCGGTACGCGAATGGGTCGGCAACGGCGCGCCGGTGCTGGTGCGCCGTGCGCTGGCTGGCGCTATCGATCATTCGGCGGTCGATGACCACGAGGCCGAACGGGCGCTGGAGCATTTCATGCAGGCTTATGGCGAGAGCCATGAGTTGACCGTGGTTTACCCCGGCGTACGCGACACCCTCAAATGGCTGCAAAAGCAGGGCGTCGAGATGGCGCTGATCACCAACAAGCCGGAGCGTTTCGTCGCGCCGCTGCTGGATCAGATGAAAATCGGCCGTTATTTCCGCTGGATCATCGGCGGCGACACCCTGCCACAGAAAAAGCCCGATCCGGCCGCGCTGTTTTTCGTGATGAAAATGGCCAACATTCCGGCTTCGCAGTCGTTGTTTGTCGGCGATTCGCGCAGCGATGTGCTGGCGGCGAAAGCGGCGGGGGTCAAGTGCGTGGCCCTGAGCTACGGCTATAACCACGGTCGGCCGATCGCGGAAGAATCTCCGGCACTGGTGATCGACGATCTGCGCAAACTAATTCCCGGTTGCCTGGATCCGGCCGCTGAGATAACGTTGGCCGACGCTGTCAAACCCCCTTCTGGAAACGCCATTGTGGTGGTCACTCGCAAACTCTGGATGAAAGTCATCAAGGCCCTGGCCCGCTGGCGTTGGCGCGCCTGACTTGATCCTGGCCGGTTTCCGGCGCGTTTGCATACCTGACTGTTCGACCCTCAAGCCACGAGGCACCTCATGATCCGCGAAGAATTCCTGCGTTTGGCCGCTGCCGGCTACAACCGCATCCCGCTTGCCTGCGAAACCCTGGCCGATTTCGACACGCCGTTGTCGATCTACCTGAAGCTGGCCGACGAGCCCAATTCCTACTTGCTGGAGTCCGTACAGGGTGGCGAGAAGTGGGGCCGTTACTCGATCATCGGCCTGCCGTGCCGCACCGTGATGCGGGTTCACGATCATCACGTCAGCGTGACCGTCGATGGCGTCGAAACCGAAAGCCACGACGTGGAAGACCCGCTGGCCTTTGTCGAAGCCTTCAAGGCGCGCTACAACGTGCCGACCATTGCCGGCCTGCCGCGCTTCAACGGCGGCCTGGTGGGTTACTTCGGCTATGACTGCGTGCGTTATGTCGAGAAGCGCTTGGGCAAATGCCCGAACCCGGACCCGCTGGGCGTACCGGACATTCTGCTGATGGTGTCGGACGCCGTGGTGGTGTTCGATAACCTGGCCGGCAAGATGCACGCCATCGTTCTGGCCGACCCGGCGCAGGAAGACGCCTTTGAACAAGGTCGCGCGCGCCTGGAAGAGCTGCTGGAAAAACTCCGTCAGCCGATCACTCCACGCCGTGGCCTGGACTTCAGCAAGCAGCAATCGGCTGACCCGGTATTCCGCTCCAGCTTCACCCAGGACGATTACGAAAAAGCCGTCGACACCATCAAGGAATACATCCTGGCCGGTGACTGCATGCAGGTCGTGCCGTCCCAGCGCATGTCGATCGACTTCAAGGCAGCCCCCATCGATCTGTATCGCGCGCTGCGCTGCTTCAACCCGACGCCTTACATGTACTTCTTCAACTTCGGCGACTTCCACGTCGTCGGCAGTTCGCCGGAAGTACTGGTGCGGGTGGAGGACAACCTGATCACCGTGCGCCCGATTGCCGGTACCCGTCCGCGGGGCGCCAACGAAGAGGCTGACCTGGCGCTGGAAAAAGACCTGCTGTCGGACGACAAGGAAATCGCCGAACACTTGATGCTGATCGACCTCGGCCGCAACGACACCGGTCGCGTTTCGGAAATCGGCTCGGTGAAGCTCACCGAGAAGATGGTGATCGAGCGTTACTCCAACGTGATGCACATTGTGTCCAACGTCACCGGGCAACTGAAAGCAGGGCTGACGGCGATGGATGCACTGCGGGCGATTCTGCCGGCGGGCACCTTGTCCGGCGCGCCGAAGATCCGCGCGATGGAAATCATCGACGAACTGGAGCCGGTCAAGCGTGGCGTCTACGGCGGTGCAGTCGGTTACTTCGCCTGGAACGGCAACATGGACACCGCCATTGCGATCCGCACGGCGGTGATCAAGAACGGCGAGCTGCATGTGCAGGCCGGTGGTGGCATCGTTGCCGACTCGGTGCCGGCGCTGGAATGGGAAGAAACCCTGAACAAGCGCCGCGCGATGTTCCGCGCCGTTGCCCTGGCTGAACAGACCCCGGAAAACTGAGTTCACCACAAAGACCTCACCACCATAAAAAAACGCGGCGCCTGTGAGGGCGCCGCGTTTTTTATTGGCTGCACATCAGAAGTCCAGCGCAACACCTACGTTGATGCCCTGTTGGGTGAAGTCATCGTCCTTGCGGATGTTGTAGCTGGCGCGCAGTGCCAGGTCCTTGGTGAGGTTGTGGCTCACACCCAGGTTCACTCGTTGCAAGTGACTTTGCGGGGTGTAGCCTTCCAGCGTGAACTGGTTGTTTGGCAGGGTATTGAGGTTGATGTCCACGTCCTGGGTATCGTCGTTGTACTCGCGCTCGATTGCCGCTTCGCCGAAAACCTGGGTTTGTGGGGTGATCTGGTATTTGCCCTGCAGGCCAGCGCCCAGGCGCCGGGAAATACGCTCCTGATCGGCGAAGGTCAGCGCCGTGGAATTGTTGCCGTCCTCCGAGTAACCATCGACTTGCACCTTGGAGAAGTCGGCGCTGACAAACGGCGACAGGTGCCAGGGGCTGCTGGCTTGTTGCGCAATGTCGTAACCCACGCGTGCGCTGAAGGCTTCGACGTAGCCGCTTGTATCACCTTTTTCGCCGCGTTCGTTGGCGCCCAGCTGGAATTTACGCTTGAGGCTGTCGTAATCCAGATGCCCGGCCGTCAACGCCGCATCAGCCCACACACGATTTTGCTGGTACTGGGCGAAAGCCGTGCCCAGGTAAGTGTTGAGCTTGTAGTCGGAGTCGTTGTTGCCGGCCTCGAGTTTCTGGTTGTAGAAACCGGCCACCAGACCAACACGCCAGGCGTCATCGAGACGATAGCTGCCACCGATGTTCAGGTTGGCGCCGTTGCCGTCGGCGCTTGCCACGCTGTCCTGACCGTCAAAGTCCTGATGCTGTCCGCCGCCGGAAACAATGGCTCGCCATTGGCCGACGCCTTGCCAGTTTTCCCAATCGGCCAGCCACTGGTTGCGCAATTCATCCTGATGCGCGCGCACGGTGCCCTGGGCCATTTCCGGCAGCAAGGTCAGCTCCCATGGCGCCGCCAGCAGGGAGTAGGCGTAATCGGCAATCAGGCGCTGCCCGGCTTCGGTGGGGTGCACCGAGTCGTTGTAGATCAGCTTGGTCGGGTCCGGCGTCGCGCTGTTGATGCCGTAGCGGGCGTTCTCGGTGCAACCGTTGCCGCTGAAGCAGGTGGTGATGAGGTTCTGGTCGGTGGCCAGGCCAAACTGTGCCGGGTTGGCGAACGTCTCTTTGAGCAGTACCGGAATGTTGAGCGGGATGACTTCGGCATTGATGTTTTGCAGTCGGCTTACCAGTTCAGTGTTGAACTGGGCGCTGAGTTGGGACGTGAACGCTTGCAGCGGGGTGCCGTTGAACGCCGGGGTAAAGCCGATATCGGGCAGCAACCAGACCATGACGTATTTGGCGCCGGCGGTTTGCAGCGTCTGCACGCTGTCGGCCAGGCGGTCGGCGGCGGCACTGGCCTGGGGCAGGCTGGTCACGCGACCTTGCAGGAAGTCATTACCGCCACCCGACAGGTAATACAGTGCATTCGGGTCGGCACGGAAGTTATTGGATGGAAGATAGCCGGCCCGGGTGCGCTCGCCAGTGGCGGAGGTGCTGGTAATCGAATCAAGAATCTGGTCGGTACGGTAGCCGCCTACAGCCCAGTTGTTACCATCAGGCAGGCCTTCGTTGGCGCGAACGGCTGAAGCAGAGGATGCCGTTTGGTCCGGTGAAAACCCCAGTTTCCCACCCAGGATCTGTGTGGAGTTGAGAGAGCGGACTTCGCCGCTGCCATCCAGGTACACCGGCCCCGTCCGGTTGGTGAAGCGCTGTGTCGCCCCGGCAGGCCCGCCCGTGTCGGCAAAGGTCCCAGCGTCGTTAAGGCTGTCCCCGAAGACAATGAAACTTGTATAAGGATTAGGTGCGGCGTTCGCCTGGGCGCATGCCATCGCGAGCAAGCATCCTGCGAGCGGTACAAACAACGACTGTTTGATCATGAGCAAGTCCGTTTATTTATTGTTTTAGTGAACGAAACGACAGTACCAAAAACTTCCGGCCTTTTGCCATCTGTCGCGAAGCCTTTGATAGTTTCGCGGGCAGTGCCCCCGGCGATATTGCGCGCTCTGCCCAGCTAAGTTACTGTGCCGGGACGTACGAACGAGACCTTCCCCGTGTTGATCATCAGTAAACTCCTGGATCAAGTCATCAAGGCACACGCCCGCTGGCGTTGGCGCGCCTGAATTCTTTTGCCGGCTTCGCCGGACCTGTACCGCTTTGCCTTATTTACCTGTTTGAAATGCCGCTTTGCTGGCGCTACTCCGGCACCTGACAAAGCGCAGCACTCTGCGGGTAAATCATTCGAAGGCCATCTTCAAAGTCAGTGAATTCAAGAGGTTCTATACGCCATGTTGCTGATGATCGATAACTACGACTCCTTTACCTACAACGTTGTGCAATACCTGGGCGAGCTTGGCTCCCAAGTCAAGGTCGTGCGCAACGATGAGCTGACCATCGCTGAAATCGAAGCCCTCAACCCTGAGCGCATTGTTGTATCCCCCGGTCCTTGCACCCCGACCGAGGCCGGCATCTCGATTGAAGCGATCAAGCATTTCGCTGGCAAACTGCCGATTCTAGGTGTCTGCCTCGGCCACCAGTCCATCGGCCAAGCCTTTGGCGGTGATGTTGTGCGCGCCCGCCAAGTGATGCACGGTAAGACTAGCCCGGTATTTCACGAGGACAAGGGTGTCTTCGAAGGCCTGAATCGTCCGCTGACGGTCACGCGCTATCATTCATTGATCGTCAAGCGCGAAACCCTGCCAGATTGCCTGGAGCTGACCGCCTGGACCCAACTCGAAGACGGCTCGGTCGACGAGATCATGGGCCTGCGCCACAAGACTCTGAACATCGAAGGCGTGCAGTTCCACCCTGAGTCGATCCTCACCGAACAGGGCCACGAACTGTTCGCCAACTTCCTCAAACAAACCGGCGGCACGCGCTAAGGACTTTTCATGAATATCAAGACAGCCCTGAGCCGTATCGTCGATCACCTCGACCTCAGCACCGATGAAATGCGCGATGTCATGCGCGAGATCATGACCGGGCAATGCTCGGACGCGCAGATTGGCGCGTTCATGATGGCCATGCGCATGAAGAGCGAAAGCATCGACGAAATCGTCGGTGCGGTGTCGGTGATGCGCGAACTGGCGGACAAGGTCGAACTCAAGACCCTCGACGGTGTGGTCGATGTGGTGGGCACCGGCGGCGACGGCGCCAATATCTTCAACGTGTCGACCGCTTCTGCGTTCGTGGTTGCCGCTGCTGGCTGCACCGTGGCCAAGCACGGCAACCGTGCAGTCTCGGGCAAGAGCGGCAGTGCCGATCTGCTGGAGGCGGCCGGTATCTACCTGAACCTGACGCCGGTTCAGGTGGCACGCTGCATTGACAACGTTGGTATCGGTTTCATGTTTGCCCAGACCCATCACTCTGCGATGAAATACGCCGCCGGCCCGCGCCGGGATCTGGGCTTGCGTACCTTGTTCAACATGCTCGGCCCGCTTACGAATCCGGCCGGTGTGAAACATCAGGTGGTAGGCGTATTTACCCAGGCCTTGTGCCGGCCGCTGGCGGAAGTGTTGCAGCGTCTGGGCAGCAAGCATGTGCTGGTGGTGCATTCGAAGGATGGCCTGGATGAGTTCAGCCTGGCAGCACCGACCTTCGTGGCAGAGCTGAAAAACGACCAGATCACCGAGTATTGGGTCGAGCCGGAAGACCTGGGCATGAAGAGCCAGAGCCTGCATGGCCTGGCCGTGGAAAGCCCGGCGGCTTCCCTGGAGCTGATTCGCGATGCCCTGGGCAAGCGCAAGACCGAAAACGGTCAAAAAGCGGCCGAGATGATCGTGCTCAATGCCGGTGCCGCACTGTACGCGGCCGACCATGCCAGCAGCCTGAAAGAAGGCGTTGCCTTGGCGCACGATGCGTTGCACACCGGCCTCGCTCGAGAAAAGCTTGAGGAACTGGGTGCATTTACCGCGGTATTCAAAGTGGAGAATGAGGGATGAGTGTACCGACGGTTCTGGAAAAGATTCTGGCGCGCAAGGTCGAGGAAGTCGCCGAGCGTAGCGCTCGCGTCAGCCTCGCCGAGCTGGAAAACCTGGCCAAGGCGGCCGATGCACCCCGTGGTTTTGCCAAGGCCTTGCTGGCTCAGGCCAAGTTGAAGCAACCGGCAGTCATTGCTGAAATCAAGAAAGCCTCGCCGAGCAAAGGCGTGATCCGTGAGAACTTCGTTCCCGCCGATATCGCCAGAAGCTACGAGAAGGGCGGCGCGACCTGCCTGTCGGTACTCACCGATATCGATTATTTCCAGGGCGCTGACGCCTACCTGGAGCAGGCCCGTGCGGCATGCAAGTTGCCGGTGATCCGCAAGGACTTCATGATCGATCCGTACCAGATCGTCGAAGCCCGGGCCCTGGGCGCCGATTGCGTGCTGTTGATCGTTTCCGCACTGGATGACGTGAAAATGGCCGAACTGGCAGCCGTGGCCAAAAGCGTCAACCTCGACGTGTTGGTGGAAGTCCATGATGGCGATGAGCTGGAGCGGGCCTTGAAAACCCTCGATACTCCGCTGGTTGGTGTGAACAACCGCAATCTGCACACTTTCGATGTCAGCCTGGAAACCACCCTCGACCTGTTACCGCGCATTCCACGCGATCGTCTGGTCATCACCGAGAGCGGCATTCTCAACCGCGCCGATGTCGAACTGATGGAAATCAGCGACGTCTACGCGTTCCTGGTCGGCGAAGCATTCATGCGCGCCGAAAGCCCGGGTACCGAGTTGCAGCGTCTGTTCTTCCCTGAGCGCGGTATTCCCGTCAGCGGCTCGACCCTCGACTGAATACATCTTCACAGGCAATCCGCTTCCACTGTGGGAGCGGGCTTGCCCGCGAAGAGGCCCGCAAATCCCCTGAAGACCTCTGGTCTGTCGGAGCCTTCCATGTCGCTGCCAACCTCCCTCACCATCGAAGCCGGCCTGCAAGCCGAGCAGGATCTGTTGGCCTCGGTCTGTGCCGGCGACGCGGAGTTCGGCCTGCTGTTCTGGCAGCCGAGCGATCGGGCGCTGGTCATGCCGCGCCGTTTGAATCGCTTGCCGGGTTTCGAGGCTGCATGTGAAGTGTCGGCGGCGGCAGGTTGGCCAGTGCTGCTGCGCGATACCGGCGGCGAGCCGGTTCCACAATCGGCCACAACGATCAACATCGCCCTGGTTTACGCACCACCACGCAGCGAAGGTGATTTGAACCGCATCGAAACCGGTTACCGGCGCCTGTGCGATCCCATCTGCCAGTTGCTGGATGAATTGGGTGGTTCGTCGTCCCTTGGCGAAATCGACGGCGCGTTCTGCGATGGCCGCTTCAACGTCAACCTTGATGGACGCAAGATGGTCGGCACCGCGCAACGCTGGCGCCAGAGCCAAGGTGGTCAGCGACCGGTGGGGTTGGTGCACGGTGCGATGCTGATGGACAACGACCGAGAGTCGATGGTCGCCGCAGTCAATCGTTTCAACGAGGCCTGCGGTCTGGAGCAACGAGTACGCGCCGAAAGCCATATCGCGTTGCATGAGAAGTTCGCGGCGCACGATGCCCTGGCGCGCCTCGACGAACTCTACCGGTTGATGCTGGCGCAGATGTTCAGCGGCTAGGTTTTCGAGCTTATCGCGTACCGAAGACCACCATGGTCTTGCCTTTGACGTCCACCAGGTTGCGCTCCTCCAGATCCTTGAGCACGCGACCGACCATCTCCCGCGAACAACCGACAATCCGCCCGATTTCCTGACGGGTCACCTTGATTTGCATGCCATCGGGGTGCGTCATGGCGTCTGGCTGTTTGCACAGCTCCAGCAGACAGCGGGCGACTCGGCCGGTTACATCAAAGAATGCCAGGTCACCGACCTTGCGCGTGGTGTTGCGCAGGCGTTGTGCGATTTGTCCGCTGAGGACGTAAAGAATGTCCGGATCCTGCTGGGACAACTCGCGGAATTTCGCGTAGCTGATTTCCGCGACTTCGCATTCAACCTTGGCCCGCACCCAAGCGCTGCGCTCCTGCTCCAGGCCGGCTTGCTCAAACAGGCCCAACTCGCCGAAAAAGTCCCCGGCGTTCAGGTAGGAAATGATCATTTCCCGGCCGTCGTCATCTTCGATCAGGATGGTGACTGAGCCTTTGATGATGAAGAACAGCGTTTCCGAGCGGTCGCCGGCACAAATGATGTTGCTCTTGGCCTGATAACGGCGGCGCTGGCAATGCATCAACAGCTTGTCGAGGTTCTTGATCTTGGAGTTGGGGGCAATAGCAACCATGGTTGTATCCCGAAAAAACTGCACGGTATGTTTGGTTTTTATAAAAAGTGAATGCTGGAGTAAAGCTGGCTATGCGCCATAGAATTGGCGTCAGCTTAACAGACACTTCCAGCAATATTCGAGCATTTACCTACAAGGCAGTGGGATATGTCCTAGGACGCCGGGCGCTGTCAATCACGGGGCCTGTGCTAAGCTGGCGACCCTTTTTTATACAGTGGAGTCTTGGCGATGAAGGCACGCATCCAATGGGCTGGCGAAGCCATGTTCCTCGGCGAATCCGGTAGCGGTCATGTCGTGGTCATGGACGGTCCGCCCGATGCCGGCGGACGTAACCTGGGTGTCCGGCCGATGGAAATGCTGCTGCTGGGTGTCGGCGGTTGCAGCAATTTCGATGTGGTCAGCATCCTCAAGAAGTCCCGCCAGTCGGTCGAAAGCTGTGAAGCCTTCCTCGAAGCCGAGCGTGCGACCGAAGATCCAAAGGTGTTCACCAAGATCCACATGCACTTTGTGGTCAAGGGCCGCGGGCTGAAAGAGGCCCAGGTCAAACGCGCCATCGAGCTGTCTGCCGAGAAGTATTGCTCGGCCTCGATCATGCTCGGCGCGGCTGGTGTGGCAATTACCCACGACTACGAGATCATCGAGCTCGGTTGAATCGACATTCAACTATCATAAAAGCTGTGCAGACTCTGGCGATCCCAAGCTGACGTCTGCATAATGCGCCACTTTTTTCAGGGTAGTGGCCCGTCAGCCGACAGGCCGCGCTCCCGAACAGACAACCAAAATCGCCATCGCGAAGAGGTGTTAACCGTCCTACGCAGGTGCGTTGTTCGCATTTGACGGGCATGCTTGATCACGCGGCCGGGCCGCAAACACATAGAGAGTTTTTAACGGTGAAAAGCAAACTCAAGCTCCACGGGTTCAATAACCTGACAAAGACCTTGAGCTTCAACATCTATGACATCTGCTACGCGGAAACCCCGCAAGACCAGCAGGCTTACGTCGAGTACATCAATAAAGAGTACAACGCGAAACGCCTGACGCAGATCCTCACGGAAGTTGTCGATATCATTGGTGCCAACATCCTGAACATTGCCAGTCAGGACTATGAGCCGCAGGGCGCCAGCGTCACGATCCTGATCTCGGAAGAGCCGGTAACCCCGACCGACAGTCAGATCGAAGAGTCTCCGGGCCCGCTGCCCGAAATCATTCTGGCCCACCTCGACAAGAGCCACATCACGGTGCACACCTATCCGGAAATCCATCCGGTCAGTGGTATTGCAACCTTCCGTGTGGACATCGATGTGTCGACTTGCGGGGTCATTTCACCGCTTAAAGCGCTCAACTTCCTGATTCACCAGTTCGATTCGGACATCGTGACCGTGGATTACCGTGTGCGCGGCTTCACCCGTGACGTTGAAGGCAAAAAGCACTTCATCGACCACGAGATCAATTCGATCCAGAACTACCTCTCCGACGACACTTACGACGCGTACCAGATGACCGACGTGAACGTGTACCAGGAAAACCTGTTCCACACCAAGATGCTGCTGAAGAACTTCGAACTGGATAACTACCTGTTCGGCGACGCCACCAGCAACCTGTCCTCTGAGCAACGCGCCCAGGTGACCGAGCGGGTGAAACACGAAATGCTCGAAATCTTCTACGCGCGCAATATGGCGTAAGATTCTCGAACACAAAAAAAGGCGACTCCATCACGGCAGTCGCCTTTTTTATTGTTATCACCGAACCCTGTGGGAGCGAGCCTGCTCGCGAAGAAGCCCGGACCGACAAAGCAACCATCAGATCCGATAAGTACTCTTGGTCATCACCTTGGCCATCAGGCTCATCCCGAACTTCACCGGTGCCGGAAAGCGGAACCCGCCAGCATCCAGCGCACTTTCGGCATGCTGTTCTTCATCGATGCGCATCTGCTCAAGAATCGCCCGGGATTTTTCATCCTCGGCCGGCAATTGCTCCAGATGTTCGTTCAGGTGTTTGCACACCTGGTCTTCCGTCGCCGCAACGAAACCGAGGCTGACTTTGTCGCTGATCAGGCCGGCCACTGCGCCGATCCCGAACGACATGCCATAGAACAGCGGATTGAGGATGCTGGTGTGGCTACCCAGTTGATGAATGCGTTGTTCGCACCAGACCAGGTGATCGATTTCTTCTTCGGCGGCATGTTCCATCGCGGCACGCACTTGCGGCAGTTTGGCGGTCAGCGCCTGTCCTTGGTACAGCGCTTGGGCGCAGACTTCGCCGGTATGGTTGATGCGCATCAGGCCGGCAACGTGGCGCGTGTCTTCGTCGCTCATTTTCGCATCCGGCTGCACGATGGCGGGCGACGGACGGTACGGCTGGCCGCTGAAGGGCATCAGGGTGCGCATCGCGGCATCGGCTTGCAGCAGAAGGCGGTCAATCGGCGAGTAGTGACGTTGGGTAGTCATGCTGACCTCCGAGGGGGATTTCGGCGGCCAGTTTAACCCAATCGGCCGGGGAAGGTTTGCGCTGGGTCATTGTGATGCAGAGGCTGTGACAGTGTTGTGATGCCTTTTGTGGAAGCGGCTGTGCGCCGCTTCCACAGGGTTTGGCGCAATCAGCCCGGCGGCCAGTGCATCTGGCGCTGACCCAGCACGTGCATATGAATGTGGTAGACGGTTTGCCCGCCTTCTTCATTGCAGTTCATGACGACGCGGAAACCTTTTTCACAGCCCAGCTCCAGTGCCAGGCGCTGGGCGGTGAACAGTATGTGCCCGGCCAATGTCTTGTCGTCCTCGGTCAGGTCGTTCAAGGTGCGAACCGGTTTCTTCGGGACCACCAGGAAATGTACCGGTGCCTGTGGGGCAATGTCGTGGAAGGCCAGTACCTGGTCGTCCTCGTAAATGATCTTCGCCGGGATTTCCCGGTTGATGATCTTGGTGAACAGAGTATCCACAGCTGTTTTCTCCGTTGTTTGGGCTGGCCTGAGTGTACTCATGGCGTATGCCAGCGCCCAGCTTTTTACCTTGGGTTGGATCAGCGCGGGCAGTAGGCCTTGTTGACCATGCCGGCGATCGTGCGAGTCAGCCAGCGCGAGCCGAGCCGCGGCAGGACGGCGAACCAGCGGTTGCGCCGCCCGGGAATGATGATCGCTTTATTCTTTTCCAGTGCGCGCACGGTGTAGAGCGCCACTTCCTCGGGGCTCATCAGCAGTTTGCTGTTGGTCAGTTTTTCGCTGTCGAGTTGCGCGGTACGGAAAAACGCCGTTCGGGTCGGCCCGGGGCAGAGCACCGAAACCTTGATCGCACATTTTTTCAGCTCGACGCGCAATCCTTCGGAAAAGTGCAGCACATACGCCTTGCTGGCGTAATAAGTACTCATCCACGGCCCGGGTTGAAACGCCGCTACCGAGGCCACATTCAGAATCTGCCCGCCGCCTTGCAGGGCCATGCTGTTGCCGATGGCGTGGCACAGGCGGGTGAGGGCGAGAATGTTCACTTCGATCAGGTCTTGCTCGGTCATCCAGTCCTGGGCCAGAAACGGGCCGCATGTACCGATACCGGCGCAATTGACCAGCAGATCGATCTGCCGGTCGCCTTCTTCCAGCTCCAGCAGGAATCCGGACAGGCGCAGCGGTTCGCCCAGGTCACAGGCACGGAACAGCACTTCCACGCCGAACCTTTGGGTCAGTTCAATCGCAATACTTTCCAGCTGATCACGTTGTCGGGCCACCAGAATCAGGCTGCGGCCGCGCCGGGCCAGCGCTTCGGCCATTGCCAGGCCGATGCCGCTGGAGGCACCAGTGATCAGAGCGTAACGGGTCATGCAGTTCTCCATCGCAACAGCTCCGCGCCGCGACGCAGGTGTCACGGGCCAGGAGCGCTGTTCATTCTTTCGCAGAGTCTACAGGGGGCTGGGCCTCTTCGGCTGCATCGTCGGTGGAATTTGGCACCGGTTCGACCTCGACGTCGATTTCATCGGTGGTGACCGAACTGCTTTCGTAGCTGCTCTGGGCGGCGCTTTTGTATTCTTCCCGTATCGCCGTGAGACCACCGGCCAGCGTGCCGAACAGAATCAGCGCGATAACGATCAGCCACAGCGAAGACAATACCTTGACCGCGGTACTGTTCGGCGGAGGCGGTGGGCCGTAGCGGTTGGCAGTGTCGTTGCCCGGTACGACCATGATCACGAACGGAAAGAAACTGCCAACGAACGGCACCAGGTTCAGCAACCACAGCCAGCCGGACCAGCCGACATCGTGCAAGCGTTGAACGGTGATCTGGATGCTGACGAAGGCAAATCCGACGAACAGGATCAAGGCCAGCAAGCTGCCCAATATCAGGCCGGCGGTCGAATCCGCGCCGATGATAGCCAGGGCGACCAAGGCAAACACCCCGCAAACGACCAGGAGCACAGTTGACAGCACCAGCGTCCAGGCGAGGTAGCGCAAACGGCCGATACGGCCATCGAAACTGAATGGCTTGAGCGTTGCGAATTCGGCTACGGCTTCGCCGACGGGCGCGCGAGGCGGCGCGTAAGGGGACTGTGGATCTGCCAAAGGCTCCTGGCTGCTGGCCGGAGCATGGTCATGAACGTCGGCGAGGTTCAGTTCGATCGGCGTTTCAGCTTCGATGCGGGCGTCGATACCGGTTTTGCTCAGTGCCTGGAGATAGGTCTGGGCATCGGCTTGCGACAGGTTGCGTTTGAGCGCTACCGGACGCCCGGCGAATAAGCGCTCGATGGCTGTGACATCGCTTTTAAACAAATCGGCAAGATTGAGCTTTGCCGTGGTGATGTCGACACCGGGCAGCAAGGCGCCTTCGAATACGATCTTGAAACGATTTTCGCCCATGTGCGAGGCATCCTTGTCGCGAGAGGTTGAAAGAAGAAGCTTGTGCCTGGGTGAGTGTAGGGCCAGCCGGGCAAGACTGGCCAAGATTTACTGTCAGCGCGGCCAGCGTTTTGGCAGCCGGGCGGCATGCTCCAGGGCCTGGCGGTACTCCGCGTCGAGACGCGTAATCAACTGCTCGACACTCGGCAAGTCTTCGATTTCTCCCACGCCCTGGCCGGCAGACCAAACGGTCTTCCAGGCTTTGGCCTCATCGCTGACGGGTTTGAGCTTGGAACCGAAGTTGATCTCGCCCTTGCCTTGCAAGGCGGCCATGTCGAAACCGGCGGCCTCCAGGCTCTTGCGCATGAAGCTCGCGGGGACACCTGACACGGCTGGAGTATGGATGATGTCTGCCGCTTTGGATGTCAGCAGCATTTCTTTGTAGGCGTCGGGCGCGTGACTTTCGGTCGTGCCGATAAATCGTGTACCAAAGTAGGCCAAATCCGCGCCGAGCAATTGAGCGGCAAGAATTTCGTGGCCGTGGTTCAAGCAGCCGGCCAGCAACAGGGTCTTGTCGAAGAACTGGCGGATCTCGGCAATCAGCGAGAACGGGCTCCAGGTCCCAGCGTGTCCACCGGCGCCAGCAGCCACGGCTATCAATCCATCCACGCCGGCTTCGGCCGCTTTCTCGGCATGACGGCGTGTCGTTACATCATGGAACACCAGGCCGCCGTAGCTGTGCACCGCGTCGACCAGTTCTTTCACGGCGCCGAGGCTGGTAATCACGATCGGCACTTTGTGTTCGACGCAGATCTCCAGATCCGCCTGTAAACGTGGATTGCTGTTATGGACGATCAGGTTCACGGCATAAGGCGCGGGATTTTCCATTGTCGCCAGCCCGGCTTCGATTTCTTCCAGCCAGGCCTTGAAGCCGCTGCTTTCACGCTGGTTCAGCGCCGGGAAGCTGCCGACCACGCCCTGGCGACAACAGGCGAGTACCAATTGCGGATTGGATATCAGGAACATCGGCGCCGCCACCACGGGCAGACGTAAACGTTGTTCGAGCAGAGCGGGCAGCGACATTGGAAGTACCCCGGTGAGTGGTGCCTGTTGGATTTAGAACGGCCGAACGACGACCAGAATTACGATAGCCAGCAATATCAGAACCGGCACTTCATTGAACCAGCGATAAAAGACATGGCTGCGGGTGTTCTCGCCACGGGCAAAACGTTTTACCTGGGCGCCGCACATGTGGTGGTAGCCGATCAGCAACACGACCAAGGTCAGTTTGGCGTGTATCCAGCCACCTTGGCTGAAGATGCCTGGATTGAGGTAGATGAGCCAGCCACCGAAGATCAGCGTGGCGATCATCGCCGGGCCCATGATGCCCCGGTACAGCTTGCGCTCCATGACGCTGAAGCGTTCCTTGCTGATCGTGTCTTCACTTTGTGCGTGATAAACGAACAGGCGCGGCAAATAGAACAGGCCGGCAAACCAGCACACGACGCTGACGATATGAAACGCTTTGAGCCACAGATAGAGCATTTTTGGTTATTCCAGGTTCACGGTAGCCTGAATAGTAGAGAAAGAGTCCCATCTCGGACATAACTGTTCAATTTTGACGGTGTCTTTTGTCGCCATACTGCGTTGCCGCTCCTCGCCATAGCGGGCTATGACTCGTCGCGGCGCCTTGTCTGGCAACAAAATCCACTCGCCAAAACTTGAACGTATGCCCGAGACGGGACTCGTGAGCGTCCGCACGTCACCTTGACGGTTGTCGCAGGGGCGCACGGCCCCTATTATCGACGGCTTTCCAGTGGGTTCGTTGAGGGCAGGTTTATGGTCAAGGTCGGTATCGTCGGCGGCACGGGTTACACAGGTGTCGAACTGCTGCGTCTGTTGGCGCAACATCCGCAAGCTGAGGTGGTTGTCATCACTTCCCGATCCGAGGCTGGCCTGGCCGTCGCCGACATGTACCCGAACCTGCGAGGCCATTACGACGGCCTGGCGTTCAGCGTTCCGGACATCAAGACCCTGGGTGCCTGCGATGTGGTGTTCTTCGCCACACCGCACGGTGTTGCCCATGCCTTGGCGGGCGAACTGCTGGCGGCCGGGACCAAGGTCATCGACCTGTCGGCCGACTTCCGTCTGCAAGACGCGGATGAATGGGCCAAGTGGTACGGCCAACCGCACGGTGCACCGGAGTTGCTGGACGAGGCGGTCTACGGCTTGCCGGAAGTCAATCGCGAGCAGATCAAGAAAGCGCGCCTGATTGCCGTGCCGGGCTGCTACCCGACTGCAACGCAATTGGGCTTCCTGCCATTGCTCGAAGCCGGCCTGGCCGATGTTGCGCATCTGATTGCTGACTGCAAGTCCGGCGTCAGCGGTGCCGGTCGTGGTGCTTCCGTAGGCTCGCTGTACTCCGAAACGTCGGAAAGCATGAAGGCCTATGCGGTCAAAGGTCACCGTCACCTGCCGGAGATTCGCCAGGGGCTTCGTCGTGCAGCAGGCAAGGACGTCGGCCTGACCTTCGTTCCGCACCTGACGCCGATGATTCGTGGCATTCACTCCACGCTCTACGCAACCGTTGTTGATCGCTCGGTGGATCTGCAGGCGTTGTTTGAAAAGCGTTATGCCAACGAGCCGTTCGTCGATGTGATGCCGGCCGGCAGCCATCCGGAGACTCGTAGCGTACGGGGTGCCAACGTCTGCCGTATCGCTGTGCATCGCCCTCAGGATGGTGATCTGGTGGTCGTGTTGTCGGTGATCGACAATCTGGTCAAAGGCGCTTCGGGTCAGGCCGTGCAGAACATGAACATTCTGTTCGGGCTGGATGAGCGTCTGGGCCTGTCCCACGCCGGCATGCTGCCTTGAGAGGAGCTACAAGCTTCAAGTTGTAAGCGGAAAGCTTGAAGCTCACAGCTTGAAGCTTGTCGCTGCTCCTAGAATAGTTGACCGCTTTTCTAGGAGAAGCGGATAATGCGCGTCATCACGCAATATGACGGCGTAACGCCGGGAGATAGTCAGCATGAGCGTCGAATCCTTCACCCCCACGGCTTTGCAATTCACCCACGGTGCCGCGCACAAGGTGAAGAGCCTGGTCGATGAAGAGGGGAATGATCGCTTGAAGCTGCGCGTATTCGTTACGGGCGGCGGTTGTTCAGGTTTTCAGTACGGCTTCACCTTCGATGAAGAAGTGGCCGATGACGACACCATCGTCGAGCGCGAAGGTGTGAGTCTGGTTGTCGATCCGATGAGCTTCCAGTACCTGGCAGGTGCCGAGGTGGACTACCAGGAAGGTCTGGAAGGTTCGCGTTTCGTCATCAAGAACCCGAATGCAACCACCACCTGTGGCTGCGGTTCTTCGTTCTCGATCTGATCAGCGCACCTGTTTCACAGAACGCCGTACGGCCTCAGGGTCTTGCGGCGTTTTGCTGTGTGGAGGATTTATGCGGGGTAGATGGCGCCGAGTACGCGCAAGCCGCGGGCACCGGTGACGCTTGGACGGTTGGCTGCGATGCCTTCGAGGCAGCAATGAGCCAGCCACGCGAAGGCCATGGCTTCAACCCAGTCGGGGTCCACGCCGTAGGTGGCAGTGCTGCTGACGCTGGCGTTTGGCAGCAGGCTGGCCAAGCGAATCATCAAGGCCGTGTTGCGGGCACCGCCGCCGCAGACCAGCAACTCCTGCGTGTCTGCCTGGGCGCTTTGCAGTGACTCGATGATGGTCAGCGCGGTCAGCTCAAGCAGCGTCGCCTGAACATCTTTGGCGGCGAAGGCTGGCAGTTGTGCCAGATGTCGTGTCAGCCATGGCAGGTTGAACACTTCCCGGCCGGTACTCTTCGGGCCTTTGGTCACAAAGAACGGATCACTGAGCAGTGCATTCAACAGCACCGGTTCTACATTGCCGCTGGCAGCCCATTGGCCGTCACGGTCAAAGTGGTCGCCGCGTTGCTGGTGAATCCAGGCGTCCAGCAGCACATTGCCCGGGCCACAGTCGAAACCGGCGACCGGCTTGCCGGGCTGGATAAGGCTGAGATTGCTGAAGCCGCCAACGTTCAGTACTGCGCGATTTCCAGCCCGCTCTTCAAACAAGGCTTCATGAAAGGCGGGAACCAGCGGTGCGCCTTGTCCGCCGGCAGCAACGTCGCGGCTGCGGAAGTCGCTGACCACGGTGATGCCGGTCAGCTCGGTCAGCAGGGCCGGGTTGCCAATCTGCACGGTGAAACCGCGTGCCGGTTCGTGGCGGATGGTCTGGCCATGACTGCCAATCGCACGAATGTCGTCAGTCTTCAGTTGCTGCTGAGCGAGAAGGGCATGAATCCCTTGGGCTGCCAGCTTCACCCAGTTTTGCTGGGCGATGGCGGAGCGGGCGATTTCGTCCGGGCCGCTGGCGCACAAGCCGAGCAGCTCAGCGCGCAGGGTATCGGGCATCGAGATGTAGTGGGAGGCGATCAGCCTGATCGCCGGAGCTTGCTCGATCAGTGCGATGTCCAGGCCATCAAGGCTGGTTCCGGACATCACACCTATATAGAGCGCCATGGCTTAGCGCTTGCTCGAAGCCAGCAGAGTGGCTTTTTCCTGTTCCATGCGCGCCATCAGTGGCTGGCTTTGGGCGAGGAAGCGTGCGCGTTCGGCCTTGGCAATCGGATCAGCCATTGGCAGTTTCTGGCCCAGCGGGTCGACGTGTACACCATTGACCTGGAACTCGTAGTGCAGGTGCGGACCGGTGGAGAGACCGGTGGTGCCGATATAGCCAATCACTTGACCCTGTTTCACAGTGCCGCCAGTCTTCACGCCTTTGGCGAAGCCTTGCATGTGGCCGTAGAGCGTGGTGTAGGTATTGCCGTGCTGGAGGACCACTGTATTGCCGTAGCCACCACGGCGACCGGCCAGCAAGACCTTGCCATCACCGGCTGCCTTGATTGGAGTGCCGCGCGGTGCTGCGTAGTCGACGCCTTTGTGGGCGCGGATCTTGTTCAGGATCGGGTGTTTGCGGCCCATGGAAAATTTCGAGCTGATGCGAGCGAAGTCCACCGGTGTGCGGATGAACGCCTTGCGCATGCTGTTGCCGTCAGCGGTGTAGTAGCTGCTGTTGCCTTGTTTGTTGGTGTAGCGCACGGCGGTGTAGGTCTTGCCGCGGTTGGTGAAGCGCGCCGACAGGATCGGGCCAGTGCCGACGGCCTTGCCGTTGACCACCTTTTGCTCGTAGATCACGTCGAACTCGTCGCCTTGGCGAATATCCTGGGCGAAGTCCACGTCGTAGCCAAACACGCTGGCCATGTCCATGGTCAGGCTGTGAGACAGGCCGGCCCGGGCTGCGGACTGCGACAGCGAGCTGTTGATCACACCATGTACATAGGCGGAGCGCACGGTCGGTTTCGCGGTAATGCGGTTGAAGGTGTAGCCCTTGTCGTTCTTGGTCAGGCTGATGCTTTCGAGGTCGTTGAGTTTGCTGTGCAGGTTGCTCAACTGGCCGTCAGGACTCAGTTCGAATTCGAGTTTTTGCCCATGCTTGAGTTGGCTGAACTGCTTGGCCTGCTTGTCGCTGGCCAGCACGTCATGCACTGAGGTTGCTGGGAGGCCGACCTTCTCGAACAGTGTAGAGAGGGTGTCACCCTTGGTGACGATCACTTCCCTGTGGCTTGCCGGCTTCTTTTCTTCGACGACCGGCGCAGGCTCGGCTTGAGCTGTTTCCTGGGTGTCTTCGGCGCTGTTGTCGATCTGCGCGAAGGGGGAGGTTGCTGGTTCATTTGTGGCTTGAACGGCCTCAGCAGCGTCTTGATCTTGTGTCAGTTGTTCAGCGGGGCTTTCCAGTTCAAGACTCAGGGTTGTCTTTTTGGCTTCGACATCGCTGGAAGGGAATACCAGGAGCGCCAGGCTGAGAAGGGCGGCGATGCCACTTGCGGCAAGCAAGTGGGTCTTCGGGTAAAGCGGCGGCGCTTTAGACGATTCTGTGGTCATAAGTGGTTTTGACTTTGAAAAAGATGAATTGGAAAAGATGAATGACATGATGAAGATGAAATAACTGTATAAAATATAACCAAATCATCTCTGAAGCAAGTCCGCAGGCGCTCTGTCTGCGGATTGGCGTCCGTGCGCCGGGCAAACCTTGTATTTGACGCGCGATCTTGTATGGTTGGTTCCCTTTGAATCTGAGCCTTGCGGGTCTGTTATGAAGTCGGTTGAAGAGCAGCTAGCGCTGATCAAACGTGGTGCGGAAGAACTGTTGGTCGAGTCCGAGCTGATTGAAAAGCTCAAGCGTGGCCAACCGCTACGTATTAAGGCGGGCTTCGATCCAACGGCTCCGGACCTGCACTTGGGTCACACCGTGCTTATTAATAAGCTGCGTCAGTTCCAGGAGCTGGGGCATCAGGTGATCTTCCTTATAGGTGACTTCACCGGGATGATCGGTGATCCGAGCGGCAAGAGTGCCACGCGCCCGCCGCTCACTCGCGAGCAAGTCCTTGAGAATGCCGAGACCTACAAGACTCAGGTGTTCAAGATTCTCGATCCGGCAAAAACCGAAGTGGCTTTCAACTCCACCTGGATGGATCAGATGGGGCCGGCCGACTTCATTCGCCTGACTTCGCAGTACACCGTGGCTCGCATGCTCGAGCGCGATGACTTCGACAAGCGCTACACGACCAATCAGCCAATCGCCATTCATGAGTTTCTTTATCCGCTGGTTCAGGGTTATGACTCGGTAGCTCTGCGCGCGGACGTCGAGCTCGGCGGCACTGATCAGAAGTTCAACTTGCTGATGGGGCGTGAGCTGCAGCGTGGTTATGGTCAGGAAGCCCAGTGCATTTTGACCATGCCGCTGCTTGAGGGTCTGGATGGCGTGAAGAAGATGTCCAAGTCCTTGGGCAACTACGTCGGTATCCAGGAAGCGCCGGGTGTGATGTATGGCAAGCTGGTTTCCATTCCGGATGTGCTGATGTGGCGTTACTTCGAGTTGCTCAGCTTCCGCTCCATGGAAGAGATCAATGGGTTCCGCGCAGATGTAGAGGCGGGTGCCAATCCGCGTGACATCAAGATCAAGCTGGCTGAAGAGATCGTCGCGCGCTTCCATGGTGAGGAAGCTGCTGCCAATGCTCACCGTGCTGCCGGTAACCGTATGAAGGATGGCGAGCTGCCGGATGATCTGCCGGAAATCGAATTGACTGCTGCCGAGGATATGCCGATTGCTGCTGTCCTTAATAAGGCTGGCCTGGTCAAGAACTCGGCGGTGGCGCGAGATCTCCTGGGTTCTGGTGGTGTGCGTATAGATGGTGAGGTTGTTGATCGCACCTTTATGTATGCACTGGGCGCGACCCATGTTTGCCAGGCCGGGAAGAAGGCATTTGCGCGTATTACGCTCAAATCCGAATAAAGCTGAAATAAGGGGTTGACGGCAGATTCTGGAAGCCTATAATTCGCCCCACTTCCGGCGCAGTCGAAACGGAAAACTCCTTGGTAAACAAAGAGTTACGCAGTTTTCGACAGCAAGCTGCTTCAGTTCATCGAAGCCGAAAGGGAGTTGAAAAAGAGGTGTTGACAGCAGCGTGTAACGCTGTAGAATTCGCCTCCCGCTGATGAGAGATCTGAAGCGCAAGTGGTTGAAGTTGTAAAGGAAACTTTGAAAGCTTCTGAAAATAATCACTTGACAGCAAATGAGGCTGCTGTAGAATGCGCGCCTCGGTTGAGACGAAAGTTCTTAACCAACCGCTCTTTAACAACTGAATCAAGCAATTCGTGTGGGTGCTTGTGGAGTCAGACTGCTAGTCAACAGATTATCAGCATCACAAGTTACTCCGCGAGAAATCAAAGATGTAACCAACGATTGCTGAGCCAAGTTTAGGGTTTTCTCAAAACCCAAAGATGTTTGAACTGAAGAGT